>JBEQTH010000110.1:0-179180 GCA_040348785.1 Myxococcales bacterium | reverse complement strand
ACCGAGGTGCAATGGCGCTCGTGCGAGCGCCCACAAAAGTCGAAAGCCCGCCGGAAAATCCGACGGGCTTTCGACCGCTGAGCGCGCTCTCGAATCAGCGCGCGCGCTTCTCACCGCCGGGGGGCGGCAAGGGCGGCGGCATGCTGCCAGCGCGGGGCAGGGGCGGGGGAGCCGCCGAGCCCGGCGCACCACCACCGCCGCTGCGGCGCGACGCGATCGGCGGGGGCAGCGGCGAGGGGGACGGCGGCGGGCGCAAGGACGGGTGCGCTTGCTCGTAGCGGTGCCGCTCTTCGAACAACACGACTTTGATCAGGGAGTCCACGTCGGCATCGCGAATCACGGGATCGTTGATGTCGATGCTCGGGTCGAGCAGCTCGATCAGCGCCAAGAGCGCGCTCGACATTTGCGCCGGGTTCGGAAACGAATCACGGATGCACAGCTCGCGCGCTTCGTCGGTCGAGGCGCTGAGCAGCTCGGCGTACATCGACTCGATCGAGAGCAGGATGGGCGTGGACAGCGCTTCGTGATGCGGGGGCAAGCGGCTGATGCCGGCGAGCTTCTCGAGCACGCGGCGCCGCGCTTCTTCTTCGGGCGCAGGACGCTGCGAGTTTTGGATCAGCTTGTCGACGTCGTCCTCGGCGGCGGCCATTTCCGCGAGGCTGTCTTCTTGCTTGCGCGGAGCGCCGCTCGGGGGCTTTGGCGGTGGCACCGACTTGCGCGCTTCTGCCGTGGCTTCGTCTTTGGGCGGGGGCACGGGCGCGGCCTGGCGCACGGGCGCCGGCTTTTGCTCCGGCTCCGGCGGGGCAGCCGGCGCAGCGGGAGTCGCGAGGAAGCCGGCGGGCTTGGCCACGCGCTCCACCACGACTTGCTTCCAGACGTGCTCGAGGGGCACGTAGCCGACGATCGACTGGAGCGGCACGCTGTCGAGCAGCGCCTCTTCGGTCAGCGGCTTGCGTTCGCGACCGAGCTTGAGCGCGTGACTCACCAGTTTTTGCAGCTCTTTGTGCGGCAAACGAGTGGCGAGCATCTCGAAGCTGATGCCGTCGGCGATATCCGCCAAGCTGAGCAAGTCTTCGTGCAGAGCGTTCTCGAGCGTGAAGGTCATGCGAGCAATGGCGCGCTCGCGGTTCGCTTCCGCGTTTAGCGTCGACCAGAACTCGTCTTCCACCAAGAACGACCAGAGGCGCGGTGCATCCAGGTACCGCACGCGCTCGTCGGCTGGGAACAATTCCAGGATCGCGGCGGCGTCGGTCAGCCCTTCCTCGATGGCGATGCGCAAGTCCTCGGCGCCGGAGGAGGTCGACTTCTTGATCGCGATCTTTTGATGAACACCGGCGGCCTTGACCAGAATGTCAGCGCGCAGCTCGTGAGCGGACTCCAAGGCGACCATTAGGTCGAGCGGCTTGAAGTGCCTCAGAAAATCATCAGGAGTACGAAAGCCTTGAGCTTGCGCGTGCGCAAGTGATTGAGCGAGAAAGCGCTCTGCTCCAGTCTTGAGGGTGGACTTGAATGTGAAGGCGGATTCGGTGGAGTTTTTCCCCATGGGCGGTGGGGCATCGTAAGGTATTTGAGTGTCGCACCTTAGACCTTTTTGTAGGTCTTTCGTGATCTGCCCCGGGTAGAACTTTTTGCTCGCAAGCGCAGCGCTTGGATGCGCGCGGCCGCCTCAGCCGCCGCGTCGTCGACGCGGCTGAGCGCCTCGGCGAGCTCGGGCGCGGGCAGGCGCGTGCCGATGAACAGCGTGCTCGGCGCAACGGAGAGCGCAGCGGCAACTTGGGAGACGAGTGATGGCTCGAGCTGCGCGCTCTCGTCGAGCAGCAGGCTGCCATCCAGAGTGAGCGCCAGGGGCGCCGAGGACGTGCGTTTCTTGGGCATGCGCTGTGGTCTTTGCGAACGGCGTGCCAGCAAAAAAGCCGCAAATATCGCAAATCGAAGTCCCGAACTGGGATGTTTGTCTCGACTTCGTTGTCTCGCTCGGTGTGCCTCGCCCGGCGCCACGCCAGTTTGACCGGTTTTTCGCCGGCGCGGCGGGGGCGATCGGCGGGCGCACCCGAGCCTGATATCTTCAGCGGGTGAGCTCAGAGACCACCCCCAAGCCCGGCGCCGTCGGCATCGCGCTCACCGCGATGCAGGTCGACGTGACCACGCGCCTCGGCGCACATGCACCCGCAACCGCAACCGGCTTTCCGACTCTGGACGCCATGCTCAGCGGAGGCCTGCGCGCGGGGGCGGTGCTGGCCATCTCGGGCGCGCCGGGGACGGGGCGCACGGCGTTCGCGCTGCTCATTGCCTACATGGCCGCCCGTGCCAAAGCGGGCGTGGTCTTCGCGAGCGCGTCGCTCGACCCCACCGAGGTGATGGCTCGCCTCGCTGCACGCGCCCTGTATCGCGAGTACCCCGAGACCGATGCGCCTTATGGCATGATCTGGTCCGGCCAAGCTTGGCAGGACGCCGACACGCATCGCGCCGTCGCCGACTCGGTCGAGACGGTCGTGAAGAAGGTCGGCTCGCTGTTACATTTGTATCGCGCGACCGGGCTCGAATCGACGCACAGTCTCGCCGAGTGCGCGGCCCATCAATGGTCGCGTCACGAGCGCGCCGTGCTCGTGGTGGACGACATCGAGGCATTCTCGGCGACAGGCGATGGCTCCGTGTCACACGCGGCCGCGGCCAACGGCAGCATGGAGGGGCGTGTCACGCACGTGGCTTACGATTTGCGGCGTATCGCCGACCAGGGTTGCGCGGTGGTGTTCACGACCCTCGGGCGCCATGCCGACCTCATCGCGCCGGCAGTGACGCTCGCGGGTGAGCTCCGTGAAGATCCGGAAATGGCGCAGGGCCGCGGCGAGCGCGCGATGGAGTTCGTGGTCTACAAGAACCGCATCGGCGAGACCGGCAGCGTGCCGCTGCGCTTCGTGCCGGGTGCCGGCGTTTTCGAAGAGTCGAAGTCACGCCAGTGAGCGTCCTCGCGCCGCCGCCGCCGCCCGGCACGCGCTTCATCCTCCATGCGGACATGGACGCGTTCTACGCTTCGATCGAGCAACGCGATCACCCGGAGCTACGCGGCCTGCCCGTGATCGTCGGCGCCAATTCGGCGCGCGGCGTGGTGTCTGCGGCGTCTTACGAGGCGCGCAAATACGGCGTGCGTTCGGCGATGCCCGGCTTTCGGGCGCGGGCGCTGTGCCCCAACGGCGTCTTCATCGCGCCCAACATGGCCCGCTACGCCGAGGTATCCGAGCAGGTTCACTCCGTGTTCCAAGAGTTCACACCCGAGATCGAACCGATCGCGCTCGACGAAGCGTTCATGGACATCACGGGCTCGGAGCGCTTGTTCGGGGGGCCGCTCGAGCTCGCAACCCAGCTCAAGCAGCGGGTTCGAGAGCGAACAGAGCTCACGGTCACGGTGGCTGTCGCCCCGAACAAGCTGGTCGCGAAAATCGCGTGCACGCTCGCCAAGCCCGATGGGCTACGCATCGTTCAGCCGAGCGAAGTCCGCGCGCTGCTCGCGCCGCTGCCGGTTCGCAAGTTGTGGGGCGTGGGTCCGGTGCTGGCCGAAAAACTGCAACGTTTGGGCCTCAAAACGCTAGGCGATCTGGTCGCCTACGACACGCGCCAGCTGACACGCGACCTCGGCGAGCGTGCGGCAGAGCTCCAGGCGCTGGCCGCCGGTCACGATACGCGGCCCGTGATCTCTGAGCGGGCCGCCAAATCGATCGGTGAAGAGAACACCTTCGAGAGTAACGTGAGCGATCGCGAGGTCGTCAGCGCCGCGCTCACGACTCACGCCGACGAGGTCGCGCGCCGGCTGCGTCGCTCGGGCTATGTGGGGCACACCATCACGCTCAAGATCAAGCTCGGCCAAGCGCGCACGCGAAGGGCGGCGCGCGTGCCCGGTGAACAGGGCGACGAACCGGTGTACCCACTACTGACGCGAGCCAAGACGCTGCGCGTGCCAACCGACGACGGACGCGTGATCCGCGAGGTGGCGCTCGAGCTGTGGGACACCGCGAAGGTCGGTGAGCCCGTGCGCTTGCTTGGCATCAGCGTCTCGCAGCTCAGCCCGAGCCAGCAGTCACAGCTCGATCTGTTTACGGAGAGCAGTCGTCCCAAGCGGCAATTGGGCGTTGCCTTGGACGCAATCCGGGAGCGCTTCGGCAAGGACGCCATCGGGCCGGCGGTCTCGCGCTTCGACAAGCTGACCCCCACGATGCGAAAAAAGCGCGGCGAGTGAAATTCGGTCGTGCGACCGGTGCTTGTCGGCGCTCGGCGAAGGAAACTCGTGGAGTCTTGGCTACTTAGCTCAAAACTGCCACAGCCCGTGAGGCCGCCGACAGGGCCCTACGGAGCGCTACATTGGAAAACCGGCCTAAAATCGCGTCCGTCATGGGATTGCAATAAGAATCAAGCAGTTGTAATGGAGCTGACACCATGACACGAAAGTCGGGGTCCATGGTGGGAGGTGTGTGACTCACACCTTTCGGCTGCTTAAAATTCTTAATGATTGTCTTGGATTAGCCGGTTTTTCACACAGCGTGCCAAGGTGGCGCGCTTTGTGCTTAAGGGCCGGCGGGCGGATACGCTCACATGTGTGACTGTGACTAACCTAGGTTATTCGGAGGAATGGATATGAAGAAGCTAACTGGCTTGCTCGCAGTGGTCGCGCTCGGCGCGGGCATCGCGTTGGTGGGATGCGGAAGCGACGATGACACGACCCCGGGCTCGACGGCTGGTGCCGCTGGCAAAGGCGGCGCTGCGGGTGCCGCTGGCAAAGGCGGCGCTACGTCGGCTGGCAAGAGCGGCGGCGGCGAAGCCGGTGCTGTCGTGACGCCCGAAGGCGGCGCGGGTGGTGCAGTTGAGCCGGGCGGCGAAGCCGGCGCGGGTGGTGCAGTTGAGCCGGGCGGCGAAGGCGGCGCGGCTGGTGCAATTGAGCCGACTGCCGGCCAAGCTGGCGCCTGAGCCCCTCCGTTCTCGGGTTAGCGCTAGGGCGCTGGCCTAGAGGACGACTACTGGAAGCAAGCAGCGGCGCGGCAGGTACCGGTACCTGTCGCGCCGTTGTGTTTTGTGGGGCGGCCTTTTGTAGCCCAAAGCAGAGCGCGCTAGGCTCACCCTTGCATGCGCTTGAGTCTACCAACGAAGGCGAGCTCGATTGGTCTGATGCTATGCGCCGCGGGCTGCGCGGGCCGCTTCGATCCGGCAAACTTCGAAGGCTCGCGCGAAGCGCAGCGCGCCGAGCCAGAGGCGGTGATCGACGTCGCCGTGCGCACCGCGGACATGGAAACGTTGGGCACGGTGCGCGTTGGCTGCCGGCTGCGGCCTGGCTTTCGCCCCCTCGCCGGCGAGCTCTTGAGTGACTTGGACTGCACGACCGAGCGGCTCTTGGCGGCGCTGCACGAGTCCGCCGCCAGCGCTGGCGGCGAGCTGCTCGTAGGCGCCCGTTGCAGCTCGCGGCGCATCAGCACGGCCTCGCTCGAGACCCATCAGCTCCATTGTGGGGCCGAGGTGGCTCGTTATGTCTCGGGCCCGCTCGCGAATCCGCGCCCGCTCAGCGTGCCGCGCTCGGCTCCGCCCGGCCGCCCCGCGCCGACCGCGGCTGACGTGAAGCGCATCGACGAACCCGAGGCCTCGCTGTCGTTTCGCATCGCGCTGACGTTCCAGCCCGGGCCAGCGGTGGAAGCGTCCGAACGCCCCGTGCTGCGAAGTGATCAGGTGCAAGAATTGCCGCGTTTGCCGCTTTCCGACCAGCCGCTTGGCGATTTGGTCGCTACCTGCGAGGACGCGTGTGAAGAGCGCGCGCTTCGTTACGGCGTGTTGATCGCTGCAGCTCGGCTCGGTGCGCCGGACGTGGTCGGGGTGCGCTGTTACAGCGCGGGCTCGGGCAACGCCTGCGTCGGCACGCTGGCGGCGCCGGAACGCCGCGAATAACCGTTCACTCGGTCTGCCAATCGAAGTGCATGGGCACCTCGATTGCGTCGAGCAAGCTGACACGCACCGGGCACACGTGCGCCTCGTGCTCCAGCAGATCCCGACCCGTGGCGATCTGAGTCACGCTCCGGGTGGCGGCTTTGGGGAACGTGACCTGCACGGCGAGCTGGGCGATGCGCCGGGGTGGCCCGTTGGTCATCGTCTTTTTCACGTGCACTCGCGTGCCATCCAAAATGAAACCGTGCTTGCGAGAGGCAATGCCCATCACGGTGGCGACACAGCTGCCGAGGCCCGCTGCCACCAGATCAGTGGGCGAGAACGACTCCCCGCGGCCTTGATTGTCCACCGGCGCGTCAGTCACCAGCGTGGCCGACGAGGGCCCGTGCTTCACCGTGCAATGCAGATCGCCTTCGTATTCTAGATAGATATCGACCACGAGAGGGATTCTGGCAAACTCCGCCGCCTAAGGCCAGCGATGGAAATCATGCTTCTGCGTCACGGCGAGAGTGAAGGCAACGCCCAGGGCCGGATGCAAGGCCGTCGCGATTACCCGCTGAGCGCGCTCGGGCGCGAGCAGGCCGCGAGGGTGGGCGCGTTCATCGCTTCGAGCGGCCTCGGCTTTGCCGCAGTGTATTGCTCGCCGTTGAAGCGCGCCATCGAGACCGCGGGCATCGTCGCCGCGTGTGGCGTGCGCCCGGAGCCGGTCGTGGACGAGGATCTGCCGGAAATCGGCGCGGGCGCGCTCGAAGGCATGAACGAAGCCGAAATTCGCGCCGCGTATCCGCCGTTCATGGAGCGCCCGCTGATGCACACGGGGGACTTCGGTGAGTACGGCGGCGAGAGTCACGCTGACGTGCAGGCGCGCGTTCAAAGGCTGCGCGAAAGGCTCGAAGTCCGCCACCGTGCTTCAGGAGATCGCGTGCTGTTGGTCGGGCACGGCGGCTTTCACTATCAGCTCAACAAGGCGTTGTTGTGCGAGCCGGTACCGCGCGTTTGCATCGTGAAGTTCGGCAACTGCACGGTCACCCTGCTGCGCATGCGCGAGCGGCGCGGGCTGTACATGGCCGAGCTCGTGTTCCACGTCCCCATCGAGCTCATGGGCGGAACGACTTCCGGGGAGGGCGCGGCGCGCTTCTTCCGATGAAGCGCGGAGCGTAACTCGATGAGCGCAACGAACGCGGTGGAGCTGCGCTTCTCGGCTGGGACGATCGAGCTGCGCGGCACGCTGCCCGACGGGTTCTCGCTCGCACCGCACGCGGCTTGGGACGCCCGCAGCCGCTGCCACCGCGCGCCGGCCGTGGCCTACGCCGACCTCGTTCGGTACTTGCATCACGCCGGGGTGCCGTACGACGACCAGGCACGCGCCTACACGGAGCTCGAGCGGGGGCTCAGCGTGCAACGCGAGCCACGCCCCTTTCAGACCGAGGCCCTCGCCGCCTGGCGCGAGGCCAAGGGGCGCGGTGTCGTGGTGCTGCCCACCGGCGCGGGCAAGAGCCACGTCGCGGTGTTGGCGATCGACGACAAACGCCGCAGCGCACTGGTCGTAGCGCCTACCTTGGATTTGGTGCGCCAGTGGTACGACCTACTGCGCACGAGCTTCGCTTGCGAAGTGGGCATCGTGGGCGGCGGTAGCTACGAGATCAAACCGCTGACCGTGACCACGTACGACTCAGCGTGCTTGCATATGGATCATTTCGGGGCCCGCTTCGGCTTGGTGATCTTCGACGAGTGCCATCACTTGCCGGGGCCGAGCTACGCGCTCGCCTCCGAGCTGTGCCTCGCGCCGTTCCGGCTCGGGCTGAGCGCGACACCGGAGCGTAGCGACGGCGGAGACGCCAAGCTCGCGCGCCTGGTCGGGCCCATCGTGTATCGCAAGGACATCGTGGAGATGACCGGCCCGTACCTGGCCGAGTACGAGACCGTGCGGGTCGAGGTGGACCTGAGCCCGGAAGAGCGCGCCGAGTACGAAGCCGAACGAGCCATCTATCTGGAGTTCGTGCGCGGGCAGGGGATCCGGATGGGCAGCCCGCGCGGCTGGAGTGACTTCATCATGCGCTCCGCGCGCACTGCCGTGGGCCAGCGCGCGATGCGCGCCTATCGCCGTCAGCGCGAGCTGTCACTCGGAGCGCAGGCCAAGCTCGATTACATCGAGCGCTTGCTCGACGCGCACCGCGACGAGAAAGCGTTGATCTTCACGCAAGACAACGCGACCGCATACGGGATCTCCAAGCGCTTCTTGATCCCGATCATCACCCATCAAACCAAAGTCAAAGAGCGCAGCGAGATCTTGGAGCGCTTCGGGGACGGCCGCTACCGGGCCATCGCCACGTCCAAGGTGCTGAACGAAGGGGTGGACGTGCCCGATGCGAGCGTCGCCATCATCATCAGCGGCAGCGGCAGCGTGCGCGAGCACGTGCAGCGCTTGGGTCGGATCTTACGACGCAAGGGCGACAAATTCGCGACCCTGTACGAGCTCGTGTCGCGTAAGACGGGCGAAGTTTATACGAGCGATCGGCGTCGCGAGCACGCCGCCTACGGAGGCGGCTCGTGATCAGCCCCGATCTGGTGCGCGTGCGCAAAAAGAACGGCGCGTTGTCTTTGCCGAAGCCAGCGCCGGAAGCACAGGCGCGGGCAAGAGCCTTGGCCGAGCAAGTGCTGGCCGTGCTGTCTAGTACGGTCGGCGAGACGCGCATCGCGCTGGAAGAGGCGCTGAACGAGGTGGAGAGCACCCCCCAAGAGAAAAAGCTGCTCTCCGCCCTGAAAAAGCTGGCCCTGGACGACTCCACGTTCGACGGCAACGCCGCAGCCGACGCGCCCACGCTGCGGCGTGAAGTGTTCGCGCGCGCGGCGATCGCGCGCGCGGAGCTGGCCATCGGCGCACGATTCGACCGTGCCGCGGTGCTCGCCGAGACGGCAAGCGCCCTCGGGCTCACGGTCGAAGCGCTGGAAGGCGGGCTGTATTCGGATCTGCGCAGCGCCGAACGGCTACTCAAAGCGCCCGTGTACGACGCGGACGGCTTGCTCGCCCGGCACGCCCGCGCCGAAGTACAAGCGGTCCTGCTGTGCTCGGTACGCGTGGTAGTAGACGTGCGCTGCGCGACCGCTGACCAGTACCGCGTGCTCTTTCAGAAGCTCAAGTTCCGGCAGCTGTTGTTCCAGATGTCGGCGCGCGAGGATGGGGGCTATCGCATCGAAATCGACGGTCCGTACAGCCTATTCGAGTCCGTCACCAAGTATGGGATGGAGCTTGCGCTCTTGCTGCCCGCGCTCGAAGCTTGCGACAGCGTGAAGCTGACTGCGGATCTGCGCTGGGGGAAAAAACGCGAAAAACTCACGTTCACGCTCGACTTGGCGCAAAACGTGACGAATGAAGCGAGCCCGCCGCGGGACGAGATCCAAGCCCTGCTCCAGGCCTTCGCCGAGGCCGAGCCCTGGCGCGCCGAGCTTTCGCGTGAGGTGCTCGAATTGCCGGGCATCGGGCTGTGCGTGCCGGATTTGTGCTTCACCCATCAAGGCACCGGGGAGCTCGTGTTGTGCGAGGTGCTCGGCTTTTGGAATCGCGACGCGGTGTGGCGAAGGATCGAGCTGGTCGAGCGCGGGCTCGCGACCAAGATCGTGTTCGTGGTCAGCGCGCGGCTGCGCGTCAGCGAAGAAGTGCTGGACGGCGCCGAGTCGGCCGCGCTTTACGTGTACAAGGGCACCATCAATCCCAAGGCACTGACACGCAAGCTCAGCGAGCTGTGCGAGAAGAAGCCCGCGCCGCGCCGCGCCGCGCGAAAGTAACTCGTGCACACGCGAGCCAAACACCTGCTCGTCGAGCTGCACGAATGTGCGGCCGAGCCTTTGAACGACCTCGAAATGGTGCGCGCGCTGATGCGCCGAGCGGCCGAAGCCGCGGGCGCCAGCGTCGTGGGCGAAGCGTTTCATCGCTACGCGCCGCAGGGCGTCACTGGCGTGCTCCTGCTCGAGGAGTCGCATTTTTCCGTCCATACCTGGCCGGAGGCGGGTTACGCCGCGCTCGACTTTTATACGTGTGGAGCGCTCGATCCGGAGCCCGCGGCGCGCGTCGTGGCCCAGGGGGTGGCGGCACAGCGAGTCTCATTGTTGGAAGTCCACCGCGGGTTGCCCGAAGCCGAAGGCGCGCTCGGGCTGAGCCGGCGCGGCTCGTGGTAGCCTGAGCGTTGTCATGACGCTTCGTGCCGAGGCCGCCAACAGCATTCGCAAGTCGGGTGTGCTCGCCGTGGTGCGCACGCGTGAGTCGGACCGCGTGACGCCGATCGCCGAAGCGTTGCTCGAGGGCGGGCTCTCGGCGATCGAGATCACGACCTCGGTGCCCGGCGCGGTGGAAGTGCTGCGCACGCTGTGCGGCGCACTCGGCAATCGCGTGCTCCTCGGCGCGGGCACGGTGCTCGACATCGATACGGCCAAGCGCTTCATCGATGCGGGCGCGCGTTTCATCGTCTCGCCCGTGTACCGCCGTGACTTGCTTCAGCTGTGCCACGCTTATGACGTGGCAGTCGCGCCAGGCTGCTTCACACCCACCGAGATCTTCGATGCCTGGGAGGCGGGCTCGGACTTCGTGAACGTGTTTCCGGCGACCTCGCTCGGCCCGGCTTATTTCCGAGAGCTACGCGGCCCGCTGCCGCATCTGCCGATCATCGCCACAGGCGGCGTCAAGCTCGACAACGTGGCGGATTGGATTGGCGCTGGAGCCGTCGCGGTGGGCGTGGGCGCCGCCCTGCTCGACGCGAAAGCGATCGCGGCCGGGCATTACGGCGTGATCACCGCACGCGCCAGCGCTTTCTTGGCCGCGGTCAAGCAAGCCCGCACGGCTTAGCTGCTTCGAGATGCGCTCCGTCACTCCGGCTGATCTGCACGGACATTGCCCGCGCTGTTTGCTGCAGCTCGAGATCTGCGTGTGCAGCGTGCTGCCGCGGGTGGTAGCGCGCACCGAGATCGTGCTGATTCGGCACGTGACCGAACGCCGCCTGACGAGCAACACCGGGCGCTTCGCGTCACTTTCGCTGCCCAACTCGCGCTTGCTCGAGTACGGCGGCGGCGAAACCTTCGATGCAAGCTCTCTGGTCGCGCCCGGCAGCGCGCTCCTGTACTGCAGCGGCCCGGCGCGCCCTCTGTCGTTCGTCCCCGGGCGCTTGGTGGTGCTCGACGGCAGCTTTCGGCAAGCGCGCCGCATGTACAAACGCTTGCCCGAGCTGCGCGCCCTGCCCGAGCTCAGCCTGCCCGCGCCGCGGGTCACTCCCACGCGGCTACGCAGACCGACCCAGCCCGAAGGCATGTCGACTATCGAAGCCATCGCCGCCGCGCTCTCCGCGCTCGAAGGCCCCGAGCTCGCCGCACCCCTGTGGGCGCTCCACGCCGAGCTCGTGCGTCGCGCCGACCAAATGCGCGGCCGCAAACGCGAAATCATCACCGCCGGCCCCTGAATTCGCCGCAAGATCCGCGCGAAAGCGCAGACGCTTCAAAATGAGCCTTTGGCCGCCCGCCCGATTCGCCCGCAAAAATTTGTGCAACAAAGGCGCGACAAGCGCCGGCAGATGCGGTAGGAACCGGCCCTCAAAACCAAGTCCGGGTAGCTCAGTCGGTAGAGCAGTGGATTGAAAATCCACGTGTCGTCAGTTCAATTCTGACCCTGGACACCACGTAAGAACAGCTGGCTCCGTCGTTACCTGAACACGGACCGGGACAGTTAGCGCGGGGCGTTCGTTCATCGGATGCGGCGGCGAGGCTATCCTCCACCGCTCTTGGCGCGATCCAAGGTCGCGGCAGCGGGATAACCCAGTTGCAAACCTTGTCACGGCCGACTTGCAGCGCTCTTGATTGCGTGTAACCGGCGTCGTGTCACCAGCGACACCAGCGACCGGTCAGGAATTACTGTGAGTCTTGTTTGCCGGCACAGTGTTTTTCGATGAAGGCAAATACATCGCTGAACCAGATGGACGCTCCTAGCCAGGTTAGGCTGTGGCCATCAAAGTTTGTTTTTCCGTACGCTGGATAAATTTTAATTTCAGCTATCTTCCCGGCGGCGAGCATTTGTTGGTACAGCTCTTTACTGGGGGCCAAAGTGAAGTCATTTTCCGCCTGGAAAAAGAACATGGGTGCTTTGGAGTTTCTGGCGCTTTGCTCGAGTAGAGTTTGCAGTTCGGGAGCCCCGTCCCAACTCATGGCTCCTCCTGAAGCGTCTACGGCGGCACAATACCGGTACTGCTCAGCGCCAAGGACTGTTTCGATGCCGCCGAACGACTGGCCGGCTACGGCAATGCGGTCCTTCTGTACAAAGGTCTGGTTCTTTAACCACGTGAGGGCGGCCTGCTGATCGCTGAGGTGGTCTTGGGTCAGCAGCCGGATCATGGCCTTCTCGGCGTTGGATGCGCCGCCACTCTTTTCAGCTTGGTCGATAAGATCGCCGATGTACGGACCGGCGTCAGCGCTGAGCCCTTGGCCGCGTCGGTACGGCATGAAGAAGACCCAACCCTTAGCTGCATAGAGGGGGCCCATGGCAGTGCTGGCCATGTCGCTCGTCATCCCTTCAGCGCTCCCGTGGTTGTAGAGGACGGCAGGAAAGGGGCCGTTTCCTTTTGGTCGGAAGAGTTCGCCGCCTAGGGTGAGTTTGCCATTGGGGAAGTGGATGACTTCGTAGGGTGGGGGTCGGGTCAGGGGGGGTGGGGGCTGGGGCGATGGGGCAGCGCACGCGGTTGCTCCTAGCGCGGTGAAGAGACGAGCAACCGTGCGTAAACCGTAACCCATCGGAGATTACCGTATGCTCGGCATCGGACTTTTACAACCTAGGCGTGCCGCCGAGCTCTGGGCTCAGGGCTGATCCGGAGTTGCGCTCTGGAACACCTTGAAATCAGTGACGCTGACCCGGTTCGCGTAGCCGGTTTCAATAGTCGTCCGAGTCGGCCTGGGCTGTCGGTCCGCGAGCATGGCAAGTACGTGTGGTGCCTGAGAGTCGGCCAACCGACGGTTGAGCACGTCGAGGAACAAAGGATCGGCCACTCGGATCTCGTCATTGTCAATGGTCCCCTTGAAATGGGTTAGTCGAAGCTCGCGCTGCTGCAGAATACCGTGGAAGCCTGCCTCCTTCGTATAGTGGTAGAGCTTTTTTGGCGGTGACGGTTGTTTGCAGGGTTTGCCGTTGATTGCAAACGCGGTTCGTTGTTCGGTGCGCCGAGTCGCTCGCATAGCCAGCGAAGTGGTCCGAAGCTGCTTCGCCGCGAGTCGGCCATGACTGCCTCCGATGCACCGGGCCGAAGTCGAAGTTCCGCGCCGACGCCGTTATCGCCGCGCTGGGTTCAACGCGAGTTCGATGGGGTTTGCGGCGCTCGGCTTCTTTCAGCGGTCGTCGCCTGGGCCCGACCTTGCGCAGCACATTATCCCGACGTGTCGAGCGCACTCGATGCGACTTGGGTTTGGGTAGCGGGCGCGGCCCGCACGCCACGGCGTAAAGCTCGTTATTCGCCGGTGACGGGCACGCTCGTCACTGGGCTTTCGCGGTCGCGTTTTGGAACGCCTTGAATTCGACGACGCTGACGCGGTTCGCAAAGTCCGTCTCGACGATCGTCCGGATCTCGCTGGCAGTGGTAGGCAGATCGGCGGAGAGCACGGTGAGGCGCAGGTAGCGCGCGGTAACCGAGTTGACGTCGACCAGGGGCGGCAGCGCGACCGTGTTCGTGGAGCGATCGGCGTAGGAGTGCCACGCGGTAGAGGCTTTGGCTGCGGCGAGGTCCGCGGCTTCGGCCTGGGCCAGGTACTCGATGCGATAGTGATAGGCGCGCAGCACGTATTCGAACGTGGTCTCGGTGCGGCCAATTGCCGAGTCACGACCGAGATCGACCACGAGGCTGCCAGGCAACGTGGTCGGCGCCCAGCGCGTGCCGCGGTTGTTGTCGACGGCGAACTTGCCGGCATAGAAGCCTTTGATTGCGGGGAAGCTCTCTTTGATGTTGCCCGAGGTGCCGCCTTGGAAATCGCTCTCGCTGGAGGCGGCGGTGGCTTTTCCGTAGGCCAAGTCGAGCTCGCTCGCGGCGCGTGCTTTGGCCACCAGAGACTCGAGCGCGCCGCTGCCCGCCCAAACGCCGCTTTGTGTCTGCACGTTGGCACTGATGGTATCGCCATTGATCGTGATGTGGTCGATGGATACCTGGCGTTTGACGTCGACGTATTGATACGCCTGGCGGTGGTAAACGAGGTACGTGTCGTTGTCGTATTGCAGCACCGAGTTGTGCCCGGGGCCGAGCACGTGCTTCGTGTCGTCCCGCTTCACGATGTTGCCGCCGGCGTGCGTGAACGGCCCGAGCGGTGATGATGCGACCGCGTACTGCACGTTGTAGTTTTGGCACGCGCCGTTCGAGTAAGTGATGAAGTAGCGCGTGCCGCTCTTGAACAGGCACGAGCCCTCCAGGTAATTCGAGAGGCCAGTGAGCTGTTTGAACTTGTGCGTGCTGCCGTTGGTCATGCGCGCATCGGAATTGTCGATGCTCACCGACCCGTCTGCGGCAAAGGCGAGCTTGGCGATGCCGACTTGCCCGCCGCCGCCGAAGGTCATGTACGTGGCGTCGGTGTCGACGAAGAACTGCGCGTCGAACCAGTCACTATTGCCGAACATTTCCCCCTTTTGGTAGAGGGGCGCGCCATTCGAGCTGGCGTTGGTCCAGGGACCGAGTGGGGTCGTCGCCCGGGCGACGTAAGTGGCGTTGCTGATGGCGTATAGCAGGTAGTAATTACCGTTCGTGGGGTGGCGCATGACCGAGGGCGCCCAGAGCGGTTGCTTGGGCCACGCCGACGGCAAGCTCAGCCGCTGCGCGTGCCAGTTCACGAAGTCTTTCGAAGACCAAACCGCGGGGTCAGCGCTGTAATCGATCCACACGCCGTCGGTCGTCGAGAACACGTAAAACGTGCTCGATGTGCTGTCGTAGAAGATGGACGGATCGGCGAAGTAGCCCGGCAGGAACGGGTTGCCCGTGCTCGGGCTGTCCCACGCGGTGCCCGCGGGCACAACGGGCACGCCGCCTGCAGCGCCCGCGGAGTTGCCGCCCGCGGAGCCGCCACTGCCGCCCGCGCCGCCAGTGAGTGCGCCGCCCATGTCCGACCCAGCGCCGGCGGCCGCGGAGGCCCCGGAAGCACCGCTCGCACCGGCGTTGCTCGCGTAGCCAGAGCCCGCGTTCGCTGCCCCGCCGGCAGACGCGCCGCCCAGCGAGGCACCGCCGGTAGGCGCGCCAGCGGCGAGCGCGCCGCTCGCACCGGCGTTGGGCCCCCCGCAACAGGGGGGCGCGTCAGAGCTCGAGCCACATGCTGCGAGGCTCAGCGCTAGCCCGAGCACTCCAATCTGAAAGCGCACCATGCTCAAGCCTGCCGCGGTGAGGCGGCTCCGCGCCGGAGCTGCGGCAACGTGGCGGACCTTGCGACATCGGCGCTGCCGCGGTTGAAAAACGCGACTGCTTTCCTGCCGCCGCTCAAGTCTTTCGTCCGGATGTGCCGATCGCCCGAGCTGGAGATGCGCTTGCCCTTGTTGCACGCCCGGTCTTCGACGGCGATGAAGTCGTCCTTCGTCCAGAGCGCGAGCGTGAACGGGCCGTTCTTGTCCCAAAAGTCATTGACCATGCGCCACCTGTTGGCGTTCGTGGTGAGGTTGCCGACGCGTGAGGTCTTCATCGGGCTCGGTGAGACGCTGAGCACAGTCGAGCGCCCCGTGCTCCCTGGGAATTTCGGTGACTAGGTACTCAAGGGGCGCCGGGTGCGATCTTGCTCTCCCCACCGCGCATGAACGGTATTTCTAGCCGCTCAGTGGCCGGGCAGGCTCCGGTGGGAGCTCGACCGGCGTGCGCGGGGGCGCTGCGGCGCGCACGCGCCGCGCGGCTTGCACCACGTGCACCACTTGGTCCAGCACCACGGCCAAGAGGATCACGCCGCCGACGATGATGAACGTCCAATTGGGGTTGAGGCGCCAGAGGCGCGGCACACCGTCGCGATCCTCATACGGGATCTGGAACATGTTGATGCCATTGTCGATGACACGCATCATCGCCGAGCCGACCACGATTCCGAGCACGGTGCCCTCGCCGCCGCGCAGTGAGCAACCACCGAGCACCACTGCGGCGATGGCGTACAGCTCATAGGCCACGCCGACCTGTTGTGACATCTGCCCGATGTAGGCGGCATAAGCGATGCCGGCGACGCCGGCCATGCCTGCTGAGATGACGTACGCGAGCGTCTCCACCTTCTGCACGTTGATGCCGGAATACTTGGCCGCGTCGCGGTTGCCGCCAATGGCGTACAAGTAGCGACCGAAGACCGTGAAGTGCAGGAGATAAGTGCAGATCGCGATCGCGGCCAGGAACATCAAGGCAGGATAGGGGATCAGCGGATCGCCATCGATGGCGAGGAGGCCGCCGTTGGAGAGCGAGACCAGCGGGGAGGCGCCGAGGCTGAGCGTGGCCCCTTGCACGACCGTTTGCGACACGCCGCGGATCAGCAGCATGCCGCCGAGCGTGACGATGAACGGTTGCAGCTTGAGCCGAGTGATGAGCAGCCCCTGCAAGAGCCCGATGAGCAGCGCCACCCCGAGTGCCACGGGGATGCCGACCAACAAGCTGTAGCCGAGGCCGCCGCTCTCGTGCGAGGAGACTTTGGCGATGATCACGCCCGTCAGGCCGATTACCGAACCAACCGACAGATCGATACCGCCCGTGATGATCACGAAGGCAATGCCGAGCGCGAAGATGCCCAGCATCGAAATCTGACGGACGGTGTTCACGGCGTTCGACTGCCCGAAGAAATCCGGATTCGAAATGCCGAGCACGACGCAGGCGACGACCAATGCTGCGAAAATACCGAGCTCTCGTCTCATGTTCCCGTTGTTCCTTCTGACGTCAGCTGTCCGGTCATCAAGGACGCGATGCGCTGCTGGGTGAGCTGTTCACGCAGCAGCACGCCCTTCAGGCGCCGCTCGTGCATGACGACAACGCGGTCGCTCATGCCGATGACCTCTTCCAAATCGGAGCTCACCATCAAGATCGCGATGCCTTCCGCGGCGAGCGCCGCCATGTGGCGATAAATCTCGGCCTTGGCGCCGACGTCGATGCCGCGCGTGGGCTCGTCCAAAATCAGCACCTTGGGGTTCATGGCCAACCACTTGCCGATCACCACTTTTTGCTGATTGCCGCCCGAGAGGGTGACCACCTTCTGGTGCACGCTGGGCGTTTTGATGCGCATGCGCGCAACCTCCGCCTCGGCCAAACGCTGATCGCCCTTGCGATTGACGACGCCGAGCCGAGCGCGCTCGTTAATGCTGGGAAGCGACGCATTCTCGACCACGGACATGGGCAGCACCAAGCCGTGACGCTTGCGGTCCTCGGGCACGAGGTACACGCCGCGCTCGATGGCCGCGCGCGGCGTGTGCGGTGAAAACGGCTTGCCCTCGACGGTCATGCGGCCGCCGAGCGCGGGCGTAACACCGAACAAGGCTTCCATCAGCTCAGTACGACCCGAGCCGACGAGGCCAGCAAAGCCCAGGATCTCCCCGCGCCGAGCGACGAAGCTGACACCGCCGGGCGCGCCGGGAACGCGCAAATCTTCGACCGTGAGCATGACCTCGGCCTCGGCCCCGCTTTTCTCGGCCTTCTCCGGAAAATAAGCACCCGACAGCTCCCGGCCGACCATCAACGCCACGATCTTGTCGTAGCTGGCTTCGGCGCGTGAAAGCTGACCTGCGTTACGCCCGTCCCGCATCACGGTGATGCGATCCGAAAGCGCCAACACTTCTTCCATTCGGTGCGAGATGTAGACGATGCCGAGCCCGTCTTTGCGCAGTTGCCGGATGATGGCAAACAGCTGCTCCGATTCGGCGGCGGCCAGCGACGAGGTCGGCTCGTCCATCACGATTACGCGCGACTGCACGGACAGTGCCTTGGCCACCTCGACCAATTGCTGCTGCCCCGTGGTGAGCAGGGAGACCGGTGTAGTTGGTGCAAGCGCGAGGCCGACGCGCTTCAGCAGGGCCGCCGAACGGCGATTCATCTCGGCGCGGCCGAGCGGTTGCAGGAGCGAGCGCTTTTGCTCGTTGCCCAGGAAGATATTGGACGCGATGTCCAGGTTCGGGGCCAGCATCAGCTCTTGATGGATCAAGGCGATGCCGTGCTGCTTCGCAGCGCGCACGCTGCCCAGGGTGATCGGCGCGCCTTCTAGCGTGATCTCGCCCGAGTCAGGCGCGAAGACGCCGCCCAGCACGTTCATGAGCGTGCTTTTCCCGGCTCCGTTTTCTCCCATCAACGCGAGTACTTCACCCGCGTAGACGTCGAGCGACACGCCCCCGAGCGCGAGCACGCCCGGGAAGCGCTTGGTTACGCCGCGCATCGAGAGCAGCGGCGCCTGCGCCGCTGCAACCGCTGCGTCGGGAGCGGGCTGTGCAACCGTTGCCGACGGCATCTTTGGTTAGCCCGACTTCCTCATTTGCGCGAGCCGGTCTCTAAAGTCCTTCAGGTTGTCTTTGTCGATCAGCTCGACGCCGGTATCGATGACGCGCCCCGGGGGCAGGGCGGCCTTGGTGGCGTCGGTTTTCGTGGCGAGATCGTGCATCCACTTGCTGGACAGGTAGCCGAACATGAACGGCTTCTGCACGACGGTGGCTTGAATGGTGCCGTGCTCGATGCCGTCCAGGGTGCCCTCGTCTTCGTCGAACACGCAGGCCATCACCGTGCCCTTCTTGCCGAGGCCCTCCAGCGCGGCGGCAATGGCCGAGCCGTTGTAGTTCCAGAGGCCGACCACCATGTTCAGATCGTGCCGGGCATTCACGATGTCTTCCACGTTCGAGCGCGCTTTGGCGCGATCGGTATTGTCTTCCCGCTTGTCCACCACGGTGATGTTGTGGCCTGCGATCGCGTCTTCGATCCCCTTTTCACGTTGGGCCGCGTTGTCCGCCGCGAACGTGCCGACGAACACGGCGATCTTCCCGCCGTTGGGGAGCAGCTTGACGATCTGGGCGCCGAGCACCTTGCCCGCGGCGTAGTTGTCCGTGCCGATGTAGAGCAGCCGATTGGACTTGTTGGCGTCCGAATCGAAAGTGAGCAGGTGAGTGCGCGCTGCGATCTGGTTGAGCTGGGCGGTTTGATCCGTGGGGGCGACGGCGCTGACCGCAATCGCGTCGTAGCCTTGGCTGACCAGGTTCTGTAAGATCTGGTTCTGCTCGTCGAGGGTGCCATTCGGGGGGAGCTTGATGTCCACCTGGACTTTGCTCTCCTGCTCGTACTTGTGCACGCCCGCAGAGGCGATCTGCCAAAAGGAGCTCGTGTTGTTCGTGACGAACGCGAGCTTGAGTGGCTTATTGCTGGAGCTGCGGTGGCAGCCTCCGGTGGCGAAGGTGAGCCACGACAGCGTGGCCACGGCGAACAGCGTCGCGAGCTTGGTTCTCATGCGGACCTCAGCCCACTGTACCATGAATGTGAACGCTCACAATAGTTATGATCTTCGCTTCACGCTCGCCTCACGATTCAGCACCTCGAGTGACCTCGAATTCGCTCACGAATTCTGTCGCGCCCTCGGCCGCATGCTCGCGCTGCTCAGCGTGTTGGAGCGCGTGCAGTGGAGCTGCGCACGACCAGCTCTGGCGCGACCACGACGCGCGTGGGATCCGTATTGCCGGCGATGCGATCGAGCAAAGCGTGTAGGCAGCGCCGACCGAGCTCGGTGAAGTCCTGGCGAACGGTGGTGAGCGGCGGCGTGAAGTACGCCGCTTCGGGGATATCGTCGAAACCCACCACGCTCAGGTCGGCAGGGACCTTGCGCCCCACCTCGTGCAAGCGACGGAGCAGGCCGAGCGCCATCTGATCGTTACTGACGAGGACGGCCGTCAGCTCTTCGATTTGAACCAGGCTCTGTCCGACTTCGTAACCGGACCGCGCGGTCCAGTCCCCACGCACGAGTGCAGGGACACGGGCCCCGGCTGCCTTGAGCGCAAATTTCCAACCCTCGATCCGATCCTCAGCCTCTTTCCAATCCGGGGGACCTGCCAAGTGCCACACCGTTTTGTGGCCTAAATTGAGCAAATGCTGCGTTGCCGCGGTCGCGCCTGCCTTCTGATCGACGGTGGCCACAGGGATCGCCGCGTCCGGCCCACCTTCCACGGCGACGACCGGGAAGTCCGAACGGACGTGGCGCAATGCGTCGACGCCCGCGCGTAAAGGGGCAATGACCGCGACGCCGTCCACCCCTTGATCGCGAAGCTGTTGGATCGCAGACAGCATCGTCTCGCGGTTGAGCGCGCGGACGCTGGCGATGCTCACCGCATACCCCGCGTCATGCGCCGCCTGTTGAATGCCGAACAGGGTAGAGGCCGGGCCGTACAGCGTGGTGTCGAAGCTCACCACGCCGAGAGTTTGCGAGCGCCCGGTCACCAGCGCGCGCGCCATCGAATTCGGCCGGTAGTCGAGCTGGCGGATGGCGGCGAGCACGCGCTCACGCGTCTCCTCATGGACGCTCGGGCTGTCATGCAGGACGCGCGAGACCGTCTGGTAAGAGACGCCGGCCAGCTGCGCGACGTCCGCCATCACTGCGACTTTGCGTTTTGCCGGTGCAGGCACGGTGCGCGTCGATGGCGCATCGGAATTGAGAGTCTTATCCTGCTTGACACGTTTCATGTGAACGTTCACAATCCCTATCTGCGGGCAAATCGACGCGGCACGCCGGGCGTTCCGACGGGCCTTCGGACCGTAGCACTTCGTAGCGCGGCGCAGCCCATCCAATACTCGAGAATGTGATGACCTTGAACCAGCAGAAAAAACAAGAGCTCTGGCTCCTGACCGGCAGCCAGCACCTGTATGGTGACGACACGCTGCAAAGCGTCGCACGCAACTCGCAGCAGATCGCGGAGGCGCTGGATCGTTCCGGAGCCTTTCCAGCGCGCATCGTGGGCAAGCCCATCCTGACCGGGCCGGACGCGATCGAGCAAGTGTGTCTCGCCGCCAACGCCTCGCCCGAATGCGCCGGCGTCATCACGTGGATGCACACCTTCTCGCCCGCCAAGATGTGGATCGCCGGGCTCACGCGCTTGCAAAAGCCGCTCGCCCATCTGCATACGCAGTTCAATCGCGAGCTGCCCTGGGGCGAGATCGACATGGACTTCATGAACCTGAACCAGTCGGCCCACGGCGACCGGGAGTACGGGTTCATCGGCGCGCGCCTCCGGATCAACCGTAAGATCGTGGTCGGCCATTGGCAGGATCCCGATGTCGTGGAGGAGCTCGCGGGCTGGGGTCGCTCCGCCGTGGCGATGGCGGAGTCGCGTCGCCTCAAGATCGCGCGCATCGGTGGCATGAACATGCGCGAAGTAGCGGTCACCGGTGGTGATCGCGTGGAAGCTCAGATCCGGCTCGGCTGGTCGATCAACGGCTACGGCGTTGGGGATCTCGTTGGCCCCATCGCGGAGGTTTCGGACGCCGCCGTCGACCAGTTGGTGGGCGAGTACGAGGACACCTACACGCTGGCCGGGCCCTTGAAAAAGGGCGGCGAGAAGCGAGAAATCGTGCGTTACGCGGCCCGCCAAGAGATCGCGCTGAAACAGTTTTTGGTCGACGGTGGCTTCGGCGCGTTCACGACCACGTTCGAGGATCTGCACGGTCTCAAGCAGCTGCCCGGCCTCGCGTGTCAGCGGTTGATGGCGCAAGGCTTCGGCTTCGGCGCCGAGGGTGATTGGAAGACCGCGGCTCTCGTGCGCCTCGGCAAGGTGATGACCGCAGGTCGCCCCGGCGGGGTCTCGTTCATCGAGGATTACACTTATCACTTGGTCAAGGGCCAAGAACGCATCCTCGGCGCGCACATGTTGGAGGTTTGCCCGTCCATTACGGATGGCAAGCCGTCGCTCGAGGTTCACCCGCTGGACATCGGCGGCAAATCCGATCCCGCGCGCTTGGTGTTCGATGCGCGGCCCGGCCCCGCAGTGAACACGTGCCTCGTGGATATGGGCGGGCGCATGCGCATGATCGTCGCCGAGCTCGATGTCGTGAAGGCCGATCACCCGATGCCGAAGCTGCCCACGGCGCGCGCCGTGTGGATCCCGCGTCCGGATTTCAAACGCGGCGCTCAAGCCTGGATCGAAGCCGGCGGCGGCCATCACTCGGCGTTCTGCCAAGCCGTCACCTCGGCGGAGTGGCAGGATTTTGCAGCCATGGCCGGGCTGGAAGTGGTGCGCTTCGGGGCCGATCTGGACCTGCACGCGCTGCGCAACGAGCTGCGCTGGAATGACCTGACCTTCAAGCTGGGTCACTGAGCCGATGCCGTCGCCGTATCGAGATCTCAAGGAACGCGCCTGGGCGGCAAACCAGGAGATCCCGAAGCGGGGCCTTGCCATCTACACCTTCGGCAATGTCTCCGCGCTCGATGCGGCGCGCGGTGTCGTCGCGATCAAACCGAGCGGCGTCGCCTATGACGTGCTCACGGTCGACGACCTGGTCGTCGTCGATCTGCAGGGCCAGGTCGTCGAGGGCACGTTGCGGCCGTCGTCCGACACGGCGACGCACCTGGTGTTGTATCGGGCTTGGCCGGGCATCACTGGCGTGGTGCACACTCACTCGAGCTACGCCACGGGCTGGGCCCAGGCCCGGCTACCCATTCCGATCTACGGCACGACTCACGCCGATCACCTGGCGGAAGACGTGCCATGCACCGCGGTAATGTCGGACGAAGCCGTGGAGCGTGACTACGAGCTCGAGACCGGCACGCAAATTTTGGAGTGCTTCGCCAACCGCGATCCGATGCACACACCCATGGTGCTCGTTGCGGGTCACGGTGCGTTCACCTGGGGCCCCACGCCAGAGAAGGCCATCTACAACGCCGCCGTATTGGAAGAGCTCGCGCGCATGGCGTTCGTCACGCGGACGCTCGATCCAGCGGCCGCCCGCCTTCCGGAGCGGCTGATTCGCAAGCACTTCGACCGCAAGCACGGCAAGAACGCTTACTACGGGCAAAAGTCGGAAACGCAACCCATCAAAGCTCGAACAGGAACTTCATGAGCTTGGATCCGAGCCGCGCGGCCAAGCTGATCGCGGAAGGGAAAGCCGTGCTCGGCATCGAGCTCGGCTCGACGCGCATCAAAGCGTCGCTGATCGCGCCGGACGCGGCGCCGCTCGCCGCCGGCTCCCACGCCTGGGAGAACCAGTTCATCGCTGGCGTATGGACTTATGACGTTGCCGATATCTGGCGCGGCATTGCGGGCTGCTACGCAGCCTTGGCAGAAGACGTGCGTGCTCGTTACTCGGTGGAGCTGCGGCAGGTCGCGGCGCTCGGTGTCAGCGGCATGATGCACGGCTACGTCGCGTTGGACGGCGTTGGGAGCTTGCTCGTGCCGTTTCGCACCTGGCGCAATACCATCACCGCGCAAGCCTGCGCCGAGCTCACCCCGCTGCTCGAATTCGCCGTGCCGCAGCGTTGGAGCATCGCTCACCTCTACCAGTCGATCCTCGAGAGCCAAGCGCACGTCCCGCACATCCACCGGCTGACCACGCTGGCCGGGTACGTGCACCTCATGCTCACGGGCGAGCACGTGCTGGGGATAGGGGAGGCGTCGGGCATGTTCCCGGTCGACTCGAGCACGGGTGATTGGGATGCCGCGCGCGTCGCCAAGTTCGAACGCCTGATCGCGCCGCGGAAACTGGGGATCACGCTGCGCGGGGTGCTGCCGCGCGTGCTGTCCGCGGGGCAGGCCGCAGGCAAGCTCACGGCATCTGGCGCGAAGCGGCTCGATCCGAGCGGCCAGTTGTCAGCCGGTATCCCGCTGTGTCCGCCCGAAGGTGACGCCGGCACCGGCATGGTTGCGACCAACGCGGTGCGTCCGCGCTCGGGCAACGTCTCGGCTGGCACGTCCGTGTTCGCGATGTTCGTGCTCGAAAAGCCGCTGCAGCGCGTGCACGAAGAAATTGATCTCGTGGTCACACCCGACGGTCGACCCGTGGCGATGGTCCATTCCAACAACGGTTCGTCGGATCTCGATGCGTGGGTGAGTGTGTTTGCCCAAGTCGCGCAAGCGCTCGGAGCTTCAGCCGGTCTCGACGAGCTTTATGCCAAATTGATACCGCTGGCGTTACGCGCGGATCCCGACGCTGGCGGCCTGTTGAGCGTCAATTACGTCTCGGGTGAGCACATCACCGGCTTCAGTGAAGGACGGCCGCTGATTGTTCGCAAGGAAAGGAGTTCTTTAACCCTTCCGAACTTGATGCGTGCGTTGTCCTTCGCTTCCCTGTGCGCGCTGCGCACGGGCCTCGACATCTTGATTGACCAAGAAGGGGTCGTCATCGAAGAGATCCGCGGGCATGGCGGCTTCTTCAAGACGGGTGACACGGGCCAGCGCCTGATGGCCGCCGCGCTCAACGTCCCCGTCAGCCTGCCGGAGACCGCGGGTGAAGGTGGCGCATGGGGCATGGCGTTGCTCGCCGGCTACCTCCTTCGCTCGGACTCCCATCTTTCGCTCACTGACTATCTCGAAGGCCTAATCGCCAAACGCATCGGTCGCCCCACTCCGCCAGACGCGCGAGACGTGCAGGGGTTCACTGAGTTCTTCAGCCGCCACGCGCGGGGGCTCGCAATCGAGCGCGCCGCGGTGGAGGCGTTGTGAAAGTTGACGCTTCGAGCTGCTGAAAAGCGACTCTTAGTTAGGCAGAGAACACCCGAGAGTGCCTCGCACTCGGGTGCTCGCCCCTTGGTCCTACGCCACTGCACGTGGCTTTACGAACGGAGATGTCGCCATGAAAAGATCCGCGCCCGCAACACCGAGTCTACCGACGCGTCCCTTGGCGCCACTCAACGCACTGGAGCATCCGCAATGAAGAAGCTTGGCTCGTTCGTCCTCGCGCCCGTGGCAGTCGTTTCGCTGGCGGCGGGTTTCTTTGCGTGCGGCTCGTATTCGTCGAGTGACAGCGGCGGCTCGGCTGGCTCGACATCTCCCAGTGGCGGCGGTGACATGACGGGCGGCGCGGGCTCGCCGCAGCCCGGCGCAGGCGCGCCGAACACCAGTGGGGGAGACGGCAGCGGCGGCGCAATCGTCAATCCGAATGCCGGTACCGGCAACGACTCGACCGGCGGCGGCGCGCCGCCCGGAGCCGGCGCGGGTGGTGCCGGCGGCGGTGCTCCGCCGGTAGCGGGCGCGGGTGGTGCTGCGCCAATGGCGGGCGCGGGCGGCGGCGGTGCAGGTGCTGCCCCGACCATCGCCTTGCCCTGTGACGTGCTGAAGGCCGGCGGCAACAGCTGTGTCTCCGCGCACAGCACGGTGCGCGTGATCGTCGGGGGGTACACGGGCCCGCTGTACCAGCTCTGCAAGGGTAGCGCGGCGGCGGGGCCAGCCTCCTGCAAAGGCACGACGCATGACGTTGGCTCGAAGGACGGCTACGCGGACTCCGCTGACCAAGACACGTTCTGCGCGGGCACGAGCTGCACCATCACCAAGATCTACGACCAGTCCGGGCAAAAGAACGATCTCGAGCCCGCGCCCCGCGGCGGTGCGAAGGGAACACCAGACAACCCCGCTGTCGCGAACGCGCTCAAGATCACGGTCAACGGCCACTCGGCTTATGGCATTTTGATCAAGGCCGGGATTGGTTATCGCACTGGTTGCTCTGGCTGCACGATCAAACAAGGCAATGGCATGGTCAAGGGTGACGATCCCGAGAGCATGTATTGGATCACGAGCCAGAAAGATCTGATCGACGGGTGTTGTTTCGATTACGGCAACGCCGAGACTACGTCCAACGATGACGGTAACGGCACGATGGAGGCGCTCTACTTCGGCGGCGGCGTCGTTTGGGGCACTGGCGCCGGCGGGAAGCCGGGTCCGTGGATGATGGCTGATCTCGAGAACGGCCTGTACGCAGGTTGGGAGAACAATCAGGACAAGAACATCTCCACCAACAAGAAGCTCAACTACGACTTCGTGACGGGCGTGCTGCTCGGCGACACGCGTGAGAAGAACAGCAACAAGGGCCGCTTCGCGATCTACGGTGGAGATGCCACCGCGGGCACCCTGCAAACGATGTACGACGGCATTCGTCCGGCGAAGGCGGGTTACGTGCCCATGATCAAGCAGGGATCGATCATCCTTGGCATCGGGGCGACAACAGCAACAGCGCCGGTGGTCATTTCTACGAGGGCGCGGTTTCGACGGGCCCCGTCATCTCGAAGACGACGGTCGATGCGCTCCAAGCTGCGATTGTCGCGGTGAAGTACGGGAAGTAAAGGTCGTCGAGAGCGTGAGTGTCGCGCCCGTGGTGAACATGACGGGCGCGACATGCGCACTCTCGAGAGCAACGTCACGCGATCGTTAGTCGCGACCGGCCGGTGCTCGTCGCGTTGGGGGGAAAAGGAAAGCCGTGCGAAGATTTAAAGTTTGCTTGCTGTCGGTTCTGTCGGTCACCACACTCCCTGCATTGGCTGCTGCGCAGGAGGCAACGGACTCGGATGCCGCACAGGATACCGCTGCTGCCAAGCCCGCACCGAATGCCGAGGCTGACACGCCTGCGTCGGACTCGACCGCGACCGCGACCGCGACCGCGAAGACAAGCGTTGCCGCACCGGACGTGACTGCGACGCCTGAAGCCAACTCGGAAGCGGGCCACGCCCCGGCCGAGCCGGAGACCACCCCGCCGCAAGACGACTGGCGCATGGAAATCCACGGCTACTTCCGGGCGCCGATGTCGCTCGGTTTCAGCACGCGCCCCAACCCGGATACGCCGAACGGGCCGCCAAAGGGGCAAATCTCTTACGGGCCCAACCGCGTGGTGGATAGCAGCTACTACAGCTTCGCCTACACTCGCTTGCAGGAGCAGGACTGGGCCGAGGTCACATTCCACGCCAAGAAGAAGCATGTCGACGCCGCGGTCGGTTGGATGGGCTACTGGCTCGCCGCGACTGGCTTTCGCAATCCAGACGCGGCTGCCGTTCCCGGCGTTGCGTCGCTCACGCTCGATACAGACGTGGACGTGGGTGGCATCAAGCCCAACGTCGCGTTCCAAATGGGCGCTTGGTGGCCGGGCTTCGGTTACTTCGAGAAATACGATACCTTCACGCTCGGTCGCTTTCGCCACATCGGCGAGCAGTTGAAAGTAACCGTGCCGGTCGATCGTGATCTCTCGTTCGAGGTGGTGGAGGGCTTCGGTACGGCACGCGACGGCGCGTTCAGCTACTCGACCGCTACCAATAGCCCGCTCTATGCATCGAAGGTGGGTGCCGATCTCATCGCATACGCCAACCTTCGAATGAAATATAAGAAGTACGTGGACATCGGGCTCCACTACAACAACGAGTGGACACGCGATCCGTACCTGACTGCGGATGCCGATCCAACCAGCGGCAAGGCTTACTCGCAGGCGGCCGATGCGCACCTCTCGGTCGTGGGCGCCGAGGCAAACCTGAGTGCCCCGATTGCGGGGCACTTGTGGATCTCTCCGTCGCACATCAGCGTGAAAAATGGCTGGGCTCTAGGTAGCGCGGGCGGCACCGAGGTCATGCACGCCCAGGGCGGCCTGGGCATCGCCACGAACTACTTGGGTTGGAGCAACACTCCGGCCAGCAGTACGGGCACCGGCTCGATGTTCAACCTGGGTTTCATGTACGAGAATTCGCTGTCCAACATACAGGGCAAAGCGCCGGCGCACGCGCCCGACGTCAAGTTCAGCTTCTTCGGCCTATTGGCCAGCAGCAGCCTCGACCTGCCGGTCCAAACCGAAGCTCACGACGACTACGTGCACCGAACGAGCATCAAGCAATTCAAATTCGGTGCCGACGTCACGGTGCAGGCGTTGGATTGGCTCGGGGTCATGCTCCGCGGCGACTCGGTCAATTACGACTTGGACAATTCCGGCTACATCTTCTCGGCCATCACCACACGCCTGATCGTGTCCTCTCACTTCCTCTCCAGCGAGAGCATTTACCTCCAGTATTCGAGGTACAAGTACGGCGACAACATGACGCTCGGCCAGAAGTGGCCTTGGAACGTTCCGCTGGTCGCGGGTAACGACGTCATTCAAGGCGGCACCTATCAGGGCAAGAAGCCCGATATGGACGTGATCAAGCTACAAGCCACGGTGGCGTTCTGAGCGCCGCGGTGAAGTTAGCGAGACACGCTCTCGATCAATCCACCGCTGGCAGCAAGCTGGCCACCTCGAAATAGTCCGAGAGAAAAGGATCACTCGCCGCGTTCTTGCTGACGAGCAACCATGCGCGTGTGAAGCAGCGGCGTGTCGTCGCCTCGGAGATCGCGAGCGCAGCGGCGATCTCGCTCACGGTCATGCACTCGACGAAGCGTAGTACGAACGCTCTCCGCTCTCGTTCGCGCAAACGCAGCACCAGCTTCCGGAGCCGAACGAGCGCATAACTTGCCGTCGCGTCGTCGCGGTGACTGATGTCGCTGATTCGCTCGGGCTCGGGCTCGAGCGTGATTCGAGCTGATTGGCGGCGCCGGCGGCGCTCGCGGAGCGCGCTTCTGACGGCGATTGCCATGACGAAGGAGCGCAACGAGCGCGGATCCCTTAGCGAGTGGACGCGCCGGAACAGGCACCAAAACACCTCTTGCTGGACGTCGTCGATGTCGTTCGCGTGGCCGAGTGCACGGCGCAAAACCCTGCGCACGATTGGTCCGAAGCGCTCGACAGCCAACCGGTGTGCTTCCGCGCGGTTCTTGAGCAGTTCACCGACCAAGTCGGCATCGGACGAATCGAGGCTTAACCGAGTCAGTATACCTACGGGGTGCTGTTCCCGCGGCGTTTCGACAACAAGCACATCGAACACTCACGACTCCTGCATTCAAGATCACGTCATCGGTCTTCACTTCGAGCAGTGTCGGCCGCGCGCGGACTCCGTCGACCTGCGAGTGCTAGTTTCTCAATTTTTTGGCTGGTCGTGTATAAAAATTAACGGAAATGAAACGCTGATCCAAATCGAAAGTTGCGTGAGCGGCTTTCGCGCCCCACTGGCACTACTCAATTGTTCGACGCGTCGTCGAAAGTGGAAAAGAGAACGAACTGCCCCGCTCGTCCTCGGAGGATCAGCCCATGACTCAGCGCGTATCCCACCATTCAATACTCGTCCCGGTGGCAGGCGCGCTCGTCTTGGCCTTGGGCGTTGCGTGTAGCGCGCTCGACGGCAACCAATCGCAGGCCACCGGAGGCAATGGCACGGCGGGTACGTCGGGGCCTAGCGGAGGGGCGGCGCCCGGAGGAAGTGCGGGCGTCGGGTCGAACGCCGGCTGCGAGGGGAATGCCGTGTCCGACAACAAGCGCGTCGTCAGGCTAACGTTCAACCAGCTGTCGCGCACCCTACACGCGCTGTTCGGTGATGCCTTCGGTTCGCAGGTCGACGCGCAGTTCGAAATTGGCGCCGAATCTTCCACCGCGCGGACGTTCCCGCCGCTCTCCAGCCCGCAAGAGGGCAGCACCATCACGACCGGTATCTGGCAAAAGGCGGATCTGATCGCCAATGCAGCGGGCGTCTACACTGCCGCCAACTTGAGCCAGCGCACGGGCTGCGGTGCCACGCCGAGTGATGCCTGCGCCAAAGCGTTCGTCCTCTCGTTCGCTGAAAAGGCGTATCGCCACCCGTTGACCCCTGCGGAATCCACGTCCATCAGCCAAGTGTACGATGAGGTCAAGGTCATCTACGGCACCGTTCCGGAGGCGGTCCAGAGTGCCGTGTATGCAATCGCGCAGTCGCCGCAGCTACTCTATCGCACCGAAATCGGCGACTCGAAGGATGAGGCGGGGCCGCTGACCCCGTACGAGCTGGCAAGCTCGGTTGCATATTTCTTGTCGGATGGTCCTCCGGATGCAGAGCTTCTCCGCGCAGCGCAAACGAATGCGCTGGCCACGCCGGCCGAAATCAGCAGCCACGTCGCTCGCATCCTTGCGATGCCTGCCGCGAAAAAGAACCTCGAAGGGGCGCTGTTCTCGTATTTTCAGATCGATAACCTGGCAACGGTGAAAATCGACGACCCCGCCTTCACCGCAGGCACGGCTGCGAAGCCATTCACCGGGGTGCGTGAGTCCGCCTATCACGAGGTCGAGCTGTTCTTGGCCAACACTCTTTGGAGCGGCCCCCTGACGGGTCTACTCACCTCGAAGAAGTCCTACCTGAACAGCACGCTCGCGGCTGTTTACGGCGTCCAGATCCCGACTCAGGTCGACGAAAATCAATTCCTGCCCACGGACTTGCCGGCAAATCGTGGCGGCTTACTGACTCAAGTCGGCTTCCTGGCTTCGAACTCGCGACCGGATGTGCCGTCCGTCGTGGCTCGTGGGCTCGTGGTCAACAAGTCGATGCTGTGCCAAACGAACCCCCCCTTTCCGACTGACCCCACGCTGGTCGCCAGGATCGAGGAAGCGGGCACGACCCTAGCTTCCGCCTCGGAACGTGAGCGCGCCGTCTTCCGCGGGAGCACCTCGCCATGCTCGGGTTGTCACCGCACCTTCGACGCCTACGGCTTGGCGTTGGATAGCTACGACATCATCGGGCGCTACCGAACCATGGACCCGCAGGGGCGCCCCATCGATCCCTCGGTAACGCTGCCCGCGCTGTTCGACAATCAGCTGGCCTCGGACGCGGTAGACATGCAGCGACGGATCGCAGAAAACCCCGGCTTCACGGCGTGCTTCAGCAAAAACATGCTGAATTGGGCCTTGGCCGAGGGCTCGCAGCTCTCGCCAACCAGCTGCGCGACGCAAGCGATCGTTCAAGGGTTCGAGCAGACCGACAAGAGCCTCGGCTCACTGCTACGTGAAGTCGCAGTTTCTCGGGCCTTTACTCATCGAAACGCTGGAGTCAATCCATGAGGTCATATCGTTTCGCGCGCCGCTCCTTCATCGCTGGTATCGGCGGCGCGTTCGGGCTCGAGATTTTGCTCCGGAATATGGAGTCCGCGGCCGCGGGGGGCACCTCGCCGGCACGGTTGCTCCTGACCCACTTCCCGATAGGCACCTTCCGGCAGAGTTACCTGCCGAAGGGGAGTCAGACCAGCTTCAGTTTGTCGCCGATCTTGCTGCCGTTCGAAAGTCTGAAAAGCGACATGATTGTCTTGTACGGTCTCCACGACAATCAACTCGCGCACCCGGGTGGCGGGGGGCACGAGGCGGGCACACCGCTGACGACGACGTGTGCCAACTCCCCAGGCACGCGCGCCAACGGCGGCGAGGCGGACGACAGCGTCGCGGGCGGCCCTTCGTTCGATCAGATATTCCTCAAGCACGTGCCGGGGCTCAAGCAGAGCGGCGCCGGATACATCAACACGCTGGCAGACGCACGGGTGGACTCATTGGAGACCTCCACGCAGTGCCTGTCTTACGGTCAAGGCATCGCGGACACGCCCAACTATCAAACCCGGTCCGTCAAGGCGGCCAACCCTGGCGGCAACATCACGGAATTCACGCCGAACCTTCCGGAGCTGAGCCCCGCCAACACGTACGCCAAGCTGTTCAGTAACTTCATCCCTGGCGGCGCTACGCCCGGCAACAACGAAGCCGCGCTCAAGGCCCTGAAGGCAAGAAAGAGCGTCCTCGATCACGGCCTGCGCGAGCTCGCCGCCCTGAAGGCACTGGCACCAGGCAGTGAAGCCGACAAGATCGAGGCCCATGCCAATGCCATTCGCGAGGTCGAAAAACAGCTTTCCGAGCAGCTGGCAAACGGCGCCTCGGGCGGTGGCGTCGCGTGCGTCAAGCCCGTTGCGCCCGATGCCTCCTTGAAGGGGCAGACGGGCTCGAAGTTCAACTACGGCAACGAAGCCACGTCCACGTCCGATGAAGAGCAGCATGAGCGCATCGGCAAGGCACATGCTGCGGTGATCCTGGCCGCCTTTCAGTGCGACATCGTGCGTGTCGCCAGCTTCCAATGGTCGCCGGGCACCAACCACGTCTCCTTCAAAGGCAAGTATCCAGCCGACCCGCAGCGTAGCTTCATGCACCACCCGATGAGCCATCGCATCGGCTCGCAGTCATTCTACAATGGCGCGCCGCAAACAGGGACCAGCGCGGACGCGTCGCTCTATCAATTCCTAGTCAGCGTCAACGCCTGGTACAACCAAATGACCGCGGACATCCTGAGCTCCTTCAAGAGCGCCAAAGATGGCTTCGGCAACAGCGTCCTCGACTATACCGTCGTTCCCTATCTGACCGAGGTCGGGGACCCGTCACACGCGCGTGGGCCGAAGCCGTCGCTGATTTTCGGCGGCAAGGCCTTGGGCCTGAAGGGCGGCCAGTTCCTCAACTTCGAGAGCAACCCGAGGCCGCAAGTCGATGTTTGGCTGACAGCGGCCCAGGCGCTGCTTCAAACCGACGACCCGCTGGCTGTCCTTCCGACCACCGAGAAGTTCGATCGTCGAAACGCCGCGCCCATCGGCGGCTTATGGTCGAAACCGGTCTGACTTGCCCGAAGGTCCTCGTCAGAGCCGTTGCAGCGAAGCCGCGTAAACCAGAAACTTAGTGTCGGGCCCATTGTCCCAGACCCAGGCATCCCGCAGCTCAGGAGCGGCGAAGGCAAACCGCAGACTCGGATCCTCCGACAATTGCGCGCCGACCCGCGTCGGGTCGGCGAACGCGAACACCTTACCCAGGTTCACCAACTCGACCAATAGGGGCCTGCAGTCTGCACCGGGCAAGTGGGCATCGAGCGTGTGCAGTACGTTCGAGCTCACATCCGTCGCCAGTAGAGCGCAACCGCCGGTGTGCACGAGCTCGGCGAGGGTGTGAAAATGCGTCAGATTGAGGACCAGGTGCACGGCGTCGAACAGCGGATGGCGTTCGGTCAGCACGTTCAGCATCGAGAGGTGCATTTGGCTCAACATGCAGCTGGAGAGCGCCACGTCGAACCGAAGGCCCAATTTCGCCTGAATCTGCCCGGCGATCTGGGCGGGGTGCGCCATGAGCTCCGCAGGCGTCACCTGAAACCTCCACCAGCGATCGATGCGATCGAGGAGCCCCGACAAATCGATCGGCGCATGGAGCACGAGGCGCGATCGAGTGGCGCTGGATTGGCGCTCGAACGCGCGTTCGAGAGCGCTCGCGTCGAGGTCGATCAGGTGAATCGCCCCGAACCGGCTTGCGAGCGCGTCCAGGTCCAGATCGAAGCAATTGCCAGCCCCAAGCACGCACAGCGAGGGCGCTGGCCGCGCCCCTGCGGCGTCGAGCGCCGCCGCCGTCAGGCGGCGCCGATGCTCGCCGAACGAAGCCTGATGGGGGAGCGCGCTCAGGTTCGCCAGCACTTGCTGCCGGGCTTCGTCCAAACCGCTCGCCATGGTCAGTTGGTAGCACGTGGCGTCTCGATTGCGACGAGGCGCCGCGATCGCAAAACTATCGCGGTCGTGTTGGTCGAATCTTGATTGGTCTTCAGTCGGGCGAGGCACTGATCCATTGGCTCGACCTTGCCCAGAATCGCCACGACGAAACTGAACTCTCAATGAAGACCAATCTCACCCTCGTCGTCCTACTCCCGTGCTTCGCGTTGGCATGCAGCTCGGACGCGGACCTCGCCGCGCCAACCAACGGAGGGGCCGCTGGTGCTGGAGCCACGTCGGGCGGTTTCTCACAATCGGGTGCGGCTGGTTCGCACGCGGGCATGAGCAACGGGGGAGCAGCGGCCAGCGCCGTCGGAGGCGGAGGCGGAGGCGGCCCGCCCGGGGTTGGGGGCGGGGCCGGCGCTAGTCCTTCCGCCGGCGCGCCGGCCGTCGCGGGCGCTTCCGGTTCCGGGATGGGCGGTTCGATCGAGGCCGGGGGCACGTCAGGAGCCGGTGGAGGGGCGAGCTTGGCGGACGTTGCCAAGGCGCTCGACGGCGTCCGGGTCGACGACGCGTGCAGCGGAACCGCGGTCGACACCTCCACCGGGGCCGTTTGCCAACACGTGACATTGACGGCGAGCGGGGGTTCCAAATACGCCCAGTCCGCGACCATCGCTGGTACGGCTGGTACTACTTATGACGTGACTCTCAGAATTCGCGGTGTCGTCGAGCCCACGAGCGTCACCGGCGGAACTCGTGCTGACACCAGCACCTTTCAGTATCGAAGCATGGCCTGGCGGAAGGTGCCGTACACAATCGGCGGGTCCGTGGCCAACACGACCGATGCCGACTACACCCAGTGGCACATCAGCGTCGAAAGTCCCAAAGGGGACTACTACCTGAACGACTATCAAAAGACCGGGCACTACATCTTCAAGCTCGACTACGAAGTGACCGTTCAGATGGCAGCCAACACCAAGGTCACACTGGACGGCGTGGATCGCAACGAACGCCAGATCGTCAACTACGAGAAGTATGCGATCGACGGCATCCCCGGGTCGGTGAACTTCGGGCAGTTCGTTCAAGTCAACGTGCTCTCCGTCAAGCCTCATTGAGCTTGCGCGGCGCGTCCAGCGCGTTCAGCGGGGACGAGCCGAAGTCTGAGCTAAGCGACTTCCAGGACGCGGCCGACCTTCGGCAGCGCCTTGGCGCCTCCGTACAAGCGCAGCCCGAAGTACCGGGGCCGGTCGTGGCCCTGGGCCACGGGCTCATCCTCGGCGATCACGTCTTCGTGGGCGATGTGCTCGAGCACAACGAAGATTTGACCCGTCGACTCATCGCGCGCCCAGCTCACGTCGTCGGCGGTTTCGCCCGAGCAAACGAGCACGCAATGGTCGTTGAGTAGGTGTCCCTCGACGCGAATCTTCGACATTGCCGGTATGTATCGGGCCGCGTCGCCGACCAGCAACTTATCGGGCAAATCCGGTAGGGGGGTGTGGGTGCGCTTTTCCCTTTTCGGCGTTTCCCAGCGTTCGAGCACGCGCCCTGTTATGCTGCGGGTCGTGGTCAGTGCATCGCCGGGGAGTTTGCAAAACCCGTACGCCAGCGAGGCGTACCTGCATCAGCTCTTGCATAAGGCGAAGGCCGCCGGCGCGCGGGACGTGCATCTGAAGGTGGGTCAGCCGCCGGGTGCGCGCGTGCGAGGCTCGCTCGTGTTTTTCCGCATCGACAAAATCCGCCCGGAAGATACCGAAGCGCTGGTGCGGCACCTGATCCGCGATCCGGAGGTGCTCCGGAACCTTGCGTCGTTGCGCGAGTACGACACCTCCTACGAGGTGCACGGCATCGGCCGCTTCCGCGTGAACGTGTATCGGCAGCGGGCGAGCTTGGCCATCGTGATGCGCGTGATCCCCCACGAGGTGCCGAGCCTGGAGGCGTTGGGCGCCCCCGCGGCCTGCCGCATGCTGGCCGAGAAAGACCGCGGGCTCGTGCTGTGCGTGGGCGCGGCGGGCAACGGCAAGACGAGCACGCTCGCCGCCATGCTCGACTACATGAACCACAACACCGCGCGCCACATCGTCACCATCGAAGATCCGATCGAATACATTTACACTGACGACAAGTGCTCGGTAAGCCAACGAGAAATCGGCTACGACACTCAAAGCTTCGCCAGCGCGCTGCGCGCGGCGCTCCGGCAAGATCCGGACGTCATCCAAGTGGGTGAGATCCGCGACGCGGAGACGATGGAGATCGCGCTCAAGGCCGCCGAGACCGGTCACCTCGTGCTGTCCACGCTGCACACGCCGGACGTCTCGCGCACCATGAACCGCATCATCGCGCTGAGCGACGGCGAGGCGGATGATTTGCGCGAGCGGCTCGGGGACGCGCTGCAAGGCATCATCGCGCAGCGCCTGCTGCCGCGCGCGGACGGGCAGGGCATGGCGCTCGCCGCCGAGGTCCTCGTCTCCACCGGTTCCGTCCGAGAAACCATCAAGCGCCCACTCGGCAATCCGTCCCTGAAGGAGCTGATGGACAGCGGGCAATCGATGTACGGGATGCAAACCTTCGAATCGCACATCAAAGCCCTGATCCGGGACGGCGTGGTGGACCGCGAGGTCGGACGTGCGGCGATGGGCTTCTGAACAATCGCGCGTCGCGCGCAGCCACTGCGCAGCGACTGACGCACTGCGAAAGCCGTGTCGCAATCGCTCAATCTGGACTCCCTGGCCGGATGACGCTAAGACCGCGCCAGAATGTCCGAAATGACCTCGCCCCTTCGCCACGACTGGACCCTCCGGGAGATCCAAGAGATCCACGATCTGCCCCTGTTCGAGCTCATCGATCGTGCGCGCGCGGTGCACTTGGCGTTTCACAAAAAAGAAAAAGTGCAGCTGTGCACGCTGCTCAGCGTCAAGACCGGCGGCTGCCCGGAGGATTGCGCGTACTGCCCGCAGTCGTCCCACCACGAAACCTCGGTGAAGGGTGAGGCCATGCTCAAGCTGGACGAGGTGATGACCGCCGCGCGGGCCGCCAAAGAGCACGGTGCCACGCGCTTTTGCATGGGGGCGGCCTGGCGTGAGGTGAAAGACGGTCCCGCCTTCGATCGCGTGCTGGACATGGTGCGCGGCGTGAAGGGCCTCGGCCTCGAAGCGTGCGTCACGCTAGGGATGTTGAACGAAGGCCAAGCCGCCAAGCTGAAAGAGGCGGGGCTCGACGCCTACAACCACAACCTCGATACGTCGCGCGAGAACTACAAATCGATCATCTCGACGCGCACCTACGACGACCGCCTGAAGACGCTCAAGAACGTGCGTAACGCGGGCATCACCGTGTGCTCCGGCGGCATCATCGGCATGGGCGAAAGCATCGCCGATCGCTGCGGCATGTTGCTCGAACTCGCGCAGCTCGATCCGCATCCGGAGAGCGTGCCCGTGAACGCCTTGGTGCGCGTGGAGGGCACGCCGCTCGCCGCCTTGCCGCCCATCGATCCGTTGGATCTCGTGCGCATGGTCGCCACGGCGCGCATCACCATGCCGCGCTCGAAAGTGCGGCTCAGCGCCGGCCGCACCGATCTGCCGCGTGAAGCGCAGCTGATGTGCCTGTACGCCGGCGCCAACAGCATTTTCTACGGCGACAAGCTCTTGACCACGCCGAACCCCGACGCCGATGCCGACGTCGAGCTGATTCGGGCCGCTGGCCTCAGCGCCGAAGCGCCGCTGGCCGGCCTGAGCGCCTGAGCCGGCTGCGCGCCGCGAAGGCGCACAGGCCGAGCCCGAACGCCCACACGCCCAGGCGCTGACCGCTGGGTGAGGGACCGCCGATGGTCGAGGAACAGCAGCCCTTCTCGGCCACACCGCAGTCCGTCGAGAAACCGTGCCGCGGCAGATCGCTGTCTACCGTGTCGCGTCCGGGGGGCAACGACGCGCAAATGGCGGCGACGTCGTCGGCCTCCAGCGTCTTCATGCCTTCGTCGTAGTTCGAGAACATGGTCGCGCTCGTGATCGAGCTGTGTGACAAGCCGAGGAAGTGCCCGAGCTCGTGCGTGAGCACCGAGTTCAAGTCCACCGTTGGGTATTGCGCGTCCGTCAGCGCGAAGGTCTGCAAGTTGCTGTTGATCTCGACGTTGGCATCGTAGATCTCGCCCGAGTTGGGGTTGAAATACACCGTCGTCAGCGCGAGCGTCTCCGCGCCGGACTCCGCATACGGCCAGGTCGAGTCGTGAAACGTAATCACGTTTGCGTTTGGTTGGTTCTGATTGTACTCGGGCTTCGCACACACGATGAACGGGTTGCCGGTGGGATAGCCCTCGAGGCTGATCTTCGGGTGCAGCCCACCGCCGCAGTCCGCCGCTTCCCAACGCCCGAATGCGTTCTCGACCACCTCACGCAGCGTCTCGGCGCTGATGCCGTCCAGCGCCGAGCCATCCTTCTGAATGCTCCAGGTGACGATCGAGCTTGCCCAGTACAGCGGCTTGCCGCCGATGTTGCATAGAGTGCCGGGCTCGATGTCGCACATCTCTTTCTTCACGTCGCAGGTGTGCGTGAGGCAGTACGCGAACCCATGACTCGAGAAGAACGAGCTGACGCCGAGCGCCGCGATCGAGACCAGCCGATGAAGCGAGCTCAACGGCGCACCCCGAGGATCAGCGACCGCGCCTGGTCGACGCCCAGGCCAGCGAGCTGTTCCACCGCGGAGACGGCAGCCGCGCCGTGGACCAGGTGCGGTAGGTTACGGCTTGCGCGCAAATGCGGCGTGCCGCGTGAGTCCAAGGTGAGCGGGTAGTGACCCTGCGCCATGGCAGTCACGAGCTCCACGCCCTGAGCGTCGGTCCCGAGAAAGACCACACACGGTTGATTGATGGCAAGCTCAGCTTCGCCGTGCACCATCTCGCCGACGGCGCCGAGCGTGCCGCCCAGCGTGCGCACCAAAATCTCGGTCTCGGGCGCGTCGCCTTCGAGCACTTCCTCTACGCGCAACCTTGAGTAGGTCACGATGTGCTGCGTCCCGGCGATGGCCTCGGAGCGCGCGAAGCTATCGAGTGGCGTGCTGCGCACGACGCGCGAGCTACGCCCCACCAAGTCTTGCAAGCTCACGGCGCGAGCCGTGGTGGCCGCGGCCGCCTTGGCAAACGCCAGTGACGCGACCAATCCCCCCAGTAACCCCAGACTCTGTCGACGATCCATTCGGCCCGACAAGTTAGCACACCGGAGGGCGCTTCTCGCGCGCCGGCCCGGCGTTTGGGCGCCTCAACAGCTCGCGCGACGCGCCAATTCCACGCTATTTGCGGATTACTTCAATATCCCCCTGGCTGCGCTATAACAACGCCTCGCCAGGCCGGCCCGTCCGCAACGTCCCTTACTTACGAGCACGAGCCCTGCCCGCGACGCCCCCATATGTCTCCCCCCGCCACTGAAAGAGCACCGTTGCTCGAACGTACAGCCCCCGGGCTGGTCGAGGAACTGAAGACCTACCTCGTCCGCCATCGCGTCGCCGTCGAATCGATGATCCGCCCCGGCGGTCCAGAAGCAGGTCTGGAAGCCGCTGCTCGCTACGCCAAAGCGTTCGATGGCCTGCTCTGCTCGCTGTTCAAAGCGGCGGAGAGCACGATGGTCAAGGCCGGCACCTGGCAAAACGTCGGGCTCGCCGCGGTCGGCAGCTACGGCCGCAACGAGCTCGGGTATCACAGCGATTTGGATGTCCGGCTGATTTCCGCGAGTAAGCCGGAGAAGGTCCGCGCGGTAGCAGAGGCGCTGCTGTATCCGCTGTGGGATGCAGGGCTGAGCATCGGGCATCAGGTCGTGATGGGCAGCGATCTTCTCGATCTCGCCAAGACCGATTTGCCCACGGCCACGACGCTCTTGGACTGGCGCGTGCTCACCGGCGACAAGACCAGCTCCGAGAAGATGCTGACCCGTGCCTTCGAAGGCATCTTCGGCATCGGCAACATCAAAAAATTCCTGGATCGCCTGGAAATCAAGGCTCACGAGCGCTCGGAGCGCTTCGGCGGTTCCGTGTACCTGCTCGAGCCAGACGTCAAAAATGGCATCGGCGGCCTGCGCGATTTGGATCTGGCGCATTGGGCCGCCCGCGCGCGCTGGCGCGTGACGGACTTGTCGGAGCTCGTGCGCATCGGCGTGCTCCTGCAGCGCGAGTGGCAACAGATCGAAGCTGCACGCTCGCTGCTTTGGCGCGTACGCAACCTGCTGCACCTGCAAGCCGGCCGGCGCTCCGACCGTCTGAGCTTCGATCGCCAGGAGTCGCTGGCAGTGGATCTCGGCTACGGCCCGGGCGGCGCCGGCGTCGAGTCGTTCATGAGCGACTACTACCAGAAGGCGCGCGTGATCTCGCGCACGCGTGAGCTGGTGTTGGCCCGTGCGGCACCGCCGCCCAAGCGTCGTCCGCGTGAAACGCCGATCGGCAAGGGGCTCAAGCTCACGAACGATCAGGTGTCGTTCGAAGACGGCGCTGCGCTCGAGCAAGAGCCGGCGCTCGCGCTACGCTTGTATGACGAAGCCGTGCGCCGCGATCTGCCGGTGTACGCGTTCGCGCGGGATTTGGTGGCTCGCGCCGTCACTTCGCCCACCTTTTGCGAGCGCTTGCGGCAGAGTGAAGAAGCCGCGCGCTTGTTCGTGCGGCTCGTGACCGTAATTCAACGCACCAAGCTGCGGGACGAATCGGTCGTCAAAGACTTGCACGACGTCGGCCTGCTCGTGGCCATGATCCCCGAGTTTGCGCCGGTCGTCGGCCGCGTCCATCACGACGTTTACCACGTGTACACGGTGGACGTGCACTCGGTGGCCGCGGTCGACAAGCTGCGCGAGCTGTGCCGCGGTGAGCTCGCGGCCGAGCACCGCTTGGCCTCGCGCCTCGCCGCCGAAATCTCACGCCCCAACGTGCTGTTCTTCGCGGCGCTCTTGCACGACATCGGCAAAGACATCGGCGGTAAGAGCCACGACGAGCGCGGCCGCGAAATGGCGCGAGTCATCTTGGCGCGCCTAGGCTTGCCCGAGAGCGACATCCGTGAAGTGCAGCAGCTGATCTGGAAGCACCTGCGCATGTATCACGTGGCCACGCGCCGCGACATCGACGACCCGCGTACGCTGGAAGCCTTCTGTGAAGAGGTCCACGGCCGCGAAGGCCTGCGCGAGCTGTACATCCTGACGATTTGCGACGTCTCGACCACGAGCCCCACGGCGCTCACGAGCTGGAAAGCGCGCGTGCTGGAAGAGCTGTACGTCAGTGCTGATCGCCAGCTGAGCACGGGCAAAGTCGAACGCGGCGGCGAGCGCACCGAGCAAATCCGCGCCGAAGTGCGGGCTCTGTGCCCGCAGCGTGGTGAGCTCGAGTTCTTGAATCACTTCTTGAGCTCGATGCCCGATCGCTACCTGTACAGTAACGATCCGCAAGACATCGTGCGTCACTCACGCTTTGCGCGCCAAGCGCAGATGCAGCACGTGAACGTGACGGTGATGACCACCGCCTCCCCGTACGTGGAGCTCGGTTTCATCGCCGACGATCGCCCCGGTCTGTTGGCGATGATCACCGCCACCTTGGCCGCTGCGCGCTTCAAAGTGATCAGCGCGCAGGTGTACTCCTGGGTGGATAGCTTCGGCCGCACGCGCGCGCTCGACTTGTTCTGGGTGAGGGCGGGGGAGAGCACCGATTCGGTCACGGGCTCGCTCGCTCGGCTGGATCGCGACTTCAATCGCTTGCTGAGTATGGAGCTGTCGCCTTCGGAGCTGGTTACGGGCGGCGTGCGGCGCTCGCGACTCTCCGATCGCCCAACGCCCAAGGTGCCGACCGAAGTCAACATCGACAACCGTTGCGCCACCGATCACTCGGTGATCGAAGTCACGACCAAGGATCAGCAGGGCCTATTGTTCTGGCTCGCCAACACCCTCCTACACCTCGATCTTCAGATCTCGCTCGCCAAGATCAACACCGAAGGCACGCAAGTGGCCGACGTGTTCTACGTGACCGACGGCAGCGGCGGGAAAATAACCTCGATCGAGCGCATGGAAGAGATCAAGGCGCGCATCCTGTCGAACATCGCCCATCTGGAAAAGGCAGCCGATTAATGGTTTTCATCAAGCGTGCGCTCCGCCTCGGTTCTTGGTCCTCGCTCACTCTGTTCGGTGCACTCACGCTAGCTGCTTGCGGTGGCTCGGCTCCGCCGCCCGAGGCACCCCCACCTCCGTTGGATGAGCCGTCAACTCCCGCGAGCAACCCCGCAAGCGATCAAGCCGCCAAGGCCTCGAGCAAGAAGGTCGAGCAAGCGATCGACGCCATCAAGGCGCAGGACTTCAACAAGGCCAAGTCCCTCCTGACGGAAGCGCGTGCGGAAGCGCCGAAGGATCCTCAGGCGGCCTTTTATTTGGGGGTAGCCCTGGAAGGGTTGTCCGACGGGCCAGGGGCTACCGCGGCTTATAAAGATGCGCTCGGTCTCGACCCGAAGCTCGTCGAAGCCGCGGTCAACCTATCAGCGCTCTTGCTCGATGCGAAAGACGCTTCAGGCGCTCTGGCGACCGCCGACCTGGGCCTGAGAACAGCTCCAAAGCAGCCTGATTTGCTGCTCAACCGCGCGCTCGCCTTGGAAGCGGCGGGTAAGAAAGACGAATCGCTCAAGGCCTACGGCGCAGCCGTCGCCGTTTCGCCCGACAACATCGAGCTGCGCATCGCGTACGCCGAGCTACTGACCGCGGCCAAGGACGACGCGAAGGCGCTCGAGCAACTCCGCGCCGTGTCCACCACCGACGATCCGAAGTTGCTCGAAAAGCTATCGCAAAAGTTCGGCCGCTTGCACGCCTTCGCCGACTGCATCGCCGTGCTCGACAAGGCCATCAAAGCCAGCGACAGCGCGAACCTGCATGTGCGGCGCGCCGTCTGCCGTCACGATCAGAAAGACGACGCCGGCGCGCTCAGCGACTACGAAGCCGCCCTCAAGCTCGACGAAAAGTTCGCCCCCGCGCACTACTACTTGGCCAAGCACGTCTGCCCGACCGACAAGAAAAAGGCCGCCACCCACTTCAAACGCGCGGCAGAGATCGCGGGCAACGACGACATCGGCAAGCGCGCGGCCGAGCTCGCGACCAAGGCCAAAGCCGGCAAATGCGAGTAAACCCAGGAATGCTTCTCAAATGCGCTCGAGCTTGGCACTCGGATCGAGAGCACGCAGATCGTCGACATCACTAGTGATGATCGCCGCTCGCTCGCGCTTGGCCACGAGCACCACCGAGGCGTCCACGACGTCGCTCGTTCCGACTCGAGCGCACAACGCGCCGACCGCTTCGGCAAGCGTTCGATCGAGAGCAGGCACGGCAGTCCTGTCGCCATTCAGTAGCGCGCCGAGCGGTACTTGCCGAGCACGATCTCGAAAGACCTGAGCAACGACGCCGGCCGGCACAATGAGCCGGATCCCAGCGCGAGTGACCTCCCTGAGTAAGGCGCGCATTCGCGGGTCGGCGCGCTCGAAAGCAATCAGGGCGCCGGCATCTAGAACGATTGCTTGATGACGCGCTTCGCCCATGCCTGCGCCGCCTTGTTCGGTTTCCCGAAGTCTCGATCCATCGCGTCCAGTATGTCGTCCAGCTCGTTGCGAGACGCCTTCTCATCGAGCGCTTGGGTAACCAGGGCACTGAGCGATTTCGCGTGCCCTGCCTTCACTTGCTTGCGTGCGAGCTTTAGTGTCTCGGCCGGAATGGTGACGGCTATTTTCGCTGCAGTCATACTTTTATCATACCCGTGTTCGGCGCCGCTGCAAGCTGCTGTCGCGTCGGAGATGGGGTCCGCTCAGTGCTCGGATTCGCCGCGCTTCACGAGGCGGTCGAGCCCAAAGTGCTGGGAGTGATACTCGAGCCACGGCTCGCCGCCGGCGGATGGCGCGCAGCGGCTCCGTATTCGCCAAACACCCTGCGCTAAACGCCACTACTCGCCGACGAAACAGCCCCCGACCGTCGCACTCCCTGAGTGTCTACAGCAGCACCTCGAGCAGCTTGTCCAGCTCGTCCCACGACGCGTACTTGATCGCGATCTCGCCCTTGCCGTCTTTGTCGCGCACTTCCACCTTGGTGCCGAGCTTGCGCGCCAGGCGTTGCTCGAGGTCGCGGGTCGACGCGGTCTTGTCTTTCTTGCCTTTGCCCGGCTCGGGCTTGGTCTTGGCGGTGCGCACCAAGGCTTCCGTCTGGCGCACGCTGAGCCGCCCGCGGATCACTTTCTCGGCCAAGGTGGCGAGCGCGCCTTCGTCCGGAGCGCCGAGCAGCGCGCGCGCGTGCCCTTCGCTCAGCTCGCCGCTCACCACCTTTTCACGCACCGCGACGGGCAAGCGCAACAAGCGTAGAGCATTGGCGATCGTCGAGCGATCCTTGCCCACGCGCTGAGCGAGCGTCTCTTGCGTGTAAGCGTGCTCTTTGATCAGGCGATCGAGCGCCTCGGCGAACTCGATGGCGTCGAGATCTTCGCGCTGCACGTTTTCGATCAGCGCGAGCTCATAGGCGTCTTTTGCCGAAACGTCGTGGACGACGACCAGCACCTCGCGCAGGTTGGCGCGTTGGGCCGCGCGCCAGCGGCGCTCGCCGGCGATGATCTCGAAGTCGTCCGCACCGGGCCGGCGGCGCACGATGAGGGGCTCGAGCAGGCCATGCACGCGCAGCGACTGCGCGAGCTCCTCGATGCGATCGTTGTCGAAATGCTGCCGGGGCTGGCCCTTTTGCGGCACGATCTTATCGAGCGGGCAGCTGAAGACGTTGCCCTCGTATTTGGCGGTCGCGGTCGCCGGACGTTCGGCGCTCACGGGCACGCGCGCGGGCATCAACGCATCGAGGCCACGACCCAAGCCGCGGAATGGCTTCTTGGGCGGTTCACTCATTCGCCAGCGCTTTCAATCAAGGCACTCGGCCCCTCGATGAGCTCGCGCGCCAGGCTGAGGTAGCCCTGCGCGCCCTTGCTGCCGACGTCGTACAGGAGCGCGGGCAAGCCATGTGACGGTGCTTCGCTCAGCCGCACGTTGCGAGGGATGATCGACTTGAAGACACGGAAGTGCTTGTTCACTTCATCCGCGACTTGATGCGCGAGGCGGTTCCGCGGATCCCACATCGTGAGCACGATGCCTTCGACCGTCAGGTCCGGGTTCAGCGACGCCTTCACTCGATCGATGGTGGCCATCAAGTACGTGATGCCTTCGAGCGCGTAGTATTCGGGCTGTAAGGGCACGATCACGCGGTGTGCCGCGACCAGCACGTTGAGCGTGAGCACGCCCAGTGAGGGCGGCGAATCGATGATGATGTAGTCGTATTTCTCGACGTCGGGGCCGCGCAAGATCTCACGCAGGTGCGTGCCGCGTTGCGTGGTGTCGAAGAGCTCGTACTCCACTGCGGTGAGGTCTTGCGTCGCGGGGGCCAGATCCAGCGTCGGGATCCCCGTGCCGCGAATCACTTCGCTGAGCCGCGAGTTGCCGATCAACGCGTCGTAGATCGTTTTCTCGACGGTGCCCGGAGGCACGCCGACGCCGCTGGAGGCGTTGCCCTGCGGATCGAGATCCACCAAGAGCGTCGGACGCTCGGCGGCAGCCAGGCTGGCGGCGAGGTTCACGGCGGTCGTGGTCTTGCCGACGCCACCCTTTTGGTTGGCGATGGCGATGATCTGCTGGCGCTGAGTCATAGGGGTGAGTGACGGGGATCGGAACCCGCGCGGGGCGCGGGAAGGGGGGACAGGCGAGCCCGGGACGAGCTTGCCCCGGCAGTGTGCCTCTTATCGAAATATCGCGCGCGAGCCGCGTTTTTTTGGAGGTCCAAGGAACGTAGCGTACTGTGTGTGCAGATGTAGGTGTGAGTAGTCAAAAGTGAGTCGAAAGCCAAGTCCAACCAGAACAGTCATCGCCGCGCGCATGCAGGCGGCCCTCCTGCCAGGGAACGCCGGCTCCGAGCTGCGTCGCTGTGCCGCCCGGGAGCGAATCCTGCGCGCCGGATTTTGGCGACCGCTCAGTGCTCGACCAAGCGCCTCCGTTTCGCAGCTTTACCCCGCCGTCGCTGGCGGGTCCCAACTCTGAACGCCCCTACCGAGGAGACCTCTCAATCATGGCCGCACCCAAAGACTACAGCACTTTTGCCGAGCTCGAACGCGATCTCGTTCGCCCCGAAATGCGCATCGGTTGGTCCGTCGACGAGATCGAGGCCACGGGTGAGACCCTGGAGTTCGACATGGACCCCTTCGAAGCCGCGATGTGGGAAGCCGAACAAGAAGACGACGACTGATCGTGCCGGAGCTCAGCTCCCGCCCCGCTGAAGTGAATTCAGCGCGGCCCCATCCTCAGGTTTCGGGGCCCCAAAACTAACTCTCTCGGCGACTTAGCTTGTCTCTATCCCGGAAACCCCGTGGGCTGCCTCCCGCGGGGTTTTCTCTATTTACGCCGTGAACAGCGGTGGGCCCCCGAAAGTGTGAACGTAATCGTGCTCTGATCCTCACGGATCCCCGTCTGGATCCGTCCAGGTGGGCGCCCAAAGGGCGCACCACGCACCTCGCTAGCCGTCCCCGGTGCCCGCACGTCGCCCCGCACTGGCGCACGCGAGCTGCTCTGAGGCGACCCCAAAGCCCGGAGCGGGAGTGGAAGATAGAAGCTCGGGCACGGGCGGGAGAATTTAGTCCGGGCCGAGATCGAGCCTCACTGAACAAAGATCACAGCGCACCTTGACCTAGTTACCCTGGCATGTAACGTCACGCCCTCTTCAGATGCAGGTCAACGTACAACGGCTAAGTCCGGTTCTGGTCGAGTTCGATGTGGAGATCGCTGTCGATCGCGTTAAGAGCGAGGTCGAAAAGGCGTACCTATCGGTCGCAAAAACTGCCCGCGTGAGCGGGTTTCGTCCTGGGAAGGCGCCGCGCAAGGTGCTCAGCCACCTGTACGGGCCGCGCATCGCGATGGATGTCGCGCAGCGCCTGGTGGACGAGACCTATCCGCAGGCGATCAGCGAGCAGAAGCTGCAGCCGGTCACCGACCCGGCGATCGAGCCGCGTCGCCTGGAAGAGGGCAAGGCGTTCGGTTACAAGGCGCGCGTCGAAGTGCTGCCCGTGATCGAGAGCGTGAAGTACGATGGCCTCGAAGCCACTCGCGCGAAGGTCGAGGTCAGCCCTGAGCAGATCAACGAACGTCTGGATGCGCTGCGTCGCTCGCATTCGACCCTCGAGCCGCCGAAGACCGCGCGCCCCGCCCAAAAGGGTGACGTGGCGACGATCGACTTTACCCTCTCGGTCGAAGGCAAGCTGATCGAAGACGCCGGCGCGACCGACTTCCAGGCGGAGCTCGGCGGTGGCACCTTGATCCCGGAGATTGAAGAAGCGCTCGTCGGCAAGAACATCGGTGACTCGGCTGAGGCCACCGTGGCCATGCCGGCTCAGCACCCGCACCCCAAGTTGGCGGGCAAGTCCGCGGTGTTCGCACTCACCTTGAAGGATCTGAAAGAGCGCGTCCTGCCCGAGGCCGACGACGAGTTCGCCAAGGACGTGGGCGACTTCGAAACCCTCGAGGCCCTCAAGAAGGACATCAGCGAAACCCTCGAGAAGGCTTCCAAAGAAGAGTCCGACAACAAGCTCGCCGAGCAGCTGGTGATCGAGCTGGTCAAGGCCAACCCGGTCCCGCTCCCGCCGTCCCTGGTCGAGCGCCAGATGCGGGTCACTGAGCAGGAGATCTTGCAACGCGCCCGCAGCCAGGGCCAGAAGGCCACTGGCGTGGGTGACGAGCTGCGCGGGCAGATCCAGCAGGACAGTGAGGTCAAGGTGCGCGCTGGGCTGCTCATGGCCGAGATCGCCAAGGCCGAGGGCATCCAAATCGGGGACGCCGAGCTGGAAGAGGGCTACAAGGAGCTGGCCGAGCAAACCGGCAAGAATATCGCCAAGCTCAAGGCCGAATATCGCGACCAAAAGAAGCGCGAGATGCTCATTGGCATGATTTTGGAAAACAAGGTCCTGGACATCATTGAGGCGAAGGCCAAGATCAGTGAAGCTTGAGTTTCTCTCGCCTTCGGGCGCTCAAGCAAAGCTGAGCCGCCCGTCACTGATCCAGTTCCACGTCGAGGAGGAATGAATGTCGAAGCGTCCTGAAACCCGTGCCCAAGCCCTCGACATCCTCGAGCGCTACCAAGATGCCCCCCGGGACAACGTGATCTACCCGCACGTCGTGGAAACGACGCACCGCGGCGAGCGCACCTGGGACATCTTCAGCCGTCTGCTCAAGGACCGCATCGTGTTCCTGGGTAGCGCGGTCGATGATGACGTCGCCAACATCATCATCGCCCAGTTTCTTTTCCTCGAGAGCGAGGATCCGGACAAAGACATCCAGCTGTACGTGAACTCGCCCGGCGGCGTGGTCACCGCGGGCCTCGCGATCTATGACACGATGCAGTATGTCCGTTGCTCCGTCAGCACGATTTGCGTGGGTCAGGCCGCGAGCATGGGCGCCGTGCTGCTCGGCGCGGGCTCCAAGGGCCGCCGTTTTGCCCTGCCGCACTCCCGGATCATGATCCACCAGCCGCTTGGCGGCGCGCGCGGTCAGGCGACGGACATCGAGATCCAGGCTCGCGAGATTCGCCACGTCAAGGACGTGATCACCGACATCTTGCAACGGTCCACCGGAAAGAATCGTGAGGACATCGCCCGTGATATCGAGCGCGATTTTTACATGAGCGGTGCCCAGGCCAAAGAATACGGCCTAATCGACGAGATCTTCGAGCCCAAGAAGAAGGCCACGTGATGGCGCCGGGGGCGCGTCCAGCGCCCATGCACGCGACGGCGGCGCGGAGAGCGCCTACGCACGTGATAGCGTCGCTCGCCGGCAACCGTTCAATCAGCGGTCAGGGCCTTAGTTTCTGCGTCGACCGTGCCGCAGATCCGGGTGTGTGTGCTTCGCGGCGTCTGTCGTTTGTCCCGCTCGCTGCTTGCGGGACAGTGGCGGACGCCTTACAATTTGACGGCAATTCGACGGAAACTCCGGTCCCAGTAGGGCGCTTCCGAGGGTAAATCGTGGAGAGAAGGCGCGACGAATCGAACGGTAACTTGTGCTGCTCCTTCTGCGGCAAGTCGCAGAAGGAAGTGAAGAAGCTCATCGCAGGGCCGACAGTGTACATCTGCGACGAGTGCATCGCCCTCTGCAACGATATCATCGCTGAAGAGGTGGAGAAGGACGAGCCGTCGACGGGCTCGGACCCGATGCCGAAGCCGTCCGAGATCAAAGCGATCCTGGATGACTACGTGGTCGGCCAAGAGCGAGCGAAGAAGACGCTCGCGGTGGCCGTTCACAATCACTACAAGCGCATCGACTCCAAGGTCTCTTCGGAAGATGTCGAGCTCGGCAAGAGCAACATCCTCCTGTTGGGTCCAACGGGTAGCGGTAAGACGCTGCTCGCTCAAACGCTGGCCAAGATCCTCAAGGTTCCGTTCGCGATCGCGGACGCGACCACTCTGACGGAAGCCGGCTACGTGGGTGAGGACGTCGAAAACATCATCGTGCAGCTCTTGCAGAACGCCGATCACGACGTGGAGCGCGCCCAGCGCGGCATCGTCTACATCGACGAAATCGACAAGATCAGCAGGAAGAGCGACAACCCGTCGATCACCCGTGACGTGTCCGGTGAGGGCGTGCAGCAAGCGCTCTTGAAGATCATCGAAGGCACGATCGCCAACGTGCCGCCCAAGGGTGGCCGTAAGCACCCGCAGCAGGATTTCTTGCAGGTCGACACCAGCAATATCTTGTTCATCTGCGGCGGCGCCTTCGTCGGTCTCGATCAAATCGTGCAGCGCCGCTTGGGCCAGTCGCGGCTCGGCTTCGGTGCTGACGTGAAGAGCAAGAAGGAGCTCAAGCTCGGTGAATTGCTGGCCCACGTGCAGCCGGAAGATTTGCTGAAGTTCGGCTTGATCCCAGAGTTCATCGGCCGCTTGCCGGTAATCGCCACGTTGCACGAGCTCACGGAAGACGCGCTGATCGACATCCTGACCAAGCCCAAGAACAGCTTGGTGAAGCAGTTTCAAAAGCTGTTCGAGATGGATGGCGTGAAGCTCAAGTTCACCAAGGGCGCCCTGCAAGCCATCGCCAGGAAAGCGCTGGTTCGCGAGAGCGGCGCGCGCGGTCTGCGCGCCATTCTGGAGGAGGCGATGCTCGATATCATGTACGAGGTCCCCTCGAAGCAGGGCATCAAGGAGGTCGTCGTCAACGAGGACGCGATCACCAACGGCGACGCCCCGCTCATCGTCTATCACAAGGAAGCCGGCGTCGGCTGACGACCCGTATTGCTCTGCACAACATAGCCGGGCGCTCGTTCTCGACGACGGAGTGCCCGGCAACGTAGCCGCAGCTGGCGCAGCCGGCGGCCCTGGAAAAATTCATGTTTTTCAAGAACGACCCCAACGATCGTAGTGCTGCGCCCCGGCGCACGGTTCCCGCGTTGCCCCTGCGCGACATCATCGTGTTCCCGCACATGGTGTCGCAGCTCTTCGTGGGGCGCGAGAAGAGCATCGCCGCGCTCGACGAGGCGATGGCGCACGACAAGGAGATCTTCCTCGCCGCGCAGAAGAGCGCGAAGACCAACGAGCCTACGCCGGACGATATCTACACGGTCGGTACCGTGGGCACGATCGTGCAGCTCTTGCGCTTGGCGGACGGCACCGTGAAGGTGCTGGTCGAGGGCCGGCAGCGCGCGCGGGTGAAGCGCTACAACGAGTCGAACGATTTCTTCTCCGTGGAGATCGAAGAGATCGCCGAGGCCGGTACCGCTGACGTCGAGGTCGAAGCGCTGATCCGCAGCGTGCAGAGCACCTTCGAGGTGTACGTCAAGCTCAACAAGAAGGTGCAGCCCGAAGTCTTGATGAGCGTGCAGAGCATCGACGATGCGTCGAAGCTCAGCGACACCATCGCGGCCAACCTGCCCACGATCAAGCTCGCCGATCGCCAAGGCTTGCTCGAGATGGAAGAGGCCAAGAAGCGCCTCGAACGTCTGTACGAGCTGATGCAGGCCGAGATCGAGATTCTCCAGGTGGAGAAGAAGATCCGCTCCCGCGTCAAGAAGCAGATGGAGAAGACGCAGAAGGAGTACTACCTCAACGAGCAAATGCAGGCCATCCAGAAGGAGCTGGGCGGCGGCGAGCGCGATGAGTTCAAGTCAGAAATCCAAGAGATCGAAGAGAAGCTCAAGACCAAGAAGCTCAGCGAAGAAGCGCAGGGCAAGGTCAAGAAAGAGCTCAAGAAGCTGAAGATGATGCACCCGACCAGCGCGGAAGCGACGGTCGTGCGCAACTACGTGGATTGGATCCTCACGCTGCCTTGGACCGACAAGACCGAGGAGCGCTTCGACATCACCGAAGCCGAGAAGATCCTGGACGAGGATCACTACGGCCTCAAGAAGCCGAAAGAGCGCATCGTCGAGTACCTCGCCGTGCAGGCGCTCACCAAGAGCTTGAAGGGGCCGATCTTGTGCTTCGTCGGTCCCCCAGGCGTCGGCAAGACGAGCATCGCGCGTAGTATCGCGCGCGCCACGGGTCGCAAATTCGTTCGCTTGTCGCTAGGCGGCGTGCGTGACGAAGCCGAGATCCGCGGTCACCGCCGCACGTACATCGGTGCGCTGCCCGGTAAGATCATCCAGAACCTGAAGAAGGTCGGCTCTAACAACCCCGTCTTCTTGCTCGACGAGATCGACAAGATGAGCACGGATTTTCGCGGTGACCCCGCGGCGGCGCTGCTCGAAGTATTGGATCCCGAGCAGAACAAGACCTTCAACGATCACTACCTCGACCTCGATTACGATCTCTCGGACGTGATGTTCATCACCACGGCCAACACCTTGAGTGGTATTCCAATCCCGCTCCAGGACCGCATGGAGATCATTCAGCTCACGAGCTACACCGAGTTCGAGAAGCTGAACATCGCGCAAAAGTACCTGATACCGCGCCAAAAGAAGGAATGTGGGTTGGAAGACGTGCCCGTGGAGTTCACCGAGAACGCCGTGCGCACCGTCATTCACCACTATACTCGCGAAGCCGGCGTACGTTCGCTCGAGCGTGAGCTTGCGGCCGTGTGCCGTAAAGTTGCGCTCAAGGTCGTCAAAGAGGGCAAGGATCAGCAGCTCGAGATCCGCGGCGCAGACGTGCCCGCTTACTTGGGCGTTCCCAAGTTCCGACTCGGCAAGAAGGAAGAGCTCGACGCGATCGGCCTCACGCACGGGCTCAGCGTGTCGGATCACGGCGGCGATATCCTGGATTGCGAAGTGAGCGTGGTCGCCGGCAAAGGCAAGCTGCAGATCACGGGCCTGCTCGAGAAGGGCATGGAAGAGAGCGCCCAGGCCGCGATGAGCTACATCCGCTCGCGCAGCACGATCCTCAAGCTCGATCCGGATTTTTATCAAAAGGTCGACGTGCACGTGCACTTCCCGGACTTCGTTCGGAAAGACGGCCCGAGCGCAGGCGTCACCATGGCCACCAGCATTGCTAGCGCGCTCACGCGCGTTCCCGTGCGCAACGAAGTTGCGATGACGGGGGAAATCACTCTGCGTGGTCGCGTGATGCCGATCGGCGGCCTCAAGGAGAAGATCCTGGCCGCGCACCGCAACGGCATCACCACCGTGCTCGTGCCGAAAGAGAACCGCAAAGACCTACGCGAAATCCCGCGCCGCGTGCTGAAGAGCCTGCGCGTGGTCTTGGTGGAGCACATGGATGACGTGCTGCGCGAAGCGATGGTGTTCCCCGATCCGGATACCCTGTTCGGCCCGCGTCGCTCGCTGATCGAGTATCGCAACGGCGAGCTGATCGAGGAAGACGGCCCGGAATCGGCTGCAAGCACTCGTGTGGTCTTGCCCGGTGATGCGCCTGCCGAGCAGCCCGGCTTGAGCTGAAGCCGGCAAAAGTTGCCGCGCGGTTTCCAGATCGGAGCTCGTGGCAACTCCGCCCGGTGCCCGGTAGCGCCCGAATATTGACGTCGATTTTACGGGCGCTGCGCTTCCCGATAACCCTTCGGTATGATACTGCTTCCCGCGGCACCCCGCTGGCGTCAACCCCCCCCGCGATGTAGGCGGGGTGCCACTATCTTCGGGAGCTCCGCTCCCGCCCCGCGTTGCGGGGCCCCACCCTCGGTTTTGGGGCCCATCCCCAAAACGATCGGGAGCTCCGCTCCGGTCCGCTTCGCGCTGCTCCCGTTTTAGCCCGCCATCATGCGCGAGAACTTTTCGTTGAGGCTCGGGTCAGCGGCGAACTTGGCCCCCCAGGCGGTCGCGACCGAGCTGTAGCTCATCATGTCTAGCCCGTATTCGGCGATGGCCCCCATGAAGTCGCCCCCTTGCATGCGCTTCATGATGCGTACGTAGTCGCTCAGTTTTTGCACCTTTTGGCCGGGGAATACGAGCGGATCGGGATCGCCCGCGTTGCCCTCGGCGACCGCGCGCTGCGCGGCTTGCTGCTGGGCCATGCGCAAATGCATGTCCATCTGGCCGCCTCGGATTTCATCGAGCGCGGCCTGCTCGTCCGCGGACACGCCGAGCTTGCGCAGCTCTCGTGAGCGCTGCAGCTCCGTAAAACGCTGCTGCAGCTCGCTATTGGCGTTGAGCGCCTCTTGCCACTCGCGGATGTACGGATACATACGGCCTTCGCGGCTCAGCATCGGCACGTTGAAGCGTTGGCAGAGCGCGCTCAGCTCGGGCGGGGGTTGCCCGACCACGAATTTCATCATCGCGGCGCCGACACCCTGTTGCGACACGTTACCCATGATCCGATCGCGCTCGAACGAGAACTCGGCGTATTGCTCCAGCGTGAGCCCACCGTAGCGTCGGGTCGGCGGCTGAACGCGGTTCTTGTGCGGTAGCTCCTGCTCGAGCTCTTCCAGCCACTCCTCGAGCTCGCTCTGGTGGGCCGGGCTATGGCTGCCTAACCCCAGCCAAACTTCGGCCAAAACCGGCTCGAAGCTGGTGTAGCCGTGGTTCGGGATCTGACCGCGGAGCCAGCCGAACACCGCTTCGATCTCCGGACGCGTCGCCGGTTCGGTGACGGCGCGAAAGCCCAACGAGATCACGGCCGCGTCGGTCACCCAGTCACTCGGGCCATACAGCAGCGCGTTGAGGGCGGTGCGCCCCGGACCATTTTGCCAGGCGCCGAGATGTGAAATGACGAGCGCGGTCGCCACCTGACAACGGTACGTCCAGGTGAAGGCGTCGAACGCGCCATCGGGCGGAAGCGGAGGATCGGTCAGCACGCTGAGGAGCGAGTTCAACCACTCGGGACCCATTTGCTGCGCGAGCGTGCGCGCCGCAGGGTCCCAGGTTTCGACGCGGAATAGCGTCGCTGCCAAACCAGCGATCGCGTTCTGCGCGCGCGGATCCGCCGCTGGCAACAGCCGTTGTGCAGTCGTGCCGTCGTAGCCCCAGAGGCGAAACGGGACTTGCGCCTTGTCCGCGCGCGGATCGGGGGTCTGCACTTCGGAGACCGGGATCGTGAGCTGACCACTCGCGCCCAGACTGCGAAGAGCGAGGTCGAACGCCAGAGGCACGCTCGGTGAATCGAGGTACTGGCTCTCGATACCGAGCTGCAGTTCCACGCCCACGCCGCAGCAGTGAATCACCGTGGCCAGCTCGCGCACCAGATGCCGCCCCGCGGCAGCGGTCGCGTCGCCAGGCCCGGGTAAGTAGTTGAAGTACGGGCGTACCGGATCGATCGCGTTCGCCAAGCCGACGACTTCGTCGTTCCACCATTGTCGCTCGCGAAGGGTGACGAGCGCCACGCGGTCTTCGTGCGCGCCGCCCATGCGAAAGCGCACCGCGTGGTACGCGCCGCGCGCGCTGGGGTGGTCGGGGAAGCGATTCAGCAACTCCTCGAGCACGCGCACGGCGTCCGCCGGACGATCGGCATCGGCAAATGCCCACGCAGCGTCATACAAAGGCGCGCCGTCGCTCGGGTCGAGCTCGAGCGCCTTTCGTGCGTGCGCGAACGCTTCGTCCGGGCGCTTGGCGTCCCGCAGCGCGTTGAGCATCGCGATCTGTAGCCGAGGATCCTGCGGGAAGCGTTGCACGCCTTGGATCGCCACGGCGAGAGTCGCGTTCGGATCGCCGAGCCGGCGGCGCAGCAGCGCCTCTCCGAAATACAGCACGCTTTCTTGCGGGAATTGCCCACGCAGCAGCTCGAACAAAAGCGCCCCGGCACGGACGTTGGGCAGGCGCTCGTCCGTTGGATCGGGCGGCACGGGTAGGGATCCGCCGAGCGGCAGCGCGGTGCGTACGATGGGCGGACCCACTTGTTCCCACGTGAACCGGGCGAGCACGCCCGGTTGCGCGAGCCAGCGTTGGACCCACGGCAGATAGGCAATGTCCGGCGCGACTTGGACGACCTCGGTCAAAAGCTCGATCGCCCCGAGCATGTCCTTCTTCATCATCAGGATGCGCGCTCGCGCGGCTGCGGTGGCCACGTGCACTGCGCCACTGGCCACGGGCACGAGAGAGAGCGGATCTTGCACGGAGAGCGCGACCTCATCGACCAAGTCCAGAAACTCGCGCTCGTTCGGAAACAACAGGAGCGCGTCCGATGCATGCAGCATCGCCGTCAGGAATTCACCGCGCGCACGGGCCGCTTGCGTGAGTGCCTTCAACTCTTGAGCCAACGCCTGGCGTTGCACGAGCTCGGAGGGAAGGTGATTCGGATCGAGCTGCTGGCCTGGGTTCATGGATTTTCCTCGTGCGCTAAACCCAAGAGGCTATCAGAGCCATTGCTCGGCTGGCCTTTGCCGTGTTTACGAAATGTCCGCGCGTAGCCCGCAGCGCTCGGCCGTGAGCTAGGCGCCAATGTCGGTGTGTTCAGAATCGTCGTATTTCTCGACATTTGTGGAGCGGCCGCACGTTCAGTGAAGGGAGCGCGAGAAATTGCCGTTGAGACCCGCGTACTCAGCGCAAGGTTGCCACGCCACGGGGCGGACGATCGGCTAGTGTTCGATTCCCGAGTGATGTCCATGTCGCGCCTATCGTTCGCAACGCCGCTTGCTTCGCTGCTGACACTCGTCAGCGTTGCTGTCTGCTCCTTGTCTTGCTCGGTGGTGATCGACACCAAAACCAAGCAGTGCAGCGTCGATGCAGATTGCACCAGTCGAGGGACGGCCTTCACGGATACGGTTTGCGACACCCAGCAGAGCGTGTGCGTTGCCAAGAGCGGCGCGCTGGGCTGTGCGGAAGCACCGAACAGCACGAACGACATGGTGACCCTATCGTTCGACATCGAGTTCTTGACTCAGCCGAGCTCGCCCAAGCCCACGGTGGTGCGCGTGTGCAGCGGTTCGGCGGATTTCAACTGCGACGGGCCGATCGGCGACCCGGTTACAGTGGCTTACGGCGAAGTCGCTGCGGTTCAAGTGCCTGTGGGGTATCAGGGCGTCATCGAGGTGAAAAATCCGGATGCGCTGCCTTCTCTGTACTACCTCGGGCGACCAATCACGGTGGACACGCACGGCTACGATCTCACGCTGTCGAGCCCCAGCACCGCGGTCCTGCTCGGCCTGGCCACGCATCAAGACGTCGATCCAAACCTGGGTATCGTGGTCGTCACCACGCGCGATTGCGCACGCCAGCCGCTGAGTGACGTGGTCGTCAGCAGCGATTTCACGGGTGCGATTCAGTTTTATTTCCTCAACAAGACTCCCCAACCGAGCTTGATGGCGACCAACGCCGAAGGTGCCGCGGGCTACGCCAACGTGCCGGAAGGGTTCGTCACCATCAACGGCACCGCGAAAGGGCGGCCGATGACCGCCTCGGCTGGCTACGCGCGTGGCGGCTGGGTGACGTACATGGAGCTCTTTCCGTGAGCTCGGTGCCTGCGCCCACTCAGGCCCCCGCGGTGCGGTTGGGCCGTTATCGCCTACTGCTCGAGCTCGGCCAGGGCGGCATGGCCCGCGTGTTCGTCGCGTGCTCGTCGGGCCTCGGCGGCTTCAACAAGCTGGTCGTGCTCAAGGTGATGCGCGACGAGCTGAACGAGAACGAGGGCTCGCTGTCCATGTTCTTGGCCGAGGCGCGCTTGGCGGCGCGCATGAACCATCAGAACATCGTGCAAACGTTGGAGGTGGGGGAAGACGGCGGGCGCTACTTCATTTGCATGGAGTACCTGGAGGGCCAGACCCTCGGGCGCCTGATGAAGAAGACGATCGATTCGCCGCTGCCCCTCGCAGCGCGGCTCGAGCTCATCTGTCAGGTGCTCGAAGCGCTCATCTACATGCACGGCTTCACCGATCCGGACGGCACGCCACTGTCCCTCGTGCATCGCGACATCAGCCCCAACAACATCTTCGTGACCTTCGAGGGCAGCGCCAAAGTCTTGGATTTCGGCGTCGCCAAAGCGGTCGGGGTGAGCCACGCCACCGAAGCGGGCATGTTCAAAGGCAAGCTCGGCTACGCGGCTCCCGAGCAGATCTTGGGCAACAGCGAGCAACGCTCGGACGTGTTCGCGGTCGGCGTGTTGCTTTGGGAGCTGCTGGCCTATCGCCGGCTTTCGCAGGACCGCACCCAGCAAGAGATCGTGCAGGCCCGCATGGCCGGGGTCGACCCGGACATCATGCGCAAGGCGCTCGGTGTTCCGGTGGAGCTCTTGCAGATCTGCACCCGCGCCGCAGCCAAGAAGCTGGAAGACCGCTATAGCTCCGCGCTCGAGATGCGTGACGCGCTCAAGGCCTACATTCGCACCAACAATCTGGAGTATTCGCCCGAGCAGCTGCGCAGCGTCCTCGGCGAGCTGTACGCCAGTGAACGCGCCGAGATCCGGCGTTTGATCGATCAGCGGATGAAACAAGCGGTGGTCGAAGACGACCACCCCGAGATCGAAGTGCAGCAGATCCCGGTGGCACCCGCGTTGCTCGGTGGCCTCGGCGCGGTGACGCTCACGGGCAACGCCTCGTCGTACGTTGCGCAGCCGCTGACCTCCGGCAAGGGCAAGTGGATCGCCGCCCTGGTCGGTGTAGCGGCCGCAGCGGGTGGCGGCGGCTGGTGGCTCAGCAATGCCGACCGCGCTCCCCCCGCGCCGCCAACCCCGATCGCCCTCGCGACCGCCAACGCGGGCGTGTCCAGCCCCGCCGTTCCGACCGCGAATGCGGCGCAAAAGCTGGTCACGCTGAAGATTGCCGCGTCTCCGCCCGACACCGAAATCTTGCTCGATGGCGCCAAGCTCGATGGTAACCCATTCACCGGCCAATTTCCGAAGGACCAGGCGCTGCGCCGCTTGGAGCTGCGTTGCTTCGGGCGCGTCACCGAGGCGCGCATGATTCGCCTGGATCAAGATCTCGATCTGTTGATCGCTCTGCAGATCGACAAAACCCACGCCTCGCAAAAGGGTGCGTTCAGCGCGCCGGTCGCGGCACCCGCCGTGGCTGCCAAGGCCGGCTCGAAGCGCCCCGTCGAGACCGCGTCTGCCGCCGCCCTCGCAGCGCCGCAGCCGGCGCTCACGCACCGCGAGACGAGTGCTGCCCGCCCCATCGACGACGCCGACCCCTACGCAAAATGAGCAGAATGGCCATGAACCTGCGCGCACTCGCTTTCTCTCCGACGCTCGCCTTGCTGTTTGCCGCTCTGCCGGCCCACGCTCAAGGCGCAGTCCCCGCGGCCGCCCCGACCCAGCCTGCCCCAGTGGCCGAAGGCAACGACGTGGAGCTCGCGCGCCAACACTTTTCGCAAGCCACCAAGCTGTACAAGGACGGCGACTTCGACGCGGCGCTCGTGCAGTTCGAGCGCGCCTATGAGGTGAAGCCCAACTACAAGGTCCTGTACAACATCGGGCAGACCTACTTTCAGCTGCGCCAGTACGTGGAAGCGCGCGACGCCATGCAGCGCTACGTGAAGGAAGGCGGCGCTCAAGTCGAAGGCGAACGCCTCGCGGCCGTGACGAAAGATCTCGCGGACCTCGAGAAACGCATCGCCAACGTCACCATCAACGTGAACGCCAATGACGCCACCGTGTTGGTCGACGGTAAAAAGGTGGGTGTCACGCCGCTCGCCGGCCCCGTCGCCGTGAGCGAAGGCCAGCGCACGATCTCCGTCGAAGCCCCAAACCGCGGCGTGCTTCAACGCCTGATCCGCGTCGCCGGCGGCGAAGCCCAAACCTTGAACCTGACCGTGGAAGCGGCGCAAGTCGTCGTGGTGCACACGAAGGGTCCCGATCCCAAACCCGTGCACCTGGGCCCGGTGTTCTGGACCACGGCGATCAGCGCCATCGTTCTCGGCGGCGGCGCGGGCGTCACGGGTTACGTGGCGCTCAAAGCGCAGCACGACAACAAAGACCAACAGAACGAGCTCGGCGTCACCTCGAAGCAACTCGACGACTCCGACAAACGCGCCAAAAACTTCGCGCTCACGACCGACATCCTCGCCGGCGCCGCCATCGTGTGCGCCGGCGTCGCGACCGTGATCTGGATCAGCACGCCGAGCTCCAAATCCCAGGTTGGCCTCGCCGTCATGCCCAGCTCGGCGAGTCTCGTCGGTCGCTTTTGAGCACCGCACGCCGTCGCGCTACTTGCCGCCGGCTTTGAAAAACTGATCCAATCCGTCGGCCTTCAGGTCGTACTTCGGCGCGAGCTTGGAGTGGCATTGGTTGCAGGACTTGATCTTCTTGTCCTTCATGAAGGCCTTCATCACTTCCCTGGCTTCGTCCTGGCCGCCTTTGGCACACGCTTGCGCGACCAGCTGCGTCTTGAGGTTGGTGAACACGCACGGCGTCGGAGGACTGCTCGGAGCGGAGGACCAAATCTAGTCGCCGCATCACGTGCGGCCTCCAGATGGCACATCGGGTGGCACACCTCCGCCGAAAAGACTGAGAATATCGAGGCTGTGTTCGGGCACCGCTTTTGCTAGTTCACACCGAGACGATGATGAACCTGCTCAGCGTTCGGGTCCCCCTTGGGCTGCTTGCTCTGCTGACGGCCTGTGGGGGCAAGTCGGTCGAGACGTCGCAGGTTGCTGCAAATGGTGGTGGTTCCGCAGAGGCTGGCTCGCCGGCGAGTAGGGGCGGAGCGGGCACAGCGCAGGCCGGCGAAGCCAATGCGGGGGCTTCCGGAGCTGGCAGCGGGGTGGGGATCGACGACTGTACGTCGAACGCAGATTGTCGCTTGGTTGCCCGCGGCTGTTGTAGTTGCGGAACGGGCCCGCTCTCGAGCTTTGCCGCGATCAACAACGCCTCGGTCGACGCCTACTACGCCCAGCAATGCTCGCCAGGCACGAATTGCGGCGCGTGCCCTCCGATCGAACCAAACCTCAACGCGCCCGAGAGCTATTACATCGCGACCTGCAGCGCGGGCCACTGCGTCGCCGTCGACCTACGTGCGGATGCGCTCACCGACTGCGCGGTCGACAGCGATTGCCAAATGCGCAACAGCGCGAATTGCTGCGACACGTGCGAAGCGACGCCCAACATTGCGTTGAACAAGGACGCCGAGCCAAAGCTCGAGTCGCTCGTGTGCGGCACTTCCACCGCGTGTCAGGCCTGCGAGCGGAAGCCCCCGCCACCGATGGGGGTAGGCGTCCGTGCACGGTGCAGCGCGGGAAAGTGTGAGCTCACGGGCTATTGCAACATGTGCTTTTAGGCGCGATTGCGGGCGTTGGCATTGTCGTCAGCTGAGGACGGGAGCCATCGGTAGTGGAGGGGCCGACGGCATAGCGGCCGGCGCGTTGATATCGGGCGCCGAACATTGGGAGCCCGACACCTCTCTTTCACGCGCTGAGCACCGAGGACGTTTCGCAAAGAGAGCAGCCTGTCGCCGATCGCGAATCGAGCATGCTTGGTAGGCGGGACCGGGCTTGAACCGATGACATCCGGCGTGTAAAGCCATTCGAGCGTGTCGCGGGCTGACGCGCACTGACATTGTTTGGCTAAATTTCCCCGGTAAATTCGCTAATCGGTCTAGACACGACGCGTCAGCTTACGCCAGGCTATGCCGGCAATGAGTACCAGCAAAAGTACCAGCAACGACTTCCGGCTCTCGAAGCCGGAGCGTCAAGCGTTCGGAGCGCGCTCGTGACGCAAGCACGCCGCAGCCGTCGCCCGAAGCACCCGGGCGTCGTGCTCATCCCGCCCGACCCCAAGCGCCGCATTGGCTGGCGGGCGCGCTACACCGACCCCGACACGGGCGAGGTCACCAAGCCCAGCCTGGACGCCGCCCTGACGACGAGCGAGCTCCGCGAGGACTGGGCCGTGCGTAAGAGCCGCGCGCTCGACAAGCGCCGTCTGGAGCTCGAGGGCGGCGCGCACCGCGCTACAGGCACGCCGCTGTCCGATGCGCTCGATCAGTACTTCAAGGACCACCCTCAGCTCCGGGCGAAAACGCTCGAGGTTTACCGGGCGGCAGCGAACAAGCTGAACGCTTGGGCCGCGCACGCCCGGGTGCGCTCGGCCGATGACTTGACCGGCCCGAAGCTGGTCGCCTTCCGTGCCGAGCTCGTGCGCGAGCCAAAACGAGCCCGGGTGAGGGGAGGCAAGCGCGGAGCCATGAAGGCCACTGACAAGCCCCGCTCGCCGCACACAGTCAACCGCGAGCTGCGGTCGGTCATGACGATCTTGAACTACCTCCGGAAGCTCGCGCTGCTCCCGCGCATCTCGAGCGACGATCTCAAGGACGGCCTGCAGCGCATCTCGGTGGGTACCGAACGCGTCGACTACCGCAAGCCGACCGAGCTTCAGAAATTACTTGAAGCCGCGCTGCGCCACGACGCGGACGTGTTCAAGCTCACGCGCGCCGAGCACTCCGCGGGCAAGCGTGTCGGTGAGACACTTCGCCGCGACGAACCGATCGCTCCGTTCGTCGCGTGCGTGCTGCTCACGGGAATGCGCTTCGGCGAGGTCATCGATCTCGAATGGCGTCAGATCGATCTCGAAGCACTCGATAACGACGGGCGCGTGGTCGGTGAGATCCACCTCTCGAGCGCGACCAAGACGAAGAAATCTCGCACCATCGGCCTCGAGGTAAGCCCGGCGCTGCGCAAGTTGCTCGCCGCGCTGCACCTCAAATCAGACAAGAAAGGGAGCGTGTTCAAGCTGACACGCGACACCGCGAACACCGCGCTGCGCAGAATGCAGAAAGAGTTCGGTGCGCCCGCCGGCGCCGGCTGGCAAGCGCTGCGCCGCACAGCGGGCACATACCTGACGAACGCGCCCGGCATCTTCGGCGCGGCGAGCGCGTACCGATCCGCAAAGCAGCTCGGCCACTCGGTGCAGGTCGCGGAAAAGCACTACGTAGATGTCGCACGCGGCATCCCGCGCGACGCGCGCACGCTCGAGGCCGCGATGCAGATCGAGGAACAGCTCACCGCGGTCGCAGCTTCGCTCTTGGTTCCCGCTCGAAAGTCGGCTTGATGCCTAATAAGGCACAATTTCCCGATGCGGCATTTGCCGAACTGCTTACGGCCTTGCGACGCATCGAAAGTCCACGAATCGACTCGAAGCATCCGGCGATGCGACAGATCGAAGGTCTGTGGCAAGCGATTGGCCCGACGACGGATCTCTCGCATGACGTTGTCGAATGGATGGCGGACGCGTTCCTAGGGGTACTTGAGCCGCTCGCTGCCCTTATGCTGGAGTGCCGCACAAAGAATCGAGTGCCAAGCGATGTTCACGTCGCCGCCGTCGCGGCTGCCGGAGATGCGCTTCGGCAGCGGTTCTCGAAAGCGGGAAAGCGTCGATTGGTTGTAGGACTGTTCGAGCGATACCAGGGGCACGCGCTCAAAATTGAAGAGTATGCGAAGTGGGTAGGGCTCTCTCTCAACCACGCGCTTGCATCCGAGCCGACGCCTGATCGCCTCGAGCGGATCAAGACTGCGCTCGGGGCCATGGCGGACGTGCGTGGTCGCGGCAACAAGAAGGATGCGTCGAAGTGGGAGGCGATGGCCGCCGTGCTCAACGCTTACGGCGATCCGATCACTGCGGCGAGCCTCCGACGAGAGATGTCCAAAAAACCTGCGGCACGCAGATCCCACCTTTTAAAGAAAGGTGGGATCTAGAACCCGCACTTTTTTTGTGTCGTAGCGGGGCGCAGATTGTCAGTCATGAAGAGCACAACCCCGACCTGGGTAGAGGAGACGATCGCTCCGTTGCCTCCGGTGGCTACGATAAAAGAGACGGCGACCGCACTGCGCTGCAGCCGTCGGAGTATCGATCGACTCGTGGCCTCTGGTCGTCTGCACTCGGTCCGTCAGGAAGGGCGCCGGCTGATCCCGCGCAGTGCGGTCGCCGAGTACCTGCGCAGCCTCGAGAGCGCGGCGTGAAGAAGCTCACGGAAAACGGAGCACGGAAATCTCGGCTGCTCAGCATGGTGTTGGCCTCCGATATCGAGCTTCCTGTCGAGCCGCTCGAGCTCGCTCTGTGGGGCGACGTGATTCGGACCCGCGGCGTGCTCGTCCAAGAAGTCAGGCTCTGGGAGAACCGCGCACACCCGATGTGTGACGGCTGGCGATCAATGGGTGCCGGTGAGGCAGACGTGGCCAGCTTTGCCGACGGGGCGGTGCAAGAGGCCTTCCGTCGCGTCGCCTCTTTCGACGCTGGTGTGCGCGAATTGCGGGCAAATCCAGGCAAGAACTACGCTTTGAAGAAGCTCGAGCTCCTAGTGCGCGGTTATCAGAACCGATACCTGAAAACTGCTCACGACGCGGTCGTCGAGACGCTGAACGGCGAGAAAAGTTCGCTGGCGGCGCGCACGCTGCTGGCCGTCGCGGTGCGGTCGTTTCGGGGTGCAGCTGTGTTCGACCTCTCGAGCGTCATGATCAACTTGAAAGCGAACCCCGCCGAGCTCGATCTTGCCGCGCTCGATGAGGAAGCCGTGGCTTGGTGCAACCTCCCATCAGCATCCGGGCACAAGAAGCGGTTCACCACCCCGACCGTGCGCGCGAGCTACATCGTTGCCCGGGCGACTGGATGGCGTCCCGACGATTCCGATGGATTGAGCCCTGACCAAGTCAGTGCTCGCATCAGAAAAGTAGAGCCACTTTAGGCTGTAGAGTCGCGAATTGGAAAACGTGACTCCCTTCATTGTTCTTTACGTGACGGCTCACTGAGCTACTGATTCATATCAACTGACCTGAACCACCACGGTGCCTGCGGGCCTCTGGATAGTTCGGGGAGAGGTGTATTCGATGACGGACCTTGCCGAAAAGTATCCTCGGAAAGCTGCGCGCACGCGCGCCGGCGTTTCTCTCGTCCAGGTCAGCGCCCGGGCTGGATGCGCCATCAATACGGCCTCTCGCTACGAGGTCGCGCCGGACACCGTGCGCGTCGACAAGCGCGCAGCGCTCGACGCCGTTTACGCGGCCCTCGCGAGCTCGGGCTGCGCGGCTTGATGTCCGCTAGGGCAAATAAGGCCGCCAAGGAACGAAAGACCCGGCGCGCCCGCGGGATTGTGCTGCTCGAGCGGCGATCGTCGAAGCAGGCGCAGGTGCTTGAGCACGTGACTGCCTCGGCTCGCGTCGCCTTCGACCGAGCGAGCATCGCGATCGAATCATCCGCTTTCGAGCGGCTCGCCCCGACCCCGGCGAGTGCCCAGAAGCCCAGGCTCTAGAAACACGAAAGCCGTGCCTACCCAGCCAAAGGTGCACGGCTTTCGCAGAACCACAAAAACGACGATGCAAAAACTAATCGAACCATCACCACTCGTCAACGCAATTGCGTTGCAGCTCATGCTCGAGCGCGACCGCTGCATGCGTGAGTGCGACGAGGCGCTCGCGCTCCGCTTCGTCGATCGCGTGAAGCGCTCGAGTCGTGAGCTGGCGCGGCCCGTTCTGGAGAGTGCGCCGTGACGAGCTCGTCGCCGTACATGCCTCCTGAGCGCGTGGAGCCCGACGTCTGCGTGCTCTGCGGGCTGGAGTCGTACGCTTGCGTGTGTCCGGCGCCGGCGCAGACGACGCAGGCCGAGATCGAGCTCGCACGCCGGTCGCGCTTGTCCACCGCTGAGCTGGAAAGCGAGACGAAATCGTGAGCTCGTCGCCGATGAAAGTACGCGAAACGCTCGCGTGCCTGAATGTCGCGCGCCGGGCGCTCGAAGACCCCGAGCCCCTCGATCATCAAATCGCCCTTGATCCTGCGATTCCCCGCTGTTTCGACTGCAAACAGCCGATCACGGACTCGCCGCTGGTCAAGCAGCGCGGCGACGGCGCGCGAATCCCGTTCCACGGGGTCTGCTGGGGCGCCCGCCAAGAGCGCGTTGCCCAGGGCCGGCGCGACCTCGAGGCGCATGCACGAGCACGTCTGTCGCGCCTTGCTGGTCGGTTGCCCCGTTTCGCTGTGCGGCACGACTCGCCCGAGTTCGCCGATCGCGTGCGTCACCCCAGGTTGCGCGCGCTGCCGGCGCGCTACCGCCCGGAGCTCGGGTCTATCCAAATCAGCTCGGAGAGCGGCCTGGGCAAGACGACAGCGATGGCGGCGACATGCCTTCAGCTCCAGGACGACGCGGTCAACGCGTTCCGCGACAGCGGTGGTCGCGACACTTCGAAGATCGATTGCATCGCCCGCGCACATTGGACCACCGCGTCTGACCTGATCAGCGCCCGCAAGCAGCACAAGCTTGGCGACGGCGAGGCGCCCGAGTACGCCCGCGCCGAGACGGCCACGCTGCTATTTCTCGACGAAATAGGGCAGGAAATCGCGGACGATCGCTGGCTGCTCGAGCTGCTGAACGTACGCTACGCGGCGGGCCTCTCGACGCTCAGCACGTCGGGACTGTCACCGGCGGCGCTGGAGCAGCGCTACGGCAGCGGCGCCCGCCGTCGGCTGATTGAACCACGCGGACTCAGCGTCGACCTCTTCCAGGATGCCGGAAAGCCGCGCCTCGTGGTGGCGAATCGTGGCGGGTGAGCCGACATGCTGATCGAGATCCAACGTGCAGCGTGCTCGAGCAAGCTCGACGCGGACACCCGTCACATGATCATGGTGATGATTCTGCTCGCCGACAACGAGAGCGGCCGCGGCTTTGCGAGCCAGGCCACCATCGCCGAAGCGATGGCTCGCTCGGTGCGGCACGTGGGAGCCCTGCTGCGCGCATTGGAGGCCAACGCCGACTCGCCGATCACGGTCAGTCGTCGGCATCGCGGTCGGGAAGATGGCGGCCGAACCTCGGATGAGTACGTACTGGGCCTGCGCCAAAAGGAACAGCGTGCCGATTCACCCGAACCCCAAAAGGCACCGGATGCCGTTTCGACCCCCCTCCAAAAGGAACGGGGTGCCTTTTCGCTGACTCCGGATGATGGGAGCCAAAAGGAACGCCACGCAGGCCAAAAGGCAAATCACGCAGGCCAAAAGGAACAGCGTGCCGACGATCTGCTCTTTGTCGGCTCTCTATCTGCTCTTCCCTCGTCGACCGGAGCTCACCAGCTGAAGGTGCACTACCTGCTCGAGTTCAAACGCCTGAGGGGGGTCGAGCCGGTGTTCACGAAGTCCGAATGGTCACGCGCCATGAAGGCGCTCGGCGAGCTGGCCGCGCTAAAGGGCATCGGCATCGCTGGCGGCAAGGAGGTGATCACCCGCGCGCTAGCTCCGGACCCGTACCGCACGCGGATCCAGCCTTGGGAGATTCGGCAGGACGCGAACAAGTGGCGTGGTGCCCAACCCCGTAAGGGCACGGCGCCGACGGTGCAGCGCGGCGGCGCCGTGCGGCAAGGCGATGCGACTTGGCTTGACGTCGACGACGAGCCACCCGACCGCGCGCGCGCAGCGGTCTAGCAGCAACTCTCTGGCGCTGCCGTTGCGGTGACGGCACTTGGACAGCGACGCGTGCGGGTTAGTGACTTTCCCCGCACCGTCGCGACTCGAGTTCGAACCTCGGGAGCGTCACTCACTGCCCGAACGGGCGATCACGAAAGGCAAACAAGCCATGTGGCTTCTCAAATCGGAAGTTTTCGCCGAGCTCCGCGGAGCGATGGCCCGCGGGTTGCGCGGTACCGCCGAGCAGCAGGCGCAGTTTGTCGCTTCGCGCGGCCGTCCGCAAACCAGCAGCGAAGCGCCGGACAACTACGCCGTCGCCGGCGACACTGCCCAGATCAACGTGCTCGGCGTGCTTTCGCCGCGGCCGTCCTTTCTGCTTTGGCTCCTCGGGTACGAACAGACGACCTACGCTGACATCGAGAGCTCGTTGGCGGCTGCCGCGAGCGACTCGAATGTGCAGCGTGTGGTCATGGTGGTGAACAGCCCGGGCGGCACGGTGGACGGCTTGTTCGACACGCTCGCCGCGCTGGAGGCTTTCGAAAAACCGATCGCCGTGGTCGCGGCCTGCGCGTGCTCGGCAGCGTACGCAATTGCCGCCGCCGCCGGCAATATCACGGCGACCAACGCGGCCGCAGAGTTCGGCAGCGTCGGCGTCGCCGCCTCGGTGGCTATCGACGACGAGACTATCGACATCACGAGCACGGAGGCGCCGCACAAGCGCCCCGACGTGACGACCGACGAGGGCCAGGCGGTGATCAGGGAGCACCTCGACGCAATTCACGAGCTGTTCGCGGATGCCATCGCTGGCGGGCGCAGTACGAGCGTGGCGCGCGTCAACGCCGAGTACGGCCGCGGCGCCACGCTTCTCGCTGGTGCTGCGCTGCAACGCGGAATGATCGACCGCATCCAGGGCAAAGCCGGGCGGCTACGCTCCGACAGGCGCGAGGCAAGTGCGGCCGCTGCCGGGCCGCTCACTGCTCGAGCCATCGAGCTCTGCGACCACCAGGGCGGACCGTTGACCGCCGCGGCAATCGAGCTCTGCCATCGCGGTGCGCCCGCCAAGCTGCTCGACATCGCCACCCGCATGACGCTCCCCGCGTCACTGGCCACCAACTAGTTTTGAACGAAGCGCCTACCGCTTCGAGAAAGTGAACCCAAATGGACCTGAAGACTCTGAAAATCAAGCACCCCGAGACCTACGCTGCCGCCGTCGCCGAAGGTGAGGCGAAGGAACACGACCGCGTGAGTGCGCACCTGATGTGCGGGCAGAAATTCGACGCGATGCCGATCGCGATCAAAGCAATCAAGGAAAAGTCCGGTCTCACCTCTGAGCTGCAAGACGAATACCTTTCGATGGCAACGGGTCGGCTGGAGACTCGCGCGCGTCAGCTCGACTCCGACGAAGCGGGGGCCGCCCTCGAGGGGGCCGCCACACCAGCTGACCTCGCACAGGACAACAGCGACAAGGTCGCAGCGGCGATGGGCCTCACCGCGCCGAAGAAGATCGCTCCGGTACAGACAATCGCTCGTCCGGCAGCCAAGACCGCAAGCGACAACGGTGATTTGGTCGTCCGCGCGATGGGGCTCACCGGAGGCGCAGCCTGATGGCAGTTGTAACAAGGACGACCATCGACAACGGCAGCGTTATCGCGCCGGGCTACAAGCAGCAGACGCAGCAAGAGCCCGTCACTTTTGGCGGCGCTGGAACGCTGCTGCAGGGCACGATTCTAGCGCGTGACTCCTCGACGCTGAAACTCGTGCCGTTCGTAAAGGGCGGCGTTACCAACGGTAACGGCATTCCGAAGGCCGTCTTGCTCTATCCGGTGACGGCGACGGGCGCAGGCGATGTGCAGGCCGATGCACTGGTGAGCGGCGGCGTTCGCCTCGAGCGACTCGTAATCAACGCGGACGGCAACGCCGCCAACATCGATGGCGCAGTGCGCGATCAGCTCCGCGCGTTCGACATCGTGCCCGTCACGACTCAACAACTCTCGGTGTTGGACCCATGATTAGCCAGCGCGAAGAACTGAAGATTGACGACTTCATCCACCGACCTGTGCTCGGCTCAGTAGAGTCTGCAGAGCGCAGAACGCACGCCTTGGCCACCGCGCGTCTCACGCAGCCATTTCGAATCGCGGTCGCCCCATGTATCGCGCTCGATGTCGTTCGAGCTGGAAAACCGATCACGCTACGCGGTGGTGACGAGGTGCAGCTCACCGACTTTGTCGGTGGCAACATGGTTGCAAGCTGCATCCAGCGACTCGTCAGCCGCGACGCCGTGATCGAGCTGAACGACGAGGAGGTCACGGCAAGGACCACGCCAAAAACCGCGCGCTACGTCGTCGCTCGCGGCGGCAGCGTCACAACTGCGCGAGGTCTGGTCACGGAAGGTGGCGAGGTAAAGGCCGACCACTTCGAGGGCAAGCAGGCCGCACTCGACGACTTGGTTCATCGCGGAGCCATCGTGGATAGGTTCCCTGAGCCGCCGAAGGCCTGAGCGAGCGCAATGTTCACAGTCAAGATCACCGGGGTCAAAGAGATGATCCGCGACCTCCAAAAGATGCGCGAGCAGGCTGTCCCGAATGCGATGAAGACCGCCCTGAATCAGGCAGCTTTCGAGACACGCAACATCTGGCAGCGCGAGATCAAGTCGGTGTTCACGAACCGCAACGCGTTCACCGCTAACTCGATCCGGGTGGAGCAAGCGTCGACCACCAAGCTCGAGGCCAGGGTGGGCAGTGTCGCCGACTACATGGCCAAGCAGGAGACGGGTGGCACGGTGACGGGCCACTCGGGGCGCAAGCCCATCCCCGCGCCGGTTGCGGCAGGGCAGGCACCAGGCGGCAAGCGCACCAGGCTGGTCCGGTCGCGCTTCAAGCTCGGGGCGGTCAACGTGGCCCACCCCTCGCTCACGGGTGACCGTAAGCAGCGCAACGCCATCGCCATCGCTGTAGCCCGTAAGCAGGGCAAGAAGATGGTGCTCTTGGAGCGCCCAAGCGGAGGCAAGGCCCTGTTCGTGCTGGGCGGCAGGGCCAAGGCGCCAACCACGCGGCTGCTCTGGAACGTCTCGCGCTCGTCAGTCCGCGTGCCCGCGGAACCTACATTGGAGCGCTCGCTGGCTGCGGTGCGCCCCAAGCTCCAGCACATGCTCGAAGCTGCCCTGCTCGAGCAACTGCGCAAGCTCGGCATCGCGGGTTACTAGCTGCCGATCGAGCCAATTTAGGCTCTGAAATGTATAGCAAAAACCCCGCAAAAACAGCAGGTACTGTGCGGGGGTACCACCGTAAGGTGCCGTTTAGATTCAGGACCGCACCCTGAGACAACACTCTGAGTTTTTTTTGGTGTTGCGCAACAGGTTACCGATCTGTTGCGCGGGCACCGACGGCGCTCCGACGGAGCCCTCCTTTACAGAGGACAAATGTCTAGACATGCCGCTCGCGCGCCGACGCGCAGGCCCTCACCGGTCTCCCAAACTGACTTTGCGGACCGCGCGGGCGTGAACCGCTCGACGGTCTCGCGCCTCTTCCAGGGACCCCTACAAGGCGCACTCCTGGCCGGAAAGCGATGCGACGCCACACACCCAGACGTTATCGCCTGGGCATGCCGGCGCGGGCTAGATCCGAACGTCCTGCTCGGAAGATTCGGCCACTTGGAGTACCTGAGGCGCACACAGGAACACGGTCCGCCCGCGCGCGAAGTGTCGGCGACCGACGCCGACGGAATGACGGTTGAAGAATTCGCCGCGCGCGCCGAGGTCGCCGTTGGCGAAGTGTTGAGTGCGTTGCGCAGCGAGCTCGCTCCGGCGCAGCTCGAAAACGGTCGCATTGACGCGCGCAGCCATTCCGCCCTCACATTCATGGCCGCGCGCCCGTTTGTGGTCGGGGACAACGGCCGCGCCATCGAGCCGCTCATCGATGGCCATGACTTCCTCGCGGCCGCGGCGGGCCACAGCTCGACGAGCGAAGCGCTGCACATCGAAGGGGACCATCCTGCGCTCTTCGTTTGGTTGGCGCGGCTGACTGGCAAGGTTCGAGCTTGATTTAGTCCTTACCGGCGCCCGTCCCAGCGCGCTCTCCCCGACAACATCCGCACTGTGGATGCACAGGGAAAAACAGCCATGAAGCACCCGGAGTAAGACCCGCAAATGTCGAGCTTGGACACCGGACGAATTTCTCTGCGCGAGCTCGGTGAACTTGTTGGGGTTCAGGTTGAGGTGACCGTCGAGGATCGAGCCGGCTTCGATCGACTTCTGGATGTTCCACTTCGCTTGCTCGCCACAGAATTCCGCAGGCCCGTCGCGTTCCGCAGGTTCGTGTTGAACAAGCTCGAGCAGGCGGAAGAGCGAACTCGCTTGCGCCGCATCGCCGCGATCTTCGAAGCGGCTTAGCCAGACTTTACCAGCGCCCGTCCCCCCTTCATTCAGCGGGCATGCCTTCGAAGTCGCGAGAGGCAGCGGCGCACGGGTCGTAGTGCTCACCCGATTGCGTCGTGCTGGCGAGCGCCGGACCGGCCGTCATCGCGTTGCTCGCGGTGGCGGCACTCGTCCGATCTTCTTCCAATACTCAGGAGTGACACATGTCCGCCGCCCCCGTCATCATCGCGTCAGCACTCGCCACGGCTCGAGCCAGCTACGTGACGCAACTTCAGGCCGCATACCCGGGACGCGGATACGCCTGATGCCGCCGTTCGATCTCGACTGCCGAGACGCCGACTACCGTCGTGACCCCGCGCGTCCGCCGCCAGCGAAAGCGCAAGACGAGGCGGAAGCCCGTGCCGTGCACCTCGTCGACGCCAAACGCCCCGAGACGCTGATGGGCCTCAAGTACTCCGACCCACTACCGACGTTCAAACCAGAAAAAGAGAGTGAAAATCATGCCAAATCAAGCCCCGGAACTAAAGATTGCCACGGAAGTCGCTGAGGCCGAGTTCGATCGCTTCGCCGCCGCGATGGACTTCGATCTCGACGCCAAGGCAATGGACGAAGACGATCGGAAGGCCTTTGCCGCGACCAAGCGCACCGTCGTGCGCTCTATCGAGCAAGGTCACCTGGTAGTCGACGACAGCGGGCAACCTGTCTTCACGCCGCAGCTCGACGACAAATCCCCGATCACCTTCTACGAACCGAAGGGCATCAGCCTGCTCGCGATGGAAGCGCGAAAAAAAGGCGAGGACGTGTCGAAGATGTTCGCCAGCATGGGCAACATGACGAAGCAGCACCCGAGCCGGTTCGTAAAAATGAGCCAGCGGGACCTGCGCGTGTGCATGGCGCTCGCCACCCTTTTTTTGAGCTGACAGTCAGCACGAAGCTCGTACGCAAAGGCGAGGACGACGAGCTTCCCCGAGACCTGGAGACCGGGAAGAGCACTCACACGCTCTTCCCGGTCTACAGTGAGATGCCGCTTCAGATCTGCCGCGACTATCCGTCGCTGCCGGATCCCCGATCTCTGACGCTCGGCGAAATTCGGTTCTTTTACAACGGCATCCGAAACACCCTTCACGAAATGACGAGGCCAAGAAAATGAAGCGAAAGCCCATGCAAACGAAGCGCGAGCGCAAGGCGGGGGCGCCGCCGGCGCTGTCGCAGTCCAGCGCAACCCAATCCATCGGAACGTTCGACGGCATCGCCGCCGCGTGTGCAGCGCTGGAGCAGTGGGTCGGCAGCGCGCGTGCTGCACGCGTTGATCTCCGTGAGTTCGGAGCGGCACTCGACAACAACGACCAAGGCAAGGTGCCGGTGCTTGTCGGGAAGCGCGAGCAGTTCGACGCGCGCGTCGTTTGGCTGAAAGGTGACTCGACCGAAATGCAGGTCTGGGTCGAAGAGGGCGAGAAGGGCTACACCGTGACGTTCGCGGTGTTCGTCGAACGGATTCGCGCTGCCGTCGCTGCAGAAAAGGCGAAATAAAATGTCGGGGCGATTTTCAATCGAGGCGCGTTTCACCGGCTCTGACGGCGTTTCGAAAGTGATGGATGGCATCGAGCGCCGAGTTTCACGCTCGACGAGTGGCCTAAGCGCATCGATGAAGCGGATGGACGAAATCAACGGCAAGATCGCGAACGGCTTCGTCAGCCTCGCGAAGCACGCGGCCGTCGCCGGCGCTGTCGTTGGTGGCCTCGCGGCGGGCGCGATTTACAGCGTCGTCTCGGCGTCGAACGAGCTTGGCGACAGTTTGGGCAAAGTCGCGAGCATCATCGAGCCAATGGCGGGCACGGTCGAGGACGCTACCGGCCGCGTGAAGGCTGCAGCGCTCGACTGGTCGAACACGCACACGGCAAGCGCGAAAGAGTTTGTCGATACCAGCTACCAGATGCTTTCCGCAGGGCTGAACGAGGCTCAGGCCTTGGCGGCGACGCGTTCGGCTATGACGCTCGCGACCGCGGCGATGGGCGACAACGTGCAAGCCGGGCAGCTCTTGGCGACGCTCTACAACAACATGGGCGACAAGCTTAAGGATCCGCAAAAGGAATTCGCGCATCTAGCCGACGTCGTCGCGCAGACTCAGGCCGTGTTCCAGTTTGCAAACTTCGATGCGCTGAATCAGGGACTCAAGTACGCAACCCCCACCGCGCTTCAGTTTGGCGTCAGTCTCGAGCAAGTTTCGACGGCTCTCGGCCTGCTAAACAACAAAGGCTTGACCGACAGTCAGGCAGGCACGGCGTGGGCCGCGTCGATGTCGAAGATGATCAAGGCGTCGCATTCGCTCGGCTTTGCGATCGCCAAAACCGCCGACGGCGGCGTCGACTTTGGTGCAACGCTGATGAATATCCACAACAAGCTCGGCCCGATGTCGAAGATGACCGACACGGCAAAGCTATCGATGCAGAAAGCGTTCGGCGAGGAAGGCGTCCGCGCTATCGCCTTAATGGCCGACAATGCCGCGGAGTTCAACGAACAGCTCAAGAAGGTGAGCGCGAATGCCGACGTTGCCGCTCGAGCGCAGGACACTATCGAAAAAGCAGGCTCGGGGCCGTACAAGATCATGATGCAACGCTGGGAGAACGTGAAGACAGCGACGGGGGATGCGCTCGCTCCAGTCACGGGACCCTTGGTCGAGCGCATCAGCGGGATCGTCGAAGTGCTCGGCAAGTGGGTCGACAAGAACCACGAGCTAATTGCTACCAACGTTCAGGACTTCCTGAAGGAGGTCGCCGACAATCTGCCGGTGATCGTGAAATGGGCAGATCGCGCCGGGCGCGCAGCGCTGGTGATCGGCACGTTCATGCTTGCCGTGAAGGGGGCGACCGGCGCCATCGCGCTGTTCAACCTCGTCGCGGCGACAAACCCTTGGGTGCTGCTCGCGATTGCGTTGGTGACGCTCACCGCCTTGCTCGTGGCGATTTGGCCAGAGATCAAGAAGCACCAGGAGATCATCGAGGCGACAGCCTTGGTCGCCGGCGTGCTCGCTGTCGCTCTAAAGGGCCAGGCGATGTGGACCGGGATCGTTGCTGGCGTGACCGCCGTAGCGAGTGGCGCGACCACCGTGTACGCGGCCGCACTGAGGGCGGGCGCCGTGGCAGCCGGTGTGATGGATGCTGGGCTGCTTCCTCTGCTTCTGACTCTCGCCGCGGTCGCGGTCGCGATCGGTGCTGTCTACGTCGCGCTCAAGAAGTTCACTGAACTGCTCGAAGTGTCGGGGGGCTGGGATGGATTGAAAGCCGGCGCCGGCTCACTACTGAAGGGCGATGGGTTATTCGCCGGCATCGACGCCTACCAGAACGCGCAGGCGAAGGCGGGCAATCCGGCGGCCAAAGGCAGCGTTCCTGCCGCCGCAGGATCGGACCCGATAGCGCTCTTCCAGTCGCTTCTGACAGCGAAGGGGGCCGGCGCCGCACCGGCAGTCCCAGGAATGCCAGCGCTCCCGCCAGCCGTCACCGCCGGGCTACCGCCGGCGCTCGCGGTAGCGCCCGGAGCGGACCCGATGGCGGCGCTCAATGCCCTCTTGCTACAGCAGCAGGGTGGTGCTGCCATCCCTGTCGCCACGGCGGGGCGTCCGGCGCCTCAGGCCACATCGAGGGACGTAGCCAAGGACCTAGGCGACACACTCGGCCCCGCGCTCACCGAGGCGCTCAAGAAGGGCAAAGGCTCGATCACCGTCACTGTGAAGGGCGGCAAGGGCGAGATCGATCAGCAACCCGAATCCGGCTTCGAGCTGAACATGAGTCCGAGCGGCGGGTTCTAGTCGTCCCAACCAATTAGCCCCGGCCAGTTAAAAGACGTGCGCTAGGGGTTTCCATTCCTGCCCGTTATGTGGCGGGACGTAGAGCTCTCGTGCTTTCCAAGTTGGAAGGGATCCGAACTCGAACAGGCGGAACTCCGGATCGTCGGAGTACAGTGGCAACGATCCAAAGCGGCTTGAGAAGCCGACGGCATCGGGTCCGAATTGCGCGACCGTTATGACCAAGGCCCCAGCCAGCGCTGACACAACATTTCCGAACGTCGCCTTGCTCAAGGCTTCCTCCCGGTCGTGCTTTACAGCGTTGTAGGCGGTGTACCAAGGGAGGTTGCGCGCTCCGGAGCGCCATGCACCAAACGGTCGAATCGGGGGATACGACGGGTACATGGCGAATTGCACGGTGTACTCAGAAAGCCTCATGGGCCGAGCAAGCTTTCGATAGTCCCACATGTTCCAATGTCCCTTTTTACTAAAGCCATTCGCCCGGAGCACTGCCTTGCATCCAGCTTCGACTTCGGTGCAGGCCAGCATCAGCAGCTGTCGCAGCTCCTGACTGAAGGTCTTGTTGTTGCGCTGATCAACTTCGACGTGTCGGCACACGCTGCGGAACGACACGGTCAAACTGCTTAGCGACTGCAACGACGCGCACACCGCAACCGCGGGCTGTGGTGGCGCGTGGTCACCGGTGACGACGCGCCAAATTCTCGGATGTACTTGCCCGGGGATAAACGGCTCCGCGTGCAAGTGTGCGGTGTCCGGAGAAACGCCGTGTTGCTCTTCACGTATTCTCGAGCAGACGTTTTGGTGGGTGCCCATTTGCCCTGCGACCCGGGCGTGCCGAAAGAAAAAATCCCCGCCGAGCTCTGCATGAAGAAGCGTGGCCTTTGGCTGCCGGCGTATTCCCCGAGAACAACCCACACACGCTCTCCCCGGTGCTTGATGGCCATCGTTCGATACTATAAGCCACGCGCGAGGAAAAAAAGCTGGCGCGTGCGACGTGTGCGGTGTATACGTCGCATATGGTTAGGGTGACGGCTTCCGTTCGGCTCGATGAAGAAATTGCAGAACGGCTCGATCGCATCGCGGAAAAGAGCCGCGAGAGATCGGGCGGCGCCGACATCACGCGTTCAAACGCAATCCGGATGGCAATCGATCGAGGCGTGGCCGAGCTCGAAACGGAACTCGGAATCAAGCGGCCGCCCAAACCTAGGAAGTAACAAGCAAGCGGGGCCCGCGCTGTTAGAGCAGCCGGACCCCAGGACCATACGAGGGTTAATCACATGGCCAAATCAAGGGTAACACGAGGGGCGCGTGCGTCGAAAGCGCGCGCAGAGAAGCCGGTATCCGAGGGGATCCGGCGGGCAGCAGCACGGGCAGGTATCGAGCCCGGGGCCGACAGCACAGTGGCGGGGCAGGCTGAGCTTGCATCGCTGCGCATCATTGCGGCGTCAGCTCTTGCCGAGTTCGACGCTACGGGCGTGAGCAACAACGACACGCCGGCAGAGATTTTGGAGCAAGCGCTGCTGTGCGTCGACAGCGAACTCGATGTAGTGACCGACGCCTCGTCGCTCGGCGAGAAAATGATCGAGCCGATGGTCTTCGCGCGCATGCGGCGCCGCATCCAGCTTGCGATCTGGCTGGCCGATCACCGCAGGCAGTTCGGGCCCTTTCAGGACATCGCGGATTACCGCGCGTCGGCGGGAGGTGCGCTGTGAGCGCCGCGCAGCTGGCCCGCATGCGGGCAGTCAGCCGGTTCCCGCCCCCGGCGGTAGTGCTCGAGCTGCTGGCGATTGCCGAGCTCATGCGCAGTGCGGCGAGTGACCTCGACCGCCTGGCGAACGACGCCGCGCGGTATGAACCCAACTCGCTGCGGCGCGCTGCCCACGCCCAGGTTCGGGTGTTGGTTGGTGAGCTGGAAGGCCAGGTGGTGCTGTGAGCGCGGATACAGATCCGTTGAGCCATGACATGAGGTTCCTCGCAGACCTCGTCCGCCGCGCGTTGGGGGCAACAGGCTGCACCGATGAGCGCGAGATCCTGAAGCGCAGCGTCAGCCAGGCAGCGATAGAAATCGAGGGCATCGAGCACGAGCTGGAAGGCCACGAAGACCCGGCCATGGGCTTCGTGGTATCGCGCCTCGAGGGCATCCGGATGCGCCTCGAGCTCGCCGACGGTGGCGTCGACTTGCTGGCGGTGATGCTGCGGTCTGGTGGGAGCTGCCTCGCGCAGGCCTACGCGGAGTATCGTGCGCGCGATGCAAACGAGGCGCACCATGGCTGAGTCACGCCGCGCGGCGCCCGGTCGCCCCATTGATCGAGCCGCAGAGCCGCGCCACCACGGCGCGCCAGTCCACGGAGACGGTGCCCAAGTCGGAAGCGATGAAGCGCCTGTGAGATTGACCGTCCGCGAGCTCACCGACGCCTTCACCACGTACGGCGCGGACTTGGACCTTGCATGCGGGACGCTCCGCCAGTGCTCTGAGGAGCTGCAGGTCCTGCTCCAGGCGAAGCAAGCCGGCGCCAGCGACTCCCTCGTCGACAGCGTGCTGCTGGGCATCGCGGAGCGCATGATGGTCGCCGCGAAGCTGTCCTGCGAGGAGTCGGCGTGGTGAGGGGCGGTCGGAGAGCAGGCCCGCGAGACCCAGCAGATCATCAGTAGTGATGTACAGTGCGCGCACCACGCCCGTGACCGGCCCGCCATACGGAGCACGCCGAGAGCCAAAAACAGCCATGAACGACAACGAACGGCGGGTGCGCAGCCAAAAACGGCTTCGCCGCCGTTGGAGTGATTCGTGGCTGAAATCAAGCAATTCCGTGTTCACCACGACGACTCCGTAGAGCTCTCGAATGTGCTCACTTCCGCACCATGGCGGTACCGGGATGGCGCGTCGCGCCGGTACCGCGGCGACGCGTCACGGTTGCCGTCTCAGTGCCGGTACCAGCACCCGACTCAGCAGAAATACACCCGCGCTCGCGAGCAGCTGCGATCAAACGTAACCCTCTCGGGCGAAACGTAACCTCGAAATATTCCGGCGGGCTTCGTCGCTCAACTCAGCACGAATCAAGCCGGGACCACCTTACGGCATTGCCGCGAGCGACCACAAAGGGTGAACCCATGGAGCGAGCCCGAGGGCCGGAGCGCGCGAGGTCGTGAGTACCAGCACGAGTACCAGCACCCCGGTGGGCGGCGCGCCGGCCGCGTACCTGACCCCCGAATAGGTACCAGCATTAGTACCAGCAAACTTCGGCTGCTCGACCGACGATCACGAATCGAGCATGATTTCTGGTAGGCGGGACCGGGCTTGAACCGATGACATCCGGCGTGTAAAGCCAGCACTCTACCAACTGAGTTACCCGCCCAGGAGGTCAGGCGGGTCGTAGCTTCGTTTGCTTGGGTCGGCAAGCGGGAAGCGGCGTGGCGGCCTTCCGTGCTCGGGCTGCAGCGCTTGGCCTAGGTCTGGGGGGCTCGCTCGGCGGGCTTGGCGCTCTTGCCCCACGCGACCAGCGTGGCGCCGAAGATGACGAGGGCGGTGCCGGCGAGCTCGGTCAGCGACAGGGGCTCTTGCAGGAAGAAGTAGGCGAGCAAGATGGTGGAGACGGGGCCCACGGTGCTGATGATGGCGGCGGGGCCGGAGCCGATGAGGGCGATGCCGCGGGCGAGCAGGAAGGCGGGCAGGACGGTCGCGAGCAGGGCCATGACGAGCCCAATGCCGTAGGCGGCGGCGGGTAGGCCGAGGATTTGCGCCTTGGCGAGCAGCGCGTGCACCAGGACGGCGCCGGTGGCCGCAAGCAGGGCGAGGGCCGTGAAGCGCTGTGAGCCGAGCTTGGGCACCATGCGTCCGGCGCCGAGCAGGTACAGGGCGTAGGTGAGTGCGCAGCCGAACACCCAAGCCGCGCCGCGCGGGACGTCGGAGCCGTAGTTGCCGAGCTCGCCGCGGAAGGCGAGCGCGATGCCGGCGTAGGTGATGACGAGGGCCAGCACTTGGCGGCGGCCGAGGCGCGTTTTGAAGAGCCAGGTTTCGATCACCACGACGAGCGTCGGGTAGATGAACAAGATCAGGCGTTCGAGGCCGGCCGAGATGTAGCGCAGCCCGACGAAGTCACACAAGCTCGCCAAGTAGTAACCCAGCACTCCCAGTCCGACGATGCTCAGTCGATCACGACCGGTGAGCGGCACGGGGCGTTTGCCGCGCAGGCGGCCGGCGAAGACGGCCATGGCGAAGAACGGCGCAGAGAAGCCGAAGCGCAAGGCGAGCAAGCTCACCGAATCGATGCCTTGTCGGTAGGCGAGCTTCACGAGCACGGCCTTGGTCGAGAAGGCGACGCCCGACACGAAGACGAGCAGCGCACCGAGGAGGCGCGTGCGCGCAGCGCTCGCTTGCGGATGACTGGGCGCGACTCCGGGCTCGGGGAGATCGGGCGGGGCGTGCTCGGAGATCATGGCAGGGGCGATGCGAGGCGGGCTCGGTATACCCCCAAGCGCCACGCCCGGGGTGGAGTTGATAATGAAAGCGCAAATCATTTTCAGTTTACACACGGGGGTAATGGCGACCACGGGAAGAATGAAATCGAGAATCAATTTCATTCCCATAAAACTTTGGATGCCCTGCGGGGGCGCGTGGGTCCGGGTCGGGCCTGTAGCTCCTGTCACGCGGACTCCAACGCAGCGACGGGCGAGAACAACGCGCCGATCTTCGCCTTCGCCGGCTCGGTTTATCCCAGCGCTCACGAACCGCTCGACTGCATATGCTCGGGCTCGGAAGGCGCGCAGCTCGAAATCACGGACGCCAATGGCGTGGTGTACACCCAGCTGCCGGAAACTTCTTCGACGAATCGGAGGGCTTTGCCTTTCCGTATTCGCGAAGCTCAAGTTACAGAGCCGAGAGCGAAGCTTGGTCGCCGCGCCAGGCCGAATCCAGCTGCCCTGAGTGGCAGCAAGCTACTAGTTACACACCCGCACAAACGCGAACGGCCGAGCGGGTGGGAGCTGCTCGGCCGTTCAACTATGTCTTCACTGGACTACGCTCTCGCGGTCGTGACAGATATACCGAAGACCTTGATAACACTTGAGTGGGCGAGAGTTGGCGTTGTCTGCGCAAAGACGCCAAGGACTGTTTTGAGTGAAGGACGCGAGAATCGGTGCGCTTTCATGTTTGCGGGGGCATCCTGCGCTTGATCAAACGAACAGGGGTAAAGATGAGACAATTGCGTCGGATTGTGATCATGTCTGCGGCGACTTTGGCGGTCTTCGCCAATCACGGTTCCGCGTTCGCGGGTTGGACTCCGATTCCCAAGCCGCCGGGCGTCACGAGCTTCTATTCAATCGCCGCGGGGCCAGGCCTCGTATTTGCGGCAGCGAATGGTGGGAGTGGGGGGGCGCTGTACGCCGCTGCTGCTCCCAACTGGGTTTGGGGCAATCTCCTTTCCGGCTTCGCGCACATCCCGCTCGAGATCGCGGCCGATTCATCGAACCGGCTGTATCTGATCGACAGCGCCGACCATCACCCCTACCGGTGGGTAGGTGGCAGTACGTTCGCGCTCGTCGGGGCTACCGTCGGAAATATGCCCGGCCAAGGCGACCCTTTTTGTCCGGCACCCACGGAGATAGCCGTCGCTGCGGACCGGTTTTATGTCGGGCCCTGCACGGACGGAGCGATCTTCTCGAGCAACGGCACGACCGAGACTTGGGGTGAAGCCGGACTGCCGCAGGGGTTTTCAGGCCGGACGGTCGCGATTGGAGGAAACTTCCTGTCCGGGGCCTTGGTCATGGACACGGCGGGCAATACCTGGTCGACCACGACGCTCGGTTATGTTGCTGCAACTCGTCCGGACGTGGCCTTTCAACGCCACTCGCATGCGCTCGCTCACCTGGGCGGGGCATGGTTGGCGGTCGGCGCTGGCACCGGTGATGGGCAGCTGTTGATCTACAACGGCTCAGCATGGGCGCCGTTCTCTGGCGGTGGCAGTGTGCGGAAGATCGCCGCCAGCTCGGCCATTATTGCAGCCGTGACGAACGCAGGGGATACCTGGGTTTGGCAGCCCTGATCGGCGTCCACCGGGTGTAGCTCAATAGTCACTCAGCGACGTAGCGGGGATCGCTCGTGAACTGCTCGTCGCTGAGCGCATTTAGGAATGTTACGAGGTCTGCTTTTTCTTCGTCAGACAGCGTGAGCGGTTTGATCTGAGGTCCGGTCGTTGCTCCTTTTCTTTTTCGGGGCGAGTCCGGGATGGACCGCACCATTCGAAACAGGGCAGCGATATGCGAGAGTGCCGCCCTGGCTCGATCGGGATCTGAATCGAGCGCTTCATAGAAGTAGCGGCGGTGTGCCCAACAGCCGACTTCGATGACGTCACCTTCGGTATAAAGGTGCTCATAGGCGGAGTGCGCATCGGCTACGAGATAACCCTTGTAGTCCTTCAGCAGCTGGTCGAGGGCGAGGCCGTCGTGCCTGCGCGGATAGCCGTAAAGCACGTGCTTTTCCGGGGCCACTAACACCCAGAAGAGGCCGTTTCGGCACTTGTCTTTGGCCAGCACGAGCACGCCAGTGGCATCGACGCAGAGGTACGGCTCTCTGTAGGCGTCCTCGAACATTGCGTCCACGATGGGTCTAGCGAGCTCGGCAAGTTGCTCATGCCAGGTACAGAGGGTCGACTTGCGAGGTCGAGCTGCTCACGCCGATAGATGTCATCGATGCGAGTGAGCGGATGGTGATCTTGCCAGCGGCGTACGATGGTGTCGGCGAGCATCGAGGGGCCGGCGAGGCCGCGCTCAATGGGCAACTCGACGGCTGGCGTGGCGAGCACGCCTGTGGCCGCCCCGCGCTCGCGATCCTTGCGCCGAACGTCTTGTACGTGATGGCGACGACCACGCACGAAGCGGGGCGCTGCTCGAGCACCTCGCGCGTATCAGCGCCGACGAACTCGAACGCATCGAGGCCTTCGGTCAGCACCTCAGGCGGCAGGATTTCGATCGCAACGCGCGGCAGCGAGTCGGGAAACGGATTTCTGGCGGGCTTTTTGCGGTATGAGCCGGAATCGTCTGCTCTTGCTCGGGCTCTGCCGGCGGCGTTGCCAGCGCGTCATTTCCGAGCGCGAGATTGAGAATGGCGAGCGAGAGCTGAGCGTCGTTTTTCGGCAGGCGCTCCGCCTTCTGCCCGAGCAGGCCGAGTTTCAGCCGCTCGACTGCTCTTGCAAAAGCAGGGCGATCTTCTTTTACTCGTCGCGCTCACGCTCGAGCTTGGCGCTGCGCTCTTCGGCCTCGTTGAGGCGCGCAGTGAGACGCGCTTCGAACGCTTCCAAACCCTCTTCGAACGTCGCCTCAGTCACGCGACAACGAATGCAAAATCCCGCGATCGCTGTCAAGCAGCGCGTGCGCGCGCTACTTTCTTCTGGGCCGCGCTTCTTCTTTCGGTGCGCCGGCAAAGAGCTTCGCGAACGCCTGTGCGTGGATGTGCACCGACGCGGAGCCGGCGCCGGCAGCGGGCAGCTCGAACATCGCCGGATGCAATCGCTTGTACGGCAGGCAAAAGCCATTCTTCTCGAACCACAGCACTTTCAGCCGTGTCGCCCGTCTGTTGGCGAACACGAATAGCGCGCCTCCGCTCATCGGATCGGTGCCGACGCGCTCGCGCGCCGTTTGCGCGAGTCGGTCAAAGCCATGCCGCAGATCTACTGGCGCGGTGCAAACGAAAATCCGCACGCCGCCAGGAACCACCGGCGCTCCAATAGCAAAAGCAATCGGTCGAGAGCCGATGCGTCGAACTGCGACGGGATCTGCAGCCGGCGGTCTTGAGAAAACTCCAGCACGAACGGCGATGACGTGATCATCGTCGCCTGAACCTCCACCAGCGAGGCTGCTCGCGGCGCGATGCTCGGCCGAGGACTTCGCTCCGCCGCCACACCGCCCTTCAATTCCTTACCGATGCGGTACTTCCAGTACTTCAGCGTGCCGGCGTTGATGCCGAGCACGGCCGCAAACTGCTCTGCACTCAGCCCGCTATCGCGCCAACGCTCGATTCGTCTCTGCCACTCCACCCGGCTGGTATGCGTCCCTCGCGTTTCCACGCCCAGCTGGTAGCGCGCTTCCTTCGATCACGTCTGTAACGCGGCTGACCGGACGGATACCGACCGACCGCTCGCCGGCGCAGTTGTATTTTTTTCGGTATCGCAGTGGGCCACGGGTCACGTAACAACAAAAAATGAAAGGCCGAGCAGCGGATGCTGCCCGGCCAATCCATTGGGGCGACGGATGCTTCGTCGCGACCCGTCACATCTCCGAGCCGGTGCAGTTCATACCGAGGCATGCGCCCGGGGCGCAATATTGGCCCGGAACTGCCGTGGCGCTGTCCTTGGAGTGGGTAAAAGCGTACAAATCCGCGATACCTTGATCGGTCACCGTGGTGGCGTCGAAGGCGATCATGAACTGGCAGAGCTTGTTGCTCTTGCGGTTCTTGGCCGAGCGTACGGCGTCATGAAACTGCGCCTGCGTCCAAGAGCCGATGCCAGCGCTCGTGTTGCCGGTGATGTTCGGCCCCAATGAACCTTCCGCGTTCTCACCGTGGCAGCTGTTACAACCCAGCTTCTGGGATTTGTACAGCACGGCGCCGTTCACGGGGTCACCCGTGAGTGTTACGCCGCCACCAGCGCTGCCGCCACCAGCGCCCGCCGTGGGAGCAGCACCTGCCGTGGGTGCAGCGCCCGCGGTCGGACCTGCGCCCGCGGTCGGACCTGCGCCGGCAGTGGGCCCCGGCGGCGTCGCATCACTGCTGCCACAGGCCGAGACGAGAGCCGCGAACGCGGCACCCAGGAAGCAAACTGTCGCGAAGCGTTGCAAAGTTCTCAAGACGGGATCCTTTTCTTTAGCTGAAAACAGCCGTCGCGTGACTGACGAGGTTGGGGGGGGTAGAACCGATGGCCCAGCTCCAAGGCTTGGGGTCAATGGTCAATTTGGTTCTGCTGACATTCTCAATAGCACCGGAATGGACCTTGTCAGCAACTTCCGATCGCGGAAATTACGCGAAAAAAAGTGATCAATTTGCGGATTAGCGGTCAGGTAATTTTTGGGAGCACTCTGTAACTTCGACGAGCGGCTCGCCGAGGCACGCGCTTTTTTCTGACGCATTTCCGGAGCAATGCCTCGGTTTACGCGACCCTTCACTCGTGTACGACGCGTCTTGCGTCCGCCCTGTCCGGCGGATGCGAAGAGCAGAGAGAGTGTGCTCTCGGTCTATGACTCGGATGTCAGGCCACCGTGGTGGGGATCATCCGAGTAATTAGCGGGGCGGACGGGACTCGAACCCGCGGCCTCCGGCGTGACAGGCCGGCGTTATAACCAACTTAACTACCGCCCCGTGACGGCGGGCGGGTACATAGCACAAGCTCGTGAGCGCTCAACAAGACAAAATCGCACAGGACTTTACGATTCTGTCGGCCGATTGGCCTGCCGTGCGCGCAACGCGAGAAAGACTCGCGGATGACGAGCAGGGCGCCGGATGCGAAGCTCGGGCCATGCGCCCACGTTTCGCGAGTGTTTTCTCCGGTTGCGCGGCCCTCGCACTCCTCACGGTCAGCGCGTGCTCTTCGCACGTCAACGCACCCACCGGCGGTGCGGGCTCGGGCGGGCAGGGCGCGGCAGGTGAAAGTCAGGCCGCTGCAGGGCAGAGTGGCGGCGTGGCAGCGGGCGGCAGCTCCGGTCGTTCCGGGAACGCAGGACAAGCCGGCGAGCTCACGGGCGCGGGCGGGCTGGTCGGGTCGAGCGGTGCGGCGGGGCAGGCCGGCGCGAGCAACGCGCAAGCGGGTCAAGCCGGGGCCGGCACTGGCCCCGTAGGCCCGCGCTTCGTCGGCCGCTTCGATCGCACGGACGCAACGACGCCGGTGTTCGCCTGGTCGGGCACTGCGATTGCCCTTCGCTTCAAAGGCACGGCGATCGGCGTCACGCTGACCGACGGCGGGAACAACTTTTTCGAGGTCGTGATCGACGGCCAGCTCACCGTGCTCCCCCTGCAATCGGGAACGAAGAAGTACGTGCTCGGGAGCAACCTGAGCGACGCCGCCCACGACGTGCTTCTGTATCGCCGGACGGAGGCGTTCTTCGGCGAGACGAAGTTCGGCGGCTTCGATGTCGATGCCAGCGCGTACCTCGCGGGCCAGCCCGCGCCGACGAAGCGCCTCGAGGTGATCGGCGATTCGATCTCCGCCGGCTACGGCAACGAAGGCACGCTTCCCTGCCAATTCGAGGGACAAACCGAAAACCACTACCTCACGTACGGGGCTCTTGCGGCACGCACGCTGGGCGCCGAGCTTTATACCGAGGCGTGGTCCGGGATCGGCATGTTGCGCAACAACGATGGCAGCACGACGGGCACGATGCCCGAACGCTATCCGCGCGCGCTGCCGGAGAGCGCGACCAGCACCTGGGATTTTTCGAGCTACGTGCCGGATGCCGTCGTGATCAACCTGGGCACCAATGATTTTGCCAAGGGCGATCCAGCCATGGCGTTTCAGAGCACGTACACGACCTTCGTGACCGGCCTCCGTGCGCACTACCCGAAGGCGCGCTTCTACCTCGCCGTGGGGCCGATGCTCGGCGGCACGGACTACGACAAGGCCAAGGTGTACCTCGAGGGGGTGATCGCCGCGCGCAAGACGGCCGGCGATTCGAACCTGGTCGTGCTGCCGTTCGCGACTCAGGACGGGACGAACGACGGGCTCGGCTGCGACTACCACCCCAGCCTGAAGACCCATCAAAAGATGGCCGATCAGTTGGTCACGACCTTGAAGGCCGACCTCGGCTGGTAGCGGCGTCGGTTTTCGTACTGTAAGTGGGCGCCCCCGCGCCGGCCCGGCCTGCTCGGGAAATGGCGAGGAATCTGGGGTGCCGAAGGGGTAGGGCGGGGTGTGAGCCCGCTTTGGGCGAGCCGAAACGGAGGGCTCGCGCTGAGACGGTGATCCAAAACCTGACGATCGAGGTCGTTCTCGGCTATGTTTTCGACCATGGACGCTCGTGCTGGCTCGTCTGCCGCGTTGTTCGCGGTGTTCGAGCAACTGAAGAAAGCCTGGATCAAAGGCGGATGGAGCTGGGATAGCCGGTTCTCATGCGTGGCCTCCTCGTTCAACGTGGAGCTAGAAGCGGAAGCGCGAGCCGTGGTGCTGCGCTTCTTGCCCAACGAATGGGGTTCGAAGACGATCGTCAATGGTCCGCCTGCGTTGAAGGAAGTGGCGGAAGCGACGGGTGGCGTCCGCACCGACCAACGGGTATTCACTGGTGACACCTCGGGTCGGCTCTTGGGCTACGGCCTGTGGTGGCCCTGGGGGGACGAGATCACGATCTCGCTCCGCATCGGCCTCGGCGGCTACGTGCTCGATCCGGACATGGCGCGCCTGCGCGAAGTGTTCGGCACCGCGGACTGAGCGCAGGCCCAGCTCGTTTGCCTGGGTTGATGGTCACGCGCCACGGCCGGCCGCGGCCCAGCCTTCGGCGTCGCGGTTCGCCTGCCGGTAGGGCGCCGAGGTGCCCTTCGAAACGAAAAAGGTAGCGTGAATTCACGCTACGTTTTCGCGTGCACGACCCGTCTGCCAAGAGGTGCAGAACGGGCGCGGGCCTCGACGCCGAAGGCTGGGACGGCTTGGGGGCGATCCGTGACCATCAAAAACAGCGGCCGCGGGGGCGGAAGGCACGCAACGTGCTAAACCGCGGGCCATGTCCCTGGTCGAGCTGCGGGTGCCGTCGCGTGAGCGGAAGCGCGGGCCCAATGCTGCGTTCTTGCCGACCACGCGCGCCGACATGGCCGAGCGCGGGATCGAGCAGCTCGATATCCTGATCATCACCGGCGATGCGTACGTGGATCATCCGGCGTTCGGCCCGGTGTTGATCGCGCGCTTTTTGGAGGGCCGCGGTTACAAAGTCGGGCTGATCGCGCAGCCGAGCTGGCAGAGCCCGGACGACATCGCGCGCATGGGCCGGCCCAAGCTGTTCGTGGGCGTGACCGCGGGCAATCTCGATTCGATGCTGAACAAGCTTACCGCGCAAAAGAAAATGCGCGGTGAGGACCAGTACTCGCCGAATGGCCAGACCGAGGCGCGTCCGAACCGCGCCAGCATCGTGTACTCGAACCTGTGCCGGCAGGCGTTCCCGGGTTTGCCGATCGTGCTCGGCGGCATCGAGGCCTCGCTGCGGCGCATCGCGCACTTCGATTATTGGTCGGAGTCGGTGCGGCGTTCGATCATTTTGGACGCCAAAGCCGACCTGCTCGTGTTCGGCATGGGTGAGCGCGCGGCATGGGAGATCGCGCGGCGGCTCGCGGACGGTGAGCCCGTGAGCGCGCTGACGGACGTGCGCGGTACCGCACACGTGAAGAACCGCCCCGAGGATTGGCAGCCCATCGCCGACGACGCGACGAAGTTCGTGCGTGACGGCAAGGCCGTGGTCTTGCCCTCGTACGAGGAGGTGAGCGTCGACAAGAAGGCGTTCGCCACGATGTCGCGGCTTTTCCAGTTCGAAACCAACGCTCACAATGGCCGGCCGATCCTGCAGGTGCACGGCAAACAAGCGGTGTACTTCAACCCGCCCGCGCTGCCGCTCGCCGAGGGCGAGATGGACGGCTTGTATGATCTGCCGTTCGCGCGCCGCCCGCACCCGGACTACGCAGGCAAGCGCATCCCCGCGTTCGACACGGTGAAGGAGTCGATCGTGACGATGCGCGGCTGCTTCGGAGGCTGCACCTTCTGCAGCATCACCGAGCACGAGGGTCGCATCATCCAGAGCCGGTCCCAGGAGAGCGTGCTGCGTGAGGTGCGGCAGCTGTCGCGCATGGCCGGCTTCAGCGGCACGATCTCGGACGTCGGCGGACCCACCGCCAACATGTACAAGATGGCGTGTAAGGACGAGCGCACCGAGAGCGCGTGCCGTCGCTTGTCCTGCGTGCACCCGGGGATTTGCGAGAACTTGAAGACGGATCACGATCCGCTCATCGAGCTGCTCCGCAAAGTGCGCGCCGAGAAGGGCGTCAAGCGCGTGTTCATCGCGTCGGGTGTTCGTTACGATTTGGCCGAGCGTAGCCCGGAGTTCATCTCGGAGCTTGCCAAGCATCACACGGGCGGCCAAGTGTCGGTCGCGCCCGAGCACTCGAACCCCGAGGTGCTCAAAAAGATGAAAAAGCCGGGCATCGAGGTGTACGAGCGCTTCGCCCAGGCGTTCTGTCAAGCGAGCGAAGCGGCCGGCAAAGAGCAGTACTTGGTGCCGTATTTCATTACCGGGCACCCTGGCTCCACGCTCGAAGACACGATCGAGCTCGCGTTGTATTTGAAGAACCAGAACCTGCGCCCGCGGCAGATTCAGGACTTCATTCCGACTCCGATGGCGATCGCCACGGCCATGTATCACACCGGCATCGATCCGCTGACCAGCGAGCCCGTGTATACCGCGCGCGATCTGCGCGAGAAGCGCATGATGAAGGCGCTGATCTTTTGGTGGGATCCGCAGCACCACCCGCTCGCGCGCGAAGCCTTGCGCAAGGCAGGCCGCTCGGACTTGATCGGCCGCGGACCGCAGCACTTGGTGCCGCCGGACTTCGGCGTGTCCACGCCGGTTGCGCCGGGGCGCGGCGCGCGTGATTCGGGACGCACCACCAAGCGCCGCCCGGACAAGCAACGCGCTCGCCCGCGCTGAAGCGCTCAGCGCTGAGCGAGCGCTTCAGCGCGCGAATCACGGATGCGCTTCGCACGGGCCAGCAAAAACAGCAAATGTCCGGTGTAGAAACGGCGCAACGTTCGCAGGCTGATCGCGGGCTGCTCTTCGCCGCTCGGCGTCGCCTTCTTGCAGTCACTGGCAACGCACAAGAGGAGCTGGATCTCTCGGCCCGAGAACCAATTGGAGAGCACCGAGCCCAGCTCTCCGAAGGGCTTCTTCGGATCGCCGCGCTTGACGATCATGGTTCGGATCTCGGTCTGGGTCAGCCGGTCGAAGGGCGGCTGCGCGGTCGGTGCCGTAAATAAGCACTCGAATTTGCTGCGCTCCATTTCACCCTGCTCGTCGAAGCTGCCGGTGTCGAAGGGGTGCTTGCCGCGCGCAATGTCTCGGACACTCACTTTGAGGGAGGGCCTGCCGTTCGTGAGGTAACCGAGGAACACGTTGATCAGCAGCGTGAGCCCTGCCGAAGTGATCGGATCCACGCCGATTTTACGTAAACCGCGAAACGTCTGGGCCATGGTTATTTTGCCGTCGGCATCCGTATCGAAGTAGCTGACGTGTCGCTCGAGTGCGGTCAGTGGTTCGGTGTCTGACATAGGCCCCACGCTTGGTGATTTCCGAATCGTACCTCGTACGTGACACGTGCCAATAGCCTTGCGACTTGGTATTTCCCCGAGCTACGGTCGCTGCTCTCTGCGAGCAGATTCTCAGAGCAGATCCCAGGGAAGAGGCCCTTTCATTGCCGGTCAACCGCGCAACGCTGGAGTTCGGAGGCACCGAGCGCTTCGTGCTCGAAGGCCGGCTCGGTGAGGGGGGCATGGGCGTCGTGTATCGCGCCCGTGATCGCGAATCGAGCGTGCCTGTCGCGCTCAAGACGATGGCTCACGTGGAGCCGTCTGCCCTCTTGCGCTTCAAGAACGAGTTCCGTTCGCTGTCGGACATTTCGCACCCGAACGTGGTGCAGCTGTACGAGATGGTGTCGGAGGGCGAGCACTGGTTCTTCACCATGGAGCTGCTCGAAGGGGTGGATTTCCTGCGCTGGGTGCACCATGGCGAGCTGCTCTCGGTCGATATGGACGCGCTGCTCACTCCCTGGCGCGATCGCTCGGGGACGTTGGACTCCGCGCCCACGGTCGAAGCCGTGACGTTACCCGAGGCAACCTCATCGACGTCCGGCGTGCTCGACACCCGCGACAGCGTGACCTCGCGCTTGTGCGACATCGAGCGTTTGCGGCCAGCGCTGCGTCAGTTGGCGCAGGGGGTTTTGGCGATCCATGCAGCCGGCAAGCTGCACCGCGACATCAAGCCGTCGAACGTGATGGTCACGCCCGAAGGCCGCGTGGTGCTGCTCGACTTCGGCGTGGTGGGGGATTTGGCGAGCGTGCGCGACAACCCGCGGCTCGAAGATCAGATCCTGGGTACCCCCGCGTACATGGCCCCCGAGCAAGCGCGCGGAGTGCCCGCCGGCATGTCTGCCGATTGGTACTCGGTGGGCGTGATGATCTACGAGGCCCTGACCGATCACCTGCCGTTCGACGGCAGCCCGCAGGACATCTTGTTCAGTAAGCAGGGCTCGCGCGCCTCACGCCCGAGCGAGCTCGTCGAAGGCGTGCCCGAGGATCTCGACGCGCTGTGCATGGACTTGCTGAGCCCCGACCCGCGCAAGCGCCCGCGAGGCGAAGACGTGCTACGTCGCTTGACGCGCGCGGAGGAGAGCGGGCGTTCGGCGCCGCAGGCGGCGCTCACCACCGGCTCGCTACGCCCCTTCGTGGGCCGCAAGCAGCAGATCGCCGTGCTGGAATCCGCGTTTCAGACGAGCAAGCGCGGTCAACCCGTGGTCGTGCTGATGGCGGGCCGCTCGGGCATGGGCAAGACCGTGCTGTCGCAGCGGTTTCTGAGCCGGTTGAGTAAGGAGCACGGCGCGCTCGTGCTGTCTGGCCGCTGCTTCGAGCGCGAAGCATTGCCCTTCAAGGGCATGGACAGCGTGGTCGACGAGCTGAGCCGTTATTTGACCGCGCAAGCGCCGCGTGAAATCGTCGACGCATTGCCGCCCGGGTTGCATTACCTGACGCGCGTCTTTCCGGTGCTGCGCGCCGTGCCCTGCTTCAGCACCTTGGCCACGCCGGAGCACGAGGTCGTGGAGCCGATCGAGCTGCGGAAGCGCGCCTTTGCGGCGTTGAAGGAGTTGCTCGGCGCGCTCGCGGCCCTCCGGCCCTTGGTGGTGCACATCGACGATTTGCAGTGGAGCGACATCGATAGCTTGGTGCTGCTGGAGGGGCTACTCCAGCCCCCGAATGCGCCTCCGATCTTACTTTTGTGCGGCTTTCGTGAAGAAGTGCGGCTGACCAGCCCCGTGCTGCACGAGCTGTCCTCCATGCTGCAGCGCTTGGGGCCGCGCGTGAGCGTGCAGGAGCTGTCGGTCGATCAGCTGTCTGCGGACGAAGCCGTCGAGCTCGCGCAACTTTCGCTCGATGGCGGGCAGGGCGAGCCTTCGGAGCTGGCACGCGCGATCGCGCTCGAGTCGCAGGGGGTGCCGATTTTCGTGTCCGAGCTCGCCCAGTGGCAGCTGGAACGCGCCGCGCGCAGCGAGGGCGAGCTGGACGCGAGCCCGCGCGGTGTTTCGCTCGAGCAAGTGATTCGCAATCGCGTGGCTGAATTGCCCAGCGAGGCGAGCTCGCTCTTGGAGGTGCTGTCGGTTGCCAATGGCCCCGTGCCGTACGCGCTGGCCGAGCGCGCGAGCGGCTTCGAGCGTAGCGACGCGCTCCGCGCTCGGCTGCGGGCAGCGCGCTTGGTGCGCACGTTTCGCGCGGATGGCCAGGAGTTCGTCGAGGCTTATCACGCGCGGGTCCGTGACAGCGTGGTCGCGACCCTGCCCGCCGAACGCCGCCGCGCGTGGCACGGCGCGCTGGCCCGCGCTCTCGAAGCCAGCGGCACGGCCGACCCGGAAGCGCTCGTGGAGCATTACTTGGGCGCCGGCGATAGCGAGCACGCGCGCCTGCACGTGCTCACCGCTGCGCTCGCCGCCGAGAGCGGTCTTGCCTTCATGCGCGCGGCGCGCCTGTACCGCATGGCGATCGAGATCGGTGTGGAGCGCCCGCGTCACGACTTGCTGGGCCGCGTGGGTGACGCGTTGGTCAACGCCGGACGCAGCTCCGAAGCCGCCGATGCCTATCAAGAGGCGGCCGAGGCAGCGCCCAGCTCCGAGGCGATCGAGCTTCGTCGGCGAGCGGCGGAGCACTACCTGAAGAGCGGGCGTGATCTCGACGGTCTTGCCGTGCTGCGTACGGTGCTGCACAGCGTCGGTTTGAAGTACCCGCAGTCGCAGGGAGCCGCCGTGACCTCGCTCCTGTATCACCGGGCGCGGCTGCGCTTACGCGGGGTGTCGTTCAAATCGACGGCCGCCGAGCAGTGCGCGGCGCGCGACCTGACGCGTGTGGATGTCGCGTTCTCGGCCACCGCGGGGCTTGCCATGGTCGACGTGCTGCGCGGCGCCGATTTCGGCGCCCAACAGCTGCAGCTCGCGCTGGACGTCGGAGAGCCAATCCGCATCTGTCGCGCGCTCGCGTTCGAAGCTGGCAACGCTGCAGCCGTCGGAGCTGGCTCGCGTGACCGCATCGAGCGCCTGGTGCGTACGGCCGAGGGGCTCTCGTTGCGCAGTCAAGATCCGCACGGCACCGCCTTGGCCAAGATCGCGGGCGGCTTGGTGCGGGTGTTCTCCGGCGAATGGCGCTCCGCCCAGCGCATGCTGGACGAGGCGGAGGTGATCTTGCGCGAGCGCTGCCGGGCCGTGACCTGGGAACTCACCAACACCCAGGCTTGGTCTTGCAATTCGCTTATTTTGTGCGGGGAGTTGCGGGAGGCAGCGGCGCGCATGCCGGCCTTGCTCGGTGAAGCCATCGAGCGTTCGGACCGCTATGCGTTGATGCACATGATTTATCCTGCCTGCATCACCGCCTTGGCGGCGGGTGACGTCGACACAGGCTGGCGCGTCGCGACGGATGACTCGACCTTCCGTTCCTGCGAGCCCGGGCGCTTCACCGCGGGTCATTGGGGGCGCTTGATTTCGACGCAATCCGTACACCGGTACCGAGGTGAGGGCAGGAAGGCGCGCGCGTTCGTGCAGGGTGAGTGGCCGGGCCTGTCGTCTTCCCAGTTTCTGCGCGTCCACCTGATGCGCGTGTTCTCCGAATTCGAGCGTGCCCTGAGTCTGATCAGCGCGCTGGACGAGGGCGAAACAGCGAGCAGCGTGGTGCGCGAAGCGGAGCGCTCGGTGAAGCGCGTGCTGCGCGACAGTCCGGAGTACGCCCCGCCGATGGGTCAGTTCGTCGCGGGCTGCTTGGCGGCCGTGCGCGGGGACCGCGATCGCGCGCTGGCCGCGTTCGAGCGAGCCGCGCCCGGGCTGGAAGCCGTGGATATGGGCTATTTGGCGCTCTGCGCACGGCAGCGTTACGCGGAGCTGCTCGGCGGGGACTCAGGCCGAGAGCTGGTCCACAAATGCCGGGAGGATTTCGGCAAGCGGGGCGTGGTCGATGTGAGCGCGTGCTTGACGATGAGCGCGCCCGGGTTCAGGAAGATCGGCACCTCGCTTTGAGTGTGCCCAATTCCTTGACCGTGATCCTGCCCTTGCTCGATGCCGCTGGCTGTCGCGCGGAGCTCGAGCGGCGGCGCGCCGCGCTCGAGCTCGGTTGGGCAAAGGTGCCGGGGTTGCTCAGCGCCTGCCTTGCGGTCCTGCCCGCCGCTTCCGGTCCCGAGACCGCGCGCCCCGCGCTGCTGTTCGAGTGTCGCTTCGAGGTGGACTTTGCGGATCTGATGTTCGTGTGCTTCCAGGGCTTCGGGCACGAGCTTTCCGCGGTCCTCGGGTACTGCGCGGATTACCCGAAGCCCGTGGATGCGCGGCTGTTCGCGGATTACCTGAGCCAGCGCGCTCGGCGCAGCTCGGCGTTCGGGGCACAGCCTCTGCCGAAGGGCGAGCTCGAGCTGGGGCGCGCCCTGTGGCGAGTGCTCGATGCGCTGGCCATGCCCAGTGCTGCTCCAGCCGTCGAGCCGAATGAGGCAGAGCTCGAGGCTCGGCGCTCCGCCGTGGGAATGCAAGAGCCCATCCCCGGTGTGCCCCTCGTGCACGTGGCGTGGCTCGTGCCAGGGTCGCGGGCGCGCGTGAAGCGTGCCCTGCGCGAGCTCGAGCGTCAGCCCGCGCTCGTAGAGCACGCCAGCCGCTTCTTGCTCGACGAGTCACGGCTCGTGTTCGTCGCCTATCCGAATCAGCATGCTGGGCGCTGGAGTGAGCGCCTGAGCCAGGTGGCGCTCGCTCCCTGCGCCCGGATTTGGCGCAATTGTCGCGGGTTCGTGCGGCTTTGGTGGGCCCGCCGAGCACGCCGCGCGCGGAGGCTCGAGGAATTCGTGCTCGAGGGCCGCGTGCCGGTGGCGGCGTGGTTCAATGCGCAAACGCGCGCTCGGCGCGCGAGTTGATCGTGGATCTAGACGACATTCAGGGCATCGTGCTGCACGGCTATCGCAGCTTGCCGTTCGCGAGCTATCACTTGCTCGGCTTCGGCGCCGGGCAGCCGCGTCAGCTGCTCGCTCGCTTGGTGAGCGAAATCTCGAGCTGTGCCGAACCGCGCGCCGAGCACCGGCTTCAGCTCGCGCTCACTGCGTCTGGGCTGCGGGCGCTCGGGCTGCCGCTCGACGCGCTCGCACAGTTTTCACGCGAATTTCGCCAGGGCATGGCGCACCCGGAGCGCGCAGCCGCGCTCGGGGACTCGGCCGACGAAGCGCCCGAAGCCTGGGAGCTCGGCGGACCCAAGACCGAAGCGCTGGACGGGCTGTGCATGACATTTGCGAGCACGCGAGAAGGGCTCGCGCTGCTCGGCGAAAGCCAGGCACGGCTGTGCGAGCGCTTTGGAGTATCGCTGCGCACTTACGAAGCCGAGCCGCTCGCGGCCCCGCGCCCAGCGTCGTCCTCTGCATCTGTCGCGCGCAAGACGCCGCGCAAGGAGCGCGTGCCGCTCGGCGAGCTCGTGCTCGGCGAGCGCGATGTTTTGGGTGAGCGGCAGCGGGGGCCGTTCGTGCCCGTAAAGTACGGAACACGCCCGATGCCAGACTGGGTCCGTCGCGAGCGAGCCCTGGATTTCGGTCAGAACGGCAGTTACCTGGTGCTGCGCAAACTGAGCCGTGTTGCGGCGGCCGAGCCGGGGACAGAGACGCAGCGGGCGGCCGTTCACGACTCGCAGGCGCTCGGCTCGGAAGACTCGCGCCCACATCACTTGTGGCGGCGTAGCCGCGCGCTCGCCGACGGTCTGTGGTTCATGGCGTTGAACGCCAACATTCGTCGCCAGTTCGAGTACGTGCAGCAGGGCCGGTGTCACGAGCCTGGGTGGGCAGCCGACGAATCTCGCCAGCTCCGGCTGCGCGGGGGCGCGTACTTCTTCTTGCCCGGGATCCGTGCCTTGAATTATCTCGCTGAGCCAGGAGCGTGAGCCGGGTGGTTCGTTCAAGCCAGGATTTTGCGGGGCGCCTCGTCGTGATCACGGGCGCTGCCAGCGGCATCGGTCGAGCGACGGCGCTCGAGTTTGCGCGCGCCGGCGCCGAGCTGTGCGTGTGCGACTTGCCCAGCGCGGATCTGCCCGGGCTCGCGGCGGAGCTAACTCGCGCTGGTGGGCGCGCCGCCCGCGCGCTCGCCGTGGATGTCGGCTCGCGCGAGCAGATGGCCGCGTTTTGCGAGACCGCGTCCCAAGCGCGCGTGCCCGACGTGCTGGTGAACAATGCGGGCGTGGGGCTCGCAGGGGGCGCGCTCGCCACGAGCCTGGAAGATTGGCACTGGATTTTCGATGTCAACGTATGGGGCGTGGTGCACGGCTGTCACTTCTTCGCGCCCAAGATGGTCGCGCAGGGCCGCGGGCAAATCGTGAATATCGCGTCGGCGGCCGGCTTCTACAATTCGGAAGCCATGACGGCCTACGGGACCACGAAGTACGCCGTGGTCGGGCTCTCCGAGGGGCTCCGCGCCGAGCTCGCGCCCCGCGGCGTGGGCGTGTCTGTGGTCTGTCCTGGGTTCATCAACACGCCAATCGTGGCGCGCATGCGGATGCGTGGTGATCGCTACCCCGAGAGCGAACGCAGCAAGATTTCAGCCTTCTACGAGCAGCGCAACTATGCCCCCGAGCGCGTGGCGCGCGCCGTGCTCGCTGCGGCGCGTAAGAATCCGGCGCTGCTACCGGTGACGCCCGAGGCCTGGGGCCTGTACTTGATGAAGCGCGCCGCGCCTGATCTCACTCATCGCGCGTTGGCGTTCGCCGAGCGCTGGTCGAACCGAAAGAACGGAGGTAAACCGTGAACGTCGAGCACCGTCGCGTCCGCACGGGGCGGCTCGAGCTGCACGTGGCAGAGCTCGGCAGCGGGCCGCCGGTCTTGCTGCTGCACGGCTTTCCAGCCTACTGGGCAGATTGGGAACCACAGATGCGCGTGCTGGCCGCCAGTGGCTTTCGCGCCATCGCGCCCGATTTGCCCGGCTACGGTGAGTCCGGACAACTGCCGAACGTGCTCGACTACCGCGCGCTCGAGCTAGCCGCCGATCTCGCGGGCTTGATCCGTGCGCTCGGTTTGCAGCGCGCGCACGTGATCGGTCACGACTGGGGGGGCACGCTCGCGTACCTATTGGCGGCCGAGCATCCCGAGCTGGTCGAGCGCCTGGTCATCATCAACGCGGGCCACCCCGTGTTATTGAAGCGTGCGCTGCGACGCTTCGAACAGCTGCGCCGCTCTTGGTACATTTTCCTGTTCCAACTGCCGGTGCTGCCCGAGTGGCTCGTGCAACGCCGGGTCACGATCTCGCTCTGTCTGCGCGGGATGGAGGTCCGGGCCGGCGCGTTTTCTGACACGGATCTGGAGCGCTACACCGCGGCGATGCGAGCGCCGGGCGTGGCTCGAGCGGCGCTCAGTTACTACCGCGCAGCCTTCCGGGCGCCCGCTCGGTCGGCTTGCTTGGTCACTCAGCCGACCCTCGTTCTATGGGGAGATCAGGACCAGGCGCTCTCGGCCCCGCTGCTCTTGACTGGTCTGGAACAGCACGTCCCGCAGGCGAAGGTGGCGCGCTTCGCAAACGCGGGGCACTGGCTGCACCACGACCTGCCCGAAGTAGTCAGCCGTCATGCGATCGAGTTCCTGTCAGCATCAGCGAACTCTTGAAGTGTGTGTGGATGGCTGCGCCGATGTAGGTGCTGCAACACGGATGTAGCTGCGTAGCTACGTACGGGAGCGATCATTGTCGTCGCCCGCGCCGACGAGGCGCGCAACCGGAAGGCAGGTCTGATAGCCTTTGCGGTTGCCAATTATGTCAACGATCCCTCCGACTCAGGAAGGCCGTCGTCGACCCGTCAGCGTGCTTGCGTTGAAGCTGTGGGAGGTCGCCGAGGCACTCGAGCAAAGGCTCGACAACCCAGCAGAAGTGCTGGAGATGCTGGTAACCGCGGTCGCGAAAGGCGAACAACCCATCGACGCCTGGCAGCGCCTGCACGCTGCCGCAGCGCGCCACGACAAGGTCGCCGAGCTGGCCTTTGCTTACGAGCAAACGGTGTCCGAGAAACGCGTCAAGTTGTTGCAGCCCGAGCAGCAAGCCTTCGTGTACCTGCGCGCAGCGGAGTTCTTCTCCGAGGCCCTCGGTGACAGTGACGGCGCGATCGCTCACGCCGCGCGCGCGCTGCAGGCATTGCCGGGCAATTCGGAGGCATTTGGACTGCTCGAACGGCTGTTCCGCAACACCGGCGAGGCCACGAAATTAGCCGAATTGTACGTCGAGGCCAGCGCGCGTGAGGCGGACCCAGCGCGCCGTTCGGCCTTCTTGCACGAAGCCTCGGAGCTGGTCAAAGCAGCCACGGGCAACGACGAGCTCACGATCGAAATCGGTCAGCGCATCCTGCGTGTCGATTCCAGTCGCGAGGACGTGCGCTCCGTCGTCGTGCAACGCCTGATCGCGCGCGGTCGGCACAAGGACGTGGTCGACCTGCTCGAGCAGGCCTTGCGGCGCGATCCCGCGCCGAGCCTCGAAGAGTCGACGCTGCTGCGTGAGTGGCTGGTCGACCTTTGTCTCTCGGAGCTGAAAGACCCGACGCGTGCGCTCGGTCATGTCGAGGGCCTGCTGGCTCACGACCCCAGCCACGTCATGGCGCTGAAATCAGCCGAGGCGCTGCTGGAAAATCGCACGGTGTCGCTGCGCGCTGCCGCCGCCCTCTCCGACGCGTACGAGAAGACGGGCCGCGTCGATCGGGCGATCGTGATGCTCGGCTTGGAGCTCAAGCAAGTGCGCGGCCCGCGCCGCGTCGACGTGCAACGCCGTCTCGGGATCCTGCGCCAAGATGCGTTGCACGATCCCGCCGGTGCGCTCGAGCTGCTCGCGCCGGTCGTGGCCGGTGATCCGGGTGACGACGCCTTGCGCCATCGCTTCGTCGAGCTGAGCCTCAGCTTGAACCAGCCCGAGCAGGCCGCGCGTTTGCTGGCGCGCGCGCTGCAGACCAGCCGTGTGTTGAGCGTTCGAGCGCGCGTCGGCGTCGACGTGGGACACGTGTACCTGAAGATCGGCGATCTGAAGCACGCCCAGGCGGCGTTTCAGCAGGTGATCGAGGCCGGCAGCGATGACGCCGCGGTGCTCGAGGCCGCCCGTCAGCTCTCTGATTTGTATGCCGAGGCCTCCGATCGCAAACAGCTGGTCTCGGTCTTGGAGCGCGTGGTGTCGCTCGAGCCAGAGCGTGAGCCTCGGCAAGCCGCCGCGCGGCGCTTGGCACGCTTGTGCGACGGCGAAGGCGGCGATCCTGCGCGTGCGATCGTCGCCTGGCGTGCGCTGATCGGCTCACCATGGACCGACGAGGCGCTACGCCGTCTGGAGGCCTTGTACGGCGAAGCCGCGGACGACGAAGGACTGTCCGACGTCCTGTTCGCGCGCGCCGACCGCACCAAAGATCCGGTCGAGGCCCGGCGCCTCGGGTTTCAGGCGGCGGAGCTGCGCTCGGCGCGCAACCGCGATCCGGAATCCGCGCTCGCAGCCTGGCAGCGTTTGTCCGAGCAATACGGGCCTTCTCGCGAAATCCACGAACGCATCCTGCCCTTGCTCGAGCACGCCCAGCGCTTCCTCGAGCTGTCGATGGTGATCGAGCAAGAGGCGGAGCTGCTGCAAGGTAGCGAGCGGCTGGCGCTCTTGATCAAGCTCGGGCAACTGCGGCTGACGCGGCTCGGCGATCCGCATGGCGCCCTGGCGGCGCTCAGCGCGGCACTCCAGCTCGAGCCGAATGATCGCGCGGCGCGCGCCGCCACCGAGAAGCTGCTCGTGAGCGGTGACGCTCGGCTCGCCGCCGCCGACGTGCTCGAGCCTTTGTTCCGAAGTGAAGAACCAGGGCCCGAGCTGCTACGCGTGCTCGAGACGCGGGCCGAGCTCAGTCCAGACCCGTTGGCGGCCTTGGCGGCTTTGGACGAGGCCAGCTCGCTCAGTGAAAATGCCCTGAAGGACTCCGGAAAAGCACTGGAGTCTGCCGGTCGCGCGCTCGCCCTGGCCCTCGATCATGCCCCCGCCGAGCTCGCGGCGCGGCTCGACAACGTGCGCCGTTTGGCGACGCTGTCGGGCGACACCGCGCGCAGCGCCGAGCTGCTGCGCACAGCGCTCGGTGATCGCCCGCTCGACTCGGCCGCGCTGATCGAGCTGGCCAAGGCCACGGGCGATGCCTTGGCCGACGCGGGCGACATCCCGAACGCAGTGGCGACGTACCGCCGCGCATTGGCTCAAGACGCTTCGTCGCACGACATCTTACAGCGCATCGACGATCTGTTGACCGAACAGGGCGCGCCCTCCGAGCGCGTCGTGCTTTATTCCTCGACGCTGGAACGCGAGACCGATCCGGTGCGGCGGCGCGAGCTATTGCACCGCATTGCCCTGCTGCAACGCCGCGAGCTCGGCGATCCCGCGGCCGCAATCGCGATTTGGCGGCGCGCGGTGGCCGAAGAACCTCGGGATTTGGTGCTGCACCAATCGCTGGTCGATGCCCTGAGCGAGGCCAACAATTGGGATTCGGTGCACGAAGAGCTGACTCGTGTGCTGCCGCATTTGGATCGCGAGCGGCGCAACGTGACGCTGCTGCGCCTGGCGGAGGTCGCGGCGCTGCGCGGTGACAAAGTGGGCGCGCTCGAGCACTACCGCGAGCTCGTGCAAATCAGTGATCTGTCCGACGACGTGCTCGAGAATATCGAGCAGCTGGCGCGTGAGCAGAACGACGGTAAGACCGTGCGCGCGGTGCTCGAGCGGCGGCTGGCACACACCAGCGAGCCGGAGCTGCGTGCCAATCTGCTGGAACGGCTCGGGAACGCGCTGTCGTGGCAGCTCGAAGACCCAGTGAACGCAGCCCGGATCTGGCTCGAAGGTGGGCGCATCAGCGAAGGCCTTTCGGACAACGGAGTGCGTGCGCAGCGCTTGTTCACGCGCGTGCTCGATGCCGATCCGGACAACCGTGAGGCGGCCGAGCGCTTGGTAGAGCTCGCCGCGCGCGCTGGTGACTTCGACGCAGTACGCGCTGCGTTCGAGGTGCTCTTGCGCACGGGCGACGAACGCGAGCTCGTGTCGTTGATCTTGGGCCTCGAAGAACGCGCCGTACAGACCGGGAACGGCGGCGGTTTCGTGATCCTGTGCGACTTGGCGCTCGCGCGCGGCCTGCAGGTGGGCCGTGCCCGTCACGTGCGGCTCGCGAAAGCGCGCGCGCTCGCCCAAGATCCGACCGAGGCGGACGGCGCGGCCGAGATATTCCGGGCTTTGTTGCAGTCCGCGGGGGACGAAGGGGTGGCCGATGCCGAGGCGTTCTCGACGTTCTTGAGCCGCGCCGAGCGGACTCCCAAGCGCACCGACGATCAGCGCTGGTTGTTCCGTTTTCGTTTGGAGCGCGCGTCCGATCCGGCAGGGGTCCTGATGGAGTGGGCGCAAGCGGAAGAGACACTCTTCGATAGCCCGAAAGCCGCGCGCAAGTTGTATCGCGAGGTGCTGGAGCGCGATCCGGAGCGAACCGATGCTTTGTCGGAGCTGGCGCGCCTGCAAACCGCGGCCGGTGACTCCAAGGGCGCGCTGGAATCGCTCGAGAGCTTGTCGACACGGGTCGAGCCCGAGGCGCGTGCTGCCGTTGAGCTGCGCCGGGCCTCGTTGATGATCGGAGCGCTCGGCCGAGCCAAGGAAGCGTTGGCCTTGGTCGAGCCGATTTTGGCGGTAAATCCGAGTGACGCCGAGGCGCTGCGCGTGGTTCATCACGCGCTGTCGGTGCCCGAAGCGCGTGCTCGCGCGGCGCTCATTTTGGAGCAGGTCGCAGAAGGGTCGGAAGATCCCGCAGCGCGCGCGGATGTGATCGAGGCCTTGCTCGCCGTATCCAACGACGCGCCCGAGCTGGCCGCCGCTCGCAGCCGCTGGCTGATGCAACTGCTCGAAACCAAGACCGACGCACCCGAAGAAGCGCTGCGGCTTGCGTTGCGCGGAGCGGAGGCCGCCCCGGCCGAGGAACAACTGTGGGCGTTCGCCGAAGAGATGGCGCGCCGGCTCGATCAACCGGGGCCCCTCGCCGAGGCCTACGCGCGGACGATCGAGCGCGAGCTGCCGGCCGATGTCGCGGACTCGCTCGGTCGCAAAATCGTCGAATTTCACGAGGAATGGTTCGATGACTCCGAGCGGGTGGTGCATTTGCTGGAGCGGATCATTGCGCTCTGCCCAGCGGCGGGCTGGGCCTTCGACCGGCTCAAGCTGTCGTTCAACGCCGCAGGGCGCTGGCCCGATTTGTTCGGCCTCTACGACCGTCGTTTGGGCGAGCAGATTACGAACAGCGAGCGGATCGAGATCCTACGCGAAGCCGCGATGGCGGCCCGTGATTTCGCGAGCGATCCCGAGCGCGCGATCGCCTACTTCGAGAAGTTGAACACGCTCAGCCCGGGTGACACACGCGTCGAGTCGTCACTCGAACGCCTGTACGAGCGGCATGCGCATCGCCGGCCGCTGATCGATCTGCTCACGCTCCGGCTGAGCGCCAACAAGAGCGCGGACCCAGGCGAGACCATGGGCCGCATCGCCGCCTTGTGGCTGGACTTGAACGAACCGCTGCCCGCCCTCAGTTGGGCGGAAAAGATGCTAGGCCGCGAAGCGGACGTGCGCGACGCGGTGGCGCTCTTGGAGCGCATCGTGTCCTTGCCCAGCTCGGCGCAAAACACTCTCGATAGCGGCGAATCGGTGCGCGAAGCGGCCGCGAAGGCGCTAGAAGCACACTACCGCGCTACGAGCAGCACGGTCGACGTCGTACGCATGTTGGAGGTCGAGGCCGAGAGCGCGCCGCGCGCCGCGCGCATCGTGCTGCTCGAGGAAGTGGTGAAGCTCAGCTTGGAGCAGCTCGGCAACCATGCGGGCGCCTTCGAGACCCTGCTCACGCTCGTCACTCTCGATCCGAAGCTCGAGTCGCGCCGCCAGCGCTTCGCGGAGCTCGCCAGCACGGTCTCGGGCCAACAACGGCGCGCAGAGACGCTGGTCAGCGTCGCAGAACAAGAGCCGGATCCGGTCTTGCGCGCGACCTTGCTGTCCGAAGCAGGGGACGCCTGCCGCGTCGAGCTCAACGACGCCCGCCACGCCATGGAATTGTACCGCCGCGTGCTCGGGCTCGCGCTCGAGGCACCGGCCATGGCCCTGCACGCGGCGCGTGAGCTGAGCGAGCTGCTCCGGGCGGCTCGAGAGCTGCCTGAGCTCACTTCGGTGCTCGAGCAACGCGCGGAGCTCGAGACCGACGATGCAGAGCAGCTCGCCGTGCTCGGCGAAGCGGCTGAGCTGTCCCTCAGCGTGCTCGGTGACGCCCACCGCTCGGTGCGCAATTTCCAAGCGCGCCTCGCGCTGGCCCCGACGGACCCGAGCTCACTCGACGGCTTGTGTCGCGCGCTCGAACGCGCGGAGCGTTGGGACGAGCTCATCGCGGCGCTCGGCCAGCGCGCCCGGCAAAGTGCGGACCCGGCGGCGGCGCGCGCCGATCGCGTGCGCATTGCGCTGCTTCACGAACAGGTGAAGAGCGACCGCACGCAGGCAATCATCGCCTGGCGCCTGGTGCAAACGCACGACGGGCGCGACTTGGAGACGTTCGAGGCCTTGTCTTCGCTCCTGGCCTCCGAGTCGCGTTTCCCCGAGCTTGCGGAGCTGGTGTCCGAAGAGGTCTCCGCAGAGAGCAATCCAGTTCGTGAGCGGCGCCTGTACAGCGAGCTCGGTCTGCTGCATCAGACGCGCACCGGCGACATGATCTCGGCCATCGAGTCGTTCGTGGCGGCGGAGGACTGGGCCAAAGCAATCGAGGTCGCGGGCGCCAATCACGCCGATCGCGCGCTCGGTCGAAAGGTGTGCGAACGCCTGCTCGAGCTGTCGGTCCGCGCCTGGCAACGCTCTGCGGGCGGCCCGGACAGCGCCGAAGCGCGCGCGGCGAATTGGGCAGTCACCGAGCTGGCCGAGCGCCTCGGTGAAGCCGGGCAATACGCCGACGTCGTGACGCGGCTTTTGGCCTCGGCCGAGCTGCCGTTCACGGTCGCGCGCCGTCGCGAATTGCGCCGCGACGCGGCGTGCTTGTGCTCCGATCGGCTCGACGACAGCGCGCGTGCGGTCGAGCTGTTCCAAGCGTTGCTCGCGGAGGACGCGGCCGACGAAGTAGCGCGCTCACTCGTCACGCGCTTGTCGTTGCTCTTGGACGAGCGCGGCGAGCACGCGGAGATCGTGACGCTCTGGGAACGCCAAGCAACGGCCCGTGCCGGTGCGGGCGACAGCTCGGGCGCGGCCGCACTTTGGGCGCGTGCGGGTCAGCTCGCCGAGGAGCGGTTGAGCGACGTGGAGCGCGCCATCGCGTGTCACCGCGCGGGCGCCGCGCTGGGCGGGGAGGATTCGCTCGAGGCGTTGTCGCGCATTTATCTGTCGCGCAAGGAATACGAACGAGCCGCGGAAGTGCTGGAGGCGCTGTGCGCTCAGTCCTCGCCGGAGGTGCTCGCGGATCGCGCCTTGGAGCTGGCCTCGGCGTATTTGGCCTGCAGCGCGCCAGAGAAAGCGCGGCGCAGCCTGGAGCGCGCCGTGCCCGTGGCGGTCAACGCCGCAGCGCTGCGCGCCCGCTTGGCGACATTGTACCGCGAGGCGGAGGACTACGCGGCGTTGGCCGCGCTGCTCGCCGAAGAAGCGGGGCGCGCCACCGACCGCAAAGCGACCCTCGCGCTGCTGCGCGAAGCGGCTGCGCTGCACTTGGAGCAACGCTCGGATCCGGAGTCCGCGGTGCCGCTCTTGGCGCGTGCCATCGAGCTCGAGCCCGATGACCAAAAGCAGCGCCTGCTGCTGGCCAATGCGCTCTTCCTGTGCAAGCGCTACGACGAAGCCGCGGCGGTGTTGGCCGCGCAGATCGAGCGCTACGGCGCGCGGAGGCCCAAGGATCGCGCGCTCGCGCATTTCCTGCTGGCACGGGTGCTGCTCGGCGCCGGGCGTGAGACCGACGCGTTGCAAGAGCTCGACGCGGCCTCCAAGATCGATCCCGCTCATCCGGGTATCATGCAGCTGCTCGCGCGCATGGCCCTCGAACAGGGTCAGCTAGACCGAGCGGAAAAGATGTACCGCTCGCTGCTCTTGGTGCTGGGGCGCGACGAGTCCAAGGAAGGGCCGAGCAAGGCCGAGGCGCTCATCGCATTGAGCGAGATCTCCGCCAAGCGCGGTGATTCGGTGCGCGCCGGTGAGTTCATCGAATCGGCGTTCGAAGCGGCCCTCGAGAGCCCCGCCGACGCGTTGTCGCTGGAGAGCGCGCTCCGCGCTCAGCAGCGCTACGATCTGTTGGCTCGAGCTCTCGAGAGTCGCCTGGCGCGCGATCTGCCGGCTCCCGAAGCGGCGCGCGCGCTCGCCGATCTGGCGCTGTTGCACGCCGAGGGGCTGCGGAACCTGGAGCAGGTGAAGCCGGGGCTCGTCAAACGGGCACGCAGTCTGGAAGAGGCCCTGCAAGCGGCGCCAGAGTTCGATGATTCGGCGTGGGCAGCGCTCGGGCGCGTCTACGATCACCTGGGCGATAGCGAGCGCGGCTCCGCCGTGCTCGAGCGGCGTGTGGCTTCCCAGGCCGACTCCGCTCGCGGTACGGCCGACGCCGATCTGTACTACCGCTTGGCGCAGGTTCGGCTCGCCGATCCGAGCAGCGGCGAGCAAGGCCTGGAGCTGCTCGAGCGCGCGCTCGACGCGGCGCCGGACTTCGAGCGCGCTCGGACGCTCTTGGCCGACTCGGCGAGCACGTTGGATCCCGCGCGCGTCGCCGCGCTGCTCGAACGCATCGCCCGAGCCACGGGTGACGACAGCGCGCTGGCAACCGCGCTCGCGGGCCAAATCGCCGCACCAGACGCCACTTTGGCCCGAGTGCGCGAGGGTGTCGCCGTGGCTACGCGTTTGGGCGACGTCGCGCTCGTAGAGCGCATGCTGAAGTCCGGCCTGGCGCTGGCCGTAACGGAGGCGGATCGCGCGGACGCCGCTTGGGTGCGCCTCGAGCTATCGCGCCTGGCAGACGCCGCGGGGCGGCACGCGGAGGCGCTCGATTACCGCGCGCAAGCCGCGGAGCACTTGCCCGCAGACGAAGCCCGCAGCTTGCGGCTTTCGTTGGCCGAGCAATACGCGCAGCAGCCGGAGAGCTCGGCCCAGGCCGCCGCCCTATACGAAGTGCTGCTCGCCGCGGAGCCCGCCGATCGTTCGATTTGGGAGCCGCTGCTGGCGCTGACCCGCACCCTGGGCGACAGCGACCGCTTGGTGCGCTTGATCTCTCGGATCACGCCGGTGGTCGAAGATGCGGCGGAACGTTCGGCGCTGCGCATCGAGCAGGTGAACGCGCTCTTGCCGCAGCCCGCGCGTGCCGGCGAAGTGATCGTGCTGTTGCAAGAGATCATCAGCGATGACCCGGCTCAACGGGACGCAGCGCGCGTGCTGTCGGAGCTCTTGGCCCGCGAAGGGCGCAGTGGCGAGCTCTCGGCCCTGCTCACGAGCGAGATCGATCGCGCCAAGGACGCCCGCGACGTACCCGCAATCGTGCAGCTTTCGCTGCGCTTGGTGGGGATCCTCGAGGGCGAGGGGCGCCTCGCCGAAGCCTTGGACGTGTGTCGCTCGGCGCTGGAATGGGAGCCGATGCAGCGCGAGCTGCTGCAGGGCGTGCTGCGCCTAGCAGAAGCAACGGGTGATGCGATTCAGATCTCGGACGCGCTCGAAGGGCTGCTCCGGACGTCGCACGGCGAAGAGGCCGCGGCCCTCGCTCGCAAGCTCTCCACGATGCGCGAGGAGCTCGGCGATCCAGAGGGTGCAGAGCGCGCCCTGACGCTGGGCTTCGAGGCCAACCCGCGGGACTCGTCGCTCCGAGATTTGCTCTTGGTTCGCTTCACCGAGCGCCAAGAGTACGACCGCGTGGCGGCGCTGCTGAGCCGCGCGCTGCGTGAGCGACCCGATGAACGCAAGCTCTTGGAGCGTTTGGTGGAGGCCCACCGCGCTGCCGAGGATCCGGAAGCTGCGCTGGGCGTGATCGACGATCTGCTGCGCACGGAGCCGGGTAGCGTCGAGCTGCAGCGCAAGCGCGCGGTCGTGCTCGGCGATTTGGGCCGTGACGACGAGGCGGTGGTCGCCTTCGAGCGCGCGTTCGCTGCGGATCCGAGCGTGGTCGGTGAGCTGACCGAGGCCATCGAGCGCGCGATCGTGCGGGCCGAGCCAGCCGACGAAGCGCGGCTCACCCTGCGCCTGGTCGAGGTCTTCGAAAGCGCCGGGGATCTGCCGGGTGCTCGCGCGCGGCTGGCTGCCTTCGTGCGGGCCAATCCGAACGATCTCGGCGCGCTGCGCCGGCTAGCCTCGCTCGAGGCACGCACTGGCAACATCGACGGCGCGATCGACACCCTGGCGCAATTGGTCGACGTCGAGCAGGGCGACGCGCTGATCGAGACCGCACTGCGCTACAGCGAAGCGTGCGAGCTGGCGGGCAGGCTCGCCGACTCTCGTGCGGCGCTGGAACGCGCGCTGCAAGAAAATCACCTCCATACCGAGCTGCGTCAGCGACTGGAAGCGGTCTACGAAGCGCTCGGTGCGCGCCGCGAGCTCGCCGATCTATTGCTGGAGGACGCCAGCAACGAGCCGGACCCGGCGCTGCGTCTGGCGGGGTTACTCCGCGTGGGCGCGCTGCTCTTGGAAGATGACGCGCCGGCCGCCGTGCAAGTGTTGGAATCGGCGCGCCAAGAGAATCCGGAGAGCGTCGAGGTCGTGGTGCTGCTCGCGCGCGCCTATGCCGGTGCCCGCCGCGCCGAAGAAGCCCTGGCGCTGCTCAATGCGATCGCCGATGCCAACAAGGGCCGTCGCACCAAGGCCCTCGGCGGGATCTACGGTACGATGGCGCAGATCCACCTCGACGAGGGGTACCTCACCGACGCGTTGCAGGCTTTGGGCAAGGCATTCGAGCTCGATCCGAAAAACGGGGAGCTTGCGATGCGGCTCGGTCAGCTCGCGGTCGAAATCGACGAGGACGAAGTCGCCCTGCGCGCCTTCCGCGCGGTTTCAATCATGAAACCGCCGGCGCCCGGCACCACCGATGGCGCACCCCCCGAGGCCAAAGCCGACGCCAACTACTACCTCGCCGTGCTGGCTCGAAAAGCCGGCGATCCGCGCAAAGCCAAGGTGCTCGTGGCCAAGGCTTTGGCGGAGAAGGCGGACCATCCGGGCGCGCGCCAACTGCTGGCTGAACTGGCCACAGAACGCGCTTGACCCAAGCAGCGCAGTTTGAGTTAAGTGCCGCCACGATGCAGCGAACCAAGCGCCTCACGAAACGCGAACGCAAGGGCCTGAACCCGGGCCCGTCGGGTCAACAGCAGGCGCACATTCACTGCATCGCCTGCGGTCGGCACCTCGATCCGGAAGAGTTCAGCGCCGCGCCGCCCACGGCGCTCTCGCTCGTGTGCGAGCACCAGTCGCGCTTCCCGGCATGCGCTGATTGCGAGGTCGCGGCCAAGCGCTTGATCGCCGAGCATGACCGCACGGGTAAGCCGGTCGCGACAGCCGCTGCTTGGCACTGAGCGGCGCTGCCGCTGGCTCGAGCTGCGAGCACCTGTGACGGGCGGCGAGTTGCGTGGCGCGTCCTTTGGGCGCCACCCAAAATCGAGCACGCGGGAAAGCAGCGCAGTCTTAGCCACGTCCGCGACGCTGTTTGAAACGAAAATCGTAGCGTGAATTCATGCTTCGATTTTCGTTTCAAAGGGGCGTCCTTGGTCGATGCGCCGCACACGCCTGCGCTGTCAGGTGCTCGCGGGGCCGAACGCGGCACAGCCGACTCGTTACTTGCGAGCGACGCGCTCGCCGCGCTCGGCCTTGGTCTTGCTCTTCTTGTTCTTGTCGCCGCGGTCGAGCCAAGCGAGCGCTTGATGATAAAGCTCGGGCTTGCGATCGAGGGCGAGCTCGTGGCCCATGTCGCCGGGCGTGACCACGCGCGTGTCCACGCCGGCGCGGCCTAGCCATTCCTCGACTTGGTGCGTGCCGTCGATCACGCCGTCGTGCTCGCCCGTGATCAGGAACACGCGCCGCACGCGCTCTTTGGCGGTCTGCAGCGCTTCCAAACCCGGGCCGCCCCAATACTTGTCGGTAGCAGCCAAAATCAGCCAGCGATTGAACACGTGCGGCTCGCGCACGCCCACGTTCATTGCAGCGTACGCGCCCTCGCTGAAGCCGACCAAGGTGTTGCCGTAGAGTTGCACCCGGCGGCCGTATTTCTTGCGCAGCACTTGGATCGTCGACATGGTCGCGCGGTGCGCCGAGGGCCAGTTGTTGTCCCAGGCGCGGCCGTCGCCGTACACCGCTGGGCCCGTCGGGCAAACCAGCCAACCCAAGCGGCGCGCCACCGGGGCCCAGCGCTGGCAGTCTTTCTCGGGATGACCGCCGCGCGCGTGTAAGTAAACCAGGATTGGGCGCATGCCGTGGCGACCAGGGCCGGTGGGCTCGAAGTAATACGAGGGCGCCGCTCCGGGCGGCGTCACCATGTGCATGCCGTTCGCGAGCAGGGTGTCGTTCTTGTCGATGTCGCTGAGCTTGGCGTCGCTATCAGCGCTGCTCGACGGTGTTGCCTCGGGCGCGGCGGCCGCCTCCGGCGAGTCGCTATCCTCACCGACGACGGCGTCTTTCCCCTCAGGGATGCGGAGCTTGAGGCCGATCTTGAGCGGCGCGCGGCGTTGCAGACCGTTGGCCTCGCACAACGCCGCGATCGTCACGTTGTAGCGATCGGCGATTCGGCCCAGCGTTTGACCGGCAGCCACGACGTGCGTTTCGGCTTGGGCAGGGGCGGCGAGCAGCAGCAACGCCGAGCACAGGAGCCGAGTCAGGAACCGCATTGCCTACGGGCGTATCACAAGTTGCGAGAATTTCAGAAAAGAGTGCGCCAAGACGCGGGTCGGCTGGCCGGCTTTCGGCGCCCAGGGGAACCAGCGGTCAACGCCAGAGCTCGACCCCAGTGGCGACGAGGCGCAGCTCGTCAACGCTGCCGTCCGGGTTCTTGCGCGGGAACTGACCGCCCTCGCTCTCGAGATGCGCGACCCGCTCGGGCGGCAGAGTGTTCACGCCCAGGGTGCCTTGGACCTTGGCGGTGCTGCCGGCGGAATCCGTGGGCACGAAGAAGCCGTAGTCTTTGAAGGTCACGCGACAGCCCGAAAGCTTGGGATCAGCGCCCTCCGCCACTTCCATCCAACAGCCGCGACGGGTGCAGGCGCTCCGCACGTGACCCTGCACCGTGATCGCTTGATCCCGAAAGCGCTCGGGCGCTGCCAGCACGTCCGCCAAGGAGAGGGTGGGCCCGGGGCCGATCGGCGCGCCGAACGACTTGGCGGAGGGCTGCGCGCTCGGGGCAAGGGCAGGCGAGGGCGCCCCGCTGCTCACAACACTCACGACCGGGCCAGCGGGCTCAGCCGCGCGCGATTGACACGCGAGGGCCCAAGCCAGAGCTGCAATCGAAAACCCAGCACGGAAAGACCAATTCAGGAGCGTCACGGTTCCCGATTATAGCCGAACCGCGGGCTCCGGCGAGCACGGCCTTACTGGTGCGGCAGCGAATAGCGCAGGCCCAGCCAACCCGAGGTGTACTGGTCCACGGCGCCGCCGGCGATGACCTGAGTGCTCGGATCGGCGGCGGGAGGCAACGGGTTGAAGTCGAACGCGTAGCGCACGTAGTCGATGCCGCCCACGAGCTCGAGGTTCGGAGCCAACGTGTAGCCGGCGGAGACGCCGAGTTCGATGTTTTGCGTCTTCACGTGGCCGCGGAACCAATCCCGCTCGAGACCACCGGTGTTGTGCACGAGCCGCGTGCCGAGGTGGAAGCCGACCGACGCCTGATTGAAGCGCAAGCGCCCCTCGGCGCGCGCGAAATAAAAGCGGTACCAGACGTCCGGCACCTGCGGCCGATCTTCGTCGCCGAGCAGGTTGAAGACCTGAGTGCCCGCGCCGCCACTCAAGCCAAACTCGTGCGCGGCGACGGGGATGCGCGCCTTGCCACCGAAGAACCATTGGTTGGCGCGCGTGGTCAGCGTCTTTTCGTTCGGGGCGACGCCGTACACCGACTTGGTCGCGACGTTCAGCTCGTAGCCGGCGGTTAGGCCGAACCAGCTGCCCGGACCGCGCGTTGCCCAGGCGCCGGGGAACAAGCTGCCTTCCACGAACAGCGCGGGGCCGAGCGGCAAGTTGTACGTCTGCGGCGGTGCGAAGCCGTACTGCGGGAAGCGCTCGGCAGGCGTGTCGTGATAGCTGAACGAGCGATGCACCGCGCGCAGGCCGGCGCTGAGCTCGAGCGGCGTGCGCCCCGAGTCAGAGGTGAACTCCGCGGTCGCTTCGGGCTCTGCCGGGGCCTCGGACGGCGTGCTCGGTTGCTCTTCTTCCTTCGCCTCGGGCTCCGGCGCGGGAGCATCACCGGCTGCGCCTGCGCCGGGCTTGGTTTGACCGATCGGATCGGCCACGCTCAGGCCGACGGAATCAGCGATGTTCTTGCTGAGCTTGGCGCCGGGGTCGCCCTTGATCTCGACATTTTGAACGAGCGCGCCGTCCGCGCCGTTGTGCACGGCGAGCACGAGGCCGGCCTTGCTCACGGTGCCGACGAGCACTGCGCTCGCGCCCGCGCTTGCGCTTGCGAAGCTCTTGTCGTCGCCGCCCGGCTTGGCCGCGCTCGACTCGCTCACATCATAGGCGCCGTCTTCCTTGAGCGCCGCGATCACGGCCTTGCGCGCTTGATCGCTCTTGGTGCCGGTGAAGGCGCCGACCACGACCTTCTTCTTGGCGTTGCTCGCTGCCGCTGCGTCGCCTTCCGCGGCGACTGCCGACGGCGCGCCCAGTGACAGTGCAAGACCCAAACTCAGACCGAACAACCCCCGCACCGCGAGCTCCCGCTTCAGCATCACATCCCACCCGCTTTAGCCGCGGCAGCAACGTCTTGAGCGTACTTGGTGAAGCACGCCATATCGTCGGTAGACAACGCCGGACCGACGGGCATCACCAGACCACAAGTCTTTCCGTCGGTGGTCAGCTTCCCAACCAGCCAGCTTTGAGCCGGATTTGCCGAATCGATCAGCTTCTGATTGGCGACGCAGCCCGTGTCGGGCGAAGCCAGCTCGTGCGTGGCGACGACGTCGATCAGGCGCGTGTTGACGTTGGGACTGCTCAAATCCAGATGAGCAGCACCGGCCGCTGGAGCGGCGTGACAACCCACGAGCGCGCAGCTCTTGGTGAAGATGGCGGTGATGCACGTGGTGTCCACGTTGAGCCCGGGCTGGGTAGGTGCGGCGCCGCTCGCGCCGCCCGCGCCCGGGGCGCCCGCGCCGCCCCCTGACGCGCCACCGGCTCCGCCCGGTGTGAGCGAGCCGGGGTGGTCGTAGTCTTGGGGATTGGCGAGGTCAGCCGGGCAAGCCGCGAGGCCAAGCAGGCCGAGCGTGCCGATTACCCCGAAGCCGGCCAACGCGACGCGCTGCACCCGGTCCCAAGCGGAGCTGCGCGAATGCCGCGGCGGAACCCCCAGTGTTTCGGACTGCGCTTGGCGCGCCGTTTCAGAGTCGGATTGCCGCATTCGATTGAGTTGCACAGGGCCTCGGAGCCTAACACCACCTCGGCTAGGTGAGTCCAGCCGGAAGTGGCGCTTGAGATGGGTCGACGACTAGTGTGTACACAGTGTCGCTAGCGAGTGCTTTTTCTTTAACAAAATGAGTCAGGAAACTACGAAGGATCCTGACTTGTCGCACACACACTCTCCAAAGTGAGCGACGCAACTTGCGCGCTGGCCTCGCTTCGGCACGGGGTAGCACCCGCATTGTCGAAGAAGTACACGCCCGTGGCAGAATTTTCGAAGAGTTTTGGTGATGGATAACGGGTGTGGGCTGGTCCGTACACAGCACACACCGACGGACGCGAATCTCACGCTCGGTATCGCGTCAATCGGCGCGTGTCGGCGTTCGTGGCCCGCGGGCTGCGGGCCGTAGCCGGAGCGCCGCTTCTTCTCGAATTTTCGGGCGATCCAACTTGCCCGAGGCCAAGCGCGGCAGGCGCTCCGCGTAACACACGAGGCGCGGTTGCTTGAACGAAGCCAGGCGCTGATCGAGCGCCGCGAAGAGCGCGCGTTCGTCGAAGGCCTGCTCGCGGTCGCCCTCGGCCGAGAGCTCGAGCGCGACCGCGACCCGTTCGCCGAACTCGGGGTCGGCCACGCCGAAGACACACACGGCTTCGAGCCCCCCGCAGGCCAAGAGCGCGTGCTCGACCTCGGCCGGGTCGACGTTCTCGCCTCCGCTGACGATGAGCTCACTCGCGCGTCCGAACACGATCAGCCCGAGCGCTGAATCGAGCTCTCCGCGATCACCGGTCGCGAAGAAGCCCGAGTCAGCGAGGGGCGAGGGCTTTCCGACGTAGCCCGTGAACAAGCTTGGGCCGCGGACCTCGATGAGCTCGTTCACGATGCGAATTTCAACGCCCGGGAGTGGAAAGCCCGAGCTCACGATACCGTGCTTGATGGGCGTTGCGCGCGGTCGAGACAACGCTTGAGTCGTCACTTGAGAGCACATCTCGGTCAAGCCGTAGCTAGTGAGCACGGGGATCCGCTGCGCCAGCGCTGCTTCGTACAGCTCAGGGGGGCAAGCTTGCCCTCCGAGCAAGAGCGCACGCAGCGGGGCGTGCGCGGCGATCTGCGGCTCGTGGCGCAGCAAGCGCGCGAGCACCGGAGGCACGAGCGAGAGCAAGGAGATTCGCTCTTCGATCAACGTTTGCGCCAGCTCGGGGACCGAGCCGAGCAGGCCCGCGCCCGGCGCGCGGAATACGACGCAGCAGCGCCGCGCCGCGAGGGCTCGGATCACCAGTGACAGCCCCCCCACGTGCGAGAGCGGCAAGCAGAGCAGCGCGCGATCTTCGGGCACGGGCGGCAGCCGCAGCGCGTCCGCGCTCGCCAGCGCTCGAAACGCGCGGCGGCTGAGCTCGACCAGCTTCGGAGCTCCGCTCGAGCCCGAAGTCGGTACGAAGGCCAGCGCTCGCTGCTCGGGGATCACCGGTCCGACCGCGGGCCAGGCCCGCGCGGGCGTGATCGGCGCGAGCTTCTCCGCATCGAGCAACTCGAGCGCGCCGCTCTGGGCGATCAGGAACTGACGCTCGGGGGGCGTGAGCCGCGGGTGAATCGGGAGCACGGGGACACCGAGCGCGAGCAGCGCGTACAGGCACTCGAACATCGCTAGGCTTGGCTCGACGAGCAGCGCGACGGGGCGCGCTTCGCCCGTTGCCAAATCGAGGCTTCGCAGCTGTTCGCCGCGCGCATACACCCGGGCGGCAAGTTGCGCGAACGTCAGACGCTGGCCGTCACACAGCAACGCCTCGCGTTCCGGAGCTGCCCTCGCGGCGCCGAAGATCGAAAGCGCCATCAGCCCAGCTCCTGGAGCCCGAGCCCGAATCCGGGCTCGGGCCAGGCCGTCAGCTGGGCGCCCGCGAGGGCGGGCACGGCCTCCGGCGCGAGCCGCGCGCCGTGGATGTCGAGACCGTGCGCGAGCGCCTCGGAGCCCCAGCACAGCGCGATGGTCGCGCTCAGTGCGAGGCCGAGCGGCCCCTCGAAGGCATGCGAGACCACGACTTCCGCGCCGATGCGCGCCGCGCGCTCGGCCCAGGATGCACAAGCCGAGAGCCCGCCGAGCAAGCTCGGCTTCAGCACCAACGCGCGCGGGGGGCTCGCCGGTAGCTCGCCGCTGAGGAGCGATTCGTCGTACGCGAGCGGCAGCGCCAAGTCGGCCAGCTGCACAAGATCAGCGCGAGCGCAGGGCTCTTCGATGTACTCGAGGCCGTGCTGCGCAAACCGCGGCAGGTAAGCGCGCGCCTGGCTCACACTCAGGGCGCGATTGGCGTCCAGCCGCAAGCGCGCGGCTGGGCCAAGCGCACGGCGCAGCACAGCGACGCACGACAGCTCGAGCTCGAGCGCGCCCGGACGTCCGATTTTTAGCTTGAAACAGCCGATCCCGCGGGCCTGCGCGCGCTGCGCCTGCTCGAGCGCGTCTTCCGGGCCGCCCGTGAGCAACGCCGCGATTGCACGCGGGACGGGCAACGGCGCGCTGGGAACGAGCAGCGCCCATGCCGGAAGCGCGGCCTGGCGCGACCAGAGATCGAGCAGCGCGGCCTCGAGCGCCGCGCGTGCCGCGGGCAACCGAGCCGGCAAGCGCGCGCTCACCTTCGACAATTCGGAGAGCGCGCTTTGCCCGGCCTCGAGCCGCTCGGGGATGCCGGCGGGCTCGAAAGCGCGCAGTGCCGCGACGCAGTCCTCCAGCTGGTCCGGACTGAAGCCCGGCAGCGGCGAGGCTTCGCCGCTGCCCGCGATCCCGGATTCAGCGAGCAGGGTGACGAGGCACGCTTCGCGTTCGGTCCAAGATTGCTGTGCGTTGTGTGCGGGGCGAGTGAGGGCCCGCTGCGTGCCCGAGAGCGACACGCGCAGCGTCACTGATGCCACAGCCCCGAGTGTGACCGGAGGCTGGGCGCGGCTAGCCCGAGCGCGAACAGGACCCCGAAAATCAGCAGCAGCTTGGCCGTGGCCGCGAGCAACGGGTTCAACGCGCGGCCCTCCGTGGCATTGACGGCTCGCTCGGTCTTGAGCGCCAACGGCAATGAGACGATGGGCAACAGCACCTCGGGGCCCGTGACTTGGGCCACGGCGAGCGCGACCGGAGTCAAGTAGCTCGCCGCGATCAGCGCGCGGTACTGAGTGATGGCAAAGCCGCGCCCGAAGCGCACCGCGAGCGTGCGCTTGCCAGCGCCCGCGTCGGTCACCCGATCACGCAGGTTGTTGACCACCAGGATCGCCGTCGCGAGCGCGCCGACGGGCAGCGCAGAGGCCACGGACAGCGCCGGGACCTGCCCGATCTCGACGAATGCGGTGCCGCACACTGCGACCAACCCAAAAAAGACGAACACGAACAGATCGCCGAGCCCGTGATACCCGAGCGGGTAGGGGCCGCCGGTGTAGGCGATGGCCGAGGCGATGGAAGCGAGGCCAATCAGCAAGATCACCGGCCCCGCCACCGCGGTCAGGTACAGGCCGAGCACGAGCGCCAACGCGAACACCACGATCATACCGAAGCGCATGCCGCGAGCGCTGATCAGCCCTGCTTGCACGGCGCGAGTCGGGCCGAGGCGTTCGGCGGTGTCCGCGCCTTTCTCGTAATCGAACACGTCATTGGCGAAGTTTGCGCCAATTTGGAGGAACAGCGCGCCGAACAACGCGGCCAGCGCCGGCCCCCACTTCACCTCACCGCGGGCCGACGCGCAGGCCGTACCGACCAACACGGGCACTGCGGCGGCGCTCAGCGTCTTGGGTCGACTCGCCAGCAACCAAGCCCCGAGTGAGCCCGGACGCGGCCCTGCGGCGATGCTTTCGGTGTTCGGGGCAGTGCTGGTCATCACGGCAATCGCTTGAACTTCTTGAAGTTCGGTTTGCGCTTTTCGAGGAAGGCGGTCTTCCCCTCCTGACCTTCTTCGGTCATGTAGTAGAGCAAGGTCGCGTTGCCCGCCAGCTCTTGCAGCCCGGCTTGGCCGTCGCAGTCCGCGTTCAATGCCGACTTCAAGCAGCGCAAGGCGAGCGGGCTGTGCTGCAGAATCTCACGGCACCATTGCACGGTTTCGGCCTCCAAGCGCTCGTACGGAACGACGATGTTGACCAGACCCATGTCGAGCGCCTGTTGGGCGTCGTACTGGCGGCACAGGAACCAGATCTCGCGCGCCTTCTTCTGACCGACGATGCGCGCCAGGTAAGACGAGCCATAACCGCCGTCGAAGCTGCCCACTTTGGGCCCCGTTTGCCCGAAGCGTGCGTTGTCGGCGGCTATCGAGAGATCACAGACCAAGTGCAAGATGTGCCCGCCGCCGATCGCATAGCCCGCGACCATGGCGATCACGGGCTTGGGCAGGGTGCGGATCTGGCGCTGCAGATCGAGCACGTTGAGCCGGGCGATGCCGTCTTTGCCGACGTAGCCGCCGTGGCCACGCACCTTCTGATCGCCACCGGAGCAGAAGGCGTCCTTGCCCGCGCCGGTCAAAATGATCACGCCGACATCGCTGTCGTCGCGGGCATCGGCGAATGCGCGCTCCATCTCTTGAATGGTGAGCGGTCGAAATGCGTTCCGCACTTCGGGTCGGTTGATCGTAATTTTGGCGATCCCCTCGCTCGACTTCTCGTAGATGATGTCTTCGAACGCGAGATTGCTGCGGGTCCACTCGATGTCGGTCATGTCTGATTTCCTCGCCTGATCACTTCGGTAATTAGCTCGGGGCGCTCCAGCAAGAGGTCATGCCCGGCTCCGGGGATGATCTCGAGTGTCGGGTGGCGGAGGCGTGCGGCCATCGCGCGCGCGAGAACGGTGAATTTCTCGTCCAATTGTCCCGCCAAGACCGTGACCGGCAGAGCGAGCTCGGCGAGCCGGTCGAAATAGTTCGGCATTTCTGCGAGGCCAGTGACGCGAAGTGAGCGTGCCAGGCCCGCCGCGTCATGGCTGAGGCGCGCCGCGCGCCGGCGGCTGCGCGCCGATTCCGGCAGCCCAGACTGCGTGGTCCACAGCGGCTGTGTCTCCCACGCGTCGACGAAGGCCAGTACTCCCCGGCCGAGCAGCAGCTCGATCCACGCCGAGTCGGCGGCGCGCCGAGCGCGGCGCTCTTCGTCGCTCGCGAGCCCAGGGTGTCCGCTGATCAACGTGAGGCGCGCGACGCGCTCCGGGTGGCGCAGCGTGATGCCCAGCGCCAGACGCGCGCCCAGCGAGTAGCCGACAAGCTCTACGGGCTCGTGCGCGGAGGCGAGCTGCGCGAGCCGATCCACCTCGTCTTCGAAGCCGTTCACCTGCGCCGTGTCGCTTGCCCCGGCGTGGCCGACGAGCACCGGCGCATCGAACGCGATCGTGCCCTCGTCGAGGAATGCCCAGCTGTCCGGGCTGCCGGTGAAGCCGTGCAGGGCGAGAACGGTCACTCGCCCGACTCCGGCACGGTTTCGAGGGCTGCGCGCACGCGCTGCTCGGATTGCCGCGCGCTCGTTGCCTCGACCACGATGTGAATCACATGCACGCCTGGTTCGGTGGCCGCGCTTCGCATCGCCTCCGCGATGCCCGCCTCGCGATCCACCCGAGTGTAGCGGTGCCCGTACAGCGCAGCCGCGTGCGAGAATTCGGCGCTGGGTGGCGTCAGCCAAAAGCGGCTTTTGTCGCCCGTGTCTCGAAGCTGCTCGAAGATCGGCAATTGCTCGAAGATTCGGCCGCCTCCGTTGTCGATCAGCGCGATCGTGAATGGCCCCAGTGCTGCACGTGCCGCGGCCAGGCCACCCACGTCGTGCATGAAGCTCACGTCACCGAGCAACAGCACGGTCGGTTCGGCGCTCACACTGGCCGCACCGGCGGCGCCCGCGATCAATCCGTCGATGCCGTTGGCTCCACGTTGGGACAACACCCGCAGCTGCCGAGCACCGCCCGGTACATAGGCGTCCACCTCGCGGATCGGCAAGCTATTGCCGAGCACGAGCTGGCACGGGTCGGGCAAGCTGTCCATGACCGAGCGAACGGCCCGCGCTTCGCTCAAGGTCGCCGAAGGGCGCGCCAGCTCCTCGTCCACGGCGCGCCAAGCCTGGCGGTCAGCATCATGCCAGGCATGACGATAAGTCTCGCGCTCCGTCTCGTGCTCGAGCCGCGCGCGCTCCAGGCGTTGCGCCGTGGCCTGGGCGGCCTGTGCGCTGCTGCCGCTCACGAGCTCGCTGGCGAGCCCATGTGGATCAGGAAAATCGCACTCGGCGATCACGAAGCGCCGACCCGCGAAGCCGGCATTCATGAGCCGCTCGTAAGCGCCGGACGTCGGTGTCCCACCGAAGCTCAGGATCAAATCCGGACGCAGCGCGTCGCGCAGCCGCGCAGAGCGCAATAGCCACTCGAATGCGTCGCAAACCAGCACCCCAGCTGGCGCCTCGGATCGCCAGCGCAACTGACTGGTTGCCTCGCACAACAAGGGATAGCCGGTGAGTCGAGCCAGCCGCAGCAGCGCTGGCCCCGCGTCCAGCTCATGAGCCGCGTGCGGGCCGACCAGGATCACTCCGCGTGCCGTCTCCGCGCAGGCATGAGCGAGGCGCGTGACATCACCATGCAGGGTGGCGCCAGCGGCCACGGTCGGCCCCTGTTTCAAGAGCGCATCGACGTGCGCCCCCAGCTCGAGCGAAGCTGCATCGCGGGCGCTGGCGGGCTCGAGCGGCTTGCGCGCCCGAGCGTTCAGATGCACGGGGCCGGGCCGGGTGCCTCGGGCCACGTGCAGCGCGTGCGAAACGTTCCGCACGACGCCTGCGAGCGCGCTCGGCGCGGCATCCGGCGTGCCGAGCTCGAAGAAGGCACGCGCCGAATCACCGAACAATTTGAGCTGATCGATGGCTTGCGGTGCCGCCGAGTGCTGTAGCTCGAAGGGCCGGTCTGCGGTCAGAACCAGCAACGGGACGTGCGCCAGGGACGCCTCGATCACGGCCGGGTAGTAGTTCGCGGCGGCAGTCCCCGAAGTGCAGAGCAGCAAGCTCGGCCGGCCAGTGACGCGCGCCTGGCCAAGGGCAAAGAACGCGGCCACGCGCTCGTCCCAGATCGAATGGCAGGTGAGCCCAGGCTCGTTCAGGGCAGCCCAAGCGAACGGCGTGGAGCGGGAGCCGGGGCTGAGCACGACCTGTTCGACGCCCGCGCGAGCCAGCGTTCCCAACAGCAGCCGCGACCATTCGGTCAGCAGCGTGGGATTCATCCGGCGACTCCGAGCGCGCCCAGCAACGCGGCGAGCTTCCAGCGCGTTTCGGCGAATTCGCTCGGGGCGTTCGAGTCCTGAACCACGCCGGCACCGGCGTACAACTCTGCGCGTTTGCCGACGACTACGCCGGAGCGCAGGGCGACGACGAACCGGCCGTCGCCCGCCGCGTCGAACCAACCAAACGGTCCGGTGTACCAACCTCGCGGATCGGGCTCGTGGCGCGCGATGAAGTCGAGCGCGGCTGCCGTCGGCACGCCAGCGACCGCCGGCGTCGGGTGCAGGCGGGCGACCAAATCCAGCACGTGGCTGGCGGCGCGCAGTTTGCCCTGAATCGACGTGCGCAGGTGGAGCACGGTGCGCAGGCGGTGCACCTCGCGTTGCGGGGCTTGCGACAGCTCGCTCGTGAGCGGCCCCAGCAAACGTAAGATCTCGCTGACAACGAACTCGTGCTCGCGGATGTCTTTGGCGCTCTGCAGCAAGCGGGTCGCGGCCGTTTGGTCGTCCGCGCTGATCGACCCTGCCACGGCTTCGGTGCGCAGCTCCAGGCCCCGCTTGCGTACGAGCTGCTCCGGCGTTGCGCCCAAAAAGGTCGTGCCAGCGACGCGGAAAGCAAAGCGCGTGGACTCGGGCGCGTCCTCGCGCAAGCGGCTGTGCACGAGCTCGGGCGCGATCTCGCGGTCCAAGCTCAGGCTCACGCGGCGCGCGGCGACGATCTTCTGCGCGTGGCCCGCCTTGATCTCGGCCTGGATGGCAGCGATCAGCTCGGCCCACGCTTCGGGCGGCCGCTCGTCCCGGCTTAGCTCGCGCGCTGGCTCCCGTCCGGGTGTGGGCGCGAACAGCGCCGCGAGCGCGCGGGTCAGGCGCGGTTCGAGCCGCGCGCGGAACGTCGCGCGGTCCCAGCCCGAGCTCGGCACAATCAAGCGCAGCCACGCGCCGTTCGGGCCCTTCGCGTAGCTGAGCTCGGGCAACACGAAGCGCGCATCGCCGAAGCCGTGCCAGAGGCCGTGCTCGGCTTGCCCCGGTTGGAACGCAAAGCCGCCGACGAAGCGCGGGGCAGAGCCCGACTCGCAGCGAGTCGCGTCGAGCTTCGACCAAGCGAGCTCGGCCTGCGCTCGGATGCTCTGGAAGCGATCCGGACCGCTGGCGCTGAGCATGAACGCCGCGCCCAAGCCGCAGGCCTCTTCCTCGCCCGGCGGCGCCCAAAACAGCGCGTCGCCCTCGGCTTCTGCGCCGAGCAAACGCTCGCTCGGCACACGGGGCACGGGCCAGCTCAACGCCACGAACGGCTGCGGGCTCTCGAGGCGCGCCAAGTCCCGAGCCACGCGCTCGATCAGCTCCTGGCCGCCTTCGCCGGGATCCGGGGCGCGACTCAGGGGCGCGTCGAAGCTGACGTGCTCGGTCATGCCGGGTTACTGGGCTCCGCGACGTACAAGTGGCACACGCCGTACGTGAGCGGGTGCACGCCGAGCACGTTCAGGTCCGAGCTGCGCATCAGCGCCGCGAACTCTTCGGCCGGCGGAAATGCGGCGATGGAGCGCTGCAGGTATTGGTACTCTTTGACACCAGACAGCAGCGCCCCGACGTAAGGCACGACCGTGTGAATGTGAAATCGCGCCATGACGCCGAGCAAGCCGCCGCGCGGCTCGGACAGCTCGAGGATGGCGATGCGACCGCCGGGACGCGTGACGCGCGCCATCTCGCGCAGCGCTTGCGCGCGATCAGGCACATTGCGAATGCCGAAGGCGATGCACACGGAGTGGAACGAATCATCCTCGAACGGCAGGGCTTGCGCGTCGCCCTGCACGAGCTCGACGCGCGAACCGAGCTCACCGCGCGTCACTTTCCCACGCCCGACGTCCAGCATTTTTGCCGACGGATCGAGGCCGACGACGTTCACGCTGGGCTCGGTGCGCGCGACTTGAATCGCCAAGTCTGCCGTGCCCGTCGCCAGATCGAGGACGCGGTGCCGAGGGCCGAGCTCCAGCGCGCGCACCGTCTTGCGCCGCCAACTCTGATCGATCCCGAGCGAGATGACGCGGTTGACCAGGTCGTAGCGGGCGGCGATGCCATCGAACATCGCCCCTGAGCCCTCCCGAGTCAGGGCGCTCGCGCCGTCTCCTGCCAGGGCCGTCGACTTATCGCTCATTGATCTCCGTAGACCTTCAAGAAAGGGGTGGGGTCGACGACCTTGCCTGCCACGAGTGCCGTGAGCAGCGTTTCGCCGAGCCGCGCGAGCCGTTGCAGCTCGTGCATGCGCTCACGCTTGAAATCAGGGGGGGTATCCTGCGCGGGCCGGGGCAGCGCGGCTTCGGCGTTGCCGAGTGCTTCCCCGAACTGGCGAACGAGCTCGAGCTCGCGCTCGCGCAACACGCGCTGAACCAACTTGCCGATGCTGGTCTCGGCCTCGTAGAAATCGCGCCGCTCACCGGGCCGCCAGCTCTTCTTGACCGCTCCCCACTTGAGCAGCTCGTTCAAGGTCATACTGACTGCGCCCGCGCTCATCTTCAGCTGCTCACCGAGCTCGGCGGCGCCGAGGGGAGCGGGCGACAAATAGAGCAGCGTCCACATGCGCCCCATCGGACGCTTGAATCCCCAGAACTCCATCAGCCGTCCGATGGTGTCGGCGACTTCGAGCTCGGCTTGAGTCACTGGCTCTGAGCTGGACCCGGACATCAGCTTGTTGTTTGAGCTTTCAAAACTTCGTGAAACTTTAGGCTCCGCGTCCGGTAGGGTCAAGCGGTCGCGTGCCGAAAGTACGAGGTTTTTAGCGACTCTACTTAACCGAGTCCTCGCCCGACCCGGGCAGGGAGTATCCGGTGGCCGGGCGCGAGGGGTCCGACGCGCTGCGAGCGGGAACCTGAACCGCCCGCAACGCGATCGAACCGATCGCCGTCGCACCGGACTTGCTGGTCGCGCTGGGGGCCGCAGCCGCGTCGGGTGAGGACGGGGGGCGGCGCAAGGTGGCGGCCGGCACCGACCCCGGCGCGCGCTCACCGCTGCCGAGGGCCGCGAGCTCTTGCCAGGCGAGATCGCGCTCGCGCTCACAGCGCGTGGCGTATTCGCGAGCTTGATCGCGCTGCGCCGCGAGCTCGCTGAGCTCCGCGGAGCCGGCCGTGCGGGTCGTGCTCTCGCGCACCAGGCGTTGCAGTTCTCCGACCTGGCGATCGTGATCGTTCATGATCTCGACCAAGAACAAGTCCTGTTGTTCGATCAAGAACGCGCGCTCCCGGGCCGACTCGTGCCGGATGACGTCCAGCAACTGCTCGAGCTGGCTCATACGGAAGCGCAGGGCGTGCTCTTCGTCGTGGCTGCGAGCAAGGTGAGCGCGCAGCGCGTCCAGCTCGTGAATCAGCTCGGTGTTCGCGTCGCGCGCTGCGACCGCACCGGCCGCCAAATGCTTCAAGCCACGCAGCAGTAGACTCAAGTTGGCTTCCGTGCGCGTGACGCCGGCGAGCGCGGAGTCCAAGCGCTCCACGCCATCGTCGAGCGTTAGCTCGATCGGCGGCGAGTCCCGGTCTTCGCGCAGCCGTGCGGGCGGGATACCGCTCTCCAGCGTCGTTGTGGGACTCACTCGGAGCGGGCTGCTGTCCGGCGCCTGCTCCAAAGTAGCGCTGAGCGGGGGGGTGTCGGAACGCGTTTTTGCGCTGTCGAGTGCCATTGTGGGTGCTTGTCGGCGAATGTCAGCGCGGCGGCAAGCTCCTTTTTCTGCGGCCGGGCCGTGGCTCCGCGTCCGGCGCGGCCCTCATTTCGTGGATATTTCGCTGATTTCGAAGCCAGCGAGAAACGGCCGGGGCGGAGAGCTCGGGCAACGTTTCCCCCAGGGCCTGCGCTGCGCTCGGCTCCGCGCTAGAACCCCTACCATGACCCGTTCGTTGTCGAGCCGCGGGCTGCCGGCGCTGATTTTGGGACTTGGACTTTCCGTCTCGAGCGTAGCCCTGGCGCACGCGCCGGAAGCGATCAACCCCGAGGACGACTACGGCGAGGACATCCAAGGCACCGTCCCCGGCGCGAGCGCGATCGAGGGCCGTCTGATGGCGCCTTGCTGTTGGACGCAGACCATCGACATTCACGACTCGCCTATCGCGCTCAGTATGCGACACGAGATCCGTCGCCGCTTACGCAACGGTGAATCGGCGGAAGCGATTCAGGCCTCCATGGTCGAGCGCTACGGTCCGAAGATCATGGCCGTGCGAGAAGGCAGCCAGCTCAAGAACGTGTTCATCGGCTTGTCGGTCGTGATGGGCGGCGCGGGCGTCGCAGCGGCAATGATGATCGGCCGTTGGCGCAAGCAGAGCACTCCAGAGTCGAAGCCGGGCCCGAGCGACGGCAAAGAGCCCGCGCGCGATGAATGGGACGACAAGCTCGACGCCGAGCTAAAAAAACTCGACGACGAGTGAGGCCTTCACGGCGGGCCGCGGCGCACGGGTTTGCGCGCTGCGCCCGGCTTCGTCGCGGGCTTGGCTTTGGACTTCGGTGCCGGCTTTTGAGCGACGGGTTTGCCGTCCAGCGTGCGGAACATCAAGGCCGCGGCCTCGGCCGCTTTCTTGGCGCGTTCGGTCTCGCCGCGCATCTCCATCAAGAAGCGACTCGGGATCTGCGCGCGCGGCTTGCCCCACTTCATGCGCTCCTTGCAGAACGTGAGCGTCAGCGTGTCCTGCGCGCGAGTCACGCCCACGTAGCACAGCCGCCGCTCTTCATCGATGCTCTTGCCGTCGACCACCGAGCGCACGTGCGGGAGTAAACCCTCTTCCATGCCGACCATGAAAACGTGCGGAAATTCCAGGCCCTTGGCGCTATGGAGCGTCATCAGCGTCACGGCGTGGCGCTCGCGCTTGTCGTCCGAGTCCTTCTGATCTTCGCGGCCGGCGAGGGCCGCTTCTTCGAGGAAGCCGGCGAGCGTCGCGCCTTCGGTGCGCTGTTGGTAGAGGGCGAGCGAGTTCAAAAACTCTTGAATCGAGGCCAGGCGCGCTTCGATATCGCCGGGAGTCTTGTAAACGCGGTCCAGCTCCGCGCGGTAGTTGACCGTGCTGAGCATGGCTTGCGCGAAGTCGAAGAGCGACGTTTCGCCGAGCGCCGCGACCTGGGCTCGGAATTTCTCGATCAGCTCGCGGAAGGCATCCACACGGTCGCCCGCGATGTGCGGGATGTCACCATTGGCCGAAGCTTGCGGCAAGATTTGCCACAAGGGTTTGCCCTCGACGACCGCCATTTGCATCAACGTCTCGATGGTGCCCGCTCCGATGCCGCGTGCGGGGGTGTTGATCACGCGCAGCAGCGACACTTCGTCGTTCGGGTTGGCGATCACGCGCAAGTAGGCGAGCACGTCGCGCACCTCCTTGCGGTCGTAGAAGGACATGCCGCCGACGAGCACGTAGGGAATGCGCGCCCGCCGCAGCTCGAGCTCGAAAGCGCGCGGCTGCTCGTTGGTCCGGAACAAAATCGCGATGTCGCTCGGCTTCCATTTCAGCGACTCGTCCACGCCTTCCATCCGCTGCCGGATCTCGGCGATCACCGACTCCGCCTCCAGCGTTTCGTTTTCCATGCGCAGCATGCGCGGGGGCAGGCCGCCTTCTCGAAATGGCCGCAAGATCTTGTCGTGGCGCGAGCTATTGTGGGCGACCAGGGTGTTGGCCGCTTCCAAGATAGGCGCCTTCGAGCGGTAATTGTCCTCGAGCCGGACGACTTTTGCGTCCGGCCAGTCCTTTTGAAAATTGAGGATGTGCGTCACGTCCGCCCCGCGCCAGCCGTAGATCGACTGGTCGTCGTCGCCCACGACACACAGGTTGCGATGGCGGTCGGCCAAGGCCTTTACGATCCGGTACTGGGGGCCGTTGGTGTCCTGGTACTCGTCGATCAGCAAATGATCGAAGCGTGTTGCCTCACTGAAACGCGCATCGGGGTGCTTCTCGAATAGCTCCTCGGTGCTGAGCAGGAGATCGTCGAAGTCCATCGAGCCGCAGGCACGGAGCTGCGTTTGATACTTGGCGTAGGCAGACGCCGCGATTTGTTCGCGATCGCCCTGGGCGATACTTTCGGCCTGCGCGGGACGAATGCCCTGGCTCTTCCAGCCACTGATCAGGTGCAGGAGATCCCCGGGACGCAACTTGTCCGAGCTGACGCGAATGTCGCGCAGCGCGCCGCGGGCAAGCGTCTCCTGATCGCTGCGATCGTAGATCGCAAACTCTTTCGGGAAGCCGAGCCGTTCGGCGTGACGACGCAGGATGCGCACGCACAAGGCGTGAAAGGTGGAGATTTCGGGCGGCTGCACGCCGCGCTGCCGCTTGCCGAGCAGGTGCTGCGCGCGCTCGCGCATCTCCTTGGCGGCCTTGTTCGTGAAGGTCACGGCCAGAATGCGCTCTTGCACGATGCCACGGCGAATCAGCTCCGCGATGCGATACGTGATGACGCGCGTCTTGCCGGTGCCTGCCCCGGCCAACACCAAGAGTGGACCGGACAGCGTGTGCACTGCGCTGTGCTGGGCGGGGTTGAGATCGGGCCGGCTCACGTCTTACCGTTTCTTAGGAGCGGACACGCCGCCGGATCAAGCTTGACGACTGAGAAAAATCGGTCTTTGGGGAAGGGGTGGAGCTTTACACGGAAACGTTCGGCGCGGGCCCTGCCATCATCTTCAGTCACGGCTTCGGCGGCAGCGCGCGCAACTTCCGCCTCCAGGCGCGTGTCCTCGAAAAGCACTTTCGAGTGACGCTGTTCGATTTGCGCGGGCACGCGCGCAGCCCGGCACCAGAAGGCGCCGAAGCCTACCGCATCTCCGCATTGCTCGCTGACCTGGATGAGCTAGTGCGGGCTCAGCCCACGCCAGTGATCTTGGCCGGGCTCAGCTTGGGAGCAAAGCTCTCGCTCGACTACGCGCTCGACAATCCGAAGCTCGTGCGGGCGCTGGTCTTGGCGTCTTACCCGACCTCGGGTGAGGTCGAAAAGCGCCGCACCTGGGCGCTCGGTTTCGCGCAAGCCATCGAAGAGCGCGGGCTCGACGAAGCAGGGGCCGAATTCGTATGGGGTGAGCGGTCTCGCTTCGATCCGAAGGGCGCTAAGTTGATTCGCCAAGGGCTGCTCGAGCATGCGCCGCATGCGCTCGCCCACATACAGCGGGAAGTGCTGGCGGCTTCGCTGTCGCCGAGCAGTCTAGCGCCCCGGTTGCGCGCGCTCGACATCCCCACTTGCTTGATCGCCGGCACGGACGATCCCGAGAGCCTCGGTCCGTGTCAGGAGCTGGCCGCCCTCCTACCGCACGCCGAGCTGCACGAGCTGGAGGGCGCGGGCCACGTGGTCAACCTGACCAAGCCGACGCTGTTCAATCAGATCCTGACTGAGTTTTTGGCGCCGTTTCAGGATCGCGCCAACACTCCTTAGTCAGCTCTTGAGCAGGAGCAGGTCACGATCGGCGCGGGTGGACACGGTAGAACGAGAGAGCCGGCGAAACCGGGCGCCTGCTGCCTCCACGGTCAGAGGTGACGCGGGACGTCTGGGCTCGCTGCCCGGCCAAAATCCGACGGCCGCCGCGGCCTGTCCGTACTCGAGACGGAACTGACCAAATAGTCTAAGTGCTCGTCAGGAATTCGGTCAGCTTGGCAGCGTAAATCACGCTCACGATCGTCAAGATGACGCCCGCGACCAAGCCGACGATGGTGATGATCTTTCCCCAGCGCAGCTTGTTTTCGGCATCTTCTTTGTTGCCCTGCTCGGATGCTTGAATCGCGATGTAACAAAAGTACGCGCCGATCACGCCGAACAGACAAGTGCACAGCACCGAGCTGGCCGCCGCGATGATCAGCCAAAGCTGCGCGCGCTTCTTGAACTCCGGATCGAGCGAGCCACCGCCGGGCGGCCCATAAGGGGAGCCGCCGCCCGCGGGAGGGTAAGGCGCGCCATAGGGCGGAGCGGGCGGACCGTAGCCGCCGGGAGGATAGCCACCCGGCGGCGGATAGCCTCCTGGTGGGTAGCCACCGGGCGGGCCATAGCCACCGGGCGGGGGCGGCGCCCCGGCGCCGCCCGGTGGGTAGCCGCCGGGCGGCGAACCGCCGCCGTACCCGCCCGGTGGGTAGCCGCCGCCTTGGGCCTCCTGGGTGGCCGCTGAGCTCGTCATTGTTGTGGCTGCCATTTCCCGATCGCTTGCGTCCACCTTCGAGAGTAGGACAAAACCCCTCGTGCTGCTCCATCGTATTTGTCGGCAGGCGCGCGCGACCGCCGTTTTGGTGCTCACGTGTCTGCCGTGCGCTTGCGCCAAGCGCGAACCTCCGCAGAAGCGTGAGCTCAGTGCCGCCTTCGCGCGTGGCGATCACGTCGTCGCGGAGCAGGCCGGAGCGGAGTTTTTCGAAGGCCGTGTCTTGGCGGCCGACGGCGATCATTTGCGTGTCCAAGCCGTAGGCGGCAATGACCCCCTGAACGTGCTTTCGAGCGACGTGTACCGGCTCCCGCCCGCGGCGCACGAGCTCTCGCCCAATCAGCTGGCCATTTGCGGGCGGCAGACCGGCTGGGTCCCGTGTCGGATGACGAACGTGTCGGGCACCTTGCTGCGCGCGAACGACGCGCTCGGCGTCGCCTTCGACGTTGCTCCGGAGCGCGTGCTCGTGCCCTCGCCGTTGACGGAGCTCAACTTGAAGCGGCATTTTTCGCGTAGTGAGGCCGAGCTGTCGTTCAGGCGCAGCGCCGAACGAGCGGGTGAGCCTCGCCCGGAGCCGAATTGGAAGCCTGGGATCCACGAACGCCTGCTCGTCAAGCGCGGCACGGACTGGTTCACGGGCTACGTCCGCGAGCTCTCCGACGACGGCGCGGAGGTGACGCTCAGCACCATGGTGCGCAACGTGGCCGTCCCGCTCAGCGCGCTCGCCGCCGATCCTCCGTCGAGCTTCGTGAACGAGCTGCGCCACGGTGATTTCGTGCTGGTTCGGCCCGACACGCCCGCGGATCCGTGGCCGCGTTGGCAAGTGCGATCCGTGAACGGAGCCGAAATCAAGCTCGTAGACGCCGCAGGGACGACACGCGCGGCTTCGGTCCGCGAAGTCGTGCCACTACGCCCGTGAAGCTCACTGGGCAGGCGTGAACGAGTGCGTGGCGCTCAGGGCTTCGCAGTGGCCGGCGTTCACCCGCAGCTCGGCGCGTACATGGAGGGTGCCGCCGGAGCGCGCGTCGATCGCGCAAGCTCGCGCGCTGGTCGTATTCGTGCCGCGGCCGAGCGCCAGCTCTTCGCCCGAGGTTTCGTCGACGAGCCGCACCTCCGCGCCCGAGCAACCCGCGCCGAGAGCCAAGCTCAGATCGACGCAGCGCCCGAGCGGCACCAGTGACTGCTCGCTGTCGAGGTGCTCGGGGCTGAGCTCGCGGCGCGTCACCTTTCCGGCCTGGCTCCCGCTGCGGATCAAGCCGTGCTCCAGGAGCAGCCCGAGCAAGCGACTGGCGGCAAGCGGGGAGCCGGGCAACGAAGGCGCCGCCTCCGGCTCCTCCCGCAGCTCGACGCTGTACGGACCGGGCCGGGCTAGGCTCTCCGTGTCGAGCCGCACCGGACCGCCCGTCGAGCACGCGAACAACACCGGCGCGGAGCTGGCCTCGCTCTCGGCGATCAGGGTGTCATCAGCCGCCCAGAGGCGCGCCGACAGATCGCGAACGGGAGCGCCCGCCAAGATATCCAGCCGTGAGCAACCCTTGGGCAGCGCAAAGGTCGCGCTGTCCAAGCGACCCGGCTCGAGCGAGCCAGTCTTCAAGATTTTGGCTTTTGCGTAGCCGAGCCCAGCCAAATGAGTCGCGGTCTTCTCGCGAGCCTCGTCGACGCTGCCCGTAGCGTACAGGTCGACCCGACGCGCGTCGTCGAAGCTGCTCGCGCTGCCCGCGTCGCTCTGTGAGAGCACGAGCACGGCGACGCCGCGGCCTCCTTGAGGACGAATCTCGAAGCTTGTGACGTGACTCAAGGGTGAGCACAAGACCAATGAACGGTCGTGCCCGAGCGCGGCGGCGCGCCCCAAGATGTGCCCATTGTCGTCGAGCGCCGACAGCTCGATGCGCGACAGCTCCTCACCCGGCAAGACGAGCGCGTGCAAACAGCGACCCTGCTCGATGGTGGCGCTGACTCGAGTCGGGATGCGTGCGTCGAGCGGCACTGCGACACGTCGCACGTCGGTCCACTTGCCACCCAGACGTTCGCGATGGGCGGCGATGCGCTCGGCGAGCCCCGGCCAAGAGGCGAGCCGCGCGTCGCTCTCTTCGCTGCGATGCCGCGCGTGGTACTGATTGGCCGCGCGCTCGGCGTCTGCGGGCGGCATGCGTTCCACGCCGATCGCGACTAGGCCGTGCCCCGACGCGATCCGCGCGGCCACGTAAACACGGCTCGGATGCGGGGGGCAGACGAGCAGCGCGGGCGTCTTGTCCGGGCCCTCGTCCATGCCCAGCACCGCGCCGTCCTCGCCGTAGGCGAGGAGATCGAGATCTTCGACGGTGTCGGTGGCACGGCCGATGAACACGGCACACGAGATCTCCGGCAGATCGACCAAAGTAGCGACTCGGTCGCCGGCAACACCGGCTTCGACCGCGACGATTTGTGTCTCGCGTTCGGGTCGAAACCAGCGCTGAGTATCGGGGTTGCCGGCCACTTTGCCGAACGCTGCGGACGCGGCTCGGGCTGGCGGCGCGCTCGGCTTGGCCGCGCAGCCGACCACTGCCAAGCTCGACACCAGCGCCGTGACCGAGCGCGAAATGTAGCGTGCTCGCGTCACGGCTCACGCGCTCCGATCGCGACGCGACCGCTTTGCCAGACCGAGAGCAGCCACGCCAAGTTGGCGCCCTCCCCGCTCACCTCGAGCGTAGCGTGGCGCGCGCCGGCGGCACAGAAGGTGACTGCGCTGCCCTCGTTATCGGCGGCACCACGCGGCGCTTCGCCGGCGGCGTGTGCTCGGGCCGAGAGCGATAGGCTGCGCACTTCGCCCCGCAGCGGCACGAGCAGCGCGCTGTAGCAAACGCCGGGCTCGACCTCGAGCGGCAGCGCGGTCGTACCTTGCACGCCGAGCGAGCTGTAAAATGGCTGCGTTTCGAGGCGCAGGCGCGAGCCCCGGGCGAGCTTGGCCATCCGCGCGCGGGCTTCTGGCCCCCAGCCGCCGGGCAACCCGACCGGCAAATCGAAGCGCACGTGGACCAAGGTGAGCGTTGCTTTCGGAGGACCGCCCACGAAGCGCAGCTCCGCGCGAGCTTTCGTGCCCAAGCACAAGCTGAGGGAGCCGTCCGCGTCTTCCGCGCGATCGACGCCGAGCCGAGCAGCGCTCTCGGCGTCCACCAACTCGAGATCCAAATCGACGGGCGGGGAGGGTGCCATGCTCGACTCGGCGAGCAAGGACAGCTCGTGACAGCCCGCGTCTAGCCCAAGCGCCTCGGCACCCGTGCCGTCGTCCCCGGCCTGAACATGCTCGATTCGCTCGCTTTGCGCGCCTTCCCGCAACGCGCGCGCCGTGAGCCGATCGAGGCGCGCGCTGAGCGGCGGCGGGACGGGCCGTGGCCCGGGGTCACCAAGCGGCAATTCGAGCCCCGGATCGCGGTTTGGCAGCAATTCGGTCAGCCGCGGTGCTGCGCTCGGCGCCTTGCTGACCAAGATCTCGACCAAACCGCGCGGCGAGCGCATCTCGAGCAGCACCGAGGCGAGATAGGGTTTGCCGCTGCCGCAGCGCGTGACCTCACTGGCGCCGGCGACGCTCGCCTCCGCAAAGGCGGTGCTCGGTGCGCCGGGGTCGAGCTCGGAAAACCGCACCGCAAAGTGCAAGCCAGGGACGCCCAGGATCGAAAGCGTGACGCAGCCCGGATCTTTCGGGTCCAAAAGCTCGGGCGGAATTGCGAGCGGTCCGCGGTCACCGCGTTCGAGCAGCCGCGGCTTCAGGTGGATGACGGGGCCGAGCTGGCTACGTGCGGCGCTGAGCGCACGCACGTCCGCCGCGAGGTCCGCGTGCGCACGCGCGGTACAGAGTGAGAGGGGGGCGCCCAGGCCGAATCCGAGCAGGCAGCGCCACTTCATCCTGGGGTTCGAGCTTACTCCAGCTTGGAAAACGGCGCTTCGACGAACGCCTTTTGTTCATAATCCCAAATGAACAGGCGGTGTGCGCTGACCTTGCCCTTGTCCACGGCGGTCACCAGGTAAGCGAGCTGGTAGCTCGGACCGCCGGTGTTGCCCATGGTCATGCTGGCCGCGTCCTCGGCGCTGAAGTAGGCGCCGCAATCCAAGTGCGAGTGGAAGAACACCTTCACCGGGCGTTCGCTTTGCACGCCCTCGCTGATCGCGCGCTCGAACTTGAGCGAGTTGATCTTGAAGTACTCGCGGCCGGTGCGCGGGTGACCCTCGGGATCCACCTGGTGGTATTTGTTGGCCAGGTTTTCGAGCTCGACCGCCTGATCCGCGAGCAGCGGGTCGGAGGTCGGCCCGGTCAGGTAGCCGCAGGCTTCCTCGTCGCGCGCGTAGGCAGCGACGCCGGCTTGCTCGATGATCGCGAGCGCGCTGGCCGGGATTTTCACGCCGCCTTTTGTCCAAGCAGTACTGGTCATCGAATCCTCGTCCTTCAGTCGTTACCAGAGGTAGCGTTTTTCCCATTTCATGGGTGCGAAGTAGCGATCGCCGCGATCGCAAGCGATGGTCACGACGCAGCCCGTGCGCCCCTCTTTGTGCAGCCGCTCGGCGAGCTTTACCGCGGCGAAGATGTTGGCGCCGGTGGAGTGCCCGATATGCAGACCCTCTTCGCGCGCCACGCGATCGGACATGTCCCAGCCGTCTTCCGTGGACACGGGCATGGTCTCGTCAGGCACGCCGGGATCGAAAATGGGCGGAACGATGCTGGAAGCAATGTGCTTCAGCCCTTCCAGGCCGTGCAGCGGTTGATCGGGCTCGACGGCCACGCAGTGGATGGGCCGCGAATGCGTATGCAAGCGGCGGGTGGTGCCCATCATCGTACCGGTCGTCCCGAGGCCGGCGCAGAAATGCGTGATGCGATCGCCGAGCGCGTCCAGGATCTCGACGCCCGTGCCGTCGTAGTGGGCGAGCCAATTCGAAGGGTTGGAATACTGATCGGGGTAAAAGTACTTGTCCGGGTTCTCGGCCACGATTTTGCGCACCAGGCGGATCGCGCCGTCCGAGCCTTCCATCGGGTCGCTGTAGATGAGCTCGGTACCGAAGGCCTGGGTGATGTCCTTCCGCGCCTTGGTCACGTTGCTGGGCATCACCAGCTGCACGCGATAACCGAGCGCAGCGCCCATCAAGGAATAGGCGACACCGGTGTTGCCGCTGGTCGAGTCGATCAGGATCTTGTCCTGCGTGAGCCGTCCGTCTTTGATTGCGTCGAGCATCATGCGCATGGCCGGGCGATCTTTGACCGAGCCACCGGGGTTCATGAACTCGAGCTTCACGTAGACCTCGACGCCGGGCGCGGAGCTCGACACCTTGTCCAAGCGAATCAAAGGGGTATTGCCCACTGCGTCCAGGACGGACGACAGGCGGCGCGAACGGGTCAGACGAATGCTCATGGAAGATCCGATGCCAAGCCGAGAACGGTGCGAAGTTGGACGATCGCGCGCCAAGCGCCCGCGCCCAGACGGCGCGGGCCCGCGTGCTTGAAGAGCGACGCATGCGAGAACGGCCGAGCGGGCAAATGCGGCTCCAAGCTCAGGCGCTCGATGCCGGCGCGCTGCAAGTACACGAACTCAGCCAAGCTGCCGTCGCTGCCGCGCACACTGAGCGTGGCGCGCGACAGCCGCGCTTGGCCTTCGAGCCCGACTTCCGCCAGTCGGATTTGACGGGTGAGCGGGTGCTCGTCGAACATCAGCCGCCCGCGATGGCCGGCACGATGCTGATCTCGTCGCTGGCTTTGAGCGCGGTCGCCAAGCCGTCGAGGAAGCGGATGTCCTCGTCGCCCACGTAAATGTTGACGAAGCGACGCACGCCCTTGTCATCGAGCAGGCGCTCGCGGATCCCGGGGTGGTTCTTCTCCAGGGTCTCGATCACGTCCTTCACGGTGTCGCCGGCTGCTTGCACTTGATCTTCGCCGCCCGTGAGGGTGCGGAGCGGGGTCGGGATGCGCACGGTTGCCATGTTTGTTTCCTTCTTTCCTTGTCAATCAAGCGGCACAGCTGGGTGCTGTGTAGCGCTCATAGCTGATGGTGTCGATTTCGCGCTGGCTGCTGCACAGCGCACAGTTGCGTCGCTCGGCGAGCGTGAGCTCACGGGCGCGATCGGCCTTGCCGTCATAGCTCACCAAAGTGCCGAACACCGAGGTGTCACCCAAGAGCGCGGACAGCGCGCGATCGGCCATCAGCGCGCCGGCGAGGCCGACGACGGGGCCGAGCACGCCGGCCTCGGCGCAGTTCGGCGCGGCCGCGCCGCCCGGCAAGTCTTCGAACAAGCAGCGGTAGCAAGGCGCGCCCTGGGCGGCGACGCACAAGACGGTCGCACGCAGACGCACGGCTGCGCCGTGGACCACGGGCCGTGCCTCCAAGAAGCACGCATCCGCGCACAGGAACTTGGTCGCGAAGTTGTCCGCGCCTTCAATCACGACATCCACCGACCGCGCGAGCTCGCGCGCGTTTTCGGGCAAAAAGCGCGAGCGCACGAGCTCGATGCTGCCGGGCCGAGCCCCGGCGCGGTACAGCGCGCGCTCCGCGGCCACGAGCTTGTCCGTGCCGATGTCCGCTTCACCGAACAAGATTTGGCGGTGCAAATTCGTACTGTCGACCAAGTCATCGTCACACAGCACGATGCGGCCGAGGCCGGCCTCGGCCAAGGCGAGCGCGACCGGGCAGCCGAGGCCGCCGACGCCGACGACGAGCGCCGACTTGTGCTGGAGCGCGTCGCGCTCAGGACTTGAAGTACTCATCGAGACTGAAATAGCGTTCGCCAGTGTCGCATAGCATCGTGACGACGTTCTTACCTTCGCCCAGCTCGCGCGCCACCTCGAGGGCCACGGCGATGTTGGCGCCCGAGCTAATCCCGGCCAGCAAGCCCTCGCGTCGGGCCAAATCGAGCTTGGTTTGGTAAGCGACCTCATCCGTCACCGTGCGCACCGAGGTCACGGCTTTGGGATCGTAGTTTTTGGGCACGAAGCCGGCGGCGATGCCTTGGATCTTCGATGGACCGCGCTCCCCGCGCGAGATCGTGGCGCACGATTCCGGCTCGACCGCGATCACTTGGCATTCCGGATACAGCTCGCGCAGGGCGCGCCCCACGCCGCTGATGGTGCCGCCGGTGCCGACGGCCGCGATGAACGCGTGGATCGGCTGCCCGCCAAGTGCGTGCACGATCTCCTGCGAGGTGGTGCGCAAATGAGCGTCGGGGTTAGCGGCGTTCTCGAACTGTTGCGGCATGAAGGAGAGCGGCATATCTGCAGCGATTTCTCGCGCCTTGGCGATCGCGCCCTCCATTTGTAACTCTTCCGGCGTCAGGATCAGCTCGGCGCCGAACGACTGCAGCAGTTGCCGACGCTCCAGGCTCATGCTCGCGGGCATGGTGAGCACGCAGCGATAACCGCGGCCCGCGCACACCAAAGACAGGCCGATGCCGGTGTTGCCGCTGGTCGGCTCGACCACGACACCGCCCGGCTTCAGCTTGCCGTCGCGCTCGGCGGCTTCGATCATTGCCAAGCAAATGCGGTCCTTCACCGAGCCGCCCGGATTCTGCGCTTCGAGCTTGCCGAACACGTTGCCACGCGGCGCAGCGCGCCCGAGCCGGCGGATCTCCACCAGCGCGGTGTCCGCGATCAGATCCAGCACACCGCCGTAGATGTGCGGGTGTTGGGGAAGGGGTGGAAGATCGCTGCGAATCTCAGATGACATAGACGTACCGTTGTGCCCCGGGGCGTTTGAGACCTTGGTCTTCTGCTCGTGTACAGATATCGGCAATCGTCACTTCGTCGAAGCAGGCTTCGACGCGCGTCGACAGGTCGCGAAACACGATCTCCGTCACGCGCCGCGCGTCGCTCGAAGGCTGGGCGCGTTTGGGCGAGGCTTCGCGATCCCCGAGGCTGATGGGGCCTTCGAGCGCACGCACCACGTCACCCAGCCGGATCTCGGCGGGGCGGCGCGACAGGCTATAGCCCCCTTGCGGGCCACGCTTGGAGCCGACGATCCCGGAGCGCTTCAGGTCCTGGAAGATCTGCTCCAGGAAGCGCGGCGGGATGTGCTGACGCTCGGCGATGTCCTTCACCTGCGTCGGCTTGCCGTCATTGTAGAAGGCGATGTCGAACAACGCGCGCACGGCATAGCGGCCCTTGTTCGACAGCTTCACGGACTCGATATGCATTGGCACATCGTTTTTGTCAAGAACCGCCGGGGCGTGATTTGCGCCGTAAAATGCCCTCGAACCGAGAGTCGGGCGCCGGCCTGTTGGCCATTTTCGACAACTCAGAGCGGTGCTCGGTTTTGTGGCCTAACTGGAACGGTGTAAAAAGCCTGCCGCTTTCGCGCACGGAGCGCGGAGTGCCCATGCAAGGGGAATCGAAGATGAGGAATTTGGGATCGTTCGCGGCTCTGTCTCTAGTGACGGCAGGGCTAACTGCCTGTGGAAATCAAGAACCCGCGGCTGCGCCGCTCGCGCCGCCTCCACCTGCGACCGTAGCTCCGGCTCCGGCACCGGTGGCCGAGGTCAAGAAGGAGGAACCCAAGCCAGTTCCTCTGACCGCCGAGCAGAAGACCAAGTTCTACCAAGAGGGTTGGGCTGCCTTCAACGCCAAGGACTTCACCAAATTCCAGGCGATTTGGGCAGACAACGCGACCAGCGAAGCACTCGATATGGGGCCGCCGCTCGTTGGGCCGAGCGCAATCACGCAGAACGGTGCCAAGGGCTTCGCCAGCGCGTTCCCGGATGGGAGTGGGGAAATTCAGCTCACCTTAGTCAACGGCAACAACATCCTGGGCGTCGTGCTGATGCGCGGTACCCAAACGGGAACCTACGTGACGCCGATGGGCCCAGTGCCGGCGACGGGCAAGAAGGTGGGCTTCCTCACCGCGCACAGCATCGAGCTGAACGATGCCGGCAAAGCGGTGAAAGAAGTGATGGCGTACGACGGCGGCACGGTGGCCGGTCAATTGGGCTTGGTGCCGATGCCGCATCGCAAGGTGATCGAGACCGGCTGGTCCGACAAGCCCGTCGTGGTCGCCAGTGGCAGCGAGATCGAGAAGTCCAACCTGGCCGCGATGAGCAAAGAGATCGAGGCCTTCAACAAGCACGACGCTGCCGGCACGCTGGGCTCGGCTGACGATAAGGTCGTGTTCTCCGATCTGAGCGCCCCGGCCGATCGCGTGGGCAAGAAGGAATCGCAGAAAGGGATCGAGGAGCTGTTCAAGGGCTTCCCGGACGCAAAGATCGAGCTGAAGAGCAGCTGGGCCGCGGGCGACTACGTCGTCGCGACCGGCACGCTGACCGGCACCAACACCGCCGACAGCCAGGCCATGCATTTGAAGAAGACGGGCAAGGCAGTCGCGTTGCAGTTCATCGAGATCGACAAGTTCAGCGCTGGCAAGACCACGAACATCTGGATGTTCGCCAACGGTGCGGCCATGGCCGGGCAGCTCGGCCTGATCCCGCCGCCGAAGCCGGCCGCTGAGGCGAAGGGTAAAGAGCCAAAGCCGGCCGCCGCAAAAGCGGAGAAGCCGGAAGCCACGGCGAAGCCCGCACCCGCGCCAGCGATGAAGGCGGCGGCAACGCCTGCGCCCGCGGCGAAGCCCGTCGCGCCCGCGGCGAAGCCGGCGATGGCGCCCGCGAAGTAACGCAAACAGGACCGGTTTTCCGCGCGCCCGGCTCGCTCTTCGAGCGGCTGTGGCGCGCGGAATGCTAGCCTCGTCGTTTTGTCGCGTGCTCTTGGTGCGTCAGGGGTCTGCCTCTCCGTCGCGGCGCTGCTCGCTGCTTGCGGCGGCTCGCGCGATACCGAGCGCGCGAGCGCCGGAGCCGGCGGACACGAGCCCTGTCTGACATGCGCGCTGGGCGGTGGCGGTGCCGCAGTGGGTGGTGACGGCGGGGACGGAGGTAATGCGGGGGCCGAGTCCGCGGGCGATGCCGGCGCTGACGCTGGCGATGCTGGCGCACCGGCGACCGACAAGGACGGTGTCGCGATCAGCGAGGTGTCGTTTTGGCAAACCCTGCGCGTGCCACTCGAAGAGCGCGGTTCGCTCGTCCCGGCGAATGCGCCGATCATCTCGGGCAAAGACGGCATCCTACGGGTATACGTTGAGCCAGACCCGAAGTTCCGGGCCCGAGCGTTGGCGGCCGTGCTGCAGCTCGGCACCGGCTCGACCGTGGTCTCCTTCGAAAGCACGAAAGCGATCGCCCGGAGCTCGAGCCATGCCACGTTCGCCTCGACATTCAACTTCCCGCTCGAGCCCGCCCAGGTAAGCGCGGGCAACGGTTACTCGATCACCGTCAATGACCCCGAATCGGGGGTCGTGCTGGATCGCTTTCCCCGAGTCGATCGGAGCTCGCTCGATGCGCGCGCCGTTTCACTCGCCAACCGTTTGGACGTGGTCGTCGTGCCGTACGTGATTCATGGCATCACCCCCGACGTCTCGGCGGCGACGCTGGCGGCTTTTCAAACCCGCGTGACCGCCATGTACCCCGTGGCTCAGGTTTCGATCACCAGCCACGCACCCGTCACGAGCTCGCTCGAGGTCGGACCCAAACAGGGTTGGGACGCCTTGCTCGACGCGGTGTACGCGCTGCGTGCCACCGAAGCGCCAGCCGCGAACGTCTTTTACTACGGCCTGTTCACCCCGCAAAAGACCTTCGATGAGTACTGTGTCACCGACTGCACCCTAGGCTATTCGATCGTCGCCGAGCCCTTCGACGTCGACAGCCGCGGCTCACTCGGGCTGGGCATCTTCCCGGACGGCTCGAATCGCGATGCGCCGGACACCATGGCTCACGAGCTCGGACATGCGCTCGGCCGCGAGCATGCGCCGTGCGACGTGAGCAAGCAGAATTCAGGGGCTTTCCCGTATCCAGGCGGGAAAATAGGCGTCTGGGGTTTCGATGCGCCGCACCATACGTTGCTCGATCCGGCCCTGTACGGCGACGTGATGGGTTACTGCTCGCCCGATTGGATCAGTGATTTCACGTATCGCGCGTTGTTCGAGCGCATCGCTTTGGTCAACGCCGAGGTCGAAGCCAAATCACTCGGCCTGGCTCGCGTGCCGAGCGCGTATCGAAGCGTGATCGTCGGAGCGGACGCCTCGCTACGTTGGGGCTCTCGTTTTACGACCAGCCGCGTGCCCCACGGAGCGCAGCGTGACCTCAGCTTGCTCGGTACGAACGGATCCATGCTCGCTACGATCACCGTCACATTTCGGCGTCTTGCGGACGATCGAGGCGGCTTCTTGCTGTTGCCGGAATCGGCACTCGGCGTGTCGGTGCGCGCGATTCGACTCGGCAACGCCGTGCTCGCGTTGCCAAATCGATGAAGGCGTCATTCCGCGGGGAGCACGAAGCTCGCGGCAGCCGCACCCGGCTCGCGCGCCAAACGCTCGCGTGACTGGCGCGCGGCGGGCAGCCAATGGCCGCGGCCCAAGCGCCACCAGAAGAGCAGCGCGCCCACGCAGATGTCGACCGTGAGCGAGAGCCAACCGCCGACCGCCCCTAGCCCGAGGTGAATTCCCAAAAACCAGGTCAAAGCTGGGATGAACGTCCAACCCGAGCAGATCGCGAGCAGCGCGGGCACGCGCACGTCCCCCGTGCCGCGCAGCACCGAGCGCCCCACGATGTTTGCGGCATCGAAGATCTGAAAGCCAGCCGCGACATACAGCAAGTGCACGCCCACGCGCTGCACTTCGCGATCCGTGCTGAACAGACGCAGCAAGGGCACCGCGCCCAGGACGAAGATCGACGCGCACACCACCGCGTACGCAACCGAAAGCGCGAGCGCATTCTTGGCGACCTGGAGCACGCGCCGGTCGTCATCGGCCCCAACGGCTTGGCCCGCCAATACAGAGGCCGCTTCACCAATGGACACCGCCGGCATGAACGCGAAATGCAAAATCTGGAGCGCCACTTGATGCGCAGCCAAATCGATCTCGCCCATGCGCGCAATCAGCAAAACCAAGGCCGAGAACGCGGCCACTCCGAGCAAGAACTCACTGCCCGTCGGCAGGCCGATCCGAAACACGTCCAGCACGTGCTTGAGCCGCGTGGCGCGCAAACCGAGGCCCTGCTTGCGCTGGATCGCGAGCATCCAACCGCATTCGAGGAGCTGCACGACGAGCGTTGCATAGGCGGCACCCGCGATGCCCAGGCCGGCCGTGAAGATCAGCAGGTAGTTGAGGGGAATGTGCAGCGCGTTGCTGGCTAACGCCGCGTACATCGGCGAGCGTGAATCACCGAAGCCGTAGCGAGCTTCGCGTATCGCGCAGCTCACGAGCACGATCGGTGCGCCGAACAAGCGGATCGACATGTACGTGTAAGCGACGCGGCCCGCCTCGGCGCTGGCCGAAAAGTGCGGCAAGTAGCGAGCAATGGGCAAGCCGACCAGAACCGCGAGCGCGGCCAAGGCCAGCGCGGCGCACACGCCCGCGCCCAAGAAGGGCAGCACCTCGTCGCGCTCACCCGCGCCGACGCCTTGGGAGACCAGCACCTTGACCGCGCGCAGCAAGCCAAATCCAAAACAGATCACGGTCCACAACGCGATGCCGCCGAGGCCCACACCGGCGAGCGATGCTGGACCCAAACGACCGACGAAGGCCGTGTCGACCACGGTCATCACCGTGAAGGACAAAGTGGAGACAGTGATCGGCCAGGCGAGCGAAACCAGCTCTCGGAACAGAGCCGCACGAGACAAAGAATTCAGAGCAGACGATTGGGACACGGGAAACCTCGAGAATTCGGCGCAAAATGCAAAAAAGCCGCGGGACCTTGCGGTGCCGCGGCGATTGCCGATCGAGAGTAGAAAGGAGCTACCTCTGGATCAGCTGCCGCGCCACGCGCTAGCCAAGAACATGCGCGGCCCGGAAGGCGGCACGACATGCTTCGGTTGACGGTTGCGGCAGCTCATTCGTTGACTCCTCACGTCGCCGGAACGCGGGCACAGTGGTGCGCTCGCCCCAGCGGCTGACAATCTCGCACGCCGATTACGGATCGTCAAGTGTGTGCGGCGCGAGGCGAGGCGTACAGCGCCTCGAGCTTTTCCTGGTACAGATCGAGAACGAGCTTACGGCGCACCTTCAAGGACGGGGTGAGGAGGCCGTTCTCGACCGTGAAATCCTCGGTTATCAGCTCGAAAGCCTTCGGCTTTTCGTAGCCCTTGAAGTTGTGCGCGCGGCTCTCGAGCTCGCGGGCAATGAGAGCGCGCACGGCTTGATCGTTGGTTGGGTCTTTGATTTCGAGCCCTTGGTCGCGCGCCCACTTGCTGATCGCCTGTGTGTCCAGCACCACGAGCACGACGTTGAACGGGCGATTCAGACCAAACAGCAAGGTGTTGGCGATGTAGGGCGAAAGCTTGAGCTCTTCCTCGAGCGGGGATGGCACGACGTACTTGCCGTTCTCCAGCTTGTACTGCTCTTTGATGCGGCCGGTGATGTGTAGGTAGCCGTCCTCGTCGAGGAAGCCCATGTCGCCCGTGCGCAAGCCGCCGTCGGCGGTGCGCATCTGACGCTCTTCTTCTTCGCGGTGGTGGTAGCCCTTCATCACGTTGTCGCCATAGACGATGATTTCGCCGTTTTTGGCGTCGCCGGTGACCACGCGGTCGATCTCGATACGGACGCGGGGCAGGGCTCGACCGACGGTTCCGATGCGCGTCGCATCGGGACAATTGGCGCTGACCACGGGGCTAGCTTCGGTCAGCCCGTAACCCTCGTACACCGAGATCCCGAGCGCATCCACGAACTCTGCCACTTCGCGGGCCAGGGCAGCGCTGCCGCTGACCGAAAACCGCAACCGACCACCGAAGCGTCCGCGCACTTTGGAGAAGATGATCTTGTCTGCCGCGGCGAGGGCCAGGCCTTCACCGAGCGTGAGCGATTCACCGCGCTTCTTTTTGGTCGCGGCGCGGATGCCGGCATTGAACAGCGTGCGAATGAGCTTGGGGCGTTCGCTCATCTGCTTGTTCACGCCGTCGTAAATGCGATTGAAGATCCGCGGCACCGCTATCAGCACCGTGGGCTTCACTTCCGCAAGGTTCCCGACCAGATTCGGGATCTCGTCGTTCAAGGCGAGCGAGCAACCCACGCTGAACAGCATGTGCAGCTCCGCGGTTTGGCCGAAAGCGTGCGCCCAAGGCAAAAACGCGAGCGAGCGATCCGTGGGCCGCAGCGGGAACATCTCACCGGCGGCGATCACGTTGCTCACGATGTTCCAGTGCGACAGCTGAACCCCTTTGGGCGCGCCGGTGGTCCCCGAGGTGTAAATGAAGCACGCGTCTTGATCCGGTGTCGGATGCTGAACCGTGTGCGGCTGTGCTTTGCCTTTGGCGACCAGCTGCCCGTACGAGCGCGGATCGCTGGCGGGTAGATCGATGCCAATCAGGTGCGTCAGATTCGGCAACTGTTCCTTCACCGAGTCGAGCTTGGCCAGCACCTCGGCGTTCGCGCCCAGCACCGCCTTGGCTTCACAGTCCTTCAGGATGAATGCCCAATCCTCGACTGGCTGCGCTTCGTACATGGGGACGAAGGTCGCGCACAGACCAAACGTGGCGTACGCGGCGGCCGCCCACTCGACCCGATTTCCGGCGATCAGCGCCACGCGGTCACCCGCGCCAATGCCCAGAGCCGCAAGGCCCGAGCGCAGCGCGTCCACCTGTAACTTGAACTCGGCAAAGGTGATCCAATGCCAGGCGCCGGCCGTCTTGGTCCCGAACGCTTCGCGCGAAGCATTCTGCGCGGTGCTCCACTCCCACAGCTCGACCAAGGTCTTGAAATTCGGATTCATTGAAAATTGCCTCGTCCGGTAACAGCCTCGCTTTTATCAGCCTGTCGCCGCTCGAGAAAGTCGAGAAAGCGGCTCGTCGCCCACATAGATGTAGGCAATGCGGATCGCCTGACGCTTCGTCGGGGCAGTGCTAGCCTGCCGGCCCGCCGCTTCGCCGGCCCTCACCCATGCCCGCCTACGCACTCATCACTTTTGGCTGCCAAATGAACCAGCACGATTCGGAGCGAATCGGCGAGGTGCTGCGCGGCATTGGCTACAACGAAGTCGCGGAGCCGGCCGAGGCCGATCTCGTGCTGCTCAACACCTGCAGCATCCGCGAAAAAGCGGAGCAAAAGCTGCGCAGCGAGGTGGGGCGGATCGGCCTGCTCAAGCGCCACAAGCCCGGCCTGGTCATCGGCGTGGCCGGTTGCATGGCACAGCAGGAGGGCGAGCGGCTCGCCAAGCGCATGCCGCAGATCGACTTCATGCTCGGCCCGGACAACATCGCCGAGCTGCCGAGCCTACTCGCCGAGGTGGAGCTCGGCGCACCGCCCCGCATCCGTACAGTGTTCGACTTGGACGATCCTCGCTTTTTGAGCGCACGAGCCGAGCCTGGCCGCGTGGGTGCCACCGCGTTCGTGACCGTGATGAAGGGGTGCGACGAGCGCTGCACGTATTGCGTGGTGCCGTACACGCGCGGCGCCGAACGTTACCGTAGCGCGCATGAGATCTTGGACGAAGTGCAGCGCTTGGTCGCAGCTGGGGTGAAGGAGATCACGCTGCTCGGTCAGACGGTAAATAGCTACCGTGATCCGCTGGGCTCGTTGTCGATCGCGCCCGGGGCGGGGGAGTCGCATTTCCAGCACACGAAGCGCGCCGTCTCGCTGGAGGACGAGAGCGAATTTCCCGCGCTTTTGCGGCTGATCTGCCGTGAGGTGCCTGAGCTCGCGCGGCTCCGCTACACGAGCCCTCACCCGCGTCACCTGACCTGGTCCTTGATCTTGGCGCACCGCGATCTGCCCGCGCTGGCGCGGCACGTGCACTTGCCGGTTCAATCGGGCAGTGACCGCGTGCTGAAGCGCATGCTGCGTCGCTACTCGGTGGACGAATACTTGGAGCGCGTCGACGCGCTGCGCGCCGAAGTCCCGGGCGTGACGTTCTCGACCGACGTGATCGTCGGATTTCCGGGTGAAACTCGGGAGGACTTCGCGGGCACCTTGGCCCTTGCCGAACGCGTGAAGTTCACGGGCTTCTTCGGCTTCACCTACTCGGAGCGCCCCAACACACCCGCGCTGAATCTGGAAGACGACGTACCCGAAGCGGAAAAGAGCGCGCGCCTCGAGGAGATCTTCGAGCTGACCGATCGGCATCGCCGCGAGCACCTAGAGCGCCTGTGTGGCACCACCGAAGTGGTGCTCGCCGAACGGCGCGGCAAAAACGGTGATTACATGGGGCGCAGTGAGCGTAACGAGATCGTCCACTTCGCCTGCTCGGGTGATGCCGTGGGCCAGCTGGTTCCAGTGCGCATTCGCGAGGCGTACAACAACTCGCTGCGCGGGGATGTCGAGCCGGGCTTCGTGCTCGCCGAGCGCTCGCAGCCCGTCGTCTCAGGTCCCAGCGCGCCGGCGCGCCGCGCCCTGCCGCTCGTCGCGGGGCCGTGATGTCCGGCCAGGTGCGTCCCTTCAAGGGCATAGCGCCCAAGATCGCCGATGGCGTGTTCATCGCCGACACCGCACGCGTGATCGGTGACGTGGATATCGCCGAAGGGGCCAGCATTTGGTTCGGCAGTGTGCTGCGCGGTGACGTCGGCGCGATCCGCATCGGCGCGCGCTCGAATATTCAAGATCTGAGCATGCTCCACATGTCGCTCGGTATCTCGAACACCGTGATCGGTGAGGACGTGACCGTCGGCCACCGCGTCGTCATTCACGGCGCGACGATCGGCCATGGGGCGCTGATCGGCATGGGCGCCATTCTGCTCGACAACTGCGAGATCGGCGCGGAATCGTTGATCGCCGCCGGAGCCGTGGTGACTGCGGGGACCAAGGTCCCGCCCCGCACGCTGGTGCTCGGGCAACCCGGCAAAGTGGTGCGTGAGCTCAAAGAGGGCGAATGGCAGCAGGGGCGGCTCTTGGCTGCGCGCTATGTCGAAGTCGCCAAAGCTCATCGCGATGAGCCGACATAGCGCGAAAGGCGCGCACGCACGCTACTGCTTCATCTGCAGCACGACAGTCTCGGCCTGGGCGTATGCCATCACGCGCCGGTTCTCACGGCGGCCGGCCGCGGTTTCGTTCGTCGCCACGGGGTGGGTCTCTCCGTACGCGGCCGGGGCCAAGCGGCTCGCGCTCACTCCGTCTTGCACCAGAGCCGCAATGACTGCGTCAGCGCGCTGCTTGGACAGCACGCGGTTGAAGTCAGCGGGACCCGTGTCGTCGGTGTAGCCCTCGACGGTGACTTTGACCGACGGGTACTGCTTCATGAAAGTGCTGACTTTCCGGATTTCCGCGTGTGCATCCCCTTCGATGTCGTGCTTGCCGAACTCGAATTTCACGTCCAGGTAGCTCACGAAGTTCTTTTCGAGTTTCTTGGGGCAACCCGCGGTGTCGACCACTGCGCCGAGCGGGGTGCTCGGGCACTTGTCCAAGTCATCACTCACGCCGTCTTGATCGCTGTCCAATGGCGCGACCGCGACCGGCATAGGTACCGTTTGAGTCAACGGTACTCCGTCACAGCCTGGGATGGCCTTCTCCGGAGTCCACGAAGCGTTGTGGTAGCAAGTGCCCGCTCCGTCGCGTACGACTTGGCCCGTGGCGTTCACCCAGTAATCGCTCTTGTCGGCAAACGCGGCGCTAGTCAACGTCAATGCAGTCAGTACGCAAGCTACTTTGATCATGATTTTCTCCTCGAGACGCTGCGCACACCGCGAGCAGTGCTGCGCCGTCAGCCCGGAGAGTGCAAGCGCCATGCCCCTGCGCCTCTAAGCCTCGCAGCGCTCGCGCAGACGGCGTTGAGTGAGACCGCCCTGCGGCCTCGCAACTGGGCGCCCGAGCCACGGCCAGTGACGCGGCTCAACCTCCGCCGACGAAATGCACGATCTCGAGCACATCACCCGCAGCAAGCGGCGTGCTCGGGTGCTCGGCGCGCGGCACCACCTCGCGATTGCGTTCGACGGCGACGGGGCCGTCGGTGAGGCCCAAATGTTCGACCAAACCGCGGACGGTGAGGCCTTCGGGCACGTCGTGGGCGTCGCCGTTGACGGTGATTTGCATGGCTAACTACCCGACGTTTGGTCGGCGGGTGCGGCGAGTCAAGCGCTGCAGCAGCGGCGCTTGGCGCTCGCTTGGCCATCCCCGACGCGAAGCGGTACCCTGGGCGCGGTGCGTCTGTGGATCGCATTTTTGGGCGGCGCGGCGCTGGCTGCGGCTGCATTCGAGGCCTACCCGCTGGGGCGAGCCTGGCTCGCTCGCGATCTCGGGATTTTGGTGGGCGGGCAAGTGCCGCCCGAAGCGAGCCAGCTCGAAGCGTGGCTCGTTGGCCGTGAACGCGCGCTGAGCGCACGGCGAGCCACCTTGCTCACCGAGCTTGGTGCGGTCGAGCTCAGCTTCGGCGAGCTAGGCCTAACGCTCGATGTGCCACGTACGGCTCGCTCCGCGCGCGCTGTGGCTCAGCACACCAGTGTGGTCGCGCAGCTCCGCAGCCGGCTTCACCCGAGCCCGGCGATTTACGATGCGCCGCTCGCGTTTCGGTTCGACGCCGAACGCGCCGGATCGCGCCTGGCATCCTTCGCGCCCAGCGTACACCGGGATCCAAGGGACGCCCGGCTCGACTTGGCCGCTCACGAGCGGGTGGAGGACGTGCCGGGGAGCGAGCTCGACCTCGCCGCCACGCTCGTGCAAATCGCCGAAGGCGGCCGCGAGGACGGCGCGGTGTTCCGCCTCGTGACCCGGGCCATCGCCCCCCGTGTCACGACTGACATGCTGCGCGCTGCTGACGTGACGCGTGTGCTGTCGAGCTACGAGACGGATTTCACGCATCACGCCGGGCCGCGCGCGATCAACATCGCGACCGCCGCGCGCTACCTGAATGGTGCGGTGATCGCGCCCGGCGAGACGTTCAGCTTCAACAAGACCGTCGGCGCGCGCACGATCGAGCGCGGCTTCACGTATGCGCCGCAGATCGTCGCCGATGAGCTCGAGCCGGGCGTGGGCGGCGGAGTGTGCCAGGTGGCCAGCACGCTGCACGCCGCGGCCGTTTTTGGCGGCTTCGAGGTCGTGCAGCGGCGCAGCCACAGCCGGCCGAGCGGATATACGCCGCTTGGCCTCGACGCCACGGTGGTGGATGGCGAGCTCGATCTGAAGCTCAAGAACCCGTATCAGTCCGCCCTCATCGTGCACGCTTTCTTACCCACGCGGACCACGCTGCGCATCGAGCTTCTCGGCCGCGACGCGCCAGGCAAGGTGGAGCACTTCTACCAAGTGAAAGAGAAGCACGAGTTCGTTCGGCGCGTCGTGGTCGAGCCCGGCTTCGAGCCCAACCACAGTGAGCGGCACCAAAAGGGGATCTGGGGCTATGACGTCGTGAGCACCGTGCGCACCACTTACCCCAACGGCCAACGCAGCTTCCGCTTCTACACCAGCACCTACAGTCCGGTCCCCGAGGTGTATTGGGTCGGCGCGGGCACGGATCCGAGCAGCCTGCCGCCGCTGCCTGACGGCGCTCAAGGGGTTGAATTCGGCGAAGCTGCCAAAGCGCCCCCGGGTTGAGCCGAAGCGCCAGCTGGGCTTTGCGCGGGGCGACTTTTTGCCCTAAAACCCGGCCGTGATCGCGCTACGGCGAGCCTTGCGTCCCATTTTCATGGCTGCTGCGTGCGCCGTGCTTTGCTCGGCCTGCAAATCAAAGCCGGGCGCGGGCACGGCGGGCGCGCCCTCGGCGTCGAGCAGCGCCGCGCTCGCGGCGTCGGCGGCGCCCTCGAACGTCGACCACGGCGAGCTCGATACTCAAGCCCCGAGCGATTCGCCCAAGATCGCAGCCACCAACATCGCGAGCACGGTGTACAAGTTGCCCGACCTCGGCTCGAGGCGGCTCGGCTACATCCGGCTCGGCGGCACTGTCGATCGCGACGCTGAGCCGACGCGCGGCAAAGGCTGCAAAGGCCAATGGTACCACGTGTTCCCCATGGGCTACGTCTGCACCGACGAAGCCACCATCGATCTCGAAACGCCGCTGGTGCGCGCGGCGAGCCGCCGCCCCGACAGCGATAAGCCGATGCCGTATCGCTACGGCTTCGTACGCGCGACGGCACCCCAATACTTGCGCATCCCGACGCATCAAGAGCAGCTGAAGAGCGAGTTCAAGCTCGACGAACAGCTGGCTTGGTTCGAGCAAAACCGCAAAGAGGTCCAGCAAGTCGCCACCGGCGCGAACGACGTGCCGCTCGACGCGCGCGGGATCGCCATGCCGGGCCTCGCGCCCAAGCCCGGCTTTCGCGCCTCGCCCACGCTGAGCGAGATCGAGCTGTTCGGCGGCAAAACGGCGGCCGGCCCGATCCCGTTCTGGCTCGACGGTGGGCGTAAAATCCCGAATGTTTCCGGCTACTCCGTGCCCGAATACGCATACTTCGCCGATCGCGTGCGGCGCAAGACCGGACTTTCGTTCGTGGACGCCTTCGACACCGAGGACGAAGGCGTGCACCGCCAGTTCGCGGTCAGCGTGGACATGCGCTTGATCCCGATCAGCAAGCTGAAGCCCGACTCCGCGTCGCCCTTTCACGGCATGGAGATCACCGACAAGACGCCGTTGCCGCTCGCCTGGGTCAACAAGACCGAGGTCACGACGTACAAGCTGATCAAAGGCAAAGACGAAGTGCGGCCCGCGGAAGCCATCCCGCGCCGCGCGGTCGTGCCGCTGAGTGGTAACGTGCGCATCAAAGCCGGCGGCCGCTTCTATCAAACCGCGCGCGACAAAACGGTGTGGCTACGGGCCGAAGACATCGGAGTCGTCGACAAGCCCGCTGAATGGCCCGATTTCGCGGACAAAGGCGAAAAGTGGATCGACGTCTCGATCACGCAACAAGTGCTCGTGCTCTACGAGGGTCGAAAGCCCGTGTACGCGACGCTGGTCTCGACGGGCCGCGACAAGCTGGGCGATCCGAAGGAAACGCTGTCCACGCTGCGCGGGACGTTCCGACTGCAAAGCAAGCACATCGCCGCGGCCATGGACTCCGAAGAGAACTCCAGCGTTTCGGGCGGCTCACGCGGGCACGGAGCCAAGCTGAGCGCCAACGCGGGCGAGACCACGGAGCGCCTGAAAAAAGCCGAAGCCAGCGGCGCGTCGCTCAACGCCGAGGACAAGCGACGGCTCGCCAACATCAACAAGGGGCGCGATCCGGAGTACGGCATCACCATGCGTCGTGGCTCGTCCGACTTCGAGCTGCGTGACGTGCCCTGGATTCAATACTTCGCCTCCGGGTACGCGCTGCACGGTGCATACTGGCACGACGTGTTCGGCATCGCGCGCAGCCACGGCTGCATCAATCTGGCGCCGATCGACGCGCGCTACGTCTTTCAATGGACCGATCCGCCGGTGCCCAAGGGGTGGCACGGCATCAATGTAGGCGCCGATATGGGCGAGGGCACCGGCGTCGTCGTCCGCGAATGAGCGGCGACGCGCGCCGTTCCATGCTTCAATAAGCCATCGCAATGGTGAGCACTCCGCTCCCGCCCGCGCCCGCACTCACGCCGATAACTTGCGGTTTCCGTTGAGTCGGCGCGACCATCGTCCTTACTTCAACCCCATGATCCGCAAAGCGCTGGCGGTGATCCTCGGAGTCCTGCTGGCGCAGGTCACCTTTGGCTCGGCCTTCGCCGAGATCGCCAAGGAAGGCTCACGCCGCTTGGCGTTGCGCCGCCGTGGGCTCGAGGCCGACGGCGTGACGCCGACCACGGCCAGCGCGGAAGCGATGCAGCGCGTCGCGCCCGTCACCAAAGCGCCGTCGCCCAGCGCGACCGTGCTGACCGATCAAGCCCCGGCGGGCACGCCGCTGGCCGTTCCAGCGCCCGCGGAAGTGAGCAACGCCTGCCCGCGCGACATGGCGCTCGTCGAAGGGGAGTACTGCACGGAGGTCTTCCAGCCCTGCGCGCACTGGCTCGACGACGAGAAGCTGCCCTTCGCACGCTGCGCGGAATTTCAAAGCTCGCGCTGCATCGGCACGCGCGTGCACCAGCGCTTCTGCATCGACCGTTATGAGTACACGGCGCCCGGCGACGACTTGCCGCTCAACTATCAGAGCTTCCAAAAGTCGAACGCGACCTGCACCAGCCTCGGCAAGCGCCTGTGCACCGAGGACGAATGGAACTTCGCCTGCGAGGGCGAAGACATGCGCCCCTATCCGTACGGCTTCAGCCGCGAGCCCAAGTGCAACCAGGATCGCGACGACTTGTACGAAGTGAACCCCCACCGCCAAATCTTGGCCGACCGCCGCGAACGCGCTGACGCACGTCCCGAATGCGTGAGCCCGTTTGGCGTCTACAACATGGCCGGCAACATGGACGAGTCGGTGCTCCGCGAAGGCAAGGAGCACGTCGACCCGTTCCGAAACGCACTCAAAGGCGGCTGGTGGATGGCCGCTCGCAACCGCTGCCGGCCCGCGACGACCGCGCACGACGACTACTACAAGGACATCCAAGTCGGGACGCGCTGCTGTTCGGCCGCTGGGCCCGGCTAAGAAGCTGCGTTTAAGGCGTGGGTCTAACGTGGTGAGATAACTTACGAAACAATTGGCGAGGCAATGCGCCCCTGAGAGGGGTCGTCCGGCCCACCGATAAAGGCCTTGACCGCGTGGCGGTAACGCCAAAGAGTCGGGGTCCCCATGCGGAGCCTCGGAGTCATTGGGACGGCGCTCGGTCTCGCGATCAGCGCCGCAGGCGGATGTCGGAACGCCGAGCCCGCGCCGGTCCGACCGCTTGCCTTCGAGACTGAAGGGCGCGCGCCCGTGGTTCCCCCTGCGGCGACCGAGGCGATGGTGGCGCTGAGCCGCCTGCCGGCTCAGCCGATCAAAGCCGAGCCGAGCGTGTGCGGTGAGGGCATGGCGCTCGTCGAAGGCAAGTACTGCCCGGACGTCCGCCTCAACTGTAAAAAGTACCTCGACCCCAAGGGAGCCTATGAGTACTTCCGCTGCGCGGAGTACGGGCCCTCGACCTGTCTCTCGAAGCAACGCAAGGAAATGCGCTTCTGCATCGACAAGCACGAGTTCACCGAAAGCGGTGAGACGCTGCCCGCCAACCACAAGAGCTGGCGCGACGGCGACCGCACTTGCCGCAAGCTCGGCAAGCGCATGTGCATGGAGAGCGAATACAACTTCGCGTGCGAGGGGGAGAACATGCAGCCGTACCCTTACGGGTTCACCCGCGACGCGACCGCCTGCAACGCTGATCGCGACGACGTGGTGAACCCCGAAGGCCACCTCCGTGATCTACGCGCTCCAAGTGGTTCGTACGAACGGTGCAACAGCCCCTTCGGCGTCTCCGACTTGGCCGGCAACCTCGAAGAGTTCGTGACCATCGACCGCACCACGCCCGCGCGTCCCGCGATGAAGGGCTCGTACTGGCAACCCGGCCGCAACTTCTGCCGCGCCGCCCAGACCGCCCACGACATGTACTACAACGGAACCGAAACCGGCTTCCGCTGCTGCAGCGACGCCCTCTGATCAAACGCGCTTTGTTCGATCGAGACCTGGGCGCCCTGAGGGCCACCACGCACCTCGCTGGTCGATCAGCCGCTCGATGCGCGGCCGCACTGCGAGCGTTTGGCGGTGATGAGCTGGCGCACACGCTTGCGCCAGCGAGGCGACTGGACCAAGCCAACTCAAGCCATTCTGGGAGCTGAGCTCAACGAGCTCAGCTCCCAGAATGGCTTGAACGATCCTCGCCGGACAAGTTTTTGGCGGCCACGCCTCAAAGGGGCCGTTCGAAGTGACGCCATTGTCGGCCAGCAAGGACTCGGCGTCGCGTCACTCCCCACCGAGCGCGCGACCTTGGGTTACCTGCACGCGCGCGGCGGTCATCCCCGAAAGCACTTCGGAGCCGTGCGGTGCGGGCGGCGGCGCTCTGGCTTCGGCACCTACCGGAGCAGGCGGTTGTGCTGGCTTCGCATGACAAAGCGTACGGGATCGAGGAGTGAGCCCGGCCGCCTCACCGCGACCGCGGCGACCGCACCGCATGGGGTGCTCACGCAGAAATCGTAGCGTGAATTCACGCTACGATTTTCGTTTGAAGTGGTCTCGCGATTCGACGCCCGTCAGTCGAACCGAAGCCGCGCCGCGAGCAAAGTGACCGGATGTGAGCGGGTCGTTGGGCGCTAGGGGTACATACCGGGTGCGGACAGACCGCTGAGCTCGTCGTGCCCGAGCATCAGGTTCAGGTTCTGCAGCACCTGTCCCGCGCCGCCCTTGACCAAGTTGTCGAGGGCACCGAACACCGTCACGGTGCGCGTCTCACCCTCGACCGGGCCGAGGGCCAGGCCGACCTCGGCGCGGTTCGAGCCCAGCACCGCGACCACCTCGGGCAAGCGCGACTCGGGCACGATCACGCAGCGCTCGCTTCGATAAGTGCGCGCGGGCAGGGCGCGCAGCTCGTCTTCGCTCACGCTCGCCGGCACGCGCAGGAACGCGGTCGCGAAGATGCCGCGCGTGAGCGGCGCGGACACCGGGACGAAGCGCAGGGTGAGATCGCGCGCCCCGGCCGAGGTGAGCGTCTCCACGATCTCCGGCGTGTGCGCGTGCTCGAGCGGCTTGTAGGTCCGCAAATTGTGCGCGCGCACGGGGTGATGCGTGGTTGCCGTGGGCGTCGCGCCCGCGCCGCTCGAGCCGGTGATGCCAACGACCTCCACCGATCCCGCGAGCAAGCCGGCTTTCGCAAACGGCAGTAACATCAGCTCAATCGTGGTCGCAAAGCAGCCCGCAGACGCGACGTACTTGGCGCCGCGGATGCGGTCGCGGTTCAGCTCGGGCAGGCCGTACACGAACTCTTTCAGCAATTCGGGGCGCGGATGCGGCGCGCCGTAGTAACGCGCGTACATGGCCGGATCTTGGACCCGGAACGCGCCGGACAAGTCGACGATGCGCGTCCCGGTACCCGCAACGGCATCAACCACCTCGCAGCTCGCGCCGTGCGGCAAGCCCATGAGCACCGCGTCGACCCCGCGTGCCGCTTCCGCGTGCGGTGGATTCTCGAAGCGGAGCTTGGTCAGCCCTTCGAGGTGCGGGTGCGCACTGGAAACGAGCTCGCCCACGTGATCGTTGGCGCATACCCGGACCACTTCGAGGTTCGGATGGTCCAGCAAACGCCGGAGCAGCTCCGCACCGGCGAAACCCGAGGCACCGAGGACCGCGACTTTTGCCTTCATCCGCTAACGGTAGCACCGGGCAGGTCCTCGGGTTGCGGCACGGGCCGGAGCAAGAGTTACTCGCTGAGCTTCGTGGGGATCCAGAGGGTGCGGATGGTCGTCGCGGTACCCTGGCGGGTGTAGCCGGCGAGGCCGTACAGAACGTTCCACCAGTGGCCGTTCGGCGTTTCGCCGTACGAGAAGGCGGGGAAGATGTGGATCTCCCAGTCGAGGCCGCTGCGCAATTTCTTCTCGTGATAGTAAACGTTGCCCACCAGCTGAGTGACTTCTTTTTCGTCGCTGAAACGCCAGAAGACGGGGAAGGCCACGGTGGAGCGCGATTTCGGGCCCGCGAAATCCCAGAAGAAGGGCGCGATGACGGTGTGCGTCTCGAGCGCGTTCCGGCCCACGTACAGGAACGGGTAGATGTTCGTCGACCAGCCGCGGAGGTCGGTGCTGTGGCTGAAGAAGGGCGTGATGAACGTGGTCTCGCTCACGCCGAAGCGCTGGAAGTGGCCATAGAACGGGAACAACCCGAAGTTCGACTCGCGCGGGCTGGTGCTCTTGTACAGGAACGGGAACAGGATTTTGCGGTCCAAGCCGATGTCGGGATCGCGGTACGACCAGTACAGCGGCGTCACCATGTCGAGCTCGACGCGGCCGCGGTAGCGCGCGTACAGCCAGGTCGCGAAGGTGCTTTCACCCTTGTCGCCGCGGGCGGCTACGAACAGCGGTGAAGCGAACAACCACGAGTCACCCTTGTGACCGTAGTGGAAGAACGGCAGCACCGTCGTGTGCCGCTCGTCCTTGCCCCACAGGCTGTAATAGAACGGGAACAGGTGGAACATGTCCCGGTTCTGGGTGTGGCGCCGGAAGTACGGGCCCCACACGTTCGTCCACGACAGATCACGATCGTTGTAGCGGTAGTAGTGGAGGAGCGGCGGGATGAGCTCGTACTTCGTCTTGACGCTTTGACCGTAGAAATAGAGCGGCGCGACGCCGAAGTCGATGTCCTGCGCGGTGCGCGCATCGCAGCTGGAGCCGCCCTTCCAGGAGCAGAAGAGCGGGCCGACCATGTTGAAGCCGCCCTGATCGTCGTGGTTCGTGTACGTGAGCAGCGGCGGGATCAGCACGTAGCCGCCCGTCTTGCGCGTGCCGGTGAAGTACAGCGGAGCGAGCCAATTGTCGTGCTCGTTGGGCGCAGTGCGGTTCAGGAACGGGCCGACGATCGTGGTCCGCGTTTGCGCCAGCTTGTCGCGCAAATTCCAAACCAACGGGAACAGGATGTCGTCCGCGCGCTCGGCGCTGCGGCGGTTGTAATACACGCCGCCGAACAGCGATGCGCGGTCCAGCTCGAGCGGCTTCGTGCGTGACGGCTGCTGACGCTCGGCCCAAACTGGAAACGCGAGCCGGAACTGATACTTGTCGCTGTTCTCTTGGTAGTAAGGACCGTAGAGCTTGTACTTGGTGGTCGTGCCGCGGCCGAGCTCGTCCGAATCCGGCTGCGCGTCGGAGCCGATGGCGTCGAAGGTCGGCTGCTTGAGCTGCAGCGGCTCCTCCGGCAACGCCGGCTCACTACCGGGGGGCGTGAGCGCGTCGTCAGCGCCGGAGGCGGCGTGCTGCTCGGGCGTACCGGGCGGCGGCGCGTCTTTCTTTTTCTTCTTCGATTGCTGCGGCATCCCGCCGCCCATGTTGCCGCCGGGCATGCCCATGCCGCCACCGGGGCCACCCATGCCGCCCATCTGCGCGAGCGCATCCGGTGCTAGGCAGAACAGGCACGAAAACAGCGTGAGCGCGCAGAGCCGCGCGGCGAGCCGGCTGAAACTCAACTGGGGCTCCCGGGCGCGGGCGCGCTGAGCGTGCTCGACAAGAGCGAAACGATGCGCGCGACTGCTTCCGAACGCGGAGCTTGCTCCTGCGTGTGAGCGGCTAGATCTTTGAGCTGCACTTGATTCTGTTCAACCTCTGAGTCGCCGATCACGACGCACACGCGCGCGCTGAGGCCGTCCGCGCGGCGTAGCATGCTCTTCATCGAGTTCCCGCGGCCATCCAGCACGGTGACCACGCCCTGATCACGCAGCTCACGCGTCAGCTGCAAAGCGGCGAGCTGAGCCCGCTCACCGAGCGGGGCGATGAACACTGGCGCTTCGCGCGGGACGTTGGCGGAGTCTCCCAGCGCGAGCAAGATGCGCTCCATGCCCATGCCACAGCCCACGGCCGGGATTTGCGGGCCGCCGAGGCTCTTCAACATGTTGTCGTAGCGGCCGCCGGCGATCAGGGTGTTCTGGGTGCCGAGGCCGCCCATGCTCGATTGAAATTCGAACACCGTGCGCGTGTAGTAATCGAGGCCGCGCACCAGGCCGGGCGTGATTCGATACGGGGTCTTCAGCGCGTCGAGACCACGCAGCACGGCTTCCCAGTGCTGGCGATCCTCGGCCGTGAGCGCGTCCAAGATCGACGGGGCGTCGGCGACAGCCGTTTTGTCCCGCGGATCTTTGGAATCCAAGATGCGCAGCGGGTTGTCTTCCAAGCGCTTCTTGGCGTGATCGCTGAGCGATTCGGCCTTCGGGCGCAGGTGTTCGATGAGCGCGTTGCGATACGCCGCACGGCTATCCGGGCCGCCGATCGAGTTGACGGCCAGGGACACGTCCGTGATGCCCAGGCTGGTGAGGAAGCCGAACAAAAGGTCGAGCAGCTCGGCATCGCAAGAGGGGCTCGCATCCCCATAGAGCTCGCAGCCGGCTTGATGAAACTGGCGGTACCGGCCGCGCTGCGGTTGCTCGGCGCGGAACATCGGCCCGAGGTAATACCAGCGGGAGACCGGCTCTTGAGCCTGCACGCTGTTGGTGAGGTACGCGCGCGCGGAGCCGGGCGTGCCCTCGGGGCGCAGCACGTACGTTTCGTCGCCGCGCGTCAGCTCGAACATCTGCTTTTCGACGATTTCCGAGGTCTCGCCGGTGGAGCGCACGAAGAGATTCTTGTGCTCGAGGATCGGCGTGCGAACTTCCGAGAACCCGCCCAAGTCCATGGTTCTGCGGAAGGTTTGCTCGACGCGCTGCCAGCGTCTGACCTCGTCGGGGAGGATGTCGTTCGTCCCCTTGACGGCGCGAAATTGCATGACTTTCGATCCTGAAGAACCGGGCGGGGCGCGCCGCGGTCGACCGCGCTTATGCTCGGATGGGCGGGTCGGGTCAAGCTCGCGTACCGTTTTTCGCCGATGAACGGGTTCCGGTGCTAAACACGCCCGGTATGCGGGCTGCAGCCGTGGACCTCGGAAAAGTCCGTGTTGGGCTGGCCGTCGCCGATGAGCTCGGCCTGATGGCCCATCCGCGGCCGTATTTGGACGGTCGCGACCCGCGCCGGGTGGTCGGTGAGCTCGCGCGCCTGGCCGAGGCCGAGGGCATCACCGTGTTCGTGGTCGGGCTGCCCCGGCAGCTGAACGGCAAAGAGGGTTTGGCCGCGGGTCGTGCCCGGCGCTTCGCCGAAGCCCTGGGCCGCCGGACTCGAGCCTCGGTCGAGCTGATCGACGAATGGCTGTCCACGAAGGAAGCCCACGCCCGCTTGCGGGACAGCGGCACCACTTCCCGGGAAGCCCGCGAGCGCGTCGACAGCGCCGCAGCCGCTGTTTTATTGCAGAGTTGGCTCGACGGCAGGCGGCCGCCGTCGGCCGAGGCCGATGAGCCGTGAGCAAGCCGCGACGAAAATCGCACCGCCCAGCCGCACCGAAGCCGAGCCAGGCCGACCCAGCGCGGAGTGGCGCGCCGCCGAGCAGCGGTTCCAAGCGCAAGCGCAAACGCCGTCGCTCCTCGGCGCCCCCTCGTCCCCCCCTCGGCTCGTCGTCGCAGGTGCTCGGTCCGGTGAGCCCGCTGCGCGCTCTGGGCGGCGTGCTGGCAGTCGTGCTGGCCGGAATGCTGCTCGCGTTGTCTCCGCTTTGGTTGTGGTCCGTGCTGTCCGGTCCCGGCTCGGGGCAAGCGTTCGTGATTGAAGCACCCAAGGGCGCAACGCCCAGCGAGCTCGCGGACTTGCTCGTGGCGCGCGGCGCGTTGCACAGCCCGCGCCTGTTTCGCGCCTACCTGACGCTGCTCGACCCGGAGTTCGAGCTGGCGCCCGGCGAGCACTTGCTGAACGACGCGGCCTCTCCACGGCAGCTCGTGCAGCGCCTAGCACGCGGCTCAGGGCGCTCCTCCGAGCGAGTCACGGTTCCCGAGGGTTTTCAGGCGCTGCAAATCGGGCAACGCTTGGAGCACGCCGAGGTCTGTACGTTGGCCGCCTTTCGCCGCGCGTTGGTGGATTCGGCGCTGCTCGCGGAGCTCGGCATCGAAGGCGCTAGCGCCGAGGGCTACCTCTTTCCGGCGAGCTACGGGCTGCTGGTCGATAGCGATGGGCGCGAGGTGGTGCGCGTATTCGTCGCAGAGGCCAAGAGGCGAATGCAGAAGCTGCTCGAAGCGCACCCGGGGCGTCTGCAAGAGCTCGCTCGCGACTACGGCTTTCACGAGCGAGACGTGCTCACCCTGGCTTCCATGATCGAAAAGGAAGCGCGCGCGCCAGAGGAGCGGGCGCTGATCGCGAGTGTGTTCTTCAATCGGTTGCGCGATCCCGAGTTTCGCCCCGCGCGCATGCTGCAGTCGGACCCCACCGCGAGCTACGGCTGTTTGATCGCTGCCTCCGAAACGGACATCCCGAGCTGCGCCGGCTTTCACGGCACAGTGACGCCCGCGATGCTGCGCGACGCCCAGAACCCGTACAACACCTACCGCCACGCCGGGCTGCCACCGGGGCCGATCGCCAACCCGGGTGAGCCGTCGATCGAAGCTGTGCTCGCACCGGCGCAGACCGATTATTTGTACTTCGTGGCCAAGGGCGCAGGCCATCACGCATTCAGCCGCACTTTCGCGGAACATCGCGAGGCGGTCGAAGCCTCGCATTGAAGCTTTGCAGCGCGTCCGCGAAGGGGTTAGCACTGCGGGCGGAGGCTCCCGTTGCCGTTACCCATCGTCCTCGTTCCGCATCCGCACGTGCGCTCCGATCCGAACGTGCTCGGGGGCAGTCCGTACGTGCTCGGTTCGCGGGTCCCCGTGCGCCGGCTGTGGGCGTTTTATCGCAGTGGCGCGAGCATCGAGCGCATCTTGAAGCGCTACCCGCAGCTCGGCCCCGCCAAAGTATTCGACGCGCTCGCGTTCGCCTTCGACAACGAAGAAGTCGTGACCGCCGACATGGCCCGTGAAGATGACTTTCTGGCGCGCGCTGGTCAGAAACCACCTCGAAAGTCGCTCAATCCTGAACAGATCGAGTTGCCATTTCTAGGCAGCACTTCCGATACTCCGCCGACCGCCGGCGAATCACCCGAACGACCGGCCGTGCGCGCGCCTCGTCAAAGGCGTTGATAAAAATGCGCCTGAACCTAAATCGACTGACGTTGTTCGCGTGAGTGATTGTGCGTGATCGTGGTCGGCCGAAACATCGAGATCGTTTGGGTCGGCCAAACTGCGGCTGGTACCCCGCGCCAGCGGGGCGGGGGAGAACCCCCTCGAGAAAAAGGGACCCCGTGCCAGCGGGGCGGGGAGAATCCCCCGACGACCGATGCGACAGAAATCCGCGGTGGGGGTTCTCAAGCGAGATTTCTCGGGCTAGCGTCCTCGCCGATATCGCGGCCCTTAATTCAGGTGCCCGAGGAGGAGAGTATCTATGTTCGCTCGCAAGATGTCGAAGGCCTGGCTCGGTGCCGGCTTGATCCTGGCTTTTCCCTTAATTGTTGACTGCGGTGGCATGAAAGGGATGCCCGGCGCCCCGAAGCTGCCCGACGTTCCCGGCGGTTGTCCGACCAACGTTGCAGACGCGAGCGCCATCATGAGCGCCAACTTCGGTCTCAAAGGTGAGCTCGAAGGCAAAGCCAAAGGCGCCTTGGCTGCTGGCGCGGATCTGCAGAAGATCGGTGCCGATGTGGAAGCTGAAGTTGCCACCGCGTGCGGCAACTTGGCGAAAGACCTGGGCGCGAGCGACGCCGACCTGAAGCCGAAAGAAGACGGCCCGGGCAAAAAGGCCGAAGCTGCCTGTAACGCCGCCGTGAAGTTGCTCGGCGAAGCCAAGGCCAAGGCCAAGGCCAAGTTCACGCTCGATATCAAGCCGCCGGTGTGCAACGCGTCGGTCGACGCCATGGCCGATTGCGCTGGCAAGTGCGACGCCACGATCAAGCCGGGCTCCGCCAAGGTCACCTGTGAAGGCGGCAAGCTGAGCGGCAAGTGCGACGCCAAGTGCGAAGGCACCTGCGACGTCGAAGCCGGCGCCAAGTGCGAAGGCACCTGCGGTGGAAGCTGCAAGGGCGAGTGCACCGGTGAAATCTCGGGCAAGTGCGACGGCACCTGCAATGGCAAGTGCGACGGCAAAGACAGCAAAGGCAAGTGCGCTGGCGTTTGCGACGGCAAGTGCACCGGAAAGATTGACGCCACCTGCAAGGCCGAGTGCAAGGGCGAATGTAACGCGACGTGCACCGTGCAAGCCAAAGGCGAGTGCAAGGGCACCTGCTCCGGCAGCTGCTCGGCTGAGTTCAAAGAGCCGAAGTGCAGCGGCGAGGTCAAGCCGCCAGAGATGAGCGCGGAGTGCAAGGCTCATTGCAACGCTCAGGTGAACGCGAACGTCGAGTGCAAGCCCGCCGTCGTCACCGCCAAGATCGAAGCTTCGGCCGATGCTGCTGCCGCAGCCAAAGTCAAAGCTGCGCTCGAGAAGAACCTGCCCGCGCTGCTCAAGGTCACCATCGGCATGAAGGGCAAGCTCGAGGGCATCACTGCCAGCGTGAAGGCCTCGCTCGAAGGCGCTCAAGCCGTCGTCACGTCGGACGCGGATGCAGCGCTCAAGGTTGGCGCTTGCTTCGCGGCTTCCATCAAGGCGCAAGCTGAAGCTTCCGTTCAGATCAACGTGTCGGTGAAAGCCAGCGCGTCGGCGAGCGGCTCGGCTTCGGCTGGCTAATTTTTAGCCAATCGGAGAAGGAACGACGGCTCTGGGCCACTCGGCCCGGAGCCGTTTTTTTGTGCGGGCGCTCCGGGGATTTCTGGGAAGATCGGGAGGATCGGGGTCTTTGGGGGAGGACTGGGAGGATCGGGGGAGGACCGGGGAAAAGGGCGCGCCGACCTTACCGGTCCTACCGATCGCCGCTCTCCCCCCCAACCCCGATCTCACCCCACCTTCGCCAGATCCTTCTTCGCCGCTTCAGTCATCTCCGCGACCATCGTCTTCAACACAGCTGGATCAGGCCCTTCCACCATCAAACGGAGCTTGGCTTCCGTCCCACTCCAGCGGACCACGACGCGCCCATTCTTCCCGAGCTTCTTCTCCGCCAGCACGATGCGCTTCCCGAGCTCCGGCATCTCCTCCAAAGGCCGACGCGCAGGCAGCTTCACGCTCTCCAAGACTTGTGGGACCCGCGCCATTACGTGGGCGAGCTCGCTCAAGGGACGCGACTCTTGGAGCATGATCGCGATCACTTGCAGCGCGGCGACGGTGCCGTCACCGGTCGTGGCGTGATCCAAGAAGATCAAATGGCCGGATTGCTCGCCGCCGAAATTGTAGCCAGCGCGGCGCATCTCTTCCACGACGTAGCGATCGCCGACGCCGGTGCGTACGGACTTGCCGCCCGCGGCTTCCAGGGCGCGATCGAGCCCCATGTTGCTCATGATGGTCGTGACGAGCGTCTTCTTGTGCAGGCGCTTGTGCTTGATCATACGCGTGGCACACAGCGCCATGATCGCGTCACCATCGACGATTTGGCCCTTTTCGTCGACGAAGATCACGCGATCGGCGTCGCCATCGAGAGCCACGCCGAGAGCGGCGCCTTGGCGTTTGACCTCGGCTGCGACGTGCTCGGGGTGCAGCGCCCCGCAGTTGCGGTTGATGTTCACGCCGTTCGGTCGGCAGCCCAGTTGCACCACGTCAGCGCCCAGCTCGGCGAACACGGCAGGCGCCACGCGGTACGCGGCGCCGTGTGCGGCGTCGACCACGATCTTCATCCCGTCGAGCGCGAGCTCCTTGGGGAACGTGCTCTTGGCGTACACGATGTAACGACCGATCGCGTGATCGAAGCGCTCCGCGCGGCCGATGCCCGCGCCTGTCTTGCCCTGCGTGTCGAGCTTGCTGGTCGTGAGCAGGGCCTCGATGGCCGCTTCTTCGCTGTCCGGCAGCTTGAAGCCGTCGGGGCCAAAGATCTTGATCCCGTTGTCCGCGAATGGATTGTGACTGGCGCTGATCACGACGCCCGCGTCCGCGCGCATGCTTTGCGTCAGGTTGGCGATCGCGGGCGTCGGGATGGGGCCCGAGAGCATCACTCGCCCGCCCATCGCGCAGATGCCGGCCGACAGCGCGGTCTCCAGCATGTAGCCGCTGAGCCGCGTGTCTTTGCCGATCACGATGCGCGGCGCGCGCGTCTTGCCGCGGCGGGAGACGAGCGTGATTGCGCGACCCAGGCGGAGCGCGAGCTCCGGCGTCATCGGTTCTGCATTGGCGCGGCCCCGGATGCCGTCCGTGCCGAAGAGCTTTCGTTCACTCATCTAAGAAAGTCGACCCAGTCAGAGCGCGACCGGGGGATCGGTCGGCAAGTTCAGCAATAGGGCGCGCGCCGCGCCCACCAAGAACGTCGAGCCCGTCACCACCACGACGCCGCGCGGGCCGACCAGCGCGCGGGCTCGCGCCAGCGCTTCAGCCACGGAATTGGCCACTTCGCCCGGGACGTAGGCCGCGATCTCGTTCGGATCGACGCCCTTGCTCATCGGCGGCGCGACGTACACACGGTGCCCGGCGACCGTCTCCAAGCGCCGCAGCATGGCCTTCCAGTTTTTGGTGTTGAGCGCGCCGAACACGAGCACGATCTCTTTGCGCGACTCGATGTCCCCGAGCACGCTCGGATCGAGCGCGTGCGACAGGGCGACCGCGCCGTCGGGGTTGTGCGCGCAATCGAGCAGCGTCAGCTCCTGGCCACTGCGGTGAAGCAGCTCGTTGCGCCCCGGCCAGGTCGTCTGCTCGATACCTTGCGCCATCGCTTCCGGCGCGATGCCGAGCTCGCGCGAGACGGTGACTGCGACGGCCAAGTTGGATCCGACGAGCGCAACGCGCGGGTAGGCGAGGGGCGCGCCGGCGATCGGCTCAGGGCTGCCGAGCTCGACCAGCGTAGCGCCCACCTCGGCGATCTTGGCTTCGATCACCGCGCGCGCTTCGGGATGGATTTTGCCCAGCACGACCTTGGAGCCCGGCTTGATAATGCCGGCCTTCTCGCCCGCGATCAGGCCCAGGCTGTCTCCCAGATCGGACATGTGGTCGTAGGCGATGCGCGTAATGGCCACGACGCGCGGCGGGGGCAGCACGTTGGTCGCGTCGAGCCGCCCGCCGAGGCCGACTTCGATCACACCGAGATCGATCTTCGCCTCTCGGAAGGCAAGAAACGCGGTCAGCGTGGCTACCTCGAAAAAGGTCAGATCGGGCGCCCGATCCATGACCTGATTCAGGAGCGGCACCAGCTGCTCGTCGCTGATCGGTTGACCCCCGATGTTGATCCGCTCGGCGAAGCGCATCAAATGCGGCGAAGTGTAGACGCCGACTTTGAGCCCACCGGCTCGAGCGATCGACGACGTGAACGCCGTGACGGTGCCCTTGCCGTTGGTGCCGCCGACATGCACGGTCGGGAAGGCGCGCTCGGGATTGCCGAATGCGGCGCAGGCCGCCTGCATCCGGTCCAAGCCGAGCTTTTTACCGTACGGGACGAGGCGGTACAGTCTCTCGAGGGTCGACTTCAGATCAGTCACGGTCACTTGCCGCCCTCGCCGCCGAGGTGCGAGAGCAGGATGCGCAGGCGCTCCTTCATCTCACTGCGCGGCGCGATGGTGTCCACCATGCCGTGCTCGACGAGGAACTCGGAGCGTTGGAAGCCCGGCGGCAGCTTGGCGTTGATGGTGGCCTCGATCACACGCGCGCCGGCAAAGCCGATGGTCGCGTTCGGCTCGGCCAGATTGATGTCGCCCAGGAACGCGGTGCTGGCGGCCACGCCGCCCGTGGTCGGGTGCAAGAGCACGCTGATGTAAGGCTTTTTTACGTTTCGGAAGCGTCCGATGGCGCTCATCGTTTTGGCCATTTGCATCAGGCTCAAGATGCCCTCTTGCATGCGCGCACCGCCGGAGGCGTGCAGCAGCACGACCGGCAAGCGCTCGGACGTTGCGCGCTCGAACAGCCGGGTGATGCGTTCCCCCACGACGGAGCCCATGCTGCCGCCCATGAACGCGAAGTTGTACGCGCCGTAAGCGATCGGGATGTCACCCAGCCGGGCGCGGCCGATCTCGATTGCTTCGGTGGCGCCGGTCGTGGCTTGGGCCCGGCTCACGCGATCGACATAGCGCTTGCCGTCTTCGAACTCGAGCGGATCGGACGGCAGGATGTGCTCGTCCCAGCGCTCCAACGTTGCGCCATCCAAGAGCAACCTGCGCCACTCGGCGCTGCTCATTGGCATGTGATGGCCACAGGACGGACACACGTTGAATCGAGAGGCGAGGTCCTCGACCGTGTTCACGACACCGCAGCCGGTGCATTTGCGGAAGAGTCCTTGACCCACCGAGCGCTTCTCGGTGCTGGTCGACTGTGCGGGGGTACGTTCGGGCAGTGCCACGGTAATTTCGAAACCTAGCAGACGAATGGGGGGCGAGCCTCCCGCAAGCGGGGCCGGCGCGCAACTCGCTTCGTACCGGTTTTTTATGAGGAGGTGGCGGCAATTGCCGGCTGATCCTGGCAGCTGTGACGCAGCGCGTGCATGGCCCCTTGAGACCTCCGGGAAAATCGGGCGAAATCCCCGCCCCATGACTCAAGGGCTCCCCCCGGCCGTCCTCGACCTGCCCGCCCCTCTGATTGGCCGCGACGCAGATCTGCGACGGTTGGAGGCCATTTTCGAGCGCGTCACCAAGGAGGGGGAGGCCCGCGCGGTGACCGTCGTCGGGCCTGCGGGCATGGGAAAGACCCGGCTGGTCGACGAGTACCTGCGCGGACGAAAGCCGAGCGAGCCCGAGGTGCGCGCCTACTGGGGCGTGCCGCGCTCCGAGCGCCTGGCCTACGGCTTGTTCGAGCGACTGCTGCGCTCGCGCTTCGGCATCGCAGACGGTGCCGATCGGGCGGCCGCGAGCGCCAAGATTCGAGACGAGTTGGCGCTCGTGCTCGAAGATCGCCGGGTCGGCGATGTGAGCTACTTCCTGGGCGAGCTCATGAATCTGCCCTTCGCGGAAAGCCCGCTCACCCGCGCCGTGGCCGACGATCCGTCGCAGGCGCGGCTGATGCGGCGCGCGATCTTGCGCAGCTTCGTGGAAAGCGACGCGGAGCGCGGCCCGTTGTGCCTGGTGTGCGAAGATCTACACGCAGCCGACGAAGATTCGATCGAGTTGCTTCGCTACCTGATCGAGAACCTCAAAGGTCCGATCGTGATCGTGTGCCTGGCGCGGCCCGAGTTTTTGGCGCGGCACGAGGGCTGGCGCGACATCGGCGGCCCGCGTCACGAGTTGCTCGAGCTGGGCGCGGTCAGCGCGCACGAGTCGAGCGAGATCATGGCGGCCCTGCTCCGCAAGTGTCAGGGCGGCACTGCACCGCGCTTGATCGAAGCCGGCGTCGGCATGGCCGGCGGTACGCCCGGGCTGCTCGAGCACATGGTGCGCATCTTTTTCGATGCCGGTGTGCTCCGCGAGCAGGGTAGCGTTTGGGAGGTCGACCTCGATCGGCTGGCGAGCGCCAAGTTGCCGCTCACGGTGGCTGACGCGGTGGCCGCGCGCATCGCCGCGCTTTCGGCTCGTGATCGCCGGCTTTTGGAACAGGCAGCGGCCATGGGCAGCGTGTTTTGGCTGGGTGGGCTGATCGCGCTCGGCCGCTTGGATCAGCGCGCGCCGGACTACTGGGAGGTGGACGCGGTGACGGACGTTGCGGACATCGAGAAGCTGCTCTCGGATCTGGTACAGCGCGACTACGTGCTCAACGTTCCGGACTCGGCGTTCAGTGGCGAGAAAGAGTACATCTTCAAGCACAACTTGGAGCGCGAGCGCATTGCACAGCTGACCGCGCCGGCCGCAATGCGCCGCTACCACGGCGCGATCGCCGATTGGCTGGCCCAGAAAGAGACCCTGCGCAGCCAAGAAGAATACGTGGCCATGCTCGCGCGCCACCTGGAGCACGGCGGCTCGCTGACCCGCGCAGCGTTCACCTACCTCGATGCCGGGAACATCGCGCGCCATCAGTACGCCGCGAAAAAAGCGCATGATTACTATCAGAAGGGCCTCAGCCTGCTCGGCGACGACGACGCACGCCGGCGCATCGACGCCCTGCACAACCATGGCGACGTCTTGCTGCTCTTGGGCAAGACCGACGAGGCGCTGTCCGCGTTTCGCGAGATGCATGCCATCGCCTTCCGACTCGGGCTCAGGGCAAAGGGCGGGGCTGCGCACAACCGCATCGGCCGCGTGTACCGCGACACGGGCTCGCTCGATTTGGCGCGTGACCACTTGGAGACCGCGCTCGCGCTGTTCGAGAACGTGAAGGACTCGCGCGGTATCGCCGCCAGCCACGACGACATCGGCAAATTGCTGTGGATGCGCGGCGAGTACGAGGCCGCGCTGGAAGAGCTGAAAAAGGCGCTCGACATGCGCAAAGAGCACGGCGATGGCCGGTCCATCGCCCTCAGCTTGAACAACATCGGCCTGGTCTGGCGTGACCACGGTCAGCAAGCGCAAGCCCGTGAGGCGCTGGAAGCCGCGCTCAAGATCCGGCGCGAGCTCGATGATCCGCTGGGTAGCGTGGAGAGCCTGAACGATCTCGGCCAGCTCGCGCTCGATCAAGGCGAGCACGAAAAGGCGCTGCGTTTGTTCACCGAGGCGCACACCCTCGCCAAAGACGTCGGCGAGCACAACCGCATCGCAGCGGTGCTGACCAGCATTGGCGTCACCCATCAGCGCATGGGGCACAGCGACGAAGCCGTGGTGTATCTCACCCAAGCCGAAGAGCTGTGTGACGAGCTAGGCGACAAATTGCATTTGGCGGAGGCCAAGCGCGCCTTGGCCAAGACCTACCTCGAGCAACGAGAGCTGAAAAAGGCTCGCGAGTTGATCAAGCGCGCGGTCGACCTGTTCGGCCAGGTGCGCAGCAAGCCTCACTTGGCCGTCGCCTTGCGCACCCTCGGTGAGGTCACCGGTGCCGGCGCTTGGGGCGAAGGGCATGAGGTCAAAGCCGTCGATTATTTCATGCGCTCGATCGCGATCTGCAAGGAGATCGGCAACGAGCTGGAAGTCGGGCGCAGCTACCAAGCGTTCTCCAGCTACGTGTTTTCGTCCCAGCACTACCGGCACAACAGCGACATTCAGCGCGAGGCTCAGAAGCTGAGCGAAATGGCCGACGTGATCTTCGAGCGCCACCGCATCCGCTCGCGCGCCAGCGTGGCCTGAGCGCGAGGCAGCGCACCGCGCTCGGAGGTGCATGGTGCAACCTGCGAGCGCCCAACTCTCGGCTCTCATTTCGGGGCCACCTGGGCGGCGGGCCGCGGCAAATTGAGAAATCAGCCGGGTTCGGCTGCCGCGAGCCAGACCCGCAAGGCGCTGCGATTGTGCGAAGCGCGCAGCGTGACGCGCTGCCCCGCGCGCAGCTCGAGCGGCGCGGGGAACGGGTAGAACACCGGCTGCCAATGGCGGCTGTGATCACCTTCGCGCGTGCCGGGGCGATTTTCGTACTCGATGCCGGGCGCGAGCTGCAGGCGCAGCCACTGTACGACGCCTTGGCACAGCCCGTCACGGCTGGCCTGCACGTCGAACGCGCGCTTCTCGGGCGGGAAATGCGCGTGGAGCGCCAGTTCGAAACGGAACACGTCGAACGGCTCGCTCAGTAGCTCGAGCGGTTCACCCGACGACACGTACTGCACGATGGGTGACAGCGCGTTCAGCCGCGAGAGATCGAAGCCGCGCACACGGCCGGCTCGCACGCGACGAGCGAGCGCGTCACTCGCGACGAGCGCGCCTCGCGCGACGGCCGCCCCGGGGATGATCGGCGCGCCGGGCGCGAGCAAGCGGGCCTTGGCGTCCTCGATCGTTGGCAGCACGCCCTCGGCCACGACTTGCACCGAGAAGATTTCGCACACCAGCAAGTCCGCGGGCGCCCTCAGCTCACGCCCGACCTCGAGCTCGCGCGAGGCCTTGGCGATTACTTGGACGCGCTCGCTCAAGCCATTTTCACGGATGATCTCTGCGGCGGTGCGCGCGAGCACCGGGTTTTCTTCGCACGTGACGACCTGCGTGGCGCGTGGCGCGCCTAGCTCGTCGCGCGCGGCCAACATCGCGAGCAAGCCGGAGCCGGTACCAATCTCGAGCACCCGCTGCTCGGGCTTCACCAGGCTTGCGATCGCGGCGGCGAAGGCGGCATTGCGCGGCTCGTCGTTGACCATATTGAAGTGCCAGTCCGGCACCGCGGCCGCGCCGGCCGAGCGCCGTTGCTGCTCGTAATCCGCGCGCTCGGGCGCAAGCGCGCAAGCGCGCTCGGCGTGCGCGTAGGCGTCGGCGGCGTGGCCCAAGCGCAGCAAGCCGAGCGAGCGCAGGTGCCAGAGCGCAGCTTGCCGCGGTTCTCGAGCCAGGGCGAGTGCCAGGTGCTCGGTGGCCTCCTGATCGCGTCCGAGCGCATGACAGGCATGACCGGCCAAGCTCGCGCTTCTGGGGTCGCCGGGCGCGAGTGCCTGCGCGCGCAGGGCAACGCTGAGCGCTTCGTGCCAACGCTTCTGTTTCGCCAGCCCGGCGCCCTGATCCAAGAGCGCGAGCAGCTGCTCATTCGGGTCGTTCGTCGCCACTGCATTCGAAAATAACACGCAACAATCAGCTCGACACGACGCCGATTTCACGCGACACAATCAGTTATGTCCTCGCCCCGTCTCCCGCTCCGCGTTCGCAAAATGGGACTGATCGACGTGCCCTTGCCCGCCTATCAAACCGCGTCGTCCGCGGGGCTCGATCTGTGCGCCGCGATCGACGCGCCGAAGACGCTCGCGCCGGGAGCGCGGCTGCTCATCCCGACGGGCCTCGCGTTCGCGATCCCAGACGGCTACGAAGGCCAAGTGCGGCCGCGCTCGGGGCTCGCGCTCAAGCACGGCATCAGCATCGTGAACACACCGGGCACGGTCGATGCGGACTATCGCGGCATGGTGCAGGTTTGTCTGATTAATTTGGGCCAAGAGCCGTACGTGGTCGAGCCTCTGTCTCGCATCGCGCAGATCGTGATTTGCCCGATCATTCAGGCCGAATTGCAGCTCGTGGACGCGCTGGACGAGACGGCGCGCGGCGCGGGTGGTTACGGCTCGACCGGCGTCTGAGCGGCGACCCGCCTGTAGAATGCGCTGAGCTCACGGGCGACGTCCGCGCGCTCCACGTCGCGCGTGATGATGTGATGCGAGTGCGGCAAGATCACGACGCGCACGTCTTTGGTGCCGAGCTGGCTGGCGACGCGCCAGGCATTGGACACGGGGCAAACGCGGTCCAGCGCGCCGTGAATGATCAACGTCGGGCAACGGATTTGGCCGAAGCGCTCGCGCATCCCGCGACCCGAGCGTTCGAGGTCGATGGCAGCGTGCACCGGATCGGCCGTGTACGCGACCTGAGTGCGGCGCGCCTCGGGGTCGGCGATGTCCGAGCCGCCTTTGCGCATCAAAAAGTCCGGAATGCGCAGCTTTCCGCCCATGCGCAGCGCGAACGCCAAGGCGGGGTTGAGCCAGGCCGCGTTGGCCAGCATGACGAGCCCCGACACTCGCTCGGGATAGGTGATGGCCAGGTGCGCCGCCATCAGCGAGCCGAGTGACAGGCCCGTGGCGATCACGGGCCCGGTCCCTGCGAATTTTTGGAACGTGCCCTCGGCGCCTAGGGTCCAGTCGGCAAACCGCGTTCGAGCTAGCTCGCGCGCATGGCTGCCGTGGCCGGGCAGGGCCGCGGCGATCGCCGCCAGGCCGAGCTCCCCCGCCACTTCTGTGCACAGCTCGACCTCGCGCGTGGTGCCGCCAAAGCCGTGGAACGCGATCACCCCGGGAGCGCGCCCGCTCAGGAACACCGGCTCGGGCGCGTCGTGATTGAGCGCCCCCAAATCAGGGGCGGCGGCGTGGCGACGCCCGATCATCCTTCGCCGCGTTTGATGCCGTAGGCGCGCACCTTCTTGTGCAAATTCGTGCGCTCGACGCCGAGCACGATGGCCGCCTTGCTGATGTTCCACTCCAGCGCCTTGAGCGTATCGATGATGTACGCACGCTCGGTCGATTCCCGATACTCGCGCAGGGTCATGCGATCCGACTGGGCTTGGGGCAGGGGCGTGCTCGTGCTGTCGACCTCCCCGCTCAGATCACTGCTCGCGAGCGCGTGCGCGCCGCTGTCGTCGGCCTCGTCGTCGAACGGGCTCTCGTGCGGGTCCTCCGGCAGATCGGCGATGGTGATGACGTCACTCGACAAGATCGCGGCGCGTTCGACCACGTTCTTCAGCTCGCGCACGTTGCCCGGCCATTTTCGGCGCGCGAGAGCCTCGAACACGCTCGGATCGATGCGCTTCTGACGCAGGCCGTTTTCCTTGCAGAAGCCGGACACGAAGGCTTCGGCCAAGATCGCGATATCGAATTTACGTTCGCGTAGCGCGGGCACGCGGATCGGAAACACGTCGAGCCGGAAAAACAGATCTTCGCGGAACGAGCCCTGCTTCACGGCTTGCCCGAGATCTTTGTTGGTCGCGGCGAGCACGCGCACGTCCACGTTGATCACGTGCTCGGAGCCGACGCGCACGACCTCGCCGTTCTGTAACGCGCGCAGCACCTTCGCCTGCGCGGTGAGGTCCATATCGCCGATCTCGTCCAGGAACAGAGTGCCGCCGTGGGCTTGCTCGAAGAAGCCGCGCTTGCGGGCTTGCGCCCCGGTAAAAGAGCCCTTTTCGTGACCGAATAGCTCGCTCTCGATCAGCTCGCGCGGGATCGCCGCGCAGTTCACCTTGACGAACGGCGCGTCTTTGCGCGGGCTCAAGCGGTGGATGGCGCGGCTCACCAGCTCTTTGCCCGTCCCGCTCTCACCCGTGATCAACACGCTGGCCTTGGTGGGCGCGACTTTATCGATGTCCTGGAACAGCTTTTGAATCGGCGCGCTGGTGCCGATCATCTCGTAGCGCGCCTCGAGCTCGCCGCGCATTTGCTCGACGGTGCGGCTGAGACGCGCGGTGCGAATCGAGTTACTGACGCTGACCAGCACGCGCTCGCGGTTCAGCGGTTTCTCGAAGAAGTCCGTGGCACCGAGCTTGATGGCCGCGACGGCGTCATGCACCGTGGCGTGCCCGCTGACCACGATCACCGGCATGTCGCGGGTTGCGTCGTCCGCGCGCAGGCGCTGCAGGGCGTCCAGGCCGCTCATGCCGGGCAGCTTGAGATCGAAGATCGCAACGTCCACCGGCTCGTGCGGATTGCGCAACGTTTCGAGCGCTTTCTCGGCCGACTCGGCCTCGAGCACGCGATAACCCTCGCCGGTGAGCACCATCTCCAGCGTGCGCCGGATGTTCTTCTCGTCGTCGACGACGAGCACGGTCGGGGGAACGGTGCTGAGGGGAGACGGATCGGGCATGAACTGGGGTGAGCCTATCAGCGAGCCTGCGATGTCGCGAGGCCCGCGAGCCCCGGGCTCAATCAGCCCGGTTTTTCCGTGGCCGCAATCCGATCGAGGAAATGCTTGGCCGGCACGGTAAACGGGCTCGTCGGATAGCGGGTCAGCACGAGCTCCAGCACCGTGCGCGCCTTGAGCCGTTCCTTTTGCTTCAAGTAGACCTCGCCCAAAAGCACCATGGCTTCGGGCTCGAGCCCGGAATCCGCATAGTTGCGCAGGCAGTATTGGATGCGCGCCACGGCCGGCTCGAACTTGTCGCGCGAGAGGTAGAAGCGCGCCACGTACAGCTCGTGGCGTGCGAGCAAGCCCGTGACCACGGACTGCATGTAGGCGAGCTGCGGAGCGTGCTCGCTGTTCGGGTAGTCGTTCAAGAACGAGCGAATGCTGGCATGCGCGTCGTTCACGTACGCCAGATCGCGCTCTTCCAGCGAGGGCAGTAGGAACGACGCGCTCACCGCGTCGTACTGCGTCATGGTGACCTTGTACCGGGCGTACGGGATCTCGGGATCGTTCGGGTAATCGTGCACGAACGACTTGTAGCCGGCGGTGGCTTCGGCGAACTTGTCCTGCTCGTAGTCGGCGTCGGCCAACCGCAGCTCGGCCAGGCGGGCGTAGCGGCTGTAGCCGTACTTGCGCTTGACCTCGTTCAACTGCTGGCGCGCGCTCTCCCAGTTCTTGTCGTCGAAGGCGTCCATGGCGGCTTCGTAATCCCGCTTGGCGTTCTCGGCGTAGTCGAGGGGCGTGCTCGCGTGCGTGTCCTTGTCACAACCGCTCAGCGCCAGGCCGGCGAGGGCCACGCTCAGGGTCAGCGGTAAGGCCGACAAAACGCCGCGCCAACGAGAGCGACAGCCGAGCGCGAGGGGGTTTACGATCCGCATCTTCGACGGCTCTGCTAGCGGCGTTCCGCGACGGGCGCAAGGTCCGTGCCCGAGAGGAAGATCGGGTACGGGCACGGGCACGGGCACGGGCGGAGAGGGAAAGGCTCTAGCGCGCACGGAAACATCGGGTAAAGATGCGGCCGAGGCACCATGAACGAGCCAGTCCCCATGACCCCCGGCGGCGCACAGAAGCTGCGGGAGGAACTCACGCGCCTCAAAGAGGAGCGCCCCAAGATCTCGCGTGCCATCGGCACCGCGCGTGAGCACGGCGATCTCAAGGAGAACGCGGAGTATCACGCCGCCAAAGAGCAACAAGGCCTGAACGAAGCGCGCATCAAAGACATCGAGGACAAGCTGTCCCGCGCCGAGGTGATCGACCCGACCAAGCTGTCGGGCGACAAGGTGCGCTTCGGGGCCACGGTGCTGCTCACCAATCTGGATACCGAGGAAGAGATCACGTATCAAATCGTGGGCGCTGACGAGGCGGACCTCAAGAACGGGACGATTTCCGTGTCCGCACCGTTGTCGCGCGCGTTGATCGGCAAATCCACGGGTGATGAAGTGGTCGTGAAGCTCCCCGGCGGGACGCGCCGCTACGAGATCGGCAGTATCGAGTTTCCGCTGAAGTGACGATTTCGCATAGCCTTGCGAGCGGGCCCCTGCTCGCGCGAGTTGCGCGCGCCGTGTGGTCAGCGTGGGTCGTGGTCGGCGTCGAGCTACTGCTCGCGCTGCTCGGCGCCGCGCGTGAGGTGACCAGCGTCTGGGAAGTGCAATTTGGCCTGCTTTGGCTGGCTCCCACGTTGATCGTGGCCGCCGCGGCCCTGGCGCTCGGCGGCGCGCTCGTGGCTTGGCTAATCGAGCAATCCGAGATCCATGCCGTGCGCGGCTTGCTCGGCGGGCTGGGGGCGTGTGGGGGTGTGGTCCTGGGTTTTGGGGTGGGGGGAGGGCGGCACCTCGCAACATTGGGCCAACGGGGCGGGTTCGCGATGTTCGTCGGCGCACTGAGCGGCGCGTTGCTCTGGGCAGTAGCGCCCTACCTTTCGCGGCTACTGCGCGCGCGGCCGCTCGTGTGCGCAGGCGTGTTGCTCGCGGCGATGGTGCTGGCCGAGCTCGTCAATCGGCTCGTGCTGGTAAGGCTGTATCCGGCGTTTCACTTGGGGCTCGGTGCGCTCGTGCTGCTCGCCGCGCCCCTGGTCGGCGAGGCGGTCGCACGCGCCCTGAGCCGCGTCGAAGAGCGCCCGATGACCCGTCGCGCGGCCGCCGCGCCGCTCGTGCTGACGTTGCTTTCGGTGCTCGGGGCGCTGCCCAGCGCGCGCAAGCTCGCGCACTTCGATAACTTCCGACTCGTGGTCAGCCAGCATGCGCCGCTTGCCGGGCGTGCCGTCGAGCTCGCGACCTTGCTCGCGCCTGTCGCGCCCGAAGACGCCGTTGACTGCGACGTGCTCCCGCCGCGAGAACGCGCAGAGCACGCGAGCTGCCAGGCCGAGCCGTCCGAGCAAGCCGCGCGCACGCTGGATCTGCGCGAGCGGGATTTCCTGCTCATTAGCATCGACGCGCTGCGCGCCGATCACCTGGGTGCTTACGGCTACGCGCGGCCGACCACCCCGAATATCGACGCGCTCGCCAAAGACGCCGTGGTGTTCGACCACGCGTACGCCCCCACGCCGCACACCTCGTATTCGGTCACCTCACTGATGACCGGTAAGTACATGCGCCCGCTGCTCCTGCAGGGGATCGCCCAAGATTCGGACACCTGGGCCGGGCTGCTTCGCACGTATGGCTATCGGACTGCGGCGTTCTATCCACCCGCGGTGTTCTTCATCGATCCCGATCGCTTCGCGAGCTTTCGCGATAACTTCTTGGGTTTCGAGTACCGCTGGGTCGAGTTTGCGGAGGGCGCGCGGCGCGCCCTGCAAGTGACGAGTTACTTGCAGGGCGCGCCCGCCGACAAGCGGCTCTTCACCTGGGTGCACCTGTTTTCACCCCACGAACCCTACGAAAATCACGAAGAATTCGGATTCGGCGAGCGCGATCTGGATCGCTACGACTCGGAGGTGCGCTACGCCGACGAGACCGTGGGCAAGCTGGTCGCGCTGTTTCGCGCCCGACGTCCCAATTCGGTCGTGATCCTCACCGCCGATCACGGCGAGGAGTTCGGCGAGCACGGCGGGCACTACCACGGCACGAGCGTGTACGAGGAGCAGGTGCGCGTGCCGCTGATCATCTCCGCGCCGGGCGCGCTCAAGGCGCGGCGCGTGCAGGAGCCGGTGCAGAGCATCGATCTCTTGCCGACCGTGCTCACCTCGCTCGACATTCCGAAGCCGCCGCGCCTGCGCGGTCGTGATTTGGGCGCGCTTTTGGCCGGAAAACGGCCGGAAGGCAAAGGCCTGGTGCTGGCCGAGACCGACGAGCAAACGCTGCTCGGGGAGGGCAGCTTGCGCCTGATCTGCGCGCGCAAGTTGGGCGCCTGCAAGCTGTTCGACCTCGCCTCTGACGCGCAGGAAACGCGCGACGTAGCGTCGGACCGGGCCAAAGAATTCGCCGAGCTGCGCGCGCGTTTGAAGGAGCTCGGCGCCTCCCACGGGCGTTACGAGCAGAACGGCCTGCGCGCCGAAGGCAAGGGCTGGCCTGCCGCCATCCTGCGCGGCATCAGCGGCGACGGGGACGCCGTAGAAGAGATCGCGGCGCTCTTGGACGACGCGGATCTGTCGATTCGACGCAAAGCGGCCGAGCTGCTCTTCGAGCTGAAGCGCCCGGAAGCAAAGCCCGCGTTGCGCTTGGCTCTCGGCCGCGACGAGGACGAAGTGGTGCGGCGCTACGCCGCGCTCTCGCTGACGCGCCTGGGCGAGGGGGCGCCGCTGACCTTCGAGCTGGAAAAGTCGCCCGACGTCGAGGTGCGCCGCTTGGCCGCGCTCGTGCTGGCCGAAAACGGCGATGCGCGCGGCGAAAAGACGCTGATTGCATGGTGGCTCGACGCGCCCGCGCGCAACTTCGACCGCTCGCGGCAAATAGCGGCCGCTTTGGGCGTGATTCGCTCGAAGGACGCGGTGTGGCCGCTCGTGCAAAGCCTGGACGACGTGCGGCTCCGTCCGTACTTGGCCGACGCGCTAGCGCACATTGGCGGCGAGCTGAGCCAAGGCTCGCTGCTCAAGGCGCTTGCCAGCGAGCGCTCGCAGTCGACGCGCGTGGCGTTGGTCAACGCCTTGGTCACGCTCAAAACCGAGGCCGCGCTCGCGCCGCCGCTGGTGCGCTTCATGGGTGTGCCCGATCCGCTCATGAACGGGCTGGAAGCCGCGCTGCGGACCAAAATCCTGGAGCACGTGGGCGGCCCCGACGGCCAAGATCTGGCGCGTTTGCGCAAGCAGAGCGCGCTCGGGGTCAGCGTCACCCTGACCATCCCGCCGGGCGGCAACCACAAAGGTGTTCGGGCCTTCGTGCGCGCTCGAGCCACGGGTGCGGCTCCCGGTGAGGTGCTGATCGCGATGGGCGCGCCCGATTGGGGCACCGGTCCGCGCAAGCCGAGCTTGCCCAATCTGGACGCGACTCAGGCCTTGCGGCTGCACATCCCACCCGGGCCCGAGCCCGTCGTCGTGTACGGCGAATTGCCCAAGAGCACTGGGGCGCGTCCGGGCCTGCGCGCGCGGTTCGTGGTCTTTGCCGACAGCACGGTTCAGCTCGATTCCATCGCGCTCGTCCCGCTCGCCGATGAGCTACCTCCGCCGCCGCCCAAGCCGTGGTCGCCGGGAGAGGCGCAACCGGGGGGCAGCGGCGCGGGCAGCGAGTGAGCTAAATCCCCGAGAATACGGCGCGTTTCTCGAGCTTCGTCAAAAAAACGCCCAGGATGCCCCGGGCGACGCGAATGGTGTATAGAAGCGCCCGTGGCTGAGCAGCACGACGAATCCGAATCGTCATCGGGTCCCGATAAAACGGAGCCTGAGGCGACTGAAACCGAGCACACCGAGCAGGTAGAGGCGGAGGCTTCCGGGGCCGTTGCCGACGCGCCGGGTGAAGCCGAAGAAGCCGTCGTCGCTGCGCCGCTCAAGAAGAAGAAAAAGAAGCGCGCGCTCCTGGACGAGGATCCCGGGCCGAGCCGCGATCGCAATCGGCGCTTGCGCGAAGAGATCGCGAGCGGCGGCCGAACCAAGCGCGCCCCGCAACGCCAAGTCACGCGTCAGCTCGAAGCGGGTGAGATCGTCGACGACGCGCTGGCCCGTACCTCGGCCGCGGCCGGTGATTGGCTGAAGAAGAACTTCGCCGTGGTGCAGTGGTTCATCATTGCCGGCCTCGTCGGCTGGATCGGCTACGCGATTTACAACTACCGCGCGGGCCGTGCCGCAGAGCAGGCCTCCGCCAAGCTCACGACGGCCATTCGCGCTGAGAATGCGCGCATCGGTGCCGAAGACTCGAAGCCCGATCCGCAAACCGGCATCGTCGAGACGCGCCCCGCGTATCCGACGGACGAAGCACGCCTCAAAGCCGCCGAGCAGCAATACCGCGCAATCGCGGACTCCGGCTCCACCTCCGCCGCGACCTTCGCCAAGCTCGGCCTAGCCACGGTCCTGTACGACCAAGGCAAGTACGCGGACGCCAAGGCCGCGTACCAAGCCGTCAAAGACAGCAAGCTCGCTGGCCAAGACAACGCCGTGAAGGGCCGCGCCTTGGAAGGCATTGGGATCAGCCTCGAAGGAGCGGGCGACAAGGAGGGCGCTGGCAAGGCGTTCGGTGAGCTCGCGAACCTAGACGCGCTCGGTTTCAATGCTTTGGGGAATTACCATCAGGCGCGCTTGGCGTTTGCCGCGGGCAACCCGGAAAAGGCCAAAGAGCTGCTGAAAGATGCGCAAAAGCACCTGGATGCGCTGGCCACGCCGGAGTCCAAGGATGCCAAGAAGCCCTTCGGCGCTGGCCCAACCGGTTACCTGCAGCAGGCGGTGAAAGATCTATTGCGTCGGGTCGACCCGAGCGCGGTTCCGCCGCCCAGCGCGGGCGGGCTCACGGCCGAGCAGCTCCAAGAGCTGCAGCAACAGATGGGCTCGCCGGGCGAGGACGGCTCCAAGGGCTTGTCGAGCGAGAAGCTGCAGGAGCTGCTCAAGCGGATGGGCAGCAAGGGCGCCCCACCCCCGAGCCCCGCGCCGCCGGCGAGCGCGCCTTGAAGCTCGGTCTTTGGAACGGGCTGCTGCTCGGCGGCCTGGGCTTCGCTGCGGCGGGCTGTGAGGCGATGCGCGGTGGCGCCAATCCGGAGATGCCGCTTTGGCTGCAGCGTCCGAATTTCGCCATGCAGGTGAACTACACGCGCCCGCTCGTGATCGCCGCGCGGCGGACCGGCGAGCCGTACGAGCGTGGCCAGCCAGAGATCGACGCCGCGGGTCACCGCGTGTTCACCGGCTGTAGTGATCGTGGCCTGTACGCGATCCGTGCCGATAACGGCACCTTGATCTGGCGCTTCGAGACCACGGGCTTCGTGCAGAGCGCGCCGCTCTACGATCCGGTCGAAGACGTCGTGTACTTCGGTTCCAACGATGGTGCCTTGTATAAGGTGGCCGCGCGCGATGGCCAGTTGCTCTGGCGCTTCATGTCCAACGCCGAATTCTCGCGCCGTCCGGTGCTGCAGAACGGCCTTTTGTACGTGGTAAACGCCAACGACACCGTGCTCGCGCTCGAGCCGGACACGGGCAAAATCCGCTGGTCTCAGCACCGTTCACCGGCAGCCGGTATGGAAGTCGCAGGGTATGCGGGCCCGACGCTGTTCCGCGGCAAGGTGTACACCGGCTTCAGCGACGGCAACGTCGTGGCATACGACGCGCTCACTGGGGCCGAACGCTGGCAACCGGTGGATCTCGCCGCGGAGGCGGAGCAAACGCTCGGTGAAGTGCCGCAGCAGCTCGACGTAGACACGACGCCCGTGCCGAACGTGCTGCCCACGGGCCCGGTGGTGTACGTGGCCAGCTACGCGGGCGGCGTGTTCGCGCTCGACGCCGAGACCGGCGTACAAGTTTGGCCGAACACCGCGGTCTCGGGCGTGAGCGATCTCACGCTGTGGCGCGAGCCCGCACACGCCCGGCACGACGGCGGTCCGCCGGAGCCCGAGCGCACGATCCTGATCGCGTCCAGCGGCACCACGGGCCTCTGGGGCCTGGATCCCGAGACCGGTCGTGAGCTGTGGCGGCGCGAAGTGCCGAGCGGCGGCGTGTCGGCGCCGGTCCCGGTCAATGGCGCGCTTCTGGTCACGGCCTCGCGGCTAGGCATCTTCCTGATCTCGCCGCTGGGCGGGGAGCTGATCGACGGCATCCACGTCTCGGACGGCGCCTCGATGACGCCATCGGCGTTCGGCTCGCGTGGCTTCGTCGTGACCAACGGCGGTCGCTTCCTCAGCCTGACAATCGGCTCGCCTATATAAGCGCAGCGATGGTTGATAGCGCTGACGCTACCGACACGGTCTTCTTTGTCGAGCTGTCCGGAGCCGTCTCGCGTCTGTAGCTCTCGGCTGGAGCAGCAGGCGCCCGGTTCCGCCGGCTCTTACGCTGCATCTCTTCAATCGGAGATCGCGATCTGGTCTTCCAAGACTTCCAGGTCGTGGTGGTTCCGGGCATGCGGCTGGTGGCGCGACGAACCGCTTGAAGCGTCCGGCTGCCCGCGTCCGGCGCAGCCGGCGCTTGGGAAGCCCGGGCGCGCGCAGCGCGGAGCGCGAGCACGGCCGGACGCTCCAGGCCGAACTGCGGCGGGGGCAGCCAAATATCCCCTTCAACCCGGGCCAACAAGTTCGCATAAGATACATTATGTAAACTAAACCGGACGGGGTGCGTGAGGGGTGGCGGCGGCTATGGAATGCCGGCCGGCGGCCTTGGCCGGAAACGTTCCCTGAGCAACCATGGCCCGAATCCATGATCTCGGTTTTCACGGCGCTCAGTCAGAGCGGCAACGCATACATCGAGGCGGCGTTCGAGACGCTGCTCAGCCAGACGTACCAGGACTGGGAATGGGTCGTGCTGGAGAACCACGGTGGGCGGCTGCCGGACTACATCGGCCAGCACCCGCGGGTGCGCGTGTTCGAGGACTCGGAGCTCGAGGGTCTGGGCGCGTTGAAGCGCGCGTGCTGCTCGGCGTGCGAAGGAGAAATCATCGTCGAGCTCGACCACGACGACCTGCTGCATCCCGACGCGCTCCAGCGGACATTCGAGGCGCTGCAGAACGCGGACGTGGCGTACAGCGACTTTGCGGAATTCCGCGACGGCGATTGGACGCCCGACGGCTACCGCGCGGATTTCGGCTGGAAGACGTACCCCGTGACGTTTCAAGGCCACGCGTTGCTCGCCACTTCGGCGCCGCCGATCACGGCGCAAAACCTGCGCCGCATCGACTATTGCCCGCACCACCTCAAGGCCTGGCGCGCCGATGCGTACTTTCAGATCGGCGGCTACGACGAGCAGCTCGTGTACGCCGACGACCAGGACTTACTGAAGCGCTTCTATTTGCTCGGCAAGCGCTTCGCGCACATCGCCGAGTGCCTTTATTTCTACCGCATTCACCCGACGCAGATCATGGCGCGCGCCGGCTCACTGATCGATGACTTCAACTGGCGCGTGTACGAGAAGTACTTCGTCGCGCTGGGCGCCAAGTTCGCCGAAGATCGGCGCTTACAGAAGCTCGAGCTGCGTCAGTCGGGCACGGGCAGCGGTGAGCTGGCGGTGCTGGGCAAAGCAAACGGCGTCGATCTCGACGGACCCTGGCCGCTCGCGGACGACAGCGTCGGGCTGATCGTCGCGAGCGACGTGCTGCAGCAGCTACGCGATCCTATTCACGCCATGAACGAAGCGTATCGGGTGCTCGGCCCCGGCGGCTTTTTCGTGATCCGCGTGCCGTCGAGCGACGGGCGCGCTGCGTTCGCGAATCCGCGCAACGTTTCACTCTGGAACGAGCACTCCTTTTGGTTCTACACGAACTTGAAGTTTGCTTCGGAAATCCCCGAATTCACTGGCCGTTTTCAGCCGGCTCGCCTGCGCACGTTTTTCCCCGACGAGCTCTCGAAGGAGCTCTCGATCCCGTACGTGGAAGCGCACTTGTTCGCGCTCAAAGAGGGCTACGAGCCGATGGGCGCGGTGCTGATCTGAGCGCCACCGCTAGAGCACGAACTGATCGTTCAGCGCGGTGACCGTGAGGTTCACTCCCTTCAGCTTCGCGATCTCTTGCTCCACCTCGCCCTGGAACACGGGCTTGATGTGATAGAGCAACGTGGGCAAATCCTGCGGCTTCACGTACTTTTTTAGATCTTTGATCAAGGTGCGCGGCGTGTGGTGGCCGCTCACGGTGGCGAGCTTCTGCTCGCGGTTCGGGAAGCTGACTTCCATCAGCAATGCCTTCAGGTTCTTCTCTTCGTTCAAGAGCTCCCAAAAGCGATCGGTGGGCCCCGTGTCGCCGCTGTACGCGATGGTGGCGTCCTTGCCTTCGACGATGAAGCCGGAAGAATCGATGGTGTGGTTCACGGCCACGCTGCGCACTTGATAGCCGGCGATCTCGACGCGCTTCTCGGGCTTGAGCTCCAGGTACTGGATCGTGGGCTTGCCTTTGCTCGGAATGGCCGAAAAATCCGGCCAGATCAGGTTATTGAAGAAGTGCTTCTTCATTACCGCCAGCGTCTCTTTGGTGGCGGCCACGATCAGCGGCTCGCAATCAGCCTGACAGCGGTTGTCGGCGATGGTCGCTAGATCGCGGATATGATCCAGGTGCGCGTGGCTGATGATGCACGCGCTCAGCCGGAACTGTGCTTTCAGATCCATGCCGCTCGTCAGTGAGCCAGCGTCTATGGCGAGCTTCTCATCCACGACGAAGGCGCTCGTGCGGTGGCGCGGGGTTTCACCGCCGTGGCAACCTATGACCCGAAGTTCCATGTCTCCCGACTGGGCGAGCACCGCTCGGTTGGCGATGGAGCCAACGCTCCTGGCTCCGCGGCGCACTCGCGCATGATCTCCTAACCTTAGCGTGCCGGGATGCGGCGGGGCCAGGGGTTCGCCAGACGCCGCACCGGTGCCGGTACACCCGCATGCCGCCACGCAGGTGTGTGGCTTCCCCACTCAGTCTCGCGCGCTGGTAGCGAGGGCTCTCCGGCGCCCTTCGGGGGTCGCCGCCGCACCGGCGCTGAGCGATAACCCCGGTGGCCCAAGAAACGGCCAGTCGGTCGATGGGCAAGAAAAAACCTGTGGAAAGTCTTGCGCAACGGAAGGATTGAGGATAGTTACCGTCGCCCCGTCAGGGGAAAGCAACTGTTCCCCTTTGGGGGATCGTCTAACGGCAGGACGCAAGACTCTGACTCTTGCTATCTAGGTTCGAATCCTAGTCCCCCAGCAACGTTCACAGCGGTTTCGGGAGCCTCCCCCCGAACCCGCACTGGCCCCGTCGTCTAGCGGTTAGGACGTCGGCCTCTCACGCCGATAACACGAGTTCGATTCTCGTCGGGGTCACCAGTAAAA
>JBEQTH010000103.1:0-261766 GCA_040348785.1 Myxococcales bacterium | reverse complement strand
ACGTCGGGCTTCGGGAAGCGAGCCGCAAGCACCACCTCGACCTCGCGCGCGCTCTTGTGCACGCATGCCTCGAACAACTCCGCCGCGTTCTCTGCCGTGACGTGCTTCCTCATCAAGCTGAGCCCCGAAGCATGCAGCTCGCCACGCGCCACCATCGCCAACGCCTGCGCATGATCCCGACAAACCCGCGCCGCCGCGATGTGCCTTCCCGCCGTCGACTCACACAACCCGAGCGCTCGGACGCAGTAGTCGAACAACGACGGATAACCCAGATCGAGAAATAGCTGCCGCCGATCGAGCTCTGCCAAGTACGCAAGAAACTCAGCCGTGATCTGATTTCTCGCGTGAACGATGCTCGAAAGTCCCGCCAAGAGGTCATCATCCGTCAACGACTGCAAACGATCTCGTTGGTCCATGTTTATTGTCTAACACGCACTTTTTCGAGGTCGTAAAACGCCGCACACCGCTTTTTCAGCTCCGAAACGAGTTTCGCGCCACCAGTAGCTTAATCGCTTCGCCCTGGGCCAATCAAGCGCACTCACGATCGACCGAGACGCCACCTCGCCTCCCTCGACTCGCCAACCTCACAAACTGTGTCAAACAAAAAGTGAACACCGCAGGCTCGAAACAAAATCTACCGCGGACGATTTCGTGCACTCCGCACCGCCGCACCTCATCGTCCCATTGTGTCCACGCGCAGGCGGAGTCCACGAAATCGTACGCACACCGCGCCGCCCAAACACCACCCGTCGCCTCAACCCTCCCTCGGCGAGGGAGCCAGGTCCACGCACGCCCCGCGCGCCCCCGCGCCATCCCCGCGCTCGCTCACGCCGCCTCGCTCGTATTCAGCTTTCCGTAACTTTCTCACGCTCACTCTCACCTCGCTCTTATTCAGGTTCACTCTCGTCCCCGCCGTCCGCACGCACACCTCGCGCTCCTCTCCAGCTCTCGTCTCGCTCGCTCGCTCTCCCTCTCACCCGCAGACGTCATTCGCGCACTCTCAACGTCGAGAGCCGCCTCACGCGACCGAGCCACGCCACACTCCAAGCCGCAGGCGAACCCGCGCTGGCCCTCTCGGGCCAGCGTTTGGGTAGCCGGGCGCCCGCAGCGCGAAGCGCGAGGACGCCCGCCGTCCATGCCGCCCTACGCGCGGGGCACCAAATGCACCAAAAATCACGAATAACGCTCCAGCCCGCCGCGCGACATATCAGCCACCAAATGCGCGCCGCGCAGCAAGCGGGCCAACGTCGATCGCAAGCGGGAATCGAGCTGATCGGGGAGCTCGGGCACGGGGACGTCGGCTTCGGGGGCGGTGCCGCGGGTGAAGGCGGCGGCTTGGTGCAGCGTGCTGACGACGTAGCTCTCGACCTGTTGCGCCGTCTCGGCGCTGAGCGACGCCTCGGGCGTGAGATCGCGCGCCGAGTAGGTGTCGATGGTCGTGAGCGCGCCGGCCGCGCGGCGGCCGTAGGTGATGAGCTGCAGCGCGTATTCCTCGGTTGCCATATCGTGACGCGGTTCGGTGAGCAGCCGTTCGAGCGAGCTTTCGGCTTCGCTGAGCGCGATGCCGGCGGCGCGGCGCGCGGCCAGGATGCGGACCTCGGCGGGCTCGGCGTGACGATCGGGCGCCGCATCGAACACGGTGATGGCGTACGCGGCGACTGCATCCAGCATACGCGCCAAGAGCTCGGGCAAGCGCGTGCGCTCACGCGACGGAAAGACGAACACCGCGGCCACGAAGGCGATGCCGCCGCCGATCCCGGCGTCTGCCGCGCGCGCCGCGGCCGTCCACCAATTGCCCACGAATTGCTCGGCCACGAGCACGAACACGGGCGTCAAAAAGAACGTAAATAGCCGGTAATTCCGGCGATGCGTGGTCACTGCCGCGACCGACAACGGAAAGATCACCAAGCTGAGCCAAGCGGGCGAACGCACGACCATGGTGATCGCCACGGCGGCGATGCTGCCGAGCACGGTGCCCAGTACGCGCTGAGCGGCGCGTGACGCAGTCGCACCGGAGTACGGTTGCAACACCGCCAAAGTGGTGACCGTGACCCAATGCGGATGCACCGATACATAGCGAGCCAGCACGGCGGTGATGAAGATGGTGCACGCCACGCGCAGCCCGTGATGAAAAAACGTGGAGCGCGGCGAGCAGGCGTCGCGCACTACGGACAGATCGCCGCGCCACAACACGAGCAGATCGTGCCACGTGCGCTTGGGCGATGTTTCGCTCTCGGTCGTCGCATCCGCTCGCGCATCCAAGGACGAGGTGAGGCGGTGCGCGGCGCGGCTCGCGTCGTCCAAATGAGCGAGCAGCACGTCGATCGACGTCTGGTTGCGCGGCAGCGAACCTGGTGGCGGGATGCTGAGGGTGGCTTCGTGCGCGCGCAGGTTGGGCGTGCGCAGCACCTCGGCCGTTTCCAAGTTGCGTCGCGAGAGCGCGCTCAGCCGACCCAATAGCCCTTGCAAATTGCCGCCCGGGCCCTCGAGCTCAGCGGATTCTTTGAGCGTGACCAGGAGCGGGAATTGGGTCTCGGCGAGCCCGAGCAAGACGCGCAAATTGCTGCCGATGCGCGTTTCACCCGCGCGCCGGGCGCGGCCGCCCAGGGCCAGGCGCCGCGCTTCTTCGACCGCCATGCGGATCGCGCGGTGGTGCGTGCGAGCCAGCGCGCTCCATTGCGGATCGCCCTCCGCCAAACGCTTGCTCACGCAGAGCTCGATGTCGGCAGTGTAGCGCGCCAGCGCTTCGAATACGTTGGCCTCGGCGCGCCGCAGCGGTAGATGCGTCCAAATCGGCCAAATCACCGACGAGAGAATGACGGCGACACCCGCGCCCAGCATGAAGTAACCACCATCGCGCAGTGAATGGGTGCCGCCCTGCGCACCGCCGATCGCGACCACGATCGCCGTCATGGTGCCAGCACTCGACCACACCGCGCCCAGCGAACGCAGCAGCGATGCAATGAACGCGACCAGCGCCAGGACCAGCGCGGCGAGCCAAATGTTTTCCGCCACGCGCTCCGACAACGCGAGCATGCAGCCGCCGACGACGGCGAACGCAGTGAGCGTCTTGGCCCGCGTGCTGCGTAGGCCACCCGGATCGACCAAGGTGCCGAGCCAACCGCCGAGGGCCATCCACGCGAATTCGTGCCGATCGAGACGCGTCGCCAAATAGAAGGGCACGAACGTGGCGATGCCGCCGCGCAGGCCTTTGGCTAGGTCGGGCGTGATGGCATCGAACCATGCTTTGTCGTAGGTGCGCACGAACCTTAGCGTTGCAGCTCGCCGAACACCCAGCGCGCCAGCTCTTTGGAGCTATCGATCGAAAAGTGCACGCCGTCCGGGCGGATCGGCTCGCGTGCGCCGATGTCTTGTTGGCAAAGCCCCGCGGGGCAAAGGTGCTCGCCCAAGCCCACCACTCTCACCCCGGGAACTGCGCTCACGGCGTTGCGAATCACGGCGTTGATGCAGTCCGTGCGATGATGAAACTCTTCGCGATCGTGGCTGTCGTTCTCGTACGGGCCCACAGGGTAGGGGACGGTGGCAGTGAACACCACGCCGCCCTCGTGCTGCAGTTCGCTGAAGCGCCGCTCGAGCACGCGCTGCAGCTTGGCGTCCCAATCCGGGCGGCAGGCCGTGTGCCAGTCGCCGTTGACGTGAAACCCATACAGGAACACGCCTGCTAGATACACGAAGCTGATGTTCGGGTGAAGCTCACGCACTTGCTTGACCCACGTCTCGCCGCGGCACGTGTCCTCCAGCATGTTGCAGCCGTCTTTGCCCATCAGCTCGACGGCGATGCCCGGTTGGTGAAGCGTGCGCAAGCTCCAGCCAAGCGAGTTGGCCGTCGAGTCACCGAACATCGAGATTCGAAAGCGCACGACCTCCGGCGGCGCGGGCGGCAGCTCGGGCGTCATCGAGGGCGACGCGCTCGGCGCGGGCCGGCCCTCGGCATACGTCGAATGCACGACCAGAAATACGGCCAGGGCGACCGCCGCGGGCACGATGTATTGCGGCCGACTGAAGGGCACGCCGTGACGGCGAATTGGCTGCTCCAAGAAGCGATACGAGGCGATCGCGATCGCGAAGGTGACGGCAAAATGCAGCGCGTGCAGGCCAAAGCCGTGCACGTGCACGCGCTCCGGCGTGAGGACCACGTTCACTGGCCAATGCCAGAGGTACACGCCGTAGCTGATCGTTCCGAGCCGAACCAGCGGCGGGAACGCGAGCGCGCGCGACACGAAGCTTTTCTCACCCGCGACCGCGCAGGCGATCAGCGCGAGCGCGCCCAGCTCGGTCAGCCAAAAGCCGCCTCGATACAAGAACGGATTGGTGCCGCGCAGCTTGACCCACGCGAACCCGAGACCAACGAGCGACAGTGCGCCCAGCACGTCGAGCGCGCGTGCCGTGCCGATACGAAATGAATGATTCGGCGAAACGCGCGTGGCCAGCGCGGCGCCGAGCAGGATGCCGCTCATGCGCGTGTCGGTCCCGAGGTACACGCGCGTGGTGTTCGCGGGGTCGAACAAAAAATACATCGCGGTCATGGACACCGCGCTCAGCACCAAGCACACGCCGAGCAACGTCCGGCTTTTGCCCCGGCGCAGCAGGAGCGCGACGAGCAGCGGCCAGACCACGTAGAATTGCTCTTCGATCGACAGGCTCCAGGTGTGCTCCAGGGGCGACGGCGCGACGAACAGCTCCCAGTAGCTCTTGTGCTGAAAGATCGCCTGCCAATTGGCGACATAGGCGAGCGCGGCCAACGCTTGGACGCGCACGGCGCGCAGCTCGTCCGTGCGCGCGAAGAAGCGCGCGTACAAGGCGACCGCCGGCATCAAGGAAAGCAAGGCCGGAAACAGACGCCGTGCGCGCCGCACCCAAAACGCCCCGAGCGCGACCTTGCCCGTTGCCGCCCGCTCCGCCAGGAGCAGCGAGGTGATCAGGTAGCCCGACAGCACGAAGAACAGATCGACACCCAGGTAGCCGCCGGGCAGGAGGCCCGCGGCGTGAAACAGCAGCACGCCCAGCAGCGCCAGGCCGCGCAAGCCGTCCAGCGCGGGGATGTGGCGCATGCGCGCTGCTGGGGTCGAGGCCGGGCTCACGGGCGGAACGTACCGTCAGTGCCCACCCGGGCAAAGGGTTTTGGCCCCCCGGCGCGAGCAACGCTCTACTGGCAAAAAAATAGGGGGATTCGCAGCCGAGATACATCACCATTGGAAGCCAAGCCGGAGCTGGAAAGGGAAGCCCCAGGCACCCCCTCGGGGTGAAGCGGACGAGCGCCGCGCGAGGCGCTCGAGCGAGCCGCAGAGCTCGTAAGTCCCGTTTCGCATACGCGGTCTTGATGTGTGCATTCGCATGCTCGGTAGTTGCGGCTCCGATCATGACTAACTCCACCCAATGCTTGCCGCTATTCGCGTCGCGGACCCGCAAATTGCAACGTATGCTTCGTCGATGCGAGTGCGGTGCTTCGGTTGGTCGCTCGGCGTCTGGCTTTCGTGTTCGGTCGTTGCTTGCAGTGCTGGCAAGGCGCCAAGCTCTGGGGGTGGCGGCCGTGCACCGGGTACGGCGGGGAGCTCCAGCTCGGCCGCCGGCCAAGGGGGCTCGAGCTCGGCAACGGGCAATGGCGGAAGCGGGCTCGAGCTGATCGTGGATCCGACGGATGGGATGAAGGACGCTGGTAGCGACGGGCCCGTGGATGCAGGCGTGTGTGACGACCAAAGCATTCAAACCTACGAAGCGGTGCCCACGGTGCTGCTCTTGGTCGATACGTCCTCGAGCATGTTCGATCAGCGCGCCAAGCTTTGGGACCCGCTGTTCAACGCGCTCATGGATCCGACGACGGGCGTGGTCGCCAAGTTGCAAGACAAAGTGCGCTTCGGCTTCACCAGCTACAAGTCCGTGACGCGGCCCGCGGGCGAGCCCACGTGCCCCGTGCTCATCAACACCGACCTCAAGATCGGCAACTACGACACGATCAAGGCCGCGTACACCGGGGCTGGCACCACGCCCACCAGTGACTACAAATGGGAGACACCCACGGGTGCTTCCGTCGCCGCCGTGGCCAAGACTTTGGCTGCATTTCAGCCCGATCCGCCGGGACCCAAGTTCATCCTGCTGGTCACAGACGGTGATCCGGACACCTGCGCCATCCGCGATCCGCAATGCGGTCAGGATGACTCGATCAAAGCCGTGCAAGACGCGTATGCAGCGGGCATCGGCACGTTCGTGATCGGCATCGGCGACATCCTGGCCAGCACCGACACCAGCATGCGCGTCGGCAAGTTGCACTTGCAGGACCTCGCCAACGCCGGCACGGGCCAGCCCGTCGCGCCCAATAGCCTCGAGTACAGCTACCAGCAATGTGTCACGGGCGGGCTCACGGCGGCTTACGCCACCGCCGCGCAAACGCCCGGCAGCGCGCCGTATTACACCGTGTCGAGCGCCGACGGCACCACCGCGCAAACGCAGCTCGCTGCGGCGATCGTGGCGAGCTTGGCGCAAACGCGCAGCTGCACGTTCAATATGGACGCGCAGGTGAACGGCGACGCGAGCCTCGGCACGTTGACTTTCAACGGAAACAAATTGCCCTTCGGCGATCCCAACGGCTGGTCGCTCGGTGCTGACCTGATCTCGGTGAGCCTGAACGGCACCGCTTGCGACGCCTGGAAAAAGGACGGCGGCAAGGTGAACGTGGTCTTCCCGTGCAAGCTCGTGCCCGTGATTCACATCGACGTCCCGCCCCCGAAATGAGGCGCGAAACGCCGCTCCCCCTCGAGCTGGAACCGGTCCCTTAGTTAAGACGAATGCCTATCGGATCGCAGTGCGCGGAAAATTCTCGCGGCGCGATTTCTTGATTCGCCTCCGTTGCGATGCTGAGTGCTGGCCTGCCCACACCGTGTGCTAGTTACTCACTCAGCGATGCGCACTCATTCTTGGTGGAAGCACGGTCGTCGACTCATCTCTGCAACCCCGTTGCTCTGGTTCATTGCCTGTAGCTCCGACGGCGTGAGCAGTGGGCCGCCGGCGAGCGCGGGCAACAGCGGCAGCAGCATGAGCGCGAGTGGTGCTCCGGGCTCGGCCGGCGCAGCCAGCGCGGCCGGCGCGCCGATTTCGAACGCTGGCTCGCCCGTCGTCGGCGGCGGTGCGAGCAGCTTCGGCGCGGGCGCGGGTGGAATGAGCGCTGGTGCGGGTGGCTTCGTTAGCTCGTTCTCGGGCGCGGGCGGCGCCGCGGCTGGTGCGGTGAGCAGTCCGGGTGGCGCCAGCGATCCGTGCGCGACCGTGAAGTGCGGCACCGGGCAAACCTGCAGCAACGGCACTTGCATGTGCACCAGCGGCAAATTGTGCACGGACGGCTGCTTCGATACCCAAAACGATCAGAATCACTGCGGTGATTGCAGCACCAAGTGCGCCGCCGACGGTGCCTGCGTCTCGGGTAAATGCGTGAACCCGACGTGTAACCCCGACACGCAGCAACGCAGCGGCCACATCACGACCTACCAGCTTGCTACGTCCTTGGTCGCTTGCCACTACCCGACCAACACGCTGCCTCAGTACTACGGCGCCATGAACGAGTACGACTGGAACAACTCCGGCGTGTGCGGCGCGTGCGTGGAGATCACCAACACGCAGAACCAGAAGAAGCTGGTCGTTCAAATCACGGACGAATGCCCGTACAAGGGCAATGAGCAGTGGTGCTTCCAAGGTAGCCATCACATCGACTTGAACAGCAATGCCTACGGTGCGCTCGGAGCCAACAACAACCCGGCCACGACTTGGAAGTACGTGGCCTGCACCAGCTCGGGCAACCTGAAGTACTACTTCGATACCGCTTCCCAGCAGTATTACCTCGCCGTTACGCCCATGAACGCGAAGAACCTCGTCTCCAAGATGGAAGTGATGACGAAGGACGGGTACGTCGCGCTCACGCACACCAATTACAACACCTATGAGCTCAAGACCGGCGCTGGCACTGGCGCGCTCACCTTCCGGCTCACCGACATCTACAACCACGTGATCACGGACACCGTGACCCTGAGCGCTGGGCAGGTCGTCCAGGGCAACAAGCAGTTCGCTGCTTGTCCGTAACTTTGCTGCAGTGACGGAGCACTCACACCAGGGACGAGAATAATCTCGCCCACCATTGGCTGCGGCGCGCATCTATTCTCGTCGCTTCCCCGCTCGCCGCCATCTTCAACGGACGCACCTCGTCCCTCGTTCGCGGAGCCCAATGGCCATGACAGCTCGAACCGTTGCCTCGCTTTTGGTCCTCGGCTGCTGCGCGCTGCTGCTCAGTGAGTGCGATGCGGGGGAGAGCTCCGCACCCGACACGCCGAGCGCAGGCAGCCCCGCGCTAGCGGGCGGCGGCGCTACGGGCGGCGGCGCTACGGGCGGCTCCGGTGCTCCAGCGGTCGCGGGCGGAGGAAGCGGCGCTGGCGGCGCGAGCGGGGCTGGAGGGGGCGGCGCCGGTGGCGCAAACCCGGGCGGCGCAGCAGGCGTGAGCGCGGGCGGCCTCGGTGCGGGCGGCGCTTCGGGCGGCAGCGCGGCGGGCAGCTCCGGCGCAGCAGGCGCAGCCGGTGGAGCCGGCGGATCGAGCGCGGGCGCTGCGGGGCAAGCGGGTGGCAGCAGCGCCGGCTTCGCGCTGACCAGCGCCAAGCTCAGCGCGGGCACAGCATTCGCTGCTGATTTCACGTGTGCGGGTGCGGACCACTCACCCCCGCTGGCCTGGACGGCTGGCCCGAGCGGCACCCTGAGCTACGCGCTGGTGCTGCAAGACACGAACAACATGCTGAATCACTGGGTGCTTTGGGACATCCCGCCCGCCACCAGCTCGCTGTCCGAGTCGCTGGCGACGACCGCCACGCTAACCACGCCCGCAGGAGCCAAGCAGATAGCGTTTCAAGGGAACGGCTACATGGGGCCATGCCCGAGCGGCATGCTGCACACCTACGTGTTCACGCTGTATGCGCTCGATGTCGCGATGCTGCCCGGCGTGACTGCGGCGAGCACGACGGCGAACGTCGCCGCCGCGATTCAAATGCACGATCTCGCGAGCGCCGCCTTGAGCGCGACCTCCGACGCCAAGATGCCTTAGCGCACGCGGCGCTCAGTGTTTCCGGAGCCGTCGGCCGGGCCTTTCATCCCCGAGCGAAATTTCGCGCCAACGAGCTACGCAATGGGCATTCGCGTGCTCGAGAACAAAACGAGCATTCGCGCACACGAAAGGGCGATTGCTGGGTGCTGCGCTCATGTACCCTGCACGATCTATGACCGTGAACGTGCCGCAGCTCGCCGCCCTGGCGTGCCCTCGTTGCGCAGGGCCGCTCGTCCAGGACGCTGGCCTCCGCTGCGGCCAATGCGAGGCCGAGTACTCGTTCGTCGGTGACGTGCCGTGTTTGATGCCGGAGGCGAGCTTGTGGCGTGCACGCGCCGTGCAACGCTTGGACGAGTACCTCGAGTTCAGCGCGGGGCGTTTGGCGGAGCTTACCTTGGAGCTCGAGCAACGGCCGGGGCTCTTGCCGCGCACACGCACGCGCCTCGGGCGGATCGCGGACGCGTTGAAGATCGAGCGCGCGCTGGTCGCGAACGTGATGGCGCCGATCCGCAGTGATGCGATCATCCTGCCCGCCCCCGCGCCGTTCGCCGAAGAGCCCACCTCGGGCACCCTCGACTTGTTCAACTGTTACGAGCACGTCTTTCGCGATTGGTCGTGGGGCGAGGCCGAATCGCAGGCTGCCGTACGCCTGGTTCGGCAGCTCATCGCACGCTCGCAGAGCGAGCTGTCGCTGCAGGCCATCGCCGTGCTCGGGGCGGGTGCGGGGCGGCTCGCGGCTGACGTGCATTGCCAGCTCGGTCCTGCACGAACCTTCGCGCTGGACGTGAACCCGCTGCCGCTCTTGATCGCCGAGCGCTTGGTGCGCGGTGAGGTGTTGCATGCGCGCGAGTTCCCCGTTGCGCCGCGCAGTGAGAACGAGGTCGTGGTCGCGCGCCAACTGCGCTGCCCGTTCTCGGTGCCCGAAGGGCTCACATTTCTTTTCGGGGATGCCTTGGTGCCGCCTTTTGCCGAAGGCTCGCTCTCGGCCGTCGTCACCCCCTGGTTCATCGATGCCGTCGGAGCCGACCCGCGGGTGACGGCCGCGGCGATTCATCGCGTGCTCGAGCCGGGTGGGGTGTGGCTCAATTTCGGGCCGCTGCGCTTCAACGGCCCCACCTCACGCTTGTACATGATCGAGGAAGTGCTCGAGCTGGTCAGTAACAGCGGCTTCGAGGTGAGCGCGCAGTTGCGTGAGCAGGTGCCGTACTTCGCGTCGCCGGACAGCGGTTTCGAGCGCCGGGAATTGGTCTATGGGTTTGCGGCGCGCAAAGTGGGCGAGTGCGAGCCGCTGCTCGTGCCTTCGACGGACCCGGCGTGGGTCACGGACCCTAGCGAGCCAGTCCCTGCGCTCTCACTGTGGTCGGGCATCCGCAAATCGGCGGGCTTGGCCGAAGGGCTGCTCGGCATGGTCGACGGTCAGCGCTCGATCTCGGAGATTGCGGACGTGCTCGGCCCGTCCTGGGCGTCCCTCCGCGCGATCTGGATAGCCATTTGCAGGCTTATTTGGCGCGTTTTCTGCCGCGTTGAGCCTCGGGCACCTGAACCGCGCACCGAGCTGCGTTGGGCGCCGAGCGAGCGCCCAAATCTTCCCGCTGCTCGGCCCGCGTCTTTCGCCTCGAAGGGCGCGTGCTAATGAGGCGGCGCGATGTCCGAACCTGTCACTCCGCCTGCGGCCGATGCCGCGCCGCTGCCTCGTTCGGGGCGCTCGCGGATCCGCTTTCCGGCGGAGCTGCCGATCTCGGCGCGTGTGGCGGACATCGCGGCGGCCGTCACTGCCCACCAAGTGGTGATCGTGGCGGGTGCCACGGGCTCGGGGAAGACCACGCAGTTGCCGAAGATCTTGCTCGACATGGGGCGGGGGACCGAAGGCTTGATCGGTGTGACCCAACCGCGGCGCATCGCGGCGACCAGCGTGGCGGCGCGCGTGGCGAGCGAGCTCGAGTGTGAGCTCGGGCAAGAGGTGGGATATCAGATTCGGTTCGAGGAACGCACGAGCCCGCGCACGTACGTGAAGTTCATGACCGATGGCATCTTGCTCGCAGAGATCCAAGGTGACCGCCTGCTGCGCAGCTACGACACGCTGATCATCGACGAAGCGCACGAGCGCAGCTTGACGATCGATTTCTTGCTTGGTTGGCTGAAGAGCATTTTGCCCGAGCGCCCGGAGCTCAAGGTGCTCATCAGCTCGGCCACGATCGAGACCGAACGCTTCTCGGAGTTCTTCGACGGCGCGCCGGTGATTCAGGTCGAAGGGCGCACCTTTCCGGTCGAAGTGCTGTACGAGCCGCCGGAGCCCGAGCTCGATCTGCCGGAGGCGGTGGCCAACGCCGTGAGCTCGGTGACCTCGCTCGATCCAAGGGGCGACATTCTGGTGTTCCTGCCCGGCGAGCGCGAGATCCGCGAGACGGAGCGTGAGCTTGCGCAACGCAAGCTGCGCCACACCATGGTCCAACCGCTGTATTCGCGGCTTTCAGCGGGCGATCAACGCAAAGTATTTCAGAGCATCCCCGAGCGGCGCGTGATCCTGGCAACCAACGTGGCCGAGACGTCACTGACGATCCCGGGCATCGTGTACGTGATCGACACGGGTGTGGCGCGCCTCTCGCGCTACGAGCCGCGCACGGGGACGACCAGCCTGCACATCGAGGCGGTGTCGCAAGCGAGCGCCGACCAGCGCAAGGGCCGCTGCGGTCGCGTGCGCGACGGCATCTGCGTGCGTTTGTACGACGAAGACAGCTTCGCGGCGCGCCCCGCCTTCACCGATCCCGAGCTCAAGCGCACCGGGCTTTCGGGCGTGATCTTGCGCATGAAGGCGCTCGCGCTCGGTGACGTGGAAGACTTTCCGTTCCTCGATCCGCCGCATTCCCGCGCGATCGCCGAAGGGTATCGCGTGCTGCAGGAGCTGGGCGCGCTGGACGCCGAGCGCAAGCTCACCGCGCTCGGCTCGCGTCTGGCGCGGTTCCCGGTCGATCCGCGCGTGGGGCGGATGATCTTGGCCGGCGTTGAAGAGGGCTGTTTGTCCGAAGTGCTGATCTTGGCTGCTGCGCTCAACATTCAAGATCCGCGGGAGCGCCCGCGCGGCTTGGAGCCAAAGGCCGACAACCTGCAGCGCGCCTTTCGCGACGAGCGATCGGACTTCTTGGGCTTGCTCAAGCTGTGGGCGTTCGTGCGCGACGCGTCGAACAAGGGCATGTCGGAGCTGCGCCGCACCTGCCGCGACAATTTCCTCTCGTTCCTGAGGATTCGCGAGTGGGGCGAGGTGCATCGGCAATTGGAAGACGTGGCCAAGGAGCTGCGTTTGCAAGCGCCGAAGGGCCGCGCTGCTCCGGGCAACCGCGCCGACCTGGACGTGCGGCTGCATCGCGCCTTGCTGACTGGGCTGTTGTCCAAGATTGGACAGTGGAATCCCGAGCAGCGCGTGTACATCGGCGCCAAGCAGACGCGTTTTGCGCTGCATCCTTCGTCTTCGCTCGCAAAAAAGCCGCCCGCGTGGGTCATGGCCTTCGAGCTGGTGGAGACGAGCCAGCTGTTCGCACGTACCGCCGCCAAGTTGGACCCCGAATGGTTGGATGAGGTGGGCGCTCACTTGCTCAAACGCAGCTACTCCGACCCGCACTGGTCGGAGAAGTCGGCGCGCAGCTCGATCAAAGAAAATGCGACGCTCTTCGGGCTACCCGTGTTTCGGGGCCGGAGCGTGGACTACGCCACGGTCGCACCGGGCCGCGCGCGACTGATGTTCCTCGAGCACGCGCTGGTGCGCGGCGAATACCGCACTCAGGGCAGCTTCCAAAATCACAACCGCGCGCTCTTGGCCGAAGTGGCACGGCAACGAGACAAAGCGCGTCAGAGCGACCTGCTCGCCGACGATGAGGCGTTGCTCGGCTTCTTCGAACAGCGCGTGCCCGAGCACGTGGTCAACGGCAAGTCGTTCGAGGTCTGGCGCGCACAGGCGGAAGCCAAAGATCCGCACGTGCTCTGCCTGGCCCTGGACGACGTGCTCACGTTCGAGCAACGCCTGCTGCCCCAGAATTTCCCCGACACCTTGACGTTGCACGGCGTCGAGGTCGAGGTGAGCTATCGCTTCGATCCCAGCGCTGAGGATGACGGCATGACGCTCGCCATCCCGTTGCCCTTGTTGCTCCAGCTCGATCCGGGTGAGCTCGATTGGACGATCCCGGGCTGGCACGAGCAGAAGATCGCCGCCTTGCTCGGCGAGCTGCCGCGCGCGCTGCGCCGTGAGCTCTCGTCTTTGCCCGAGCTGGCCGAGACAATTGCGGCCCAGCTGGTCCCGTTCCAAGGCTCGCTGTTGCCCGCGCTGTCGCGCGTGGCCTCCGAGGTGTGTGGCATCGAGCTGCCGGAGAGCGCGTTTCGGCTCGAGGCGGTGCCGCCGTATTTGCGGCTCACGTGCCGCGTGGTCGGCGAAGGCGGACGCACGATCGCGCAGAGCCGCGAGGTGGCGCAGCTGATCCAGCAACATGGCGGCCGAGCACGCGAAGCGCTGCGTCGTGCTCCGCCGCCCCGTGAATGGGAGCGCACCGGGATCACCAGCTGGGACTTCGGCGAGCTACCGCGCTTCGTGGTGCGCCGCGTGCTGGGCGCAGATCTACGCTCCTACCCGGCGCTCGTCGATCGGCAAAAGTCGGTCGATCTGACGTTGCTCGAAACCGAGCAAGCGGCGGAAGCCGCGACGCGGCTCGGCGTTCGGCGGTTGCTCGCCCTCGCGGCGCGCAGCCCGTTGTCCGTGTTTGCCAAGCAAGTGCCGCCGCCCTTCGCGAATCGCTCCGCGCTGTTGATCCCGCGCAGCGAGGTCGAGGCGTTTCGCGAGCTGTTCCTGGCGCGCGTCGTGGAAGAGGCCTTCGAGCTCGCCGAGGGCGCCGTGCTACCGCGCCGCAAGCCGGCTTTCGATGAGCTGCTCGCCGCGGGCACGCCGCGCATCGCCTCCGCGTTCAAACGGGTGGAGCGCGCGACCGCCGCTGCCTCCGCCGAGCTACAGAACACGCTGCGTGCCCTGGCCAGCGCCGCCAAGCACCCGAGCGCGACCGCTGCCAGTAGCGACATTCGCGCGCAGCTCGAGCAAATGTTCCCGAGCGACTTGTTGCTGACGGTGGAGCTCGCGCGCTTGGAACAATTTCCGCGCTATTTGCGGGCCGCACAGGCGCGCTTGACTCGCGCCATCGCCGATCCCAGGAAAGACGCGGACAAGCTCGCGCCCTTTGCGCCGCTGTGGAGCGCGTTCCTGGCCAAGCGCGGCAGCGCGACCGACCGCGCGGCGACGCGCGCGCTGCGCTGGGCCTTCGAAGAGCTGCGCGTGGCGATCTTCGCGCCCGAGCTCAAGCCGGCTTCGCCAGTCAGCGTTGCGAGCATCACGACTACGCTATCGGCGTTGCGTTAGCCGGCCGAGCGTTCACTCACGGGCGCGCTCGGGGGATTGCTGGCGCGTTCGCGCACTGCGCCGCGCAGCGTGTTGACTACGTCATCCAGATTCACCGGCTTGACCAAGAAGCGATCGGCGCCCAGCGACGACAAGAGCTTCCACTCCAGCGGCCCGCCTGACGCCGTCATCACGATAATGGGCACGTTCTGCGCATCCGGCCGTGAACGCAAGAGCGCGGTCACCGCGACGCCGTCCAGCACCGGCATCTGCAAGTCGATCATCACTACCGATGCCGGCTTGGTCATGAATGCGTCGACCAGCGCGCGCCCGTTGTCCACGCACATGATGTCCGCGTCTGGAAATTCCATGCCCAGCTTGAGCGCCAACAGGTCGCGAAAGTCCGCGTCGTCCTCGGCGACCAAAATGCGCACCGGCTCGACGCTCGACGCGCGCGCTTCCTTCAACGCACGCCGGAACAGGTCCGCCGTGGCGAAACGATCTTGCGGCTTCTTTTCCATGGCCTTCAAGATCACGTCATCCAATGCGGAGGGTAGGCCGGGGCGCCGCAAGCTGGGGGGCTCCGGCTTTTCCGTCGCGTGCTTGACCATGATCGCGAGGCCAGTCTGACCATCGAAAGGCAGGGTGCCCGTGAGCATTTCGTATGCCATGCAGCCGAGCGCGTAGATGTCGCTCGCGGGGCTGGCAGGCTGCTCGCTGTCGAAGGCAAGCTCGGGCGCCATGTACTCCGGCGTGCCGGCCACGACCTTGCTCACGCCGCCATCGATGTACGGCGTGGCTAGGCCCAAGTCTGCGACCCGCACGCGCGAGCGTTGGTCCAAGAGCACGTTGCTGGGCTTGAGATCGCAGTGCACCGTGCCCGCGTCGTGAATGGCTGACACGCCTTCGCAAACGTCGTTCAGGATCGCGAGGGCCTCGTCGACGTCGGTCACTCGATCGCTACGCGCGAGCCAATTGTCGACGGTCTGACCGTCGACCAGCTCCATCACGAAGTAAGGCATCGTGCCGTGCTCACCGAAGGCATGAATCGCCAGCACGTTCGGGTGGCTCACGAGCGCCATCGCGCGGGCCTCTTGGACGAAGCAGTGCTTCAGATCCTCCCCGAACGCGGCTGAGTTCACGAACTTGATCGCGACCTTGCGGTGCAGCTGCAAGTCGAAGGCGAGCAACACCACGCCCATTGCTCCCCGCCCGAGCTCGCCCAGAATCCGGTACACGCCGCCCACCACGTCGCCCACGGCCGGCAGCGAGCGGACCGCGTCATCCGTCTCACGCAGGAAGTCGTCCACCAGGCGGTCGAGATCGCTCACCTGTGGGGTGATCGGCAAAGCCATGCCGCGCACTTTGCAAGTTGCAAGCCGCCACAAAACCTAGCAAATCCCGGGTAGGGTCAGCCCTGCGACTGAGACTTTCTGACTCAGTTGGGTTGGCGCTGCGGCGAGCTGCTACCCTTGCGCGCGTGGCGGTTCCGTCTCGAACAGCAGTGAGCCACCTCGAGCAGGCGAGAGCGCTGTTCGCCCGAAACGCTTGGGCAGACGCGTGCGAAGCATTTCGGAAATCAGACGAACAGGCGCCGCTCGCCCGCGCCGATCTGTGGAGCCGGGCTTGGGCGGCCGGGCTCAGTGGGCGCGACGCGGACATGTACCGCACCCTGGAACGCATCCACGACGAGGCCGAGCCGGTGGATGCCCTGGCCGCCGCGCGCGCCGCGTTCTGGCTTGGCTTCCGGTTGCTCGGGGACGGAGAGGTCAGTCGCGCCAGCGGTTGGCTCGCGCGCGCGGAACGGCTGGTCGAGCGCGCGGGCGGCGACAGCGTCGAGCGCGGCTACCTGTTACTGCCGCAGGTCCGCCGCAAGGTGCAGTCCGGTGAGTACGACTCGGCGCACCAGGCCGCAGTCGAGGCCGAGCGCATTGCCGAGCGCTTTGGCGACCGCGATTTGCGAGTGTTCGCCCGCAACCTGCAAGGGCGCGTGCTGCTCCGGCAGGGGGCGATGGAGCGCGGGCTGAAGCTGCTCGACGAGGCCATGTTGAGCGTCACGAGTGGCGGGCTGTCGCCCCAAGTTTGTGGCCTAATCTATTGCAGCGCGATCGCGACTTGCCAGGCAGTGTACGCGCTCGATCGCGCTCGCGAATGGACGCGGTCGCTCGGGCGTTGGTGCGATGATCAACCGCAGCTGATCGCATTCACGGGCGCGTGCATGGTGAGCCGCGCCGAGATTCTCCAACTCGGGGGGCAGTGGTCGGACGCTCTAGCAGAGGCCGAGCGCGCCACCGAGCGCTTCGAAGCCACGCTCGGCGCGCGCGCCGCCACGGAGTCACGCTACCTCAAGGCGGAGGTGCATCGCTTGCGCGGCGAGCTGCACGCCGCCGAGCAAAGCTACGCCGAGGCGAGCCGCTGCGGTCGCGATCCGCAGCCGGGGCTCGCGCTCCTGCGCTTGGCACAAGGGCGGCCTGATTTGGCACTACGCGCGATTCGGCGTGCCGCGGGCGATGCGCGTGAGCCGAATCAGCGCGCCCGCTTGTTGCCCGCCCAAGTCGAGATTTTGCTCGCGGCCGGCGAGGTAGAAGAGGCACGGGCCGCCTCGCTGGAGCTCGATGCTTTGGCGCAGGGCCTGCAGAGCGAGCTGCTAGGCGCGCTGGCTCAGCTGCAACGCGGCGCGGTGGAGCTCGCCGAAGGCGCCACGCGAGCGGCGGCCACGACGCTGCGCGCGGCTTTCAACGGCTTACAAGCAGTGGGCGCTCCGTACTTCGCCGCGCAAGCGCGGGCCATGCTCGCCTGCGCCTGCCAGGCGCTCGGCGACGAAGACGGCGCGCTGCTCGAAGCGCAAGCCGCGCGCGATGCGTTCGTATCGCTCGGTGCGCTCGTGGAGGTCGCCCGCATCGATGCCCTGACTGCAAAGACCCCCGACAAAGCCATACCGAGCGAATGCGGGCTCACAACGCGCGAGCTCGAGGTGTTGCGCCTCGTGGCCACCGGCAAAACCAACAAACTGATCGCCGCCCAGCTGTGTCTGAGCGAAAAGACGGTCGATCGCCACCTGAGCAACATCTTGTCCAAGCTCGGTGTGCCCACGCGCGCGGCCGCGACGGCTTATGCCTACGAGCATCATTTGCTGTGAGAGCGCGAGGGCATGGGTAGAAATACCCATGCGAATTTCCTGCAAATTACGGGGTTGTCCCGACGCGCGGCGCCGCGGAAGCGCCTAATTCTCGACTTGCCTCAGCGCGCTCGGATGCGCGCCGCGCGCCAAGGAGAGAAACATGAACCGATCCCTACGTGAGCTCGACCATCAGCCGCTAAGCTCGGCGTCCGATCGCAAGTACGATGTGATCGTCATCGGTGGCGGACAAGCCGGTCTTTCGGTCGGCTATCACTTGCTGCAGCGCGGGCTACGCTTCGTGATCCTCGACGGCAACGCCCGGATCGGTGACTCCTGGCGCAAGCGCTGGGACTCACTCAAGCTGTTCACGCCCGCGCGCTTCGATGCGCTCGACGGTCTACCGTTCCCGCTTGCGCCCGATGCGTTCCCGACCCGCGAGCAAATGGCCGATTACCTGGAGGGCTACGCCGCGCACTTTGGGCTTCCCGTGCTGAGCGGGGTGCAGGTCGACTCGCTCACGCAGCGCGCCGGACGGTATCGGGTCAAAGCCGGAGAGCTCGAGCTGGAGGCCGACCAAGTCGTGGTGGCGATGTCGACCTTCCAAAAACCGCAGCTGCCCGCATTCGCGGCCGAGCTGCGCCCCGATATCGTGCAATTGCACTCGAGTGCCTATCGCAACCCGGATCAGCTGCGCGAAGGCGCGACACTGATCGTGGGCGCGGGCAATTCTGGCGCCGAAATCGGGCTGGAACTGGCCCGCCTGAGGCGCAAAGTCTGGGTCTCGGGCCGCGACACTGGCGAGGTCCCGTTTCAGATGTCGAGCTTTTGGGGAAAGTGGCTGCTCGGTCCGCTCCTGCTGCGCTTCGTATTTCATCGCCTGCTCACTCTGGCCACGCCCCTCGGACGCAAAGTGCACGCAAAGGGCCCCGGTGCGACGCCACTGATTCGCACTCGCCAGCGCGACCTGTTGCGCGTTGGCGTCGAGCGTTGCGGACGCGTCAGCGGCACACGCGGCAGGCTGCCGGAGCTCGAGACGGGCAGCACGCTCGATGTTGCAAACGTGATCTGGTGCACCGGCTATCACCCGGGGTTCTCCTGGATCGAGCTGCCGATCTTCGACGAGCGCGGGCAACCGCGCCATGTTGCGGGGGTCGCCAGCGACGCGCCCGGGCTCTACTTCGTGGGCCTGCACTTCTTGTATGCGATGTCCTCGACCATGATTCACGGTGTGGGTCGCGACGCCGCGCGAATCGCGCGGGCGGTTGCAGACCGGGCTCGCGTTTCGAGCCTGTTTCCGGCTGCTTGAGCGCGCGCGGCGAACTCGGCGATCGGCAAGTTCGTGACGCTGAGCCGAGTTCGAGATTTGACGCTTCGCGGCGTGCGATTGAATATTCGTCGAAAATTTCGAGGCTGGCTGTCGGCGAGCGTGTTGTCACGGCCTTTGCTGTGCGTCCTCCCTGATGGCACAGCAACCCACTCCACAACCCTCATTCCCCGCCCTCCGCCTCACCGAGTCCAAGGACTACGTGACCGTGCAGGCGGTCGTGCCCGGGTTCGCCGAAAGCGACCTGGACATCACTTTGGCCAACGACGTCTTGTGCATCGCTGGCCGACAGCGGGCCGTGGTGCCCGGCGGTTTCACCGCGCGCCATCGGGGTCGTCGTGGCTCGGACTTTCGCAGCGAGATCAAGCTGCTCAACGAAGTCGCGTGGGACGACACCGAAGCTCACTTGGAGCGCGGTGTGCTCACGATTCGCTTGCGCAAGGACGCGCCGTCCTCGCGCCCACCCATCCCCATCCGTTTGCCCTGAGAGAAAACCCATGACCAACCAACCTGCCCGGCCGCTCGATTCGAGCCCAGAACGGCCGCGGTTGACCGCCGTGAAGTGGTCCGTCCCCTCGTGCGAGCCCGATACTTCCGAGGTCGACGAATCATGGTTCGAGGACGCGCCTCGCCACTCGTTCATCTCTTACAAAGGGGCCCATCCGTTCGGTTCTGCGCCGGCGGCAAGTTCGTCGCGAGCTATCGCCCCCATGCCGCTCGCCTACGACGTGTGGGAGAGCCCGCACGCGCTCGTGGTGCTCGTCGATTTGCCTGGGGTCGAGTCGGATCAGGTGGCGCTCAGCCTGGGTAGCCAAGCGCTGCACCTGGACGTGATGTCAGCGGCGAGCGCCGAGCCGCGGCTCGGCGTGCCGGCGGGGCACTACGAGGTGCGCCTCGAGGCTGCGCTCGGCTTGGGGCCCGACGCGATCGACGCCGCGCTGTGTAATGGGCTGCTGCGCATTCGCATCGGCAAAGAACGCTCGGGCGCGCGTCGCGTCGCCATCGTCACGAACGACGACGCCGACTGAGCGCGCCCGAGCGCGGCGTTCAGAGGGCCGTGTGCCCGTAGCAGGCCTTCAACTCGTCGTACGAGTAGAAGTGGCTGCCAACCGCGTAGCGAGCACCGTCACAGGCGGCTTTGAAGTCGGTCTCGCGCTCGCAGTACAGCATTTTGATCAGTAATTTGCCGCTCGCGTCCTGCACCACGTCCCATTGCACGTTGGCGGCCATCGGTGAGACGAGCTCACCGCGCCACGGGTTCGAGTCGTAGCTATACGTGCGTGCTTTGGGCACCGGGGCGAACACGCCCTCGAGCCCGAGCAGGGAGGCGAACGGAACGATGATTTCGGCATGGGTGAAGCGGAGCTTGGCCGCGTGCGAGAGATCCCCACGACCGATGGCGTCCACCTCGTTGAAGAAGTCGTCTTCCAACGCCTGAACCATCTTGAACGTGATTGGGTTGGCCTCCTGAATGCCGGGGCCCATCTGGTAAAAATCCTGCACGTCTTGTTGGTAGGCGAGGGCACGCGCTTGCTCGGGCGCAACGTAGCGCGTGAAGTCGACGTTGACCTCGTTCTTCATCGCCGGCGCAATGACGTACAAGTTGTAGAGCATCGAGGCGGCATCGGCGAGGCTCTTCACGGTCGTCTTGCCGTCCCCCGTGATCGTGGCGGAGTACACGCCATCGTCGCTGGTGAAGGAGTACGTGCCCGTGTTCGCGAACGAGTACGTCTTGTTGTCGATCTTGTCCACGAATGCCTTGCTGAATAGGCCTTCCAGCACGGCGCGTGCCGCTGCGACGGCTGCCGGGTTGGCTAGCGCGCTGCTCACCTTCGCGGTCATCTCGGGGTCGCTCGCGTAGGCTTGGTACGCCAGACTGTCTTGGTACGTTTGGTAGTATGGGTCGCTCGGACTAGTGACTAGATCGGTCTTGCTTGCCAGCTTGTGCGAGTAGAGCAGGAAGTGATTCGTGCCTGCGGGCTGGGCCACGGGCGCATTGGCGGGATAACCGACGAGCGCCGGAGTCTGCGCGAGCAATGAGCCAATCACGGGGTTGTTGGTGGCGAGCGATTGCGTAAAGAAGCCCGCGCTGTCGACCGCGCGATCCACACCCGAGCTGACCCAGACGAGCGAACGCGGCGCCGCACTCGCGGCGCTCGCCGCGACACCCGCGAAGTAGCCGGGCAAGCGCTGCAACAAGCGGGCGGCAAGCTGCTGCTGCTCGCCGATGCCGACCTTGGTCAAGTTGCCGTAGCCCGGGGTGCCGATGCCTGGCACGCCGAAGCCGAGCAAGGCGTTGGCTTTCATCAGCTTCGTGATGTCAGCGCCGAGGGATTGACCGAGCGCGGTGAGCGCGCCATCGTCCGAGGCTTTCTTCCACATGTTCAGGGCCGCAGCGTCGTACTTCACGCTCGACAGGCCGCGCGAACCGTGGCGAGCGACGAGCTCGGTGTACACCGTGCTGAAGCCGGCGGGCGGCGCCTCGTACGTGGCCAGGTCTTGGCGCGGGCGATACGGCGTTTTCGTCGTGTAAAAGGTGCCCGACGCGTCCGTGCTGCAATCGACGACGACGCTCTGCGCGTCGCTGCACGACGCATCGCCATCGTTCGCAGTGAGCGTGAGGGTCGCTGCGCCCGGAGCCGTGCACGTGAACGTTGGGTTGGCGCTGCTCGGATTGCCGAGCAAACCGCTGCTCGCGCTCCAAGTGAGGCTGAGCGCCGCCGGACCGGTGTCCGCGTCGTGGACGCTACTACTCAGGGCGACCGTGCCCCCGAGGTACACGCTTGCAGGGTTCGCGCTGAGCCCGTCGATCACCGGGCACACGTTGACGACGCCTTGCACGAGCACGCTGCCGGTCTTGGGCGCCTGTCGACAGCTGATCGCGACGCTAACCTGAGTCGTGGTGTGCGCGCTGACGGCGAAGCTCGCCGAGCCCGTGCAGGTCGTCGTGCCATCGAGCGCGGTGCCGGTGAGCGTGATGCTGTAGCCGCCACCCGCTGGGATGCCGCCGATCAAAGCACTGTCTTTCGCGGCAGCCGAAAGATCGATGCTGCCCGATTTGCTGAAGCCGCCCGGCCCGACGATCACGTAACTCTGGTTGTTCAGCACGACCCCGCTGCCCACGTCGAGGGAAAGCCCGACCGTGCCCGCGTTCTCGGTCTGCTCGGAAGAAGCGTGCTCGCCGCCTGCGCTCCCGCAACCCGCCAACGTGAGCGAGCCCAACAATACCCAGAGTGCCGTCTTGGAATGCTTCATCGCGCGTGTCTCCGCCTAGAATTTGGCGGCAAGCTACGACGAGCGCGTCTCGCTCGGGACGACGTGTCGGTGACAATCACGCGCTGCGACAGCGGCATGTGACCGCCCTGCGACGACCAGATGCGCCTTCGGTGCGTGACTATTCCGCGGGCACGCAGCTGTAGGTTTGACGCCAGTTGGTCAAGGTCGGTGCGGCGGTGAGGGCAGTGTTCGGGATCAAGCGAATCGTGATCTTGAGGTACTGCTGCGACTTGTAGCCGCCCGCGACGAGCGCTGCGCCCACGTCTGCACCGGTCCAGCTGGTGATGCTCGCGCCGCTGGCGCTGCCCAAGCTAACGACTCCCGAGCTGGACACGGCGACTGGGGCGACGGGCAAAGTGGTGAAATTGGTGCCCGTGGCGGAGCTCTGCGCGTAAAACTGCAGCTTTGAGTTGCTGGGGGTGACGGTTTGCCAATCGAAGAAGCGCCACACCGGTTTCGTGCCTTCCCCGCAAGCGGCAACGTACGTGCGTTCGTAGTTGGAAGCGCCGTACACCAAGATGGGCGGAGTCGCCGCGCAGGCGCCGCTGATGCACACCGAACCCGTGCAGCAATCGCTGTTTGCCGTGCACGAGCCGCCCTGCGCGACGCACGGGCCGACCGTGGTCGGCACGGCCGCGCAGTGCCGCGTCGGAGGATCGGTGAGCGGCGTGTCCAAGCGACACACCGAGGTCTTCGGGCTCGCGCTGCCACCGCAGCAGTCTTCGTCGACCTCGCAGGCGTTGCCGCCGGTCTTGCAACCCTCGAGCACCCAGAAGCCGCGCTCGTTCACGAAGCCGCTGGACGCGTTGCTGGCGTAATTCTGATTCGGGAGCCAAAAGCCCGGATGGCTGCGGTCACCCGCCGCGCTCGGCGAGTCGTCGATGGCCGATACCCACAACTGACTTTGAAGGTCGTTGTAGTTCGTCATCGGTGTGTAGCTGGCGGTGTTGGAGTAGTTGGACTGCACGCTCTCCACGTTGAACGTATTGCCGTACGGGCGCGTGCTCGTGTACACGACCCAGCGGTAGCCGCCGCCCGCTTGCGGTGCCATCGTCGGCTGGTAAGCCTTGTTGGCGTCGACCGCGCGTTCGCCGCTGTTGAGGGCCGTGAGCGCGACCGGTGTGGGCACGCTGGCGGCTACGTCCACGGACCACAAGCGCCCTGGATCCTCGTAGTAGTTGGTCGGCCCCATGTAGCCGTATTTGGTCCAGTTGTTGCGGCAGCACATGTCCGCGGGCACCGTGGATTGGTAGATCACGCTGTGCGAGTCGCTCTCGAACGTCGGCCACTTCAGCGCGTCACCCAGCGGCCACGTATTCACGATCGAGCGCCGATTCGTGAACAGCTTGCCCGTCTGATCGAAGTCGAACGTGCTCAGGCCCTTGCGCCAACCCGCGCCGCCCGCCGAATCACCGTCCACGAATACCAATTTGCTGCCATCGGGTGAGAACGCCGGCACCATCAGCGCGCTGTTGCCGAGGCCCCAATTACCGGGCGTCGCGCTCGACACGTCGATCGGGTCGACGCCCGTGCTGCTCGGGGTTTGCCAAATCGTGTATTTGGTGCCGTTGCCGTTGTCGCCGCCATCACGCCCCGCGCCCGAACGGTTGGTGTCGCCGGTCGGTTTGAATGCGCTGTTCGGGATCGCGGTCCAACCCGCGTTGTTGCAATTCACTTTCCATTGCAAGAGCACCGAGGCTCCGCCGCTGTTCTCGTACCAATCGAACTTGAAGTCGTGGTCGCCGGCGGTCAAGTACATGCCGCCGCCGAACGCGCCATACGACCACTGGCTCGCGACGCGGGTTTGATCGAGCCACAACCGGCCGCCGTCGTCGACGTAGTTCAGTGTTTGAAAGTCGTACCAACCGGTGCACGGCGCGCTCAGGAGCCCCGTCCAGCGCGCTGACCAATAGTCGCTGCTCGTGAGCTGTGAGTATTCGGTGCGCCCGCTGCCGAAATCAGCGTAAATGTTGGGGTCGTTGCGGGTGAAGGCGTTCGGTAAAGTCGGGTTGAGGCCCTGGGTCTTACCGATCGTCATGTCGCCGTAGTAGGTCGCTGTCAGGCCCGTCGTGGGCGCGACGTACGTCGCGGGCGGGTACAGGTTCGCGGTCGGGATGCGCTCTTCGATCGCGAGCAGCCCGTAGTTCCAGCGCAAGTTGAGCCTGGCGCTGCCCGTCCTTTCGACGTGATCGATGCGCAGAGAATACTTCTGACCTTGGGTCAAGAGCTGAGGCAGGCTGCAGAAGTCGAGTGAAAGCACGCCGGCGCGGTCGATGATCAAGGTGCCGCCGAGCGTGACCTTCACGCCGTCGTCCGCGTCGACGCAAAACACGACCAAGCCGCTGTACGGGGACTCGAGCTGGCCCTGCCAGGTGCTGCTGAAGTTGTCGCTCGGCAGCGCGCTGATCTCACTTGCAGGGCTGTCCGTGCCCCAGTTGGCGTTGATGTCCGGCTCGAGCCGCTTCAAGACCACGGGCGCGGTCCAGGAATTGTTCGCGTAGTAGCTGACCTCCATGCCGTGCACGCCGTCGTTCGGGTACAGCTGCGACTGCGGCACGAGCTGGCGCGGCACGGACGGACTGCTCCAATACAGCTTGATCGACGACTGAGCGGCGCTATCGAGCTGATCGAGCTGGATCGAAACCTTGCTGCCCGCGGTCATCGAAAGCGATCCGGAGAACGTGCTCGGTGCCTGCAGTAGACCGGCCTGAAAGCCGAGTTGGTCGATCACCGTAGTGCCATTCACGGTCAGCTTCACGCCGTCCGAGGTCTCGATCTCGAACAAGTACGTCTCGCTGGTGTGGGCCTGGATTTGCCCAGTGCGCCGCACCGAGAAGTCCAGCGGCACGAGGCCGCCCGGGCTCAGGATGCCAAAATCGAAGTTCACTAGCGGGTCGATGCGCTTCCACAGCGGGCTCGCGACCGTGAACGTCTTGTTCGGAAAGTATTGCGCGAGCAGGCCCGTACCCGAGCCACCGGACATGATGGTGCTCGGCACGCTCACCGTGCGTGTCGAGGTATCGATGCCTACCACCGATTGATTGGTGTTGCCCCAGATGTTGTTGGCCGACAGCGCGTACTTGCCATCGGGAGTGAGCGGCGCCCAGGCAAAGCCGCGCCAGTCATTGCCGCCCGCGCTATACGTCGAACGCGCAGGATCGGGCACGAAATCCGCGAGCGGCTTCAATACGCCGCCGGCTTGTACTTGCGATAAACCGCCATTGGTGGCGCTGCTGCGCCGGTCGGCGGTCGCAAAGTAGTTGCCGTTGGCAGACAGCGAATGACACACGGGGCAACCGTCGACCGTCGCGAACGCGCTGTGGGCAGTGGCGGTGGAGCTCGGATCGGCGACCATCATGTTGGTCGAGCCGCCCCGCTGGTATTGAGTGTAGTAGATCAGACCACGCACTGGCGCGTTGCTGAAGTGAAGTGTGCGGCTCACGGGCGTCGCGGGCGTCGAGCCGAGCACGCGCTGCAGCGTGAGCTTGACGTCCTGACCCTTGCCGGTGTTCTCGAAGTCCTTCCAAATCGCCTGGGGGATGGTCGCGCTCGGCGGCGTGGTCTCGGCGATGACCTCGGACCAGCTGAAGGTGGGCGTCCCCGTCGCGGGATAGCTCAGCGTCAGCTTAACCGCGCTGGCCCCCGTGCCCCCGGTGTCCCACTGCACGAGCGGCGCGGTGAGCCCGATGGGCAGCACCGTCTTGTCGTACGGATAGAGCACCTTCATCGGGTCCGTGCCGGAGGCCGTTTTCGCGAAGTTCGTGACCGCGTTGCTGGGCGCGGCCGTGGTGTCCGTCGCATTCACGAGCACATTGAGCTGGCCGGTCGCGGAAAATTGCCCCGTGTATGCGGTCAAGCTCAGCGTTCCCGGCACCGCGCTGATCAGGTTGACCAAGCCGTTCGTCACGGTCGCGACGTCGTAGCGGTCGAGCCCCCACACCGGGCTCAGCGTGCCCGAGAAGCAGCCCGAGGGCAGCAGCGCGACGTTGAACTGTGGGCTCGCCGGGCTCAGCGTGAGCCGGGTCCGCGTGCCACTCGGCCCGCCCAAGTTGGTGGCTGGAATGATCTGCTTCGCGATCGTGGCCGAGCTCCAGCGCAGCTTGGCTGCCGCGCCACCGCCGTTCTCGTAGTACTCGAAGCGGAACGTCACGGGCGTGCCCGCGGTCAAGCTCACGGTCGCCGTGGAATACTCGGTCGGGCCTTGGTCTTGCCACTTGTCGATCAACAAGCTTCCGTTGACCCAGAGCCGCGCGCCGTCGTCGGTCTCGGTATAGAAGCGATAGGCTTCGGTGGTGCTCGGGATGACCGAGCCCGTCCAGCGCACGGAAAAGCCGTCGGCGCCGATGCCCGCTGGGCCCGGCGCGCCCGAGCCCCAATCGAAGTTGATGCTCGAATCGAAGCGCGTCGCCGTGACCGGCCAGCTCGTCGGAATGGACGTGACCGACTTGTCGAATTGGTTGAAGTACTCGCCTTTGACGAACGTCGTGTTGATGCCGGTCACGGTGACCGTCTGCGGCGTGGGCGTCATGCTCAGGCTCGTGCAGCCATTGCCCGTCGGTAGCGGTACCGTTTGATTCAGGGTGATGCCGCCGTTGACGGTCAGCGGGCCCCCGTCCGGCAGATTCAGGCCGGTCGAGTCATCGACGAAGCGCGAGCAATACGGGTCGCAGGGATTGTCCGTACACAGCTGCGACATCCCGAGTGCTTGCGTGCGTTGCCCGCTGATCGGCACCGTCAGCGTCGTCACGGTGTCACCGATGCACTCGCCCCACGCGCCGCTCGTGCACGTGCGGTGGCCCATGGAGCAACTCACGTAGTCGCCGGAGCGTCGTTCGACTTGGCCGCAGTCGACGATCTCGTCCTCGGAGGCACAAGCGCAGCCGAGGTTCGGGGTCTCGCACGGGTCGACGTTGGGCACGGGCTTGTCTGTGCTCGCATCCGGATCGAGACCCAAATAGGGCGCACTGTCGTGGCCATGCTTTGCGCAAGCACTGAGCACGAGCGCGACCGCAGCCGTCGCCAAGCAACGCGTGACTCTCCCGAGCATTGAACCTCGGAATCATTGAACGGTCACACTGCGTCGCCTCTAAAAGTGGCAATGTGCAACGTGCCAGAACTTGCACTCGCCCTAAGAAATGCCGCAAACACGTAGGGCATTTTGCATACGCCGTGGGTCTGCGCGGATAGCTATCGCGTGTTCGCAATCGCGATGTTCGAGTACGACGTGCGGCTGTTCCAATTCGCGCGCAAGGCTGAGAGCACCGCCAGTCGAGTCTGAGATCCGTCGCGGGCTCCCCATCGCTCTTCGCGTTCCCGCCCGGCCGAGGGACGTGAACGGTTGCCAAGGCGCGCCCGGGCACCGAGCTCGCCCCCCGGCGGGGTAACCCTCGGTTGCGATGCACTGCGATTGTGCTTGGCCCCCTCGTCGTGAGAAAAGGCGGATACCTTGCCGGAAACCCGCCTGTTTCTCGAGTCTGCGCTTGGCGCGCTTACCGGCTTACGCGCTGGAACATCACGCGGAATTCGATGTAGGTGTCTGGGGGACATCGGCTTTCGTTCCAACGGGGTGCGACCGCGCGTACAATGGTCGACCCTGAGAAAGGAGTGACGATGAGTGTCAACGTGAAAGGAATGGTACAGGTTGACGGCACGACGTACCGCATCGTCCGGATCAAGCGTGGTCACTACAAGGTCGTGCGTGTCCTGGACGACGCCTCGGTGGGCGCGTTCTCCGTCGGAACCACGTTCGAGATGACGCCCGAGGGCATCGACGGCGAGCTGATGCGCGAGATCGCCCGCGTCGCCATTCAGGGTGCGAAGACCACTTGGGTCGGCCGTATCGAGTAATCTCGTGGCCGCCAAGCGCAGTGCTGGGATCCTGCTCTTTCGGCGCAGCCCAGCGTTCGAAGTGTTGCTCGTCCACCCGGGCGGCCCGTTCTGGAGCAAGAAGGACGACGGCGCCTGGTTCATCCCCAAGGGCGAGCTAGAAGCCGACGAGGAGCCGCTCTCCGCCGCGCGCCGCGAATTTCGCGAAGAGCTGGGCAGTGAGCCGCCGCCGGGCGAGCCGCTCGACCTGGGCACGGTCAAGAACAAAAGCGGCAAGCTGATCTACGGCTGGGCGCTCGAAGGAACGCTCGATCTGAGCACCTTTCGCAGCAACACCTTCTCCCTGGAGTGGCCGCCACGCTCCGGAAAAATGCAGGATTTCCCGGAGGTCGACCGGGCCGCCTTCTTCGCGCTGACGACTGCGGTCGAGAAGCTTCACGAAGCAGAGCGCCCGCTGCTCGAACGGCTGACTGTGTTGCTCGGCACCTTGCGGTAGCGCTCGCGCGGCCCAATCTTGAGCGGAGTCGGCAGCGCATGACTCCCTCTTCCCTCTGGTCACTCTGGCGCTGGGCCTTCGCTCGCACTTACTTGCGCGACAAGCGCCGCTGGGGTGAGTCGCAAGCGTCGTTGTGGTCGGCAATCACCGCGCTCAGCATCAACATGAGCTTCAACCTGCTCGCGCTCGTTGCGGTGCTGGCTTGGGTGCTGCGCTTGCCCAGCCACGTGAGCCACCCGCGGGAGCTCGGCCTGGCCGTCATGTCGCTCGCGTTGGGCGCGAACTACCTACGTTTTGGTCGGCAGGGTGAGGCAGAACTGCTCGTGCGCTCGCTCGAAAGCCGCAATGCCGCGCTCACGCGCCGTGAAGAGCGAAAGTTGCTTGGCTACACCGTGGTCTCGTTCCTGGCGCCCGTGCTGATCGTGGTCGCGCGCCTCTGGCTGCACCGCTGAGCGCCGCGGCTCACGCCAAGCGCGCGGCCTTCAGGGACAGGTAGCGTTGCTCTGGGAGGCTCGCGGTCATGCGTGCGGCGCGCTGATAGGCCTCGCGCGCCGCGGCAGAATCGCCCGCGAGCTCCAAGAGGTGACCGCGCACCGCGTCCAACCGGTGAGTGAGCGTCAAACGCTCGTCCGAAGCGAGCGAACCGAGTAGCGCCAAGCCCGCGCGCGGACCGTGCACCATGGCCAACGCCACCGCGCGGTTGAGCGTCACCACCGGGCCCGGCGAAATCTCCGCCAGCACGCCGTACAGCGCGAGGATCTGCGGCCAATCGGTGTCGGCGGCGCGCGGCGCTTCGTCGTGCACGGCGGCGATCGCGGCCTGCATTTGATACGCGCCGACTGGGCCTTTACCCAGCGTACGCGTGATCACGGCCACGCCTTCTTCGATCAGCGCGGCGCTCCACAGCGAGCGATCCTGCTCGGCCAAGGGGATCAACGAGCCGTCCGCGTCGCTGCGCGCGGCGCGCCGCGCGTCGGTGAGCAACATCAACGCGAGCAAGCCCGCCGCTTCGCCCTCCGTCGGTATCATCTGCACCAAGTTCCGGGTCAGGCGAATGGCCTCGTTCGTCAGATCCGAGCGGCCGAGCGCGGGGCCCGAGCTGGTCGTGTAGCCCTCGTTGAAAATCAAATACAGCACGTGCAGGACCACGCGCAGCCGCGCTTCGCGTTCAGCCTCCGCGGGCAGCTCGAATTCGAGGCGCGAGCCCTTGATGCTCTGCTTGGCGCGGCTGATGCGCTGAGCCATCGTCGCTTCCGGAACCAGGAAAGCGCTGGCGATCTCCGCGGTGGTGAGGCCGCCCACCGCGCGCAGCGTGAGCGCGAGCTGCGACGGCACGGACAGCGACGGATGACAGCACAAGAAAAGCAAGCGCAGCGTGTCGTCGCTCTCGGGGGATTGCCACTCACCGCCGTGCTCCGCCACTTCCAGCGCGCTGTTCGTTTCCTCGCGCTTGCGGCGCGCGCTCGCGCTGCGAAACTCGTCGATCACGCGCCGTGAGGCGACGCTGATGAGCCACGCGCGCGGGCTCTCCGGCAGACCATCACGTGCCCACTGTTGCGCCGCGCCGAGCAACGCCTCTTGCACGGCGTCCTCGCAGGTGTCGAACTGCCGATAGCGACGCACGAGCGCGCTGAGGACCTGCGGCGCCAGCTCGCGCAGCAGGTCCTCGATTTCGTTCTGGGGCGTCACAGCTCCGGTGGCGCAGACATCACTTGGCGAACCTCGATCGGACGCTCGATGAACGCGACGATGCGCGAGGCAATCGCCAGCGCGCGCGCTTCGGACTCCACATCCACGATCCAGAAGCCCGCGAGCGCCTCCTTCGCTTCTGCGAACGGACCGTCGGTCGGAACGGGCATGCCGCCTTGGAAGCGCACGGTCTTACCCTTGGTTGGATCGGCCAGACCCTCGGCGAGCACCAGCTCACCCGACGCCTTCAGATCGCCGACCAGCCCCTGCATGAACTGAATCATCTCCTTCACCCAAGTGACCGTGCGTTGCTCCATCATGGTGGCCTGGTCGCCGAACGTTAAGATCATGTATTTCATTGGCTTGTTCTCGTTGGCCCTGCTTCGGGCGGTTCGGGAAGGAGTCGGAGCCACTGAGGCAGCGCTCGACATGGGGTCGGAAAAAAAGATTGGCACGGCGTAGACAGCAAGCGGAGCGGTGGCCAGATCGGAGGCTGATCGCGGGCCGCACGGGCGATATTACACCCAGGGTGAACGCGCCGGCTCGCGCAAAATCGGGAGCGAGTGATGACGACTCAAGTGTTCGACGTGCCCGCCGCTGGCGGAACCGGTTGGCTGGTCTTCGTGCTGCTCATGCCCTTGGCGCTCGTGGTGGTCCTCGCGGCCGTCTTCTGGCCCCGTCCATTGCAGGTCGAAGTGACGCCCGACGCCGTAACGATCCGCGGCAGCATCTACGGCCGCAGCGTACCGCGCAGCGAGCTCAAACTCGATCGAGCGCGCGTCGTGGATCTGGAACGCGAACCGGGACTCAAGCCGCGCCTGCGCACCAACGGCGTCGGCCTCCCCAACTACCGCGTCGGTTGGTTCCGCCTCCGCGATCGCGAACGCGCCCTGTGCTTCCTGACCGCCACGGATCGCGTCGTGTACTTGCCCACGAAGCAAGACTACGCGCTCCTGCTCAGCGCCGAAAATCCCGCCGCCCTTCTCGACGCCCTCCGAAACTAAGTCTCTCTCCCGTGCCGTGCCCGTGCCCGATCTTCCATTCAGAGCTGGGCGCCCGAAGGGCACGCATCGCACCTCGCTGTCGCGCTCAGGTGCCCGAGGGCCGTCACGCACTGGCGCACGCGGGCTGCTTTGAGGCGACCAAGAAAACCGGCTAGCCCGAATCCCCGCGCGGCTCGGCGCACCGCGCGGCTCGGCGCGGGGCAGCGGCGCAGCGGGCGCCAGGCCACAGCGGGCGCCAGGCCACAGCGGGCGCCAGGCCACAGCGGGCGCCAGGCCACAGCGGGCGCCAGGCCACAGCGGGCGCCAGGCCACAGCGGGCGCCAGGCCACAGCGGGCGCCAGGCCACAGCGGGCGCCAGGCCACAGCGGGCGCCAGGCCACAGCGGGCGCCAGGCCACAGCGGGTGCCAGGCCACAGCGGGCGCCTCACTGCACCCCGCGGCAATGCAATCGTTCGACGCACCACCGAGTCAGGCCGTGGCAAGAAGCGTTGCGCGCTCCAAATCGATGATCGGTTTCGGACATCGCTTTTTGCGCGGGCGGGGTCTCAGTGTGCGAATCCATCGGTAAATTGAACTCCGAAGTCGTTGTATTTTCGGAATTGGATGTCCGATTTCCGACATTCGTTTGCTGCGCGAGGGGTGCTTCAGGGCGGGGTCAATGCGCTCACCGGATGCACGAGCTGTGAGAGGCAGCGTGGGCCGGAGCGCTAAACGAGAGAGCGAGATCGGGCGCGGGCACGGGCACGGGGCCGTGACACGGGCACGGGGCCGTGAGACGCCGCGCATACGCGCGGGAGCGACGCGTGTAAGCGGTCACGGGGCTCGCCAACGATCCGGCCTCCGTCGGCAACGGCGGTGACGGCATTCACGCGCGCGGCACCGGCTGCTTCCTGACCAGCGAAGTGCTGCAGATGGGCGGCTTCGGCGCGGGCGTCTCTGCCGATCAGCTGATCGCCAAAGCCGTGGGCAGCGCAACGCGTCGACAAGGCGTCCCACGGCAACAGCACGGGCAGCATCCCGGGGCTCGCCGTATCCCGGGGCTCGCCGTTTAGACTCGGCGCTTCGCGCTCGCGCTCAGAACAACTTGCCCAGCAGGCCCTTGGCCTGATCGACGGCGCTGTCCACGTTCTCGCCGGTGAGCGCGCTGTCGACTGGGCCGCGCAGCATCTCGGGCAGCTTGCTACTGAGGAAACCGCGCACCACTTCGGCGACCTGGGCGGCTTGGGCTTCGCTGAGATCGGCTTTGGCGACGAGTTCCGAGATGAGCTCTTTCATCCCTCGGCGTTTACGCTGGCTGCCGCGCTGCGGCAACTCGCTCTCGGACCGCACGCAACTCAGCAGACACATATGGGACATGTTTCGGCCGCGACCGGATCCTTACGGTGGTGGCAATGGCCCACGATATTCCGCAGTTCGGCGTTCCCCACGGCTTTCATCAAGATCCAGCAAAGGTCGCGGCGCTCAAGGGGCGGCTGTTCGACGAAGGGGTGAAGAGCTGTCTTGCCACGTTCGTCGACATTTACGGGATCCCGAAGGCCAAGGTGACGCCGCTCGAGTCGTTCGAGCACCTGTGTGATGGAAGTGAGCTGTATACCGTGGGTGCGGTGGAGGGCCTTGGGCTGGCCGGGCCCCAAGAAGACGAGTGTGCAACCGTTCCGGATCTAGACAGCGCGATCGTGCTGCCCTGGGATCGGACTCGCGCCTGGTTCAGCAGCGATCTCTATTATCACGGCGAACCGTACGCGGGCGACCCGCGCGGCATTTTGAAACGGGTGCTCGCGCGCGCCAAAGACATGGGCTTTACCTTCAACTTGGGGATCGAGCCCGAGTTTTACGTCCTCAAACCGGACGCAAAGGGGGTGCTCGGTCCGATCACCAAGTCGCGCTTCGTCGGCCCGAACGCTTGCTACGACCTCACGCTCGCCACCGAATCCTCCGAGTTCCTCGATCCGCTCGCGCAGTACATGCGCGAGCTCGAGTGGGGGCTTTACTCTTACGATCAAGAGTGCGGGCGCGGCCAGTACGAGTTCGACTTTGGTTACACCAATGCGCTCAGCATGGCCGATCGCTTCGTCTTCTTGCGCTTCATGGTCAAGAAGGTGGCCGAGCGCATCGGCGCGGTCGCCTCTTTCATGCCCAAGCCCTTTGCGGATGATTTTCGGAGCGGCGCGCACTTCAACATGTCACTTGCCGACAGCAAGAGCGGCGTGAACCTGTTCGCACCGAGTGCGGGGTCGCCCGGCAAGCTCGCGAGCCGCTACGGCGTGGGTTGTTCGGACCTGGCCTTGCACTTCATCGCGGGCCTGAAAGCGCATGCTCCGGCCATCACGGCCGTCACTTGCCCGACCTACAACTCGTATCAAGGCTTGATCGCGCAGGGGGACTTGGCCGATTTCTCCTGGGCTCCGGTGCTCGTGGCTTGGGGCAAGAACAACCGCAGCGCGATGTTACGCCTGCCGGGCAACCGTTACTGCGTCGAGAACCGCGCCGTCGACATGTCGAACAACCCGTATTTGGCCGCGGCCATCTCGCTCGCCGCGGGGCTCGACGGCATCCAACGCGAGCTCGATCCCGGTGAGCCCTTGAACGACGACCTGTATCGCCGTGGCCGCAAAGAGCTGAAGGCGGCCGGCATCGATCTCTTGCCGCGCACGCTGCTCCACGCGCTCGAAGCGTTCGAGGCGAGCGAATTGCCGGGCCAAGCCTTCGGCGGCTTTTACCGAGACATCTACCTCAATCACAAGCTGCGCGAGTGGGAGCGCGGGTTCTATCCGGTGCACGAAGAGCAGCGTCGCAGCGTGCTCACCTTCATTTGACGCGCGGCCTGGCTCAGCCGCCGACCAGCTCGCGGATGGCCGCGTCGATCAGCTCGCTGGCGCGAGCGTTGCGCGCGGGCCCGCCCGCGATGTGACCCCAGCTCGACTCGATCACGCGCAGCTCGCCATGCGCCAAATGCGGAACCTCTACGCGGTTGTCGTCGGGGTGGAAGTACAAATCGGTGTCGACCGGCATGAGGATGCTGCGCGCGGAGATGGCGCGCAGCGCGCGCGGCAGGTCGCGGCCGTATTGCGGGTTATCGCTGATGTCGGCCCGTTGCCAGCTACCCAGCATGCACAACAGGTCGTTCGCATCGCAGGCTTGGTGATCGCGCGCCCAAGCATCGAGCAAGGCCGCCGGCGAAGCGTGCCCGAGCGTTCGGTACTCGTGGTTGCGGAAGAAGGCCTGGCTGTAGGCCCAGCCCGCATACACTCGGCCAAAGGCGCCTAGCCCATGCAGCGGCGGCGCGCCGTACTTGCCGTCCGCAAACGCTGGATCGGCGAGCAGGGCAGCCTTCACCCCTTCCAAGAACACCCAATTGTGCGGTGCAGTCCGGGCCGAGCCGCACACCGCGAGCAGGCTTGCCACGCGCTCGGGGTACAGCGCGGCGTGGTGATACGCCTGCTGAGCGCCCATCGACCAGCCGAGCGCGAGTGCGACGCGCTCGATCCCGAATTGCTCGCTCAGCAGGCGTTGCTGCGCGCGCACGTTGTCCAGCAAGCTCAGGCTCGGAAACGCGGCTCCACGTTGCGGCGCGTGGTTGCTCGGCGACGACGACACGCCGTTGCCGAACAAATTCGGAACCACGACGAACCAACGCTCGGGATCGAGCGCTCGGCCTGGCTGCACGATCTTGGCGTTGTCGCGGTGCGTGCCGGTGTAATACGTCGGGAACAGCACGGCGTTGCTGCGCGCCGCGTTCAGCGTGCCGTGAGTCGCATAGGCGAGGCGCGCGCTTTCGAGCACTGCGCCCGACTGCAATGCGAGATCGCCGAGCTCGAAATAATGCACATCGCCCGCGCTCATGAGGCCAGTGTAGCCCATGTCGAATTCTGCTCAGACTCGCTACCGCACTCGCTCAGCGAATTGGCGAAGCCGAGCCGTGACCGACTCGAAACGGCCGGCCGCGCAGCTTTCACCCACCAGGATGAAGAAGCTCTTTCGAGATCGCCGCATCCGCGCCAGTTTTCGCCGCTCGCTCGTGATTCCCAAAGCCTCGGCGCGGGTTTCTCGGCTGGTCGAAGCGGAGACCCAGCGCTCGCCCTTCGGCCAGCACATCCTCGAGGTGGCGCGGCGGGAAGCTCCGACCGACCGCGAACGCCAGCGCGTCTTGGACGGCGTGCTCGCCGCGCTCCGTCAGCTCACGAGCGGCGCTGCTTGAAATAAGCAGCACCACTCCGAGCTCCCGGCAAAGCCGGCCTACTTTTGGCTGCGGCGCCTGCGCACCAGGCCGAGCATGGCCAGCCCGAGCCCGAGCAAGGCCGTGCTCTTGCCCCGGGACGAGGGGATCATCGAGCAGCTGCAGCCGTCGTCGCTCGAGGGCTTGGCCGGGCTGGAGCCCGCCGCACCGGTCTCCTCTCCGGCTGCGCCCGCGTTCTCACTGCCGAGCGCCGCGCCCGCTTTGCCGCCGTTGCTGGAACCAGCGCCGCCGGTCTTGCCACCACTGCCACCGCTGCCGCCGATGACGGCTGGCTCGCCCGCGCTGCCCGCATCGCCCACTGGCTCCCCGTTGCCCGCCGCGCCCGGAGTTTCGCTGCCATCACCGCCCGCGCCAGCGTCGCCCGTCATTGGTGGCGCTCCGACCGTGAACACGATCGGCGTCGCGCTGGTGGTCAGCTTGGCACGGTCGACGGCGGTGGGCGTTACCGTCACGACCGTGCCGGCCACCTGCGCGGGAATCACGATACGGAACAGGTCTCCACCCACGAAGGCCACCTTTGCCTGTTTGGTGACACCCTTGACGGTGTACGGCGCGGTGACGGTCGCCATTTGCCCAGCCTCGTTGGTCGCGCTGTCACGCACCGCGACGCGGAAGGCGACCGGGACACCGATGGCCGGAACCGGGGTCTCGATCTTGCGAAATACCGGCGGCGTGGTGTCCGCGCTGCCGAGGTTGCGATAGACGCGGTTGTTGCGCAGCGTCGCCGTGTTGGCAGGCGTGATCGTGCCTTCGCCTTGGCCCGTGACGAGATCGAGCTTTCCGTCACCATCCAGATCGCCGATGTCGATCGCGATCGTGGTGTTGGTGAAGGCGGGAACGGCGTCCGCGACGTAGCTGAACACGCCCGAACCGTCGTTGAGCAGCACCTTTTCGCTGGCTGCGACGCGGCTGCCGACCACGATGTCGTAGTGACCGTCGCCGTTGACGTCGGCGCACTTCACGGAGCTATCGGTCGAGGCAGGCTCGCCCACGATGCGATTGGCGGTGTCGTCTTTGAAGACGCCGTGGCCATCGTTGATCAAGACCTGAGTGACGTTGGAGCCGTTGCCGTTGGGCGCGCCTGCCGGCGTTTTCCCGGCATTGTCCAGCACCAGGTCCAAATCACCGTCTTCGTCCAGATCACAAGCGTCTTGGTTGTAGGCGTAGGGGCCTTGCTTCGGCGGGTAGTTGGCGGTGATGTTTTCGGGCAACGTGCCCGCGAAGCCCGTGCCGTCCGTGAAGCTCGCGTGCCCATCGTTCAAGAAGATGCGGCTGAAGCCGTCGCGGTGATTGATCAGGATGTCTAGGTCGAAGTCGCCGTCGACATCGACGAAGTCGAGATCGGTGGGGCGCGCGCCGTAGTAAGGGGCGGTGGCGGTAGCGGGGATGGTGCTTGGAAAGTGGTCGGTCGCGGTGGCAGCGTCCTTTTGGGTCTCGACCAGCGTGAACTTCCCGGTGCCGTCGTTGATGTACAGGATCAAGCGCGACGTCGCATCGGCAGCTCCGTTGCCCCAGTCGGCAATCACCAAGTCCAAGTCGCCATCGCCATCGAGATCGCCGAAGTGCGCCGAGGCGGCATGCGACATTTGACCCGCGGGAAGCAGCGTTGCGGCCTGATCCGCGAACACCACGCCCGTAGCCGCGGCATTGCGGATCCAGAGCATGTCCGGCTCGGTGCCGTATCCGCTCGGCTGAAAAATGTCGACTAGGCCGTCGCCGTTGACGTCGCCCACGGCGACTTGGCGGCTCTGGCTATGCGCGCCCGCAAACTTCTGCGTGGTGGCGTTGAAGAACGCCCCATGGCCGTCGTTCAGATACAGGACCGACTCTTCCGGCGCGCTCGCGGGCGCGAACAGCCCTCCGCCGTTCGCCATGAGGATGTCGAAATCGCCGTCTTGGTCGATGTCGGCGAGCTCGAACCAGTTGGTGTTGCAGCCCAGATCGCCGGTGTCGGCGCAGGCGGTCTGAGGCGAGCTCAAGGCGCCCACCGTGTTGTCCGAGAAGAGCGGGGCCGCGTGTGCACCGCGCGGTAGCGCGAGCGCGGTGAAGAGGCCGAGCGCGACCAAACCAGTGGTGCGCCCGAGCCGAGATTGCTTAACCATGATCAAGGATTTCCTCAACTGAAGTGGTGGCTGCAAGCGCCGGCGGTAGGGGTCGCGGGCGCTGCGGGTGGGACGTGGCGAATGATATGTGGCGTGTCTGCGACGACCCGCTGACGAGAGCGAGACGCCGGACGTACGTCGCCTGTCATGACCTCTCCCGATCGAAGAAGCAAAGCCAAACACAACTCCACACAATCGCTCTCGAATCCCTCTCGTACGTCTCGCGTCACTCTCGCGAAGAAGGTGCTGAGTACGAACGAAGTTGCAAAGCAACTCGGACGAAACGATTTCGAAAAGGGAGCTGCGATCCGTCTTGCCCGCCGAGCAGCTCGGCGTTGGGGTGGGCGTGCTCCGTTGCGATCACGAATTGAGCAAGTGTGCAAGTGGCGCAGCTGCAGAAGAACCGCGAAAAATTTGGCTTTGATTGTAAGCGGGGCCTCGCCCGTCTAACTTGCGCCGTGTCATTTTCGATCGAGAGTGGCGTTAGCTTTTTTCCGGGAGAGGTAAGCAATGTTCGAGCGTAATACTTTGGTGGTGGTTGGGTTGGTGGGGTTCGCGGCGCTGGGCTGCAGCAAAGAGACGACGTCATCGGCCAATATCAAGACCGGAGGCTTTGCCACCTTGATTGACGTCTATGCCGACAACGACACGACTTCGCGCGTGCACGTCGTGCTCAAGGTTGGTGGCTCGAGCAGCAACACGTACATTGCGCTCGAGAACGGCGACAAACTGACGGCCACTGACGGGGACGCAAAAAAGACCCTGACCGCGACCGACACCGGGATCTACGAGGCCAATTTCGCTGGCGTCACCGAAGACACGGTGTTCACGGTCGCGCTCGAGCGCACCGACGAGACGGCCACGAGCAGCGGCACGCTGCCCGCGCCCTTTGCGCTCGAAAAGCCCATGGCGGGCTTGTCGCGCAAGGCCGACCCCCTGGAAGTAGACTGGTCCCCCGCCAACACCGGGGACAGCATGGTGCTCGACGTCTCTGGCGATTGCATCTTCGACGACTCGAACGAGATCTCGGACACCGGCAGCTACGTGATCCCGAAGGACACGCTCAAGTCCACCGGTGGGGACATGCCCACGACGTGCGATCTCACGTTCGCTCTCGATCGGAAGCGCTCCGGCACTGCCGACCCTGCGTTCGATCCGGAGAGCTACGTGCTGCTCCACCAGCGCCGCAAGGCCACTGCCACTTCACTGCCGTAAACCGCAGCCGCGGTATTGGCGACGCACAGTGTCCTACACGCCGACTTCAAACGTTCCGGCGTGTCCGTTTCAGCCGGCAGATCGCGCGCTTCGCGCTTCGAACGAACGCCGAACCGATCGCAAAGCGCGACTCAGCTCGCGCCCCAACGCGAGCCAAAACACACGCAAACACGCGCCAAAACGCGGGCCAAAACACACGCCAAACACACGCCAAAACACACGACCAACGCCGCCACGAAACGCGGTGAAACGTGTCGGACAATGTTTCGGCACGTGTCCTCGCGCTGTAGGCAGCGCCGCCGGAAACAGGCTTTGACAGCGCGCGAGCGAAGCGTGATGCTTTCGAGTTAGGTAGCGGCGCAACATGGTGCGCTGCGGCTTCGGACCATTCATGCCCGCCAACGGATCGTCGCCAGAGTCAAAGCCGAGCATCTTCCCGGGTGCCACCATTTCGGGACGCTTTCGCCTGGATCGCTTGCTCGGTCGGGGCTCGATGGGCTCGGTCTGGCTCGCGCGCCATTTGATGCTCGACGTGGACGTGGCCGTGAAGTTCATCGACGCCGCGTTTCGTGATCAGAAGGACCACCGCGGTCGCTTCGCGCTCGAGGCTCAAGCTGCGGCGCGCATCAACAGCCCGCACGTCGTGAACGTGCTCGACTTTGGCGCCGAGAGCTCCGGGCGGTTGTACATCGCCATGGAGTATTTGCAGGGTGAAGATCTCAACAAGCTGCTCGAGCGCAACGGTCGCCTCACGCCGGAGATGACTGCGCGCGTGGTGAGCCACGCTTGCCGCGGCTTGTCACGCGCGCACGCGCTGGGCATTGCTCACCGCGACATCAAGCCCGAGAACTTGTTCCTCTGTGGCGCCACCGAAGACGAAGGCTTCGTGCTAAAGATCTTGGATTTCGGCGTCGCCAAGTCCACCCAGACGACCAGCAAGGATTTCACGGGCACCGTTGCTGGGCAGCTCGTGGGCAGTCCGGCGTACATGAGCCCGGAACAAGCGCACGGCTCGCTCGACGTCGACTTCCGTTCCGACCTGTTTTCGCTGGCCGTGGTCGCCTATCACTGTTTGACCGGTGTCGTGCCCTTCGGCGGTGATTCACTGGCCGAGCTCTTGATTGGGATCGTGAGCAAGGACCCAGTGCCGGTCACTCGTTTGGCCCCTGGCTTGCCGCGCGCCGTGGATGATTGGTTCCAGCGTGCGCTCGACAAGAACCCCGCTCGCCGCTTCGCCTCCGCCAAGGAGCTCGCGCAAGCGTTTCACATGGCGATTGGTCAGCACGCCTCTTCGGCGACCGATTATTCGTCGTCCTCCTCGGCCGTAGTCTCGAGGACGATGGCCGTCGCGCGTCCCATTACCGGTAGCGATACCGTCCTGCACGTCGATCCCGCCATGGGTCACGCGCTCAAAGCGGCGACGCCGAGCGTCTCGAATCACACCGCGTCGACGGGTGTGCCGCTCGCCTTGGCTCAAGTCGCGGACGTCGCCAACGTGCTGGGTATCGCCTTGGTCGGTCCCGAGGGTGAGCCGGTCGCGCACCACAGCTCGCTCGGCCTGCCCGACACGACCTTCTCGGACGTGATGCGGCGCGTGAAGGACTCACTCGATCCGTTCGAGAGCCTCGAGAGCTCTCGTAGCCAGGCGTTGGCGCTGTACTTCGAGAGTGCCACCGTGCTCATGCGCTGGGTCGAAGCGCACGCAGTGATCGTGGTGGGTACCGAGCAGGTGCACCCTACGGTGCTTTCGGTGAGCCTCAACGCGGCGGCCTCCAAGCTGCAAAATCTGGCCAAGCAGGCTGGTGGCGCAGCCGTCGCTTTCCGTTCTACGATTTCTTCGTTGCCCGTGGACGAGTTCGCCGAGGTCTCGAATACCGGCATCGTCTCGCGCCCAGCGCCGACCGATCCGGTGCCCGACGCCGTGATCGGGCGGCTCACGAACTTGTTCGCCAAGCCGCTCGGCGCCGTGGGTCGGCTCGCCATTCAACAGCGCTTGAAGAGCGGCAAGCCCACGGTCGCGGCCTATCCGGACTTCGTCCGGCGCATGGCCACTCTGCTGGAGGACAGCGCCGAGCGAGAAGCCTTCGTGACTGAAGCGCTGCTGCTCGTCGCGCCGGCCACGCCGCCTATTTCCAAGCCAGCGGCCATGGTCTCTGCCCCGCCGGCCACGCAGCGCATTGCGGCTCCGGCGCCCGTGCAACAAGCGCTCGTGCCGCCCGTCGCACCGGCTGCCGCGCAGCGTTCGGCGTTGCCGGCGCCTGCGCCGCCTCGCCCTCCCGCAACCTCCCAGCCCGAGGTTCCGCACGCTGCCGAGCCCGCCGCCAAGCCCAAGAAGTTCGTGATGTATCGAGGCCGCAAGATCGAGGTCGACGAATGAAGGGGGTGCATTGATGGACGCCATCCTCAAAGAGCTGAAGGTCCAAGGCGTTGCGCTCAGCTCCGATGCTGGCGAAACCCTGGACTCGGCCGGCACGTTCGACGTCGAGACCTTGTGTGCAGTCACTGCCGTGAGCGCCGGCCAGCTGCGCGACATCGGGGATTTGCTGGCTGCGGGCAGGCTCGAGCGCTGGTACTTGGTGACCGAGCAGCAGTCCTATTACGTGAGCGAGCGGTCGGGCAATCGTCTCGTCGCGGCCGGAGAAGCCGTGAAGAACGCCGAAGCCACCTCCAAGGCCCTGCACCGCGCAGGCCGCTGAGCACCCCGCTTGCGGCGTCGGCGCAGCGGGCTAGTGCTGGCTCAGGACGCCGCGCGCGATCGTGGCCAGCGCGATCGAGCCTGCGATCAACATCGACACCCGCGCCGCGCTGCGGTCCGCGGGGCGTAGCTCGCGGATCACGGGCAAGCCAAGCACGACGGCCAGCGCGATCGGCACCAGCGCCGGCACTGCAACGCCGAACCGGGCCGAAGCCGCGCCCGCCAACGCGGTGCCCAGCAAGCACAGGCCGAGGCAGCGCGCGTAGGGTAGGCCGTGTCTCCGCGCGACGCCGAACACCAGCGCGATGAACAACAGATCCCCGACGCCCAGCGCTGGCGATATCGCGTCGCCGCCTGGCACGGGAAACCCAACTGTCAACACCGACAGCGCGCGGTCACTCGCGGCGATCGCGTGGCTCGGACCCTCGGGTGACAGTAGCGACACCAGATCGGCGCATGCCGCCACCACGCACGCCGGAAAGAGATGCGAGGCATGTTGCACACGCCGACCGAGCGAGCTGCCGAGTGCCCAGGCCAACGCGACCAGAGCGCCATCCACCAGCAGCAACGTGATGGTCGGCGCGGGTTGTCGCCACGCGAGGGCGATGAGCGCGACCGCGGCAGGCGCGGCGATCGACAGCGCAACGGCGAGCGACACCTCGGCCGTCGCCGCGAGCGCCAGACCCAAGATTGGAAACGCGGTGGCGAAAGCAAACGAGAGGATGTCGCCCAGGAGCGGAGCGACGCGTACGCTCGGCAGCACTCGCACGGCCACGGCCACGGCCACTGGCGTCAACGCGAGCCCGAGCCCGCAGCGCAGCCCCGGGCTCACTCGGCGCGCTGCGGCTGCGGGCATCGACGGCTCATGGCTCAAGATCGTGGGATCTTACCCGCATTCTTGGCCAACCACGACTCGAACCGCTGAATGCCTGGATACAGCGCGCGGCTCTGATCGAGGTCGCGCGCGGCTCGGAATTCCCGCTCGAAGTCACGCTTGAATTGGAACATGTTGCCCAAGTCGTCCGCGCCCGGAAAGCCGAAGCCGCGGAACTCCGCGGGCGAGATGTCGCCGTGCTGAACCGGCTCACCGAACGCCCGGGTCAGCGCTGCCGCCATTTCGGCGCCCGACAAGTGATCTCCAGCGATGCCCACGTTCTTCCCGATCACGGACACGCCCCTTCGAAACAGCTCGAGCGCGCACGGCCCGATGTCTTCTGCGGCGATGCCCGGCAGCTTTGCTTCACCCATGGGCAAGTTGAGCGTCAGCCGCCCCTCTCGGTTTCGCTTGGGGCCGAGCCCAAAGTAGATGAAGTTGTCCCAGTAGAAGCTCGTGTAAAGATACGTCGTCGGCACGCCGAGCTCCGCAAATATTTGATTGGCTGCACCCTTGGCGTCGAGGTGCGGCACTTTGTACTCGCCCATCAACGTCGGCATGCGCGAGTCGCTGAGCGGCACGAAGCGCCGCGTGTCCTCCAGCGTGGACCAGATCACGTGCGGCACGCGCGAAAGCTTCGCCGCCTTGGCCAGATTCTGCGCGTGAAAAATCTCTTGTTTGGGTGATAGGTGCTCCCAGTAGAAAGTGACGCAAAATGCGGCCTGCGCCCCGCTAAAAGCGCGCTCCAGCCCTGACACGTCATCCAGATCCGCCGTCACGACCTGCGCGCCCAAGCGCGCAAGCTCGCGTGCTTTGTCAGAATGCGGAGCGCGAGTGACGGCGCGCACCGTAAAGCGTTGCTCGGGGTCGGACAAGATCGCGCGCACCAGCCCGCCACCTTGGGCACCGGTTGCGCCTACGACTGCGATGATCGGTTTGTCTTGCTTGTTCATATTCGATTTCCTTTCTCTACGGCTCAACCGTGTGCCTTGGGTGCGAGCGGCGGAAGCGGCTCGGGGACTTGGTTCTTCAGCGCGGGGATGGTGGCGAGGTAAGCGAAGATCGCGCCCAGCTCGTCCTCACTGAAGTTGCGATACGCAGGGATCGGCATGGGCGGCAGGATCGGCCGGCCGCGACCGTGATGCCGCCCGCTCTTGATGGCCTGCACGAATTCCTGCTCCGTCCATGCGCCGAGCCCGGTCTCTTTGTCGGGCGTCAAGTTGGCCGTGAAGCTGACGCCCCACGGACCGGCCCAGGCCGTGTTCGTGGCGGCCGCCGCGACGATCCAGGGCATCGTTGCGGCGGGCGCAGGCGGCAGTTGCATGGCCTCCGGGTGGCCCGAGAGCAGGCGGCTCATGTCCGGTTCTGGGCCGTTTTTGCCCATTTTGAGCGGAGTATGGCAATCGTTACAGCCTGAAGTGAGCACCAGGTGCTCGCCGCGGGCGATGCGCGCGCTTCGTGCCGAAGCGTCGCTCGCGAGCGGTGCAGGTGCGGGCGTGGATGACTGGCTACTCGGGGGAGAGCCAGTGGCGTCGCGGCTCGAGAGCCAAGCGGCGAGGCCGAGCAGGGCCGCACAGCCCATGGCGGTCGTGGCGATTACATTGCGTTTCATGGTTCGTGTTCCTTTATGGTTGATGGGTCGAGCTGTGCCGCACTGGCGACACACGGAGATCGTTTGCAATCCAGCGCTCGATGAGGCGAATGCCGTCGCGATCGACGAGCTTGCTCCCGAGGGGTGGCATCTGTGCGGCCGCGCTGCGCGATTGCATGCGAAACCAGAGCGTGCTGTGAGCCGCACTTCCCGGCTTCGCACGCAGCGAATGCGCATCGCTCGGCACGCGGAAGCGGCTTGGCTGATCGGTCACGCTCGCGTTCAGCCGCGCGTATCCGTCGCTCGCCGTTGCTGACTGATCGAAGTCGAGCCCCAGCGCAGCGAGCGGCCCCTCCGTGTTGTGACAGCCCGCGCAATTACCGAACAAATAGCCCGCCGCAGCGCGCGCTGTCGGCGACGGAGCCGCGATGCGCGGCGCTCGCGCCACGATGTCTCGTGGCAGCCCGCGCACGAGATCGCGCCGCACGAGCTCCGCTAGGTCGACCGCACCGGGCGGCGCTGCTTCGCGATGCGCCGCGAAGGGGTCGCGGTCGGGCGACAATTGCAGCGCATTGAAGCCCAGCACGGGCGAGCGGCGCCCTTCGTGGCAGGCCCGACAATCGGCCTCGGAAGGGATGTCGTGGCTCGCCCCCTCGGCGATCGCCCGCGCGCCGGGCACCCCCTCCCGTGGCGCGAGGCGCGCGTCGCCGAGCGCGGCATCCCAGACATAGCTCGCGTAGCGGAACGAGCCGTCGCGCAGGCGCTCGATGTAGCGCGTCTCCGTGCGCTCGCCGAAGCTGAATTCCTTCCAGAAGCGCGTCCCAATCGGGAATTGCCAATGGTCGGGGTCGGTGGCGTCGATCGATGTGCCGGGGGGTATGGCGATGAAGCGGCGCTTGGTGGCACCGTCCGACCACAGCGGGTACTGCGGCGAGTAAGTCAGGATCTCGGGCGCAATCTCCGTCGTGCTGCCGGCCCGGTACAGGCCGGTGCCCGACAACAGACGCGGCAATGGGGCGACCTCGTTGGTGACCGAAGGGCGTGGCTGCGCGTTGTCCGAGGCCGGCGTCTGCCGCGAAGCGTTCGGCGCCCAGCGATGAACGGAGAGCAGGCCCGTCACCAAGGCGACGACACAGCCGATGGCGATGCCGGGCTGACCCGGAAACGGCGCGAGCCGCTTACTGAAGGCCGTATTCACGCCTTCATTCATGCGACATCCAGCAAATGCCGGTGGTTATGTAGTTGCTCGGGGAACCTTCATTGTTCCTTATCGAGTCCTTATCGGGGAGCGTGGCCCCCTCGAGCGAGCGCTACTGGATGTAACGGGGCTGAATGCGGTGTGCCCGCGAGCCGTTCGCCGGCCGCAGGGCGCAGGCCGCGCGCGCAGCCAAGTTGCGGTCCGAGTCATTGGCGAGCCGCCCGAGCGCGCTCAAAGACTCGCGGTCCCCGCGGTTGAAAAGCGCTGCAACGGCGCGCGCGGCGCTCGCCGGGTCGTGTGCGGCGTCGATCAACGCCGCACGCGCTTCGGGCGACAAATCTTGCTCCAAAAAGTCGAACACCGGGCCCTGCGTGATGGCCCCTGCGCGGAGGCGTTGCACGCTCGCTTGACGCAACACGCGCCGCATTCGTGCCGAAATTGGCGCGGTTTGGAGGAGGGCATCGGCTAGTTGGTCGTCCCCCTGCACGAGACGCAGAACAATGTGCATTGCGCTTTCGCCTTGCGCAAACAAGCTGCTGATCGCGACGCTTCTGAGCTCGGTCGGGGCTTCGTGGGCCAAGCGCTCGAGCGCGGGTAGGGCGCGCGGCTCCTGACAATCGGTGAAGTAGGTGATCACGGCGGGCAAGGGCTCTCTCTCGTTCAGCTCGGCGAGCATCAGCTCGCGGACGTCGGGCGTGTCGATGGTAGCGAGCGCCTCCAGTGCGGCAATTTGGCTGCTCGGCCGCGAAGAGCGCGCAGCCGTGAACAGCACTTGGCGTGCTCGCGGGCCACCCAGAGTAGCGAGCGCCGTCGCTAGCTCGGGGAGATCCGCATCCGCGGCCTCGCTGAACCGGCGCGCCAGATCTGCGACCGCGGCGTCTTCGTTGGGGGCGGCTGCTGCCGCCGCGCGCGAACCGCTTGGGCGCGCCGCGTCGGGCTCGGCTGCCGCGCGGCGCGCGACTGCATGGCCCGGCGAGCTCGGCACGGCTTCGCTCACTTCGCTGCGAATCGGCGATGGGCACAGCGCAGCGAGCCCGAGCGCCGTCACGCTGAAGCCGATCGCGGTCGCACGCCAAACCCGCAAGGCGAACGACGATTCAGTCAAAGGGATGCGCATACGAATTCCTCGGTCGCCGACGGCTCACTCAGGGAGTCGAGCAGCGCGCGGTTGGAACGGGCCAAAGGCCCGCCGAGAGCGCGCAACCCCGATGCCGCTTCGGCGCGCACCTCTGCGGAGCGATTGGAATCATTCGCGACGTCCAGCAATTGCCGCGCGCTGTCCGGTCCCTCGAGCGCGGATAACGAGTGCACGGCTTCGATGGCTGCGTCGTCGTCGCCCTCGCGCAGCGCGAGCTCGTACAGCGGTTTCACGACGTTGCCCTTCAGGTCACTCAGGTTCGACAAGAGATTGACGCGATCTTCCGGTGAGGCACCGCGAAAGGCGCGAGTCGCGAGCTCCAGAATGCGGTCCGGTGCGCGCCCCTGAATGACGTGCAGGGCACGGCTAACCAAGCCCACATCGCTGTCCTTGGCCAGCGCTTCGAGCTCGGCTACGTTGCTTTCCGAGCGAATCGCCAATAGGTCGAGCGCCACGGCTCGCTCTTCTGGCTCGCTGGCCCGCGCCATGCGCTGCGCCTCGGCGAGCGCCGCCTCGTCGCCCAAACCGAGCAGACCGCGCAGCGCCGCGTTGCGCGTTCCTTGATCTCGGTCCCGCAGGGCTTCCCGGAGCGCCTCCGAGAAGCGAGGGTCACCGCGTTGCGCCAAACCTTGAATCAGATCCCGCTGAGCATCGACACCGAGCGTGCTAGCTTGCTGGATGATCTGCTGCACGGTCGCGGCTGGCGCGAGCTCGGCCACGATGTTCAACGTGTTCGCGCGGCGCGTTGGATCGGCGACGCCCTGCAGTAACTCGGTCTGTGCGGCGCAAGAGGGGTCGCGCGCCAATGCCACGAGCGAGCGCGGCACCGGGCCGGCATTCTGCTTCGCTAGGCGCTCGGCGGTGGCACGCGCGCTCGGGGTACCGAGCCTCTCCAAAGCACGCAGGGCGGGTCGCTTCAGGGTTAGGTCGTCGTTGGCTGCGAATTGGGCAAGCTGCGCCTCGAGCTCGGGTACCGGCTTTCTCGCCAAATAGTGGAGCACGACCCGAGCGCGTACCTCGTCTCCCGAGCCGAGTTGATCCTTCAACAAGGGGAGCACTTCCGGTGAGGCAAGGTTGATCATAGCGCCCAAGGCGAGCAAGGAGCGCTCTTCGTCGCCAGACGACAGCGCGAGTCGAAGCTTGCTCAGCGCTTGCTCGGGTGCGAGCTGGACCAGAGCGCCGGCTGCGGCTTGAAACTCTCGAGTCGTGCCGACGTCGAGCAAGCGCTCGAGGCGCGCTGCTGCCGAGGCGACACCCAGCTCGCCGAGGGCCCCGATCGCGAGCAAGCGACTCTCGCTGTCCGCTCCGTCGATCAGCGCTCCCAAGGGCTGGAGCGCCCGCGGATCGTGCGACTCACCGAGCGCGTCGATCAGCGCGGCCAGCGTCGCGCGATCATCGATGCTGGGAAGCAGCGCGAGGGCTGCCGAGAAGCCTTCTTCTCGCCCCGCCTTCAACAGCGCTACTACGGCACTCGACCTAATCTCGACGTCTTCCGCGTGCGTCGCTTCCACCACCACCGTGCGGGCAGCGGAGTCGTCGCGTGTGGCCAGTGCGGAGAGTGCGCTGTCGCGCACCGCGGCCAACGGATCGTCGCTGAGCTCGATCAACCAGCTTTGTGCCTCTTGATTGGGCTGCAGAGCCAGAGCTTGCGCCGCGCAGGCACGCACCGAACCCAACCCCGAATGATCGAGCACGTCGCTGATGGCATAGGTCGCGCGTGGATCGACCGTCGCCTTCACTTGCCCCAATAGCTCGCAGCGCTCGCTCGCCGTCTCGGCCAGCGCTAGTCGCTCGGGTACGGCATCATCGCCGGGCGTCGGCGTTGCCGCGTATTCCTCGGCGATCACGTGGCGGACTGGGGCCGAGGTTTGTGCCGCGACGTGCTCGCTCTTGAGGGAGACCGTGTGGTGAGGCCGAGCGAGGCGCACGGTGGGGACGAGGGTCGCGATCAGCGCGGCTACCGCCCACGCTTGCCAAAAGAGTGCCCGCCCGAGCGCTGGTTCGGCCATGCGTGCGTTTCGACAACGGACTCAGGTCAAAGTTCCGTCCCAATTTCTCGGAGACGATCGGATCGAACACGGACGCTCGCTCGCGGCGCGAGGTCAGCGCCGTAAATGCGCTTCGATCAAGCTGGCCAGGAAAGCTGGGTGCTCTTCTTCCAGATCGTGACTGGCGTGCGCGACCACCTCCAGCTTCGCCGTCGGCAGCTGCTGGACCATGAATCGCCCGATGGCGGGCGGTGCGATTGGATCTTCCGCGCCGAAAACGAGCAGTGTAGGTGCGGCGATGTTCGGTAGCCGATCGCTGAAGTCGATCAGATCGTTCACGAACCAACGCGGCGCTTGTGGGCGCGCGGCGAGGAAGCGCTCGCGCCAGTCGAGCGCGCCGAAGCGCAGCGCGTCGACCCCACCACAGGGTACGACCAACACCAAGCGCCGCACACATTCCGGGAACTCGAGCGCCAAACGAAGCGCGACCGCACTGCCCATCGACAGCGAGACCACGTCGCACCGCTCGGGCAATTCGCTGGCCACCCAGCGCGTGAGGTCGGCGAGCGAGTCGATGTCGTCACGCCCCGGCGCTTCGAGCCCGGGATAATTGAACAGCAACGCTTCCCGACGGTGCGCGAGCACGTTCGCGATCGGCTCCCAGACCGACGAGCGTCCGCTGGCGCCCGGCAGGTATGCCACCGGCAGATACTCGTGGGGGGTGAGGCTAGGCACCGACATGGGCAGGGAGCTCGCGAACGGGACCGTCCGAGTCGAGGCAGGCGCGTCCGCCTCAAACTGCGGATACTAAGGGCTTCCCGACTTTCCGGAAACTTCCCGGCTGGTGCTGAACGCCTGAGCGGCTCTTCGCCCCGCTCGACCGCTGCCGGGGGCTGTGCGGCTCGTTGGGGGCGCGGGGCGCCGTGAGGCGAGCCGAAAAGTGCGGCAAAACAGGGCGCGCTCGCGCAATCCTTCGCTGATCTCCGGGGCTATCCGCAAATCATCATGTTCGAGGCCTATTTTAGCGACAAATGGCCGAACCATGCTGGCCGATTGGTTGTGCGGTTCGGTGATCCGCGCTACAAGCCGTGCCGCACAGCGTGTTCGGTAACCGCCTGGCTGCTCTCTCGTCTGGCACGAGCGTCGCGGATAGTCGTTTTCCCGGCAGCGACCGTGTGACGCGGTGGATTTACACCGACACCGGAGCCGACGAAATTGGTCCCGGTAGCAACGCCCTCGCAGGAGGGCACGACAGTAGAGAGTAGTAAGTAATGAACAACCGATTGTACGTGGGTAACCTTTCCTTTCACACCACCGAAGACGTGCTCTTGCGCACGTTCGGCCAGGCCGGTGAAGTCACTGAAGCCAAACTGGTGATTGACCGTGAGACGGGCCGTTCGCGCGGCTTCGCATTCGTCTCGATGGGCAGCGATGCCGACGCTCAAAAAGCGATTTCCGAGCTCGACGGTACGGACCTCGAAGGCCGTCCGCTCCGCGTCAGCATTGCGGAGGAACGCAAGCCCCGCGCTGGTGGTGGCGGCGGCGGCGGCGGTGGTTACGGTGGTGGTGGTGGCGGCGGCGGCGGCGGCGGCGGTGGCCGTGGCGGCCGCGGTGGTGGCGGCGGCGATCGTCGCGACCGCTGGTGATCTGACGCCATAGGCTGCGCGGCGCGCATCAGTTGCGCGTCGCGCTTGGCCCCCTTCGTGGCTGAAGCGGGGCTGGACCACTCGAACAACTTTGAACATCAGCCACTGAAAGGCTCCGCGGCATGCCAGGACCTCAGAGCGCGAAGAAACGTCAACGAGAGGCAGCTCGTCAGGGCGCCCAACGAGACAAAGCCGCCAAGCGTGAAGAGCGCAAGGCGACGAAGGTGCCGCGCGCACCCGGCAGCGAGGGTGAAGACCCGGATCTCGCCGGTATCGTCGCAGGCCCACAGCCCAAGCCCGAGGGTGAAGAAGATTACGTCGTGCCCCCCGCGGTGGCACCCCGCTGAATGCCGGTGAGCGCTCTCGCTCACCCGCTGATTCGTCACGCAAAATCCGTCCGACAAGCCCCGATTTAGCGGCCTTTCCTCAGGGTGCGCGCGTGTGGGCTGCAAAATCGAGCGGGCGAACACGCTTCGCTGTCTGCTACTTCTGAAAGTAGCGAATGCGCGCCGCTGCCCGGCTTGGGCAACGGCGCGCTGACTTGCGGAGAGGTGATGCCATTGCCCGGTATTCGAGAATCGGTGGGCTGCTGTTGGTGTCGGCGCTCGGTGCCCTCTTGCTCGCTGCTTGCGGCAGTGACGGCGCGCCCGCAGTGGGCGGCGCAGGCGCGCCCGCGCGGGCCGGAGCGTCGGGCGCAACGAGCGCAGGCGCGGCTTCGAGTGGCGCGCCGGGAGCAACCGCAGGCGCGGCGCAGGGTGGGGCGAGCCCCGGTGGCGCTGGCAGCGGAGCCGGCGGCGCGGGCGCGAGCGGCGGCGGCAGCGCAGGTGCCGCGGGCGCAAGCGCGACTGCTGGGGCCGGTGGCGGCTACGTTATCAGGGTTGCGACCCGGGTTACCCAATCGACTTTTGCGAGACGAGCGGTAAGCACCACGATCGCCAAGACGGCTTGGCGCCCAACGCATTGGAAATTCTTCAGCTCGCTAGAGAGAATCGGTCGCGCGCCACAGATACCAACTGGCGACCGTGCGGTACGGCCGCCAGCGTTCGGCGCGCGCCTCGAGCTCGGCTTTCGATGGCATTTCCGGTGTGCCGAACGCGATGGAGTAGCCCTTGCGCACGCCGAAGTCGTCCACCGGCAGCACGTCCGGGCGTCCGAGTCGGAACATCAGCAGCATCTCTACCGTCCAGCGCCCGATGCCGCGCACTTCGGTCAAGCGCTCGATGATCTCTTCGTCGCTCAGCTTCTGGATGCGCGCGAGCGTCGGGATGGATCCTGCTCGAGTGCGTTCGGCGAGATCACGCAGGGCGAGGTACTTGCCGTTGGAGAGCCCGGCGCCGCGCAAAGCGGTCTCGCTCGCGGCGAGCACTTGGGAAGCGCTGAGCGCGCCGCGCGCGCGGGGGAACAGCGCTCGCACCCGGGCAAAGATCGTCGCCGCGGCCTTGCCGTTCAACTGCTGATACACGATCGACTCGGCGAGGGCCGCGAAGATGCTGGGCGTGGTCTTGAGCTGCATCCGGCATGGACCGATCCGGTCGATCAGGAGCCGCAGCTTGGGGTCGTTCGCGCGCAGCGCTTCGACCGCGACCTCCAGATCGAAGCCGAACTGCCCGTCGCCATCGAACAGGCCGCGCTGCTTCTGCTCGATCCGCAGCATGCGCAGCTTGGTTTCCACGCCGCCGTTGGCGCTGAAGCCGCCCGGCTTGCCGCCCGCGGCGAGCACCCGATGACACGGCACCACGATTGCGAACGGGTTCTTGCCCAACGCCGTACCGACTGCGCGCGCCGCGCCGGGCGCCCCGATGCGCGAGGCGACCTCGCCATAGGAAAGGGTTTTGCCGCTCGGAATGGTGCGCGCGAGCTCGTAGACCCGGCGCTGGAACGGAGCCACACGCTCCATGTCGAGGACGATCTGAGTCAGATCAGTGGCTTCACCGCGCAGCAACGTGATCACGCGATCGATCGCGCGCTGCACCGCTGCCGGCGGCACACTCTCGACGAAGCCCGGGAAGCGGAGAGCCATCCGCCGGCGGGTCGCGCCAGGGTTCGCTTCCGGCAGTTGAACACCGCAGATACCGCGCGCGCCCCAAGCAACCGCGCACCGGCCAATGGCCGTGTCGAACAAGGCAAATCCTGATGCCGGCATGGTGTCGTGAGCAGGCTACTAGTCACAGAATCTTGTGACTTGGAGATTTCTTGCGCAAGGGGAGGGCGATGAGCCGCGAAAGCTCGGACGCGAGCCGTGTGACCGAGATTGGAACGGCCGTTCGCTCGCTGTTTTGCCGCTTGACCCCGCGGCGAGGCTGGCTTCTACGGGCTTCGTGAGTCACATACATTTCGTTGGTGGAGAGAAGGGTGGCGTGGGCAAAAGCGTGGTTGCACGCCTACTCGCGCAATGGTTCATCGATCGCTCGATCCCGTTCGCCGCGGTCGACGGCGACCTGTCGCACGGCTCGCTGGTCCGGATGTACGCGGACTATTCGCAGCCCGTCGATTTGAGCGACCCGTCGAGCGCCGACCAGATCGTGGATCGCGCGCTGGGCGCCGAGCGCCGCGTGCTGATCGACTTGCCCGCGCAGAGCGTGCGCACACTGTGGACCTGGCTGTCCGAGGCCAACGTGTTCGCGTTCGCCAAGGAAGCGGGCATCCGCATGAGCTTTTGGCACGTGACCGACGGCGGGTTCGCCTCGGTCGGCGAAATCGAGCGCGCGCTCGAGCTGTTTGGTGACCGCTTCGAGCACAAAGTCGTCAAGAACTTGGGCCGCTCCAAGAACTTCAGCCAGTTCGAAGAGTCCACCGCCAAGCGCCGCCTCGACCAATTGGGCGGCAAGACGCTGGAGCTGCCGGAGCTCGACGCGCAATCCATGTACAAGGTCGATCGTCTGGGCTCGAGCTTCTGGGGCGCCATTCACAGCAACGCCGAAGAAGGTCTCAAACCGCTCGAGCGTCAGCGCGTACGGCTTTGGCTCGAGCGCAGCTACGCTCAGCTCGAGACGCTGGTCGACGCGATCTGAGCGCTCAGCGCTCACCAAGCCAGCGTTGCAGTCCGCCGTTCACGAATTCGGCCTGAGCGGCGGACAAACCGACGAGCACGCGCGTGCTCTGCTCGTCCACCGTCTTTACCTGGATGGCGCGTTGGAAAGACTGAAAGAGGTTGCCGCGAGCCAAAGCAATGCGGGCAATGCGCGACCGGGGCAGCACGACCCTGCCGCCGAACAGCCGCGCGCCTTCGAGCTCGAGCTGGTTCGCGCCGATCAGCAGCGAGCCACGCACCGGCCCGCCGAGCCAGCGTAGGAACGGAAGCCCGAAGATCCAGAACGCGATGAACACGTGGTGGCGCCAGGCCTGTGCGAGCGCGAACACGCCGCTCACGAATAGCAGCAGGCGAGGCAGCGCCACGAGCAAGCGGTTACCCACCGGGTAGCGCACCTGCACCCGCTCCTCTCCGGAGGCGAGTCGCTCGAGATCCACTCCCGGCGGCAGGTGGATCTCGGGCTCCAGCTCGGGGTCGAGCGGGCTCAGCGCGGGCGCATCTTCAGTCACGCTTCGGACCCTGGCACACCCGAGCGCGCCGCGCAGCCGTTGCCCTTTACAACTAGCGCTGGCGACTTAAATGAGGCTTCTGCCCAAAGTCCCCCGCCTTGCCGTGGTCGCCGAAGATCCGCTCGTGCAAAGTGGCCTCGTGTCACTGCTCGGGTCGGACGCGGGGTTCTCCATTGCTGGTCAAAGCAGTACCCCGGAAGACAGCGCGCCGGATGCGGAGCTCATGCTGTGGGATACCGGCGCGGCGCAAGCTGCACCCCGCTCGTTGGCGCTCGAGCGCACGCCCACCCTCGCGCTGGTCCGTGACGAAGAATCCGCGTTGGACTTGCTGCGGGCGGGTGCCCTCGGCGTGCTCTTACGCAGCGCGGATGGCGATCGCTTGTTGGCGGCGCTGCGCGCCGTATCCGCCGGGCTCGGCGTATTCGATCCCGCGCTCTTGCGTAGCTTGCTGCGTGCGCGTGCAGCACCTCAGGATGATGGCGTGGTGCTCACCCCGCGTGAGGCCGAAGTCCTCGGCTTGCTGGCGGAGGGCCTGTCCAACAAGCTGATCGCGGACCGCCTGAAGGTCAGCGATCACACCGCCAAGTTCCACGTGAACTCGATCCTGAACAAGCTCGGCGCCGAGACGCGCACCGAGGCCGTCGTCTTGGCGGCCCGTCGTGGGCTGCTGATGCTGTAATTCCGCTCGGCCCTTCGTGCGGAAACAAATTGGTCCGCGCGTCATTCGCGAATTGGACCAATTGACCAATCACTTGGCCCTGATTGGCTCCTGTACCGGCGGCCGGCTCATGTAAATTGCGGCTGGGAGGACCGCCATGCCCCGTCGCCTCACTGGCATTTGTTTGGATGCTCGCCGCAGCGAGCCCCTGTACCAGCAGGTGTTCGACCAAATCGTGGAACGCGTGCGCTCGGGCACATTCCCGGCGGACTATCGCTTGCCGCCCAGCCGGGCTCTGGCAGAAGAGCTGGGAGCCCATCGAAATACCGTGGTGCGTGCGTATGCGGATCTCGAAGCGGCTGGCTTCGTCGTATCGAGCGTGGGCCGCGGCACGTTCGTCGCGGCCGCAAAAGCGTCCACCGCGAAAACGGAGGTCAGTGAGCGCGCGAGCCTGCCTTGGGGCAGCTTGATCGCGTCCCAAGCGACTGCCGAGCCGCTCGGCCGCTTCGATCGCTTGGCTCGGACCGCGTTGCGCGACGATCTGATCCAGCTCGCACACATGCACCCGGCGGCCGAATTGCTGCCCGTCGATCTGTTCCAGCGCTGTCTGCAATACGCGATGAAGTCGCTGGGCTCTCGCGCGCTCAGTTACGGTCCGCGAGAGGGCTTGCCGCGGCTCCGCGCGCTGATCGCGCAGGATTTGGGCCGCCAAGGCGTCCCCGCGGCGGCCGACGACATCGTGATCACGAACGGCAGCCAGCAATCGTTGGATCTCGTGGCCCGCGCCTTGATCCGCCCGGGCGATACGTTCGCTCTGGATTCGCTGACCTACCCTGGCATGACCAACGTCGTCATTGGCGCCGGGGCGCGCGTGGTGCCCGTCGCTGGTGACGAAGAGGGGCCGAGCATCTTGGCGATGGAACGGACGGCTTCGCACGCCAAGGGATACTATGCGATGCCGCGCGGTCACAACCCGACGGGGATCACCATGTCACCCCGGCGTTGTGAGGCGCTCCTCGATTGGTCGCATCAGCACGGCGTGCCCATCATCGAGGACGACTTCAGCTCCGAGCTCGGGCTGGACGACGAAGCGCCGCCGCCCGCGTTGCGCTCGCTCGATCGCGAAGTGATCTACGTCGGCTCGTTCAGCAAAAAGCTGATTCCGGCCCTGCGCATCGGCTTCGTGGTCTGTCCGCCGGCGTTGCGCCCCGTGCTCGTGTCGCTCAAGCACACTCTGGATTTGGGCAACTCGGCGCTCCTGCAGTACGCGCTCGCCGAGTTCCTCGACCGTGGCTATCTCGAGGCGCATTTGGCGCGTATTCTGCCGGAATACCGCGCCAGGCGCGCGGCGCTGGAGGCCGGGCTCGCCGCGCATTTGCCGCCGGATGTCCGGTGGCAGCGCGCCTCGGGCGCCCTGCACCTGTGGCTGTCGCTACCGCCGGGTTACAACCCCGAACAGGTCTCGGACGAAGCGCGCCGGCACGGCGTCGTCGTATCACCCAGCACGCTGTATGCAATCGAGCAGCGTGAGTCGCCCGGCTTGCGTCTCACCTTTTGCTCGGAGTCCCCGCAGCGCTTGCGCGAGGGGGCGCGCCGCTTGGGGCGGGCGCTGCATGCGCTCGCCCCGCAGGGTCAAGATCTGCATCAGATGCAGGATTGGCTGGGAGTGGTCTGAGAGCCGAGCCGGCGATCAGGGGCTCGGCTCACAACAGGCGCGCCGGGCCGCACGGCTTGAGCTCGTAACCCAGAGCGCCCACGCGCAGCGCCAAGAGCTCGCGCGACTGCGTGGCGCTGAAGCTCGCCAAATCGTCACCCACGACGAGCCATTCGACATCGCTGTCGGTGACGCTCACCTGGTCGGCGAGCACGCTCGGATCGGCGCGGCTCGGATCGATCATGCGCAAAGCGCTGCGCGTGTGGGCGGCGCGCTGAGCTACGAGCGCCGCGACCGGTGTGGTCAGGGTTTTGCCGCCGGGCAGCGAAATCGGCTGGTAAATCCAGGCGAAATCGCTGGTCACCTGGCGCGACTGGGAGCTGCCGTCCAGGCCCAGCGAGGTGACCTGCCCGAGCTTTGCATCGAGCGCGAGGAAGGCGGGGAGCCCGGCGCGCTTGGCGCGCGCTGGGTCGCCATAGCTCAGCCGAACCTCGGCTCGTTGCAGCCGACCATTCGCGCTCACGTCTGCAAGCTCCGAGGCGGCGACCCAAGACAAGGAATCACCGATGGCGTAGCGCGCCGTGCCGCGCAGCTGTTCACTGCCATCGGCGAGCAGGGTCCGCTCGAGGTGCGCCGAAGCGTCAGAGCCGCCAGCGCCATACCAAGCGACGTCGTTCGAGCAGGCGGGCGCGACGACTCGCGCTGCCTCGCCGCGGCTCGACGAACGCCGCCACGCGGTTCCAGCGGCGAGAGCCGCCAGCGCGATCACCCAAGCCGCCCAATGCGCTCGACTGCTGTGCCCCTTCATGCTCGCCATGCGCGGAGCATCGTTCGATCACGGGCTCGCGAAAAGCACCAGGCGCCTTTTCTGCGCCGTGCCAAGCAGGCCAATTCCCGCAACCGGTCTAGGCCAGTTGCGGGAATTGACGGAGCCGAGCCCCGATTGAGGCCGTTTACTGCGAGAAGCAGGCGTTCAGCGCGTCACTCTGGGCCTGGCAGGCGGGGCCCGGGAACACGCCGATACCGTCGTAACACAGCCAGTTACTGGGATCCGACGATAGGCCCGCGGTGCAGGCGTTGAGCGCGCTGTTCTGCGGCAGGCAATTGGGCAGCACCTGCTCAACGAATTGAGTCGTTCCGACGCAAGACGTGACGCAGCTCTCGAACGTGGGCAAGCTCGAGCAGCCGGATTGCATGCTGGCGCGGCAAGCTAGCGCGCACTCACTCTGGTCGGCTTCCGCGGCGCCGCAGCGACGCGAATTTTGATCCACGTTGAGCGACGTGGTCGGGCCAGAGTCTGGGCTCAGCGCCCAAGTTACGGTCTGCCGGCTGCTGAAGTCGATCGCGAAGCTGAAGTCGTGCTGACCGGGCAAGAAGTGCGAGGGGCGCGCGCTCTTGGTGTCCCGCGCCAAGCGATTCTTGGCGCCGTAAGGCAGATCCACACTCACGCCATTGTCGTTCTTGTAGCCGAAGAACGCGGTTAGCGTGCCTTGCGGGTTCGGCGCGACGCAGTCGAACACCGGCTTCAGCGCTTCAGTGCCTGCCTTTTTCATTGCCTTGTCCAGGAAGGGCAAGAAGGAGCTAGTGCGCACGTACAAGCTATAGTCGCGGCAGGAGAGGCCGCCGAAGTAGTCGACACCGGCGACGTAACTCTGCCCGTAGTCGTTGAGCAGCAGCGGGCCGCCCGAATCACCGAAGCAGCCGTTGGCGTACGGCGCTCTGCCGTCGGTCTTGATCAGGTTCGCGCGGTTGGCCGCGCTATTCAGCTCCGGATTCGGATCTTCGGGGTGGTTGTCGGCCGCGGTCGGAGAGCCGAGAGTCCGCGTGTTGCCCGTGCGTAACACGCGGCCACCGGCGCCGGTGGTCGGCGTGGGCGCGCTGTTCGCACCCCAGCCCGAGATCTTCACGTTGCTGTTCGTCTTGATCTCGCGCCGATAGATGGGTAGCGGCTCGAATGGCAGCTTGCGATCCAAATACACGACGCCGACGTCGGGATAGATTTGAGTCGCGTTCCAGTTCGGATGCTGCTCGAAAGAATCCGCTTGAGCAAACTTCGACGGCTTTCCCGGTGCGGGCGGCAGAAGACCGTTGGGGCCGGGGCCGAGCTGCGGCAAATCCGCGTTGAAGTCGGTTCCGAAGTAGACGAACAGCTGATCTGCGAACACATTCTCGAGACAGTGCGCCGCGGTCACCACCAGGCGTGAGGCGATGTAAGAACCCGAGCAAGTGCGCGTGCCGAGCGAGCCGTCCGGGTTGGTCACGCTCGCGTACAGCATCACGACCTGCTTGGGTCCACCGCTGGTCGAGGGCCCGATGATGGCTTCGCTGGCCTGCCCGACATCCGTCTCCGTGTCTCCTACTGCACTGGCACAACCTGCCGCCACTAGCCCCACGAACATCACGGACGCGACCGCTCTCAGCTTCATGAATCTTCCTTCCGTCTTCGCCTCTGCGAAGAACATGTTCATCGTTCGATACGTCACTATGACTCGATACATGAGTAGTTTCTGCGCTTCTCGTGACTCGCATTGTCGATTGCATGAGTTGTGCAATGCATGAGCTGAGCGCTTGCACTTCACGCGCAAGCGAGCGCACCCAAAACCGGCCGCGGTTGCACGACATGTGCAGCCCACGCGCGGCTCAGGCCTGCCTGAATGGGCGCGCGGCCTACCCGATCGGGCAATACCGCCGCCCGGGCGCGTTCCTTAAGCTTCTGAGCATGAGCAACGCAGCGCAGGATTTTTCGAACGCCTTGGCCGACGCCGTCGATCGCGTGGGCCCGAGTGTGGTCCGGGTCGAGACCGGCCGGCGTAGGCCCGCCTCGGGCCTGGTTTGGTCGACTGATGGGTTGATCGTCACTACCGCGCACAGCTTGGAGCGTGACGACGGGCTCGAGGTGCAGCTCGAGTCGGGCGAAGTGCGAGCGGCCACGCTGGTCGGTGCTGACTCCGCGAGCGATCTCGCGCTGCTCCGCGCTGACGGCGAAGCGTGGCCTACTGCAGAGCGCGCGCCGAACGAAGGCCTGCGGCGCGGTCAGCTGGTGCTCGCGTTGAGCCGCCCAGGGCGCACCGTGCGCTCGAACCTGGGCGTGGTCAGCGCCTTGGCCGATGAATGGCGCGCGCCGGGCGGCGGCAAGCTCGAGCGCTACATCCAGACCGACGTCAGCGTCGAGCCCGGCTTTTCGGGCGGTGCGTTGGTTGACGCCTCGGGCCGCGTGATCGGCGTGAACAGCGCTGGGCTGCTGCGCTCCACGGCCATGGCGCTCTCGGTCGTAACCATCGAGCGCGTGGTGCAAGCGCTGCTCTCCCACGGCCGCGTTCAACGCGGCTATTTGGGCGTGAGCTCGGCTGCGGCGCGCTTGCCCGCGGCCTTGGCGGAAAGCGCAGGGCAACCGGTTGGCCTCGTGCTCACGGGGTTGCAGCCCGGCGGCCCCGCCGAAGCCGCGGGGCTGCTCTTGGGGGACGTGCTGCTCGCGCTCGACGGCGAACGCTTGCAGAGCATCGCTGATCTGCAGGCGGCGTTGGAAGATCGCGCCGCGAAGGCCGTGCCGCTTCGTCTAGCCCGAGCCGGTGAGGTGCGTGAGCTGTCCGTGACACCGAGCGCGAGGTCATGAGCATGTCACGCCTGAGCGATTTCTCCGATGAGCTCGAGAGCCTGGTCGCCACGGCCGCGCCCAGCGTCGTCGCGGTCGAACATGGGCACGGCCAAGGCAGCGGAATCATCGTCTCGAGCGACGGCTACGTGATCACCAACGCGCACGTGGTGCACGGCCGCGCAGGCAAGCTCAGCGTGCGCTTGGCCGGCGGCGAAGAGCTCGCGGCCGACGTCGTGGGCGAGGATCACTCGAGCGATCTGGCGGTGCTGCGCGTCGGCGCGCGCGGCTTGCCCAGCTTGTCGTTGGACGAATCGCGTCGGCTGCGCGTCGGTCAATTGGTGCTCGCCATCGGCAATCCGCTGCGCTTCGAGCGTTCCGTCAGCCTAGGCGTCGTGAGTGCCATCGACCGTAGCTTGCCGGGCCCTGGCCGACGGCCGTTCGAGGGCTTGGTGCAGACCGATGCCGCGATCAACCCGGGCAACTCCGGCGGCCCCTTGCTGGACGCGCATGGCGCCGTGGTCGGCATCAACACCGCCGTCATTCCGCGCGCCCATGGGCTCGGCTTTGCCATCCCGGCACACACCGCCGCATGGGTCGCCGCAGTGCTGATTCGCGACGGCAAGGTCGAGCGCCCGCTGCTCGGCATCGCCGCGCAAGGGGTGGATTTGATGCCCAAAGTCGCCGAAGCCGTCGGCCAGCCGCGCGCGGTGCGCGTACACTCCGTCGCTGCCGATTCACCGGCCAGTACTGCGCAGCTCAGAGCGGCCGACCTGCTGCTCTCCGCCAACGAAGCGCCACTGTTCAGCGTGGACGACTTGCAGCGCGTGCTCGTGCTCTCGCGCGGTGCGGATGTCTCGCTGCGTTTGGCTCGTGACGGACAGCCGCTCGTGCTGTCCGTCAAACCCGAGCTCAAGCGCAAAGCGGCATAGTACTTATACCGCTTTCGGCTCAGCTCTGCGGCGCGGGGCTCGTGGCAAGGCCTCCGTCTTTCCAACCGCGGATGCCAGCGCGCATTACGCTCACGTCGCTGTAGCCTGCGGAGGTGGCACGCATGGCAGCCTTGTCGGAAGCGCGGCACTGCGTGCCGCCACAATAGAACACGAGCTTGTCCGCCTTCGACGCGGGCAGAGTGCTGAGCGGATAGTCCTTACCCGAGAGCAACACGGCGCCTGGCACCACGCCGTACTCTTTGCGCGTGTCCGGGTCATTGGCATCGAACACGGTCGCGCTCTTGTTCTTCACGAATTGCTGCACGTCACTCACCGTGACCTCAGCGACGGGTTTGTCTTCGGCAACTGCGGCGGGCGCGCTGGGCGCGGCCTGCTCGGCTGTGGGCTTCGAGTTACAGGCAACGGCGAGCGTTGCGCAGAGGGCCCCCATCAGCGATAGCTTCGCAATTTGGATGATCATGGGCCTAGTGTACGCCGCTCGCGGCGCGCGCAAGGTGTCCATAAGTTTCGTTCAATTCTGCCCCGCCCGGAGCGGCTACCGCAATTTGCCCGAGGAATTGGCCCCTTTCCCGGCGCCGCTTTGGCCGGGCTGGGCGAGTGAGCTAGACCCGGGCCCTCGCGTGTTGTTCGCCCTCCTCGTCGCCGTCTGTTCCGTGCTGCTCGGCGCGGCGCTGTCGTTCGTCCCCGCCACTTCGCGCGGCCTGCTCGGCTACATGCGCACGTTCGCAACGCTGGCTGCAGTTGCGGTCGTCGTCACGCATTTGTTACCGGAAGCGCTGCGCGATCTCGGCCCGCTCTCGCTCTTGCTCTTCCTAGCGGGATGGTTTGCCCCTGCGCTGGCGCATTTCGTCGGCCGCCGTTCAACGAGCGGGCGCGCGCAAGATGCGGTGCTGGAAGCGGGCTATTGGGGCTTGGTCGTGCATCACGTCGCTGACGGCATTGGCCTCGGCGCGTACACCCGTTTACCCGCCGAGCAGGGCTCGCACTTGGACGTCATCGTCGCGTTGGCGGCGCACACCGTGCCGCTGATCGCGGTCGTCGCGCTCGCGTATCGGATTACCTTTGGCGCGCGCGCGGCGGTGCTGCGCTCACTCGGCTTGGCTCTGGCCAGCGTGATCGGCATTGGTGCCTCGAGCTTGGTTCCCGCGCAAACCATCGACCGCTTCGCGCCGGTGATCGCAGCCGTTGCCGCCGGCCTACTCCTACACGTCGTCACCCACGACCTGACCGAAGATCCCGCCGTCACCCCGCTCGCGCGCTCGCTAGACGTGCTCGTAGCCGCCGCCGGCGTGGCCGTGAGCTTGCTCGGCGTGTGGCACACCACGGAGCCCGCGACGCGAGCCTTCGTGGACGGCTTGGTCACGCTCAGCGAGCGCAGCTCACTCGTTATCCTGGTCGCGCTGCTGGCCGCGGCGTTTTCATTACGCATGCCGGATCGCAGCTCGAAATGGACGCAGGCCTCGTTGCCGGCCGCGGTGCTCGGCGCCGAGAGCGTGCTGCTCAGCATCGCCCTGTTCGGCTTCGTCGCGGGCGGCGTGCGTTTGCTCGTGACAGCCGGCGCCGTCGCGGCGTTTGGCTCGACGCTCCCGGATGAAGAGGCCCAAGGCGGGCCACGCGAGCAGCATTGGCGCGCGCGCGCTTCGGAGGCGCTGGAGAGCTCCGGACCGTGGTTGGTCTTGGGCTTGCTGATCGGCGCGCTCTTGTCGTCGGTGCCGTACGCGGCGCTCGGTGAGAGCCGCCTGGGCGGCCCTTGGGGCGCGCTCCTGCTCGTCGCGCTGGTCGCCAACCTGACGCCCGTGGCCGCGCCGGCCGCGGTGCTGATCGCCTCGGGCTTGGGCGCGCTGCACCTCTCTGCCGGAGCAGTGCTGCTGTTTGCGACGTTGGCACCGATCGCGAAAGCGCTCGGCTCGGCCGTCAAACCGCGCCTGTACGTCACCGCCGCGTGCCTCGCGGTCGCCCTGTTGTTCGACTTTGGCGGCTCCAGCGCCGCACCGCTCGCCGGCGCGCTGTCCGAGGGCGATCTCGGCCCGCGCTCCGCCATCGTGCTCGCGGTCCTGCTCTTCTTCGGCGTCTGGCAGCGCAGCGCCCGCCTCTGGCTATCTAGCATCGTGCGCCCGCCGCCCCATGAGCACGAGCACGCCCACGACGTACACGGCCCACACGGTCACGGTCACTAGAGGGGCTGCCCCGCGCGCTGTTCGGCGCGCCCACGGAAATCGCACGGGCCTTCCGCGACCAGCGCGGAAAGCCCGATGCTCAGCTGTCTTACGTGTACCTTCTGGAAGGTCGCGGTCACGGCTGGATGATGTCCCACTTGGGACGCTCGCAAGTTTGGCAGAGCGCATCGGCATCGGACACGACGGATTTCTGCTCGCCTACCTCAGGGTCCGGCTGCGTTTTGCCAAAGCAGCGCAATGCGGGCGCGGTGTCGCTCCACGTAGGCCGCTCCCACGATTAGCAATATACCAACCGCAGTCAGGCTGCCCCAGCGGAGCAACGAATCGCCGTGGACGGCCAGCCACACTTGTAGCCCGAGCCCACCCAACGCCACCAAAGCGCCGGCTGCCACGCGCACTCGCTCTTTGACCGCGGCGCCCCACACCGCGACCCCGACACCGAGCGCGATGCAGCAGAACGCAGCCAACGTATCTCCGTCGATCACGCTCGCGCTGGCCACGGTGAGCAAGCCAAGCAGCGTCCCAACATCGATCAGCAGCCGGCGCGTCGCCGCGGCACGCGCCGAAGCCACGAACCACAGGGCGGCGGGTGGCAACCCGAGCAACAAGACGAGCGAAGCATGCGCCCCACGCTGCTCGGCGGCGACCTGAGACCAACACAACGCCCAGCCCACGAGCGCGGTCAACGCCGAGGCGCAAGCTCCGAGATCTCGCTTGAGCGCGCTCTCGGTACGAGCCAAGAGCAGCCACAGCGCCGCGGCCGCGCTGAGCAGCACGCCGCCCACGAAAGCCGCGCCGCAATGATACAGGTGCACGCTCCTGCCGAGCAGGATCAACGGCGGCGCGAAAGGCATCACCCGCGCGAGCTTGCCTTCCAAGGTATCCAGCTGCGCGACCCCAGCAAAGCGGGCCGTGTCGAGCTGCAGCAGGCCCAAGAAAGACACGCCCGCCAGCGCCACCATCACTACCGGTTCACGCACCGGGATCAACAGCAGCGCGTTGACCGCGCAGAACGACAGCGTGAGCAGCCGAGCCTCCTTGCGCGCGAGCGCAACGAACGAGACCACCGCCAATGGCACCAAGACCACCAACGTCGCCATGACCGCCAAAATTGCGGACAAAGGCGTGGGTGCGATCCAGCTCGCATAGTGCGGCAAAGGCCGCAGCGGCTCGAAATTGAACTGCGAGTACACCAGGCCGCCGAGCACCGTGAAGCTCACCGGGATCGTCGCCAGCACCAACGCCAAGAAGGTTCGCGCGCTGCGCCCCTCCCGCACCGTCAAACCGACGAAGTACGCGGCTGCAGCGAGCAACAGTGATTGCCCGACCAGCATCGCGTAGCGCATCAAATCATTGCCGGCCTGCCAATGCTGCAGCATGAGCGTCGACGCCGAAGCCACGACCAAAACCGCGCCTGCGATGCGTAGAGCGCGGGTCAGCGCATCGGGATCGAACACCGCTGCGTTCGGGGCTGGGGGGCGACTGAAAGTATCTTCGTTCAGGTTCATGACCGTTCCTCCTTGAGCTCGCGTAGCTCGAGCTTGAGCGCCGCGGCTTCTTCAGCATCCAAAAATTCCTCGTCGAAGCTATCGCTGCTCGTGACCAAGCAACCGCTGGTCACCTCGGTCTCGGCCACGCGCGTCTCCCAACGCTCGAAAATGGCTCCAATCTCGCCGTTTCCGAGATCACCTTGCCCTTGTACGACGGTGAAAGCCTCCGCGCGCGATTGGCGTGTGCGCAGCGTGTTGCGTTGCTGGCGCAGCTCGATCAACCGCCTTTCGAGGGTCTGAATGTCACGCTGGAGCTGCTGCTCCACGCGCGCATGCTCGGTTCGATTCCGTGCTAGCTCGTGTACGCGGCTCTCCGAACGCTTGGAACGGCGCAAGCACTCGAGCGCGCGTGGCTCTTGCTCTTCGTGTTTGGCGCGCTCGCGCCAGCGAGCCGCCGCTTCGCGCTCGTCGGCGAGCGCTTGCCGTAGGGCGTTGCCATCGCGCTCCACGCGCGTCAGCTGCACCCTCGAGCGCGCAATGCCGTGTTCGAGCTCACGCAAGGTGCTCGTGGCGAGCGCCTCGTGGTTTTCCACCTGCACAATCATGCTGTCGATGCTGGCCACCACTTCGTGCGTCCAACGCTTGATACGAGCCATCATGGGCCTCCTCGTCTCCCAACCCGGGAGCTCGTCCTCCCCTGAGCAAACCCCGCGCCGCACCAACAAAAGCAGAATGGCTATTGTTAACTATTTGAAATCATTGAACTGCCGTCGCCGCACATGGGATCTGGAATGTACAGTCGATGGACGGTGTTATGCAGTGAACGTACATGTTGTTCAGGGACGTGGCGGAGCGGCACTTTGCGGAGGCAGTGTCGCGCCTCGCCTACGACAACCCATTTGCGCCCGAGCGCATCGAAAGTGAACGGGTGGCGCTTGGCCACGGGTTCACCGAAAATAGCCAAGTCTGGTCGCCGGATCGCGCACAGTCGGAGACTCAGCGCTTCCACCGCGAGCGCCCGAACGTCGTCCAGCTGCGAGACATGAGCTGGCAGACTGCGCTCGCGGTTCGCTCGCGGCTCACTGGCCCCCGCGCAGACCTCACGAGCGCTGAGCTGCTCCTGTACGAAGACCTCTGCCTGTACGCGTTGTTCGCTCGTTACGAGCTGAGCCTTTACGAGCTCGCCGTAGACGAATCCGGGCAAGCGCGCAAAGCCGGCTTCTATCCGGCCTTCAAGCGCGACTTCGAGCGGCTGCTCGTCGAGCCGCAATTGCCGTTGCCCTCGGGGATGACGGCCGCGACCGCGCTCGCGTTCTTCTTCCAAAATTAGACGCGCTTTTCACTATATTTTCCGGTACTTGCTCGGCATTTCACGGCCCATCGCGGAGCTGCGCGCCGAGACTTGGCACTCGGTGTTCACGCACGACCTGCGCCGGTACCGAAATAGCGTGTATCGCCACATGGCCGACATTCCGACGCTGATCACCGGCGCTTCCGGAACCGGCAAGGACCTCGTTGCGCAGGCCATCGGTTACTCGCGCTACCTCTCGTTCGACGAGAGCAAGCTGCGCTTCGTCGAGACCTTCACGAGCCAATATCACGCGCTGAACGTCTCGGCGCTGTCGCGCGGCGTGATCGAGTCGGAGTTGTTCGGTCATCGCCGCGGCGCGTTCACTGGTGCGCTCGAGGACCGTCAGGGGTGGCTCGAGATCTGCGGCCCCGACGGTACGGTGTTCTTGGACGAGATCGGCGAGCTCGACCAGGAGCTGCAAGTGAAGTTTTTACGCGTGCTTCAAGCGCGCTCGTTCCAGCGCCTGGGTGAGACCAAGCCGCGCATGTTTTTGGGCAAGATCGTGGCTGCCACTCATCGCGATCTCGACCAGGGGCTCGAAGCTGGCTGGTTCCGCGAAGATCTGTATTACCGCCTGTGCGCCGATCGCATTCAGACTCCGAGCTTGCGGGAGCGCATCGCGGCCGATCCCAACGAGCTGTTCCTCATGGTGTCGGTGCTCAGTGAGCGCATTGCGGGCGCGGAGTACGGACCGGAGCTGGCCAAGGAAGTGCAATCGTTCACCGAGCGTGAGCTCGGTCGCGACTATGGCTGGCCCGGCAACGTGCGCGAGCTCGAGCAGTGCGTGCGCAACGTCTTGGTTCGCAGTCGCTATCGCCCCGCGCGACGAAGCGCACCCGCACCCGCACCCGAGCTCGACAACGCTCTCCTCGCCACTGGCCACGACGTCGAGACGCTGCTCGACCGCTACTGTGCGCTATCCTACGAACAGACGAAAAGCTACGTCGAGACAGGCAAGCGCCTTGGGCTCGACCGGCGTACCGTGAAGGAACGCGCCGAACGCGGCGCGCGCAAACTGAAGAGCGATGCCTGACTCAGCCGACGCGGATCGCTTCGTCGATTTGGCGCGTGGCTTCCAAGAGCAACGAGTTCACCGAGCGGGGCGGCGAGATTTGCGATTCGCTCGGGTTCTGGCGGAACCAAAATCGGCCGTTTTTCCAGGTCAGCACTTCACGCAGTGACTCCACCGCGTCCACGTCGTTCTCGCTCACGCGGCTGCCCACGACCGAGCCGTCTTCCAGCTCGAAGGCGACCAACGAGCCATCGTCTCCCTGTACCTTGAGACGACCGCTGCGGCGCTCGATCTCGAGCATGGCGAGCACGGTAGAGAGCGACATGTCCCCGATGCTGCCGCGGATCGAGGAGCCCGAGATCGAAGGATCATCTTCGTCCGACGGTTCGCGGCCGAGTGAGAAGTCACCCGTGTCGTCGAGCCGCGGCGGGTGCACGCTGCGGGGTGGCTCCGAGTGTCGCGCTTTTGGGGCACGCGAATCACGCTCCTCACGCGCGGCAGAGCGCTCGATGCGCTCCAAGCGACGCTCGATCCGCTCCAACGTCGCAGCCAGACCTTCGAGCGCGATCGCGTGCGCTTCCACGTTCTCTGCGATGCTCTCCACGAGCTCTGCCGTGCGGCGATCGGTGCGCCGTTCGCGGCGGGAGCGATGCGAGAGCCGGCGCGCGATGACGTCAATCGCGTCTTCCAGGCCTTGCAAGCGCTCCGATATGGCGTCGAAGCGCGCTCGCACGTCCGCGCGCCGTTCGTTGCGACGATCTTCGGCAGGCGCGACGCGCCGCGACACCGCCTGCGCGGCTTCGAGGACGTCATTGCTCGTCACCGGGCCCTCGTGCGCCGGGGCCGCCGGCTCCGGCGCGTTGCCGTTCGGCATGGGTGCAACATCGATCGGAGTGGTACCGGGGACGCCAGCGCCCGTATTCCCTTCGTTGACCAAGTGGGCCGCCACCCAGCGCTTCCAGAGCGCGGTTCGCCATTCGGTGTCCAAGAAGGAAAGCGGCCCTCGACGCCCTACAGACATTGCGTTAGTTCAGCCGAAAAAGGCCACATTAGCGAGTACCGAAATGGGAAAAGCGCCTCGCCGAGCCGAAACATGGCGGCACTGTTTCAGCCCCGGCCGAAGTTGACCGTTATCGGCCGTTTGTTCGGCAAGCGCGTTCGGGCCTCAGTGGATCAGTAAGCCATAGGGCAATGCCACTGCGACGTGCTCGGTTCCAGCCAGTGGCGCGAAGCCGCTGAGCGCGACTCGCAGCTCGGGCGGCACGCTCGACATCATGCGCGTGCTAGGCGCCGCGCTCAGCCGCTCGAAAGCCGCCGCTGCATCGGCGTCGCTCGCGTCGTCACTCACGAGCAAGCTGTCCAGTAGGCTCTCGCGACCGCCTTCGACCGTGACCGGAGTTTCAGCGTCCAGGTTCGCAGCTTTGCGCGCGGCAGCGAGCGCGTCGGTGAGGCCTCCGATTTCGTCTACCAAGCCCCGCTCCAAACCCTGATCCCCGCTCCAGATGTGGCCCTCTGCCGACGCGCGCACCTTGTCGACCTCCATGTGCCGACCGTGGGCGACGCGCGCGATGAACAGATCGTAGATGCCCTGCATCTGCGCGCGCACGCGCTCGCGCGTCGAGTCGTCCCAAGACGTGAGGGGCGAGTTGAAGGCCGCGCGCGCCGCGGCGCCGGGCTCGGGGCTGGCTGCGAACGTTTCGGCGTGTACGCCGAATTGATCCAACGCCGGGGCGACGTTGATTTTGCCGCCAAAAACCCCGATCGAGCCGACGATGCTGGTGCGCTCGGCGAAGATCCGCTGGCCCGCACAAGCGATGTAATACCCGCCGCTGGCGGCCATGTTCCCGACCGAGACCAGGATCGGCTTCCTCTTCCGAAGCTCCATCATTTCGTGCCAAATCAGATCGCTGGCCAGGGGCGAGCCGCCCGGTGAGTTGATGCGTAGCACCACGGCTTTCACCGAATCGTCCCGTTGCATGCGGCGTAGGGTCTTGCCCAGCGCGCGTGCGGTGATGCCGCCCTGTTGCAGCGGGCCGCCCGGTTCCACCGTGATCGCGCCCTCAGCGGGCACGATCGCGATGTGCGGCTTGCCGTCACCCGAGCTGCCCGCGCCGGACAACACGCGCAGTAAATCTCCGACGTCGAGGCCGCCACCGCTCTTGGCGCGCGGACCAAAGCTCACCTCGACCGCGCTGACTTTTGCCGCTTTCTTTGCGGCTTCCAGCGCGTCGTTCTCGAAGCCGATCTCGTCGACGAGGTGGTGCTCGACGGCTTCGCCGGCGCTCCAGGGGCCATGCTCGAGCGCTTCGCGCAGCGCGTCGTTCTTGCGGGTCTCGTTGCTCTCGTCCAGCCACGCGCCGCGGATCGCAGCTAGCGTTTCGACGAGCGAGGTGCGCGCTTCCTCACTCGGGCCCTCACGCGTGAGGGGCTCGGCGCCGCTCTTGAACTTGCCCATGTGCAAGAAGTCGACGTCGACCTTCAGCTTCTCGAAAATGCCGTGCAAATACACCATCTGGGCCGCAATTCCGATGGTCGAGACTTCACCCGCGGGCGTCAGCCAAACCTTGGTGCAGCCGCGCGCGGTGAGCAGGGCGCTGGCGTTGCCGAGCGCGTTGGCATGGCACACCACGGGTTTGCCCTTGCTGCCGACCTTCGCGAGCAAGCGCGAGAGCTCCTCGCTCTCGGAAAGATCGAACGAGGCTTCACCGAGGCGCACGAACACGCCACGCACCTTGTCGTCTGTCAGCGCGCGCGTGATGATACGGGTGAGGCCCGTGTAGGTTTGTGCGGCGGGAGTGCGGAACAGCGCGCTGCCGTCGACGCTCTCGGGCGCACCAGCCGTCAAATCGAGCTCGATCAGCCGGGCTTCGTCCGCCTTCGGTGCGGCGTCGTGGCTACCGCCTGCGCCTCCGTGGCGCGGCCGCGCGTTGCAGCCGGCGATCAGGAGCAGCGGCAGCAACCAACGCGCATGAAATTTCATCGGGCTCCTGGGAGATCGGTCGTGTCGACGCCGCTCGGCGGAGTTACGGGGGCTTCGGGCTTGACGGGTACCGTTTCGACCACCGCCGGGCTTCCAGCGCTTCCGCCCGCACCTTGCGCGATGCGCGCTGCAGCGCGTGATCCATACTCCGAATTCGGGCCGGCTTGCTCGAGCAGCCGATGATAGAGCACGAGCGCGCCCGCTTTGTCGCCGGCTTCCCACTTTTGGTCGGCGCTGGCCAGGATCGCCGGCAAGTAGCTCGGATTATCGGCCAGCACCCGGTCGTACATTTTGGCCGCCAGCGCCGGGTCCCTGCGTGCCTTGGCGACGTCACCCAGGCCGGAGATGGCTTCCGTGTTGGACGGTTGCTCCGCGAGCACGGCGTTGAATAGCTGATCGGCTCGTGCCAAATCGCCGTTGCGGAGCGCGGCCGAGGCCTGCGAAAGCTTGGCGCGAAAATCAGTCGGTGCCGCTGCCGCCGCCGGGCGCGGTTCGTCTTCGGGCGCAGGCGAAGTATCGAGCTTGGGCAGCTTGCTGGTATCGACGGTCGCGATCTTGGGGGCGCTCTCGCCTCCGCCGTCACTCGAAAGCTTGGCGCGCTTCAGGAACGCACGCAGCTCCTCCAACAGCGGGTGCGGCTTGGAGCGACCATCGAGCTTGGCGAACTCGGAATCCGCTTCGGCGACCCGATTCGCGCGCACCAGCGCGTAGATCAGCGCGGCGCGGGCTCGGCCGGGATCGCGTTCGGCGGCTGCTGCCGTGCGCAAGCGATCGATCGCCGATGGCCACACGGGGTCGGATTCTGCCAAATCGAGCGCTGCGAGCACGTACGCGTTCTCCGGGACGCTCGCGTTTGCGCTGAGCGGGGCGAGCCATTCACGGGCCTTGTCGCCCTCGCCGCTCAAACGCAGCGCATCGACGCGAGCCCGCAATACCGCGGGATCTTCGGGCGAAACGGCAAATGCCCGGTCCACCGCCGTGCGTGTCTTGCCCACGCGGCGTCCGAGCTCTCGGTACGTCGCTTGCACCAGATCCGTCGAGCTCGGATCCAGCAAGCGCAGCTTGAGCCAAGACACATCGGCCCGCAGCGTTTCGAGGTGCGCCAGCGCGGTGAGCACGGCGGGATCTTTTTCGGCCAGGGCGGTGGCCTTGTCGAACTCTTCCTTGGCGCCCTCGAAGTCGCCTTCGTCCGCCAACCGAGAGCCGTCACTGAGGAACTTGGCGACGCGCGCATCGCTGGTCGCTTTCACCTCGACTGCGCCGGTGAGCTGCGCGAGGTAGCGCCGACCCACGGTCGCGCCGAGCAAGCCCAGCACGCCGACCACCACCACACCGGCGATCCAGCGCGAACGCGCGACGCGCGCGTGATGGTCCTCCGCCGAGTGGTCCAGCTGAAGCTCGTCGTAGGATTTGAAGCTGTCGCGGATGTTGGCCACCTCGATGGGGGGCAAGTTGCGGGGTGACGAAACCGGCGAGCGCGGTACCTCGAGCGTGGTGTCGAGCGAGATGCGGGACGAAATCGGCGCCCTCGCGGCGGACATGCGCGTCGAGTCCGGTACGCTGTCGCTGGCAGGGCGCGCCGGGAACGGCGGATCGACACGCAACGGGCGCGGGCGCTCGTCGCTGGTCGCGCTGGCCAGGGATCCGCCAGGCAGCGTGGTCCGCAAATCACCCGAAAACCCGGCCTGTAGCGTCGAAGACAGCGGCCCGGGCTCGAGCACCTGCGGCGCAGCCGGGCGCGGCATGACCTCGGTATCTGGAATGGCGTCCACTGCTACTGGAGTCGGAGTTGGCTCGAAGGCCTGTGCACGCGGCAAGGGGACGGTCGCCGGCGCGGCTGGTACGTCCGGTTCGGCGGCCACCGGCGCGGGCGCGGGCTGCTGCGGCTCCACGACTCGAGGTGGCGCGGGCTCGGGCGGCAAGGGCTTAGCGGGCGAGTAAGCGTTGCCGCGGTTCAAGCCGAGCGAGTTGGCGGGTGGCGCGACGCCATGCAACGTGCGCTGCGCTCGCAAGTCATCCTTGGGCTTCTTGCTCGTGAGCACTTGAAAGAATGGCTCGAGCTCGGCGATCGAGCCGAGCGGCCTGGGCGCCTGTTTGCCGCGCGAGAGCAGATCGTTCGCGTCGACCTTTTTGTCCGCGATACCGCGCTGAAGTTCTCGCAACGACGTGTACACGAGTTCACGCCCCGAGGCGGTACGCACGACCCAGCGCTCCGGTGCGACGCCTTTGCCTTCACCCGGATAAATCTTGAATTGATACCCACAGTTCGTGCACTTGACCGTCGTACCCCGTTCGGAAATCAGGGCATCGTCGAACTCGTACTCGGTGGCGCAGCGACTACAACGAACGTCCATATCGACTGGTCGGAAGGGGCCGAAAACTTAGCATGCTCGCACATTTGCCAGAGAAATCTTTGGCGCTCGCCGGACCCTAGGGCATCTTTCGGCTGCGTGCACGAGTCTCGCTTCGTCTTGCGTCGCGCGCTGCCTTGTCTCGGGCACGGTGCTTGCTACCCTCATGCCATGGAGCTCTTATGAAGCGAGCGGTGCTTTCGGCGGTGTTCTTGGCTGCGCTCGGAGCGCTCGGCGGCTGCCCCATCTACAGCCACGACGACGACGGGTGCTGGCGCGACAGGGACTGCGCGTACGGCTACTTGTGCGATGACAGCAGCGGCGTCTGCTACTTGCCGGGCTCAGATAACGGGCGCTGCGGTCGTCCTTCGGACTGCGGAGTGAATCAAACGTGCAGCTCGTCCGGGCTGTGCGTCTCGGGTGACTGCAGCTTCAGTGGTTGCGTGTCGGGTTATCGCTGCGATGGCAGTGGCCCCAGCTGGCAGTGTGTATCGAGCACGGGCGGCTCGTCGAATGGGGACGCGGGTGGTGGCTCGGCCGGCGGTGCCAGCGGTGCTACGCAAAGTGCCGGCGCCGGTGAAGCAGGCGCTGATAGTTCGGCTGCCGCGGGCGTGGGAGGAGACGCCGCGCTGGCCAGCGGCGTGGGCACTGCCGGTGAAGCGGGCGGCGGTTGAGCGGCCCGCGCGCTCGCTTTCGCGATCGCTGAGCGCGCCTACTTCACGACCCGCAAATACGGCGGCAGCTCACGCTTGGGCTTGCTGATTTCGGTCGCGGCGCGCGCGGGCTCTGCCTTCGGCTGACCGGGCTTCTTTGCGGGAAGCGCTTGGCGCGCTGCGGCCGGCTCGGGCTTTGGAGCAGGCGTCGGTTGCTGCTTCTTCGGTGCGGGCTTCGGCTCGCTTGGCTTCTTCGCGGGAGCCTTGGCCGCGGCAGCAGGCTTCGCCGTCTTGCTTGGTGACTTCGCGACCGCTTTGCCGGTCTTTCGGCTCACGGCGGTCGGGCGAACTGCACCTTCGACTTCGACCGTGGGCTTGGCCTTCTTTGCCGCGGTCTTCTTTTCGCGAGCAGCCGGTTCCGCAGCCGCTCCGGGCTCCGCTGCCGGCGGCGGCGTGCTCTCGCCCTCACCTACCGAGCGCAAGTGAGCGCGCGGCTTCGGTGGTGGCGCCTTCTGCGCTTGCGCTTGTGCGCTCACCTCGGCCGGAACGTCCTCGGCCCAGACCATGGCTTGCCCGTTTTCGCCTACGAGGGCGAATACGGCGGGCCACGGGATCATGCAAAAAAATGGCGCGCGGTTGAAGCTCAGCGTGCACGACAACCCGGTCTCGTCGACGTGCAGATCAGGGATGGGGACGGCCATGTTCAGGCCGACCTGCAGCACGAGCTGCGGTTGCTTCTTGAACCACGCAGGCACCTGCACCGTATCCGCGCGCGGATCGAGGTGGACATACATTGACGCCTGTTCGAGTAACGCCAATGCGACGTCCTTCTTCGGGGGAAGCCGAGCCGTCGGTGCCATATTCAGCCACGTTACTTAGCGCCCTCCGTCACAAATTGCCAGCGACGGCCGCGGCAGGGGTCTCTTCGGGTGCGTCTGTTCGCCCCGTCGCCCCTTGGCCCAACCCGACTCGACCCCGGGTACTCCCTAGTCGTTTTGCTCTTTTGGGCGCACGAACCGTGTCAAATTACCTCTCACTTGCAACGTGAGGTCGGCAAAGCTCGCAATGGGCAGTGAGCACACGGCGAGGCCCGCCGTGGGCAGCGCCACGGGCTCGCCGGTCAAAATGAGCGCTAGGGCCTCGAGCCCGGGATTGTGCCCAACCACCAATACACGCTCGGCATCCCCAGAGAGCTGGCGCACGGCCGTTATATAAGCCTCGGGTTCCGCCAGGTACAGCTCGTCCAGCTCGTCGATCACGCGACCGAACTTGGCGGCTGCCGCGACGCGTCGCGCCGTGTCCCGCGCGCGCTCCGCGCTCGAGCAGATCACGCGGTCTGGGACCAGGTCGTCATCGCGCAGCAAGTGCCCCACCATTTCGGCAGCGCGCTTGCCACGCTGGGTCAGCGGGCGATCGCGATCGGAGCCGGCCTCTTCCTGGGCCGCCTTGCCGTGACGTAAGACGAGCAGCGTCTTCATGACTCCAGAAGATCGTCCGATTGCCCTCGGCATGCAAGAATGGTCGCGAGATGGGCAACCGGATTCTGGTGGTCGAGGACGAGCCGGCGATCGCGGAATCGGTGGCTTATGCCCTCGGGCGGGACGGCTTTTCCGTGACTTTGGCGGCGACGGCGGGCCAAGCCGAGGCCCTCGCCGCCAGTGTCGACTTGGTCGTGCTCGACCTGATGTTGCCAGATGGCAGCGGCTTCGATCTGATAGCGCGCTGGCGTAAAGCCAAACCGGTCCCGGTGATCGTGCTGTCCAGTCGCGACGGGGAGGCCGACCGCGTGGTGGCGCTCGAGGCCGGCGCCGACGACTACGTGACCAAGCCTTTTTCGCCGCGTGAGGTCGTGGCACGCGTGCGAGCCGTGCTGCGGCGCTCGCAAATGGAGCTCGGCGCGGCGGGCACGCCCGCGCAGGCCTTGTCTCTGGACGCCTCGACCCGGCGTGCGCGCGCGAACGGCAGCAGCCTGGAGCTGACGCGCGTCGAATTCGACGTCCTGTCGTGCCTGCTCGAGCAACCGGGCCGCGTGTACAGTCGGGCCGAGTTGATCGGCCGAGTTTGGGGCAGCGGCTTTGCGATCACCGATCGCACGATCGACTCGCACGTGAAGGCCCTGCGCAAGAAGGTGGCGGAGGCCGGCGCCGAACCGGGCTTGATCGAGACCGTGCGCGGCGTCGGCTATCGCGTCACGGACGCGCCAAGCGCCGTGAAAGACCCGTGATCCGTCTGATCGTGGTTGCAGCAGCCTCGGTGGGGCTGATGCTGTTCGTGGCGTTCGTGGTCTCGCGCCTGCTGCGCACTCGCACGCGAGGCATGTCGATTCGCATGCAAATGTTCCTGGCCTTGGCCGTGATCGTGGGTGCATTCGCGTTCGGCCTGGGGCTGATGGTGATCGACCGCATCGAAGCGCGCGCCGTGCGCATCGCCACCCAGGCCGCTCAAGACGAAGCCATCACCCTCGCCGGCATGATGGCCGGTGAGCTCGACCGCACGGGCGTGAGCATCGGCGATCTGGCGACGCGGCTCGAGCACGAGCGCGGGCGCGGCGCCGATCTGCGTCTGATGTTGCTGGACGATCACGGCGTACGTCTGTTTCCTGCCCAAGCTCCGCCCGACGAGGGCGGCGTGGTCTCGGTCGACGCGCCGATTCGCGTGCGCGGCGTGCGCATCGGCGCCGTGCGTGTGGTCAAACCCACGGTCGCGATGCGCAACCTGCTCGCGGATTTCGCGCCCACGGTGCTGGTGATCAGCCTCGTTCTGGGCACGGCTGCCGCGCTGGCCGCGGCTTGGATCGGCCGCGCGATCGCCGCTCCGATCGAGGCGCTCAGCGTGTTCGGTGAGCGCGTGAGCTTGGGTGAGCGGCGCGGCGCGCCGCCGATCGCCTTCGGTCGCGAGGTCACTCGTTTGACGCGCGCCATCGACTCCATGCGGCGCGACTTGGAGGGCAGACCATTCGTCGAGACCTTCGCCTCCGACCTCTCGCACGAGCTCAAGAATCCGGTGGCCGCGATTCGCGCCAGCGCCGAAGTGTTGGAGGAGAGCGCGCTCGAAGAGCCAGTCGAGGCGCGTCGCTTCGTCGCCCGCATCCGCGAAGCGACCGCGCGCATCGAGCGGCTACTGAGCGAGCTGCTCAGCTTGGCGCGCATCGAGGCGCGCGGCGTGGAGTCCTTTGCGCCGGTCGATTTGAGTGAGCTGACGCGACGCGCGATCGAATCACTGGGCGAAGCGCAGACCCGGATCGCGCTGCACGCCTCGGGTGACACGCGCGTGCGGGGCGACGAGCTTTGGATCCTACGCGCGCTCGTGAACTTGATAGAGAACGGCCTGACCCACGGCGAGCGCAGCGGTCGGCTCAGCGTCGAGGTCTCGCGTGTCGAAGACTGGGTGAACCTCACGGTCGTCAGTCAGGGCATGATCTCGAGCCACGTGCGCGAGCGGCTGTTCCAGCGTTTCGTCACGACGCGCCCGGACAAGGGGGGGACGGGCCTCGGTTTGGCCATCGTTCGGGCCGTCACCGAGGCTCATGGTGGGCAGGTGGAGCTGCTCAATTCCGGTCCCCCGGAGGTCGTGTTCCGGGTCGGCCTGCCGCCCGCCCGTCGCAGTACCGCCTTGAAAATCCTCGACGCAGTTCAAGACGCGCGCCAGGAGCTCGCCAAATAGTCTAGTTATTTCATTGGCTTGGAAATCGTGGCGGCGATCTCCACGAAAGCTCCACACTCCCTCGCCCCGCGCTGTGGGAAAACGTAATCAAGCGAGGCACTTAGCCAATCGGCCTCGCGGTTTGCTTGAAGTACCAGTTACCCCCGGCGAGTCCCGGGGCGGAAAGAGAGTCCTAGTGGTTAGCGGCAAGAACGGGTCGAACAGCGCTTCGCTCATTCCTCGTCACGTGGCGATCATCATGGACGGCAACGGGCGCTGGGCCAAAGCTCGCGGCCTGGATCGTTCCGAGGGCCACGCCGAGGGCGCCCGGGCAGTGCGTGACGCGGTCGAGACCGCGACGCGCGTGGGCGTGAAGTACCTGACCCTGTACGCGTTCAGCGTCGCCAACTGGGCCCGCCCGCGGCCCGAGGTCGAAGCGCTGATGCGCCTGCTCGTCGAATTCGCGAAGAACGAACGTGCCGACCTGCGCCAGAACGGCATTCGCGTGAACGTCATCGGTGCGCTCGAGGATCTGCCGACCTCGACTCGCCATGCCGTCGAAGACCTCATGGCCTACACGCGCGACGGCGATCGCATGACGTTGACGCTCGCGCTCTCCTACGGCGGCCGTCAGGACATCGTCGAAGCTGCGCGTTCGCTCGCGGTGCGCGCCCGCGCCGGCTTGGTGCTCCCCGAAGAAATCGACGAGACCTTCTTCCATCGCCAGATGACCACGCACGCGCTGCCCGACGTCGATCTCCTGATCCGCACCGGCGGTGAGACGCGCGTGAGCGATTTCTTGCTCTTCGAGTCGGCATACGCCGAGCTCGTGTTCCTGCCCATCATGTGGCCTGATTTCCGTCCCGAGACCTTGACCGCCGCGGTGGCTGACTTCGCCAACAAAGAGCGTCGCTTCGGCAAGACTTCCGAGCAGGTGCAGATGCCGCAAGCCGCGTTCGATCCGGTCGATCGCGCGGCGGGCTCCGCCGCGGAGTAGCCGGTCAGCCGTCAGCGCTCGAGCGCGTTCAAGGCGAATGCGGATACAGGAACTTCTTCGAAAAATTCGTCGTGGTGCAGTCCGGGATACCCTGCCAACAGTCCCGACCGTCGAAATAAAGCTTGACGGCTACGAGGCCGCACTGCCCGCAATTGGCTTCGCCCACCGGGAGTGTCTGACCACAGGCGAGCACCGCCGTTGCGCCGGCGAGCTGAGAAAATTCACAGTCGTACTCGCTGATCACCGCGCAGGTTGCTTGTGGGACGTCGCACTCGGCAGGGGCGGCGCCGCCGTCACCGGCGAGCTCGACGGATCCTCCGCCCGTGCCGCCAGTGGCCGATCCTGCCGACGCGGGGAGCTGCCCCCCCGACCCAGCTTCGGCATCTCCGCCAACTCCGCCTGAGCCAGCCTCGGCGTCGTAATCCGGATGCACATTGGCGGCGCCGGCGGTTGGGGGGTGGTTCGTTTTGCCCCCACTGCTCGGCGTGACCTCCGCCCCACCGGCTCCTGCCGTCGGTCCACTCATGCCTTCGGGTTCATTGGGCACGAAGTGACAAGCAATGAGACACGTGCTTACCGCGATACCGGTGAGCAACGAGTATCCAGACATCGATCTCTCCGCGAGCAGACCGGAGACGCACCAGGCTGGTGCGCGACCTCTGCCTCACGCGGAATAGGATGACACGCCCTCTCGATTACACCTTGAACGTTGTTGCTTCGATCAGCAGGACAACGAACGAGGCATTTGTTGTCAGTTCAAAAATGAAGTTTGTCGATTCGAAATTGGTGACCCAAATCGTAGTGGGACGGGCACGTGGGCGCCGCTGAACGCTCGAGTGCATATTTGCCCCACACCGTTCGTTTCGGGAGCGAAACATATGGGGCGCGTCGCGCCCGTCGCCTTCAGCCCCTCGAGTGACCAGCGCGCAGCATTGGCTGGCGCGTGCTTTCGCTGCTCACTCGGCGAATCGAGCGCCCAGCTTGGCGCTCGATTCGCTCATCACATCGAGTATTCGACGGTATTCAACGATGGCACCTTTGCCGGCCACGTCAGCTCACGAATACGCCCCTTGAGGCACTCGGCAAGCTTTGGATTCTTGGGCGTCGTGGTCAGGTCGATCGCCACCGCTTTGCCGCGCCAAACCGCCACACGGAGCGTGAAGTGCGCAGCGCCCGGCTTGCACGGTTCGTACAACGCTTGCTCCTCGAGCGGCTTACTGAGCGTTTCCTGATCCACGTTCAGACGCTCGGTCGCTTGGGCAGCCTTGATCGCTTCTTCGACCGACATATCTGGCGTGAAGGTCGGCTCTGCTACCTCCTCTTTGGCTGCCTTCTTCGGCTCCGCGTCGGCGTTGGCCTCGGCATCGTCTGCCGGCGGCGGCGTCACTTCGGACTTATCCGGGATCACGGGGCCAGCAGGCTCGCTCGGTGTTGCTGCCGGTGGCGTGGAGCCACCACAGGCGCCGAGGAACAGCGTGCAAGACAGCAGGGCAGGGACAGCAAAGGACCAACAGCGGATACCCCTCGACATAGACGGAAGCTACCACAGGCCGGTGGCGCTTTCTGCTCACTCGATGCGGCCTCAATGAGCGAGGGCGCGTTCGCTGAACTGACGCTCGGTCGATAGCTGAGCCAGGAATTCGACCAGACCGAATTGTCCCTTGGCCAGACCTTCGCGTGCGGTTTCAGCGAGGCAGCTCACTCCTCCGCCGCCAGCGTAAACATATTCGCTCACTAAACCGCTGACGCAGTCGGTCACGTTCGGATCATCGGCGAGCTTACAGCGCGCCGGCGACGAACGCGCCATAGACCGCGATGCTCAAGCGACGCCCCGCGCCACCTTGTCGAGCCAACGCTTGAGGATGTCGCGCCCGCCCTCGAGCAATGGCAGCTCCGTCCACTCGTTCTTCTGATGCGCTTGGGCGTTGGTGCCCGGACCGAAATTCACCGCCGGCACGCCGAGGCTCGCGAAACGCGCGACGTCCGTCCACGCCTGCTTGGGTTCCACCGCGACGACGCCGCTCTCCGCCAGCGCGCGGATCAGCGGATGGTGACGCAACGGCGGTGCCGACGGCGACACATCGGTGAACTCCACTTCGGCTTCGCCGGCCACCAAGTCACGAACGTACTCTTGAGCGGCTTCGGCGCTGCGGCCCGGCGGGAAGCGATGGTTGATGTTGAGCTCGAAGGTGTCGGGGATGATGTTCCGCCCGCGGCCGCCGGTGGCCATCGTGGCGCTGATCACGGCGCGCCATTCCAGCTCGTCGATGAAGTGCGGCTTGGGCGCTTCGGCGCTCAAGCGCGCCAAGAACGCGGCTGACTTTTGAATCGCGTTCTCACCTTGCCAAGGGCGAGCGCTGTGCGCGGTGCGCCCTTTGAAGCGCACGGTAGCGTGTAGCGAGCCGCTGCACCCGAGCTGCAAGCGGTTGTCGCTCGGCTCGAGCGCTACGGCGACGTCGACCTTGCTCAACTCTGGATCCTGCGCGAGCACCGGCCCGAGCTCATTTTCGGCGAACGGACCCTCTTCGCGCGCGTAAAATACCAGCGTCAAATCGACGTTGGGGCGCGTGGGGCTCTCGGCGATGTCCAGCATCAACGCGAGCCCGCTCTTCATGTCCGCGGCTCCCGCGCCGTACAACTTGTCGCCCTCGATGCGCGCGGGGCCCTCGTGCACGGTGCGCACGACGTCCAAGTGACCGGCCAGCGCGACGTGTGGCCCGCCGTTGCCGCGCGTCAGCGGCACCACGATCGACTCGCCGTAGCGCCGAATCGGCGCGGCCAACTTCACCTGAGACAGCCGCTCGCTCACTCGGTCACAAATCTCTCGCTCCTCACCGATGGGTGAGGGGATCTTGCACAGCCAGAGCAGGGTTTCGGTGAGCGACGACATGGTGGTGCACAGTATCCGGGACGAGTGAAAGCTAGACAAGCGCCGAAAGCAGCCTGCTTCGCGTGCCAGCGCTTTGCTTTACGCGCTTTGGCACTATAGCTGACGCGTGGCGAAGCTCGATGTGGACATGTGGCGACGGTCGAAAAGCTTGCTCGGCATGGCGGCGGGCGTCGTCGGGCACGAGCTGAAGCATCAGGTGTCATCGCGTTTGTCGGCTCGCGAGAAAGCCAGCATCGCCGAGCTGAAAACGCGCATCGAGCAAGCCAAAGTGATGGCAGCCGGCTTCGGTCGGCTGAAAGGCGCCTTCATGAAGGCCGGACAGTTGCTGTCGATCGACGCCTCGGATCTGTTGCCGCCAGAGGCGGTCGAGATCTTGTCCAAGCTGCAGGGCCAGGCCGAGCCGATCGACTTTGCCATCATGCGCGGCGTGCTGGAGGCCGAGCTCGGGCCTCAGGGGCTGGCCCGAATCACCCAGCTGGACGAGACCGCGGTGGCCTCGGCCAGCATCGGTCAGGTGTACCGCGCTCAGGCATTCGGTCGGCCCGTCGCGATCAAGGTGCAGTACCCCGGCATTTCGGACAGCATCGACAGTGATATCGATCTTTTGGAAAAGCTCGGCAAGAGCTGGCTCACCGTGTCGCGAAGCAAGATCGACGCTAGCGGCACCTTCGAAGAGCTGCGTTCGATGCTGAAGCTCGAAGCGGACTACATCCGCGAGCGTCACTACTTGGAGAAGTTCGGCCAGCTGCTGCAAGACGACCCGCGTTTCGACGTGCCACGCTCGGTGCCCGAGCTGTGCACGGAGCGCGTGCTCACGATGAGCTGGGCCGAGGGGGTTCCGCTGAATGATTGGATCAAGGGCACGCCGTCGCTCGAAGAGCGCACGCTGCTCGCTCGCAACGCGCTCGATCTTTACTGTCTCGAGTTTTTCCAGTGGGGCATCGTGCAAACCGATCCCAACTTCGGCAACTTCCTAATCCGCGACGATCCGCGCCAAATCGTGCTGCTCGATTTCGGGGCGACGATCGAGTACGAGGACGAGTTCCGGATCGGCTATGTGGAGCTGCTGCGCGCCGTGGCCACGGGCGATCGCTCGCGCATCGCCGAGCAGGGCATCGTCTTCGGGTTGATCGACGCGCGGGAGTCGAGCGAGACCCGCGGCTTCTTCGTCGACATGTTGCTGAACGCGGCCGAGCCCTTCGAACGCCGCGCCCAGCCCTTCGTCTTCCGCAATGCCGACTACGCCGCGCGCTCGAGCCAAGTCGTGCGTCGCTTCGTGACCTCGCTCGAGTTCTCGCCGCCACCCCGCCGGCTCATTTTCTTGCACCGCAAGCTGGGCGGCCTGTTTCAACTCTTGAAACGGCTCGACGTCGCGCTCGATTTGTTCCCGTATTGGGAGCGGATGTTGGCTGACTTGATGCCCCGCCGCTGAGTGGCGCGCTTCGGCCTCTCGTGCTCGCTTCGCTGCGCGCGCGAGGGGCCCTCCAAGCGCCGGCTGCGCCGGACGCGGGGGCCCAACGGCTTGTCCGGCGCGGTGCGCCGCGCGTATACTGCGCTCGGAGCAATAGGGGATGGCCACGCGTTGGGGATCGATAGAGCTGCTGCTCTGCGCGTCACTGTTGGGAGGCGTCGCGCTGACGCCTCGCGACGCTCGATGCGAGCCGCGCGCTGTCTGGTCGCCGAGCGGCGCCCCACTCACCTCGCCTTCGGCTGGTAGCGCCGCTTCCTTCGGGACCTCCGTAGCGATCTCGGGCGGCACGGCGGTGGTGGGGAGCGCTTCGGACAATCTGGTCGCCATAGGCGCGGGCGCTGCCTACCCATTCACCCGTGTCGGGAGTCAGTGGCTGTTGCAAGGCGATGTTTTGCACACCGTGGGCGCCGGCGGTGCGCACCTCGGCTACCCTTGCGCGTTGCAAGGAGACACGGTCTTTTGCGGCACGTCGCAGGGCATCGTTTACTCTTTCGAGCGGGTCGGCGGCGCGTGGTCGACGGGGCAACCGTTGGTTTCGGACGATCCGGCGCCTCCCGACTGGGCATTTCCCTCGCTTTCGATCGACGGGGACGTCGCGTTCGTCGGGATCTACGTACGCCTGGCCGTCAATCACGACAATCCGGGGGCGGCGTACATCTTCGAGCGCAGCGGCGGCTCGTGGGCACAAGTGAAGCGGCTCGAGCTGGTTACTCGCGCGGTCTCCGTGTCGGGCCATTCCGCCGTTGTCGCCGAGATCAGCTCGGACGGGGGCGGGTCGTCCATCGTCCGCACCTTCGAGCGTCAGGATGCAGGGTGGGAGCAACGCGGCGCTGCATTGCACCAGCCGGACGGCTTCCCTTCGACGCAATTCGGTATAGCGGTCGCGCTCGATCACGATACACTACTCGTTGCGGGAACCCACTTGACGCCCAGTGGAGCGACAGCTGGCGCGGTGTATGCCTTCACTCGTGATGGTGATTCGTGGACCTTCCATGGCCCGCCGCTCGAGCCAACGCAGCCAGACGAGACCTTTGGTTGGAATGTCTCGCTGTCCGGTGACGTTGCGGCAGTCGCCGCTCGAGGCAAAGCGTACTTCTTGGAACGAATCGCAAACGAGTGGCAATTCGCGGGAGCGCCGCTCCCTGGTGCGCCCAACTACAGCAACAGCATGCTGGCGGTCTCTGGGCAGTACGCAATCGTTGGCAATGCAGGGAGCGCTCAGATCTATACGGACGCGTGCCTCGTGAATGGTGATTGCCCGGCCAACGCGGCATGCGACAGCGGGACGTGTCGCGAGCGCTGTTCGTCGGACATCGCCTGCGGTGAGGTTGGTGCCGGCGGCGCGAGCGACAGCGGCAGCGCCGGTGTTACCGATACCGGCAACGGTGGGCTCGGCGTTGCGGGTGAGGCTGGTGTCAGCGAGAGTGGCGAGGCGGGCGCCTCGCACGGCGGCACCGGTGCTGGGGGCGCTCGAAGCACCGGCGGAGCCAGTGGCGGGCGCTCCGATGGCTCGGGCTTCGCCGGCGCTCCGGTCATTTCAGCGGACGCCGGCGGAGGGGGCACGCCGTCCGCAGGCGCACAGCCGGCTGAGCAGACCGCCACCTCTTGCGGGTGCCGTCTCGCCCCTCGGCCGTGCTCGGCCCCGGAGGTGTTTACGCTGTCAGGGCTGGTTGCGCTCGTCGCCGCGCGGCGGCGCGTTCGTAAGCGCGCCGCGTCTGACGCGCTCAGACCGAGACGTTGAAGTCGCGCAGTGCGGAATTCAGGCTCGTCTTCTTGTCGGTGCTCTCTTTGCGTTGACCGATGATCAGCGCGCAGCCAATTTGGTATTCGCCCGCGGCGAATTTTTTGGTGCGCATGCCGGGGATGACGACGCTGCGCGCGGGGACGCGGCCGCGGTATTCCACGGGCTCCGGCCCAGTGACGTCGATGATCGCGGTGGAGGCGGTGAGCGCCACGCCTGCGCCGATCACTGCCTCACGCTCCACGAGCATGCCTTCGACGACGATCGCGCGGGAGCCGATGAAGCAGCCGTCTTCGATGATCACCGGCTGGGCCCCCGGGGGCTCGAGCACGCCGCCGAGACCGACGCCGCCGGACAAATGGCAGTCCTTACCGACCTGCGCACAGGAGCCAACCGTGGCCCACGTGTCGACCATGGTGCCCGAGCCGACGTAGGCTCCGATGTTCACGTAGCCCGGCATGACGATCGCGCCCGATTCGACGAACGCGCCGTAACGAATGGTGCCCGGCGGCACCACACGCACGCCGGCTTTGTCCAAGTTCTTTTTGAGCGGGATCTTGTCGTAGAACTCGAAGGGCCCGACCTCCATCCGCTCCATCTTGGCGATGCCGAAGTAGAGCAATACGGCTTGCTTGATCCAGGCGTGCGTCGTCCACTTACCGGGCGCGTCTTGAGTCGCCACTCGATACTTGCCCTGATCCAGATCGCTCAGGACCTGTGCTACGGCGGCCTTGTATTCGTCTTTGGCGAGCAGCGAACGATCGGCGTACGCGGCTTCAATCAGCGGCTGGAGTTCGGACATCCGGTGTCCTTACCGGCGCTGGGCCACGGTCGCAAGAGCGTACACACGCAGCCCCGGGGCGCGCCCGAGTCAGCCGACCTCGTCTTTTTGCGCGCCTTTCGCGCGGTCGGCAAAGGAGAAGCTGAGGCCGGCTTTCTGCTCGTCCCAGGCCAGCGACACGCCGGCTGTGGCGGCCACTGCGCGGAGGCAAGTCAGGGTCGGCTCGATGACGCCGCGCGCGATCAAGATCAAATCATCCCCTGCCGCTTTGCTGCCTGCGGCGCAGCGCTCGATACTCACGCGGTGCCGGCCCGCCGGATCGCGATCGACGACGACGTGCGGCACGCCCGAGTTACGCTGCGCGACTAGCTCCACCCCGAGCGCGAACAAGGCGGTCGCGATGCGCGGATTGAGCTCCACCTCGGCATCGGCTTGGACGAAGCTCATGGTGCCCACGATTTGTTCGCGGTTCCAGGAACCACCGCTCGGCGGACCAGCAAAGCTTTGGAGCAAGAGCTCCGTGAGATCCAACGGCACCGAGCGGCCGGACACTGCCTCGACCAGTAGATCGAGCAAACCACGCGCGGTATCGAGCTCGAGCGACAAGCGGGTGATCACTTGCTCGAGGCCGAGCCGAGATTTCGCGCTCAGGGGACGATGGGCGGCTGCTGCCAGCTCTTCGTCTAGATTGGCGAGCCGCGGCGCGAAGAAGGCTTGCAGAGCCCTGCTTGCTTCGCTGAGGCCAGGCTTGCAGGCGACAGCGGCGAGCAAGCCGTCCACCGTGGCGCGCATCGGTGCGCAGCCAGCGGCCACGTCGGGAAGAACCGAAATCAGCGCCTTCGAACCGACGCGAACCGAATGCAGCAGCTCGGCGAAGTTGCGCAGTGCGCTCAATGCTTCGCGCAGCGTTCCGCGGGCGGCATCGAGCGCAGCGCTGCCGAGCGGATCGGTCCGAGATTCTGGGGGCGGCTTCCCGCTCTGCATGGAGGCCACCAGGCTAGACCAGTTCTCGCCGCTGGGGCGAGCAGGTCGTGCAGCTCACGCGCGCATTCGTAGAGCGCGCGTGAGCGCGGGACGACGCGAGGGATTGAGCCGACTGGCTCAGAGTAACTCGGCGCCTTGGAAGTAGTAGGCCGTCTCGATGCGGCCGTTTTCCGGCGAATCAGAACCATGAACCGCGTTTTCGCCGACGTGGGCGCCGAACAACTTGCGGATCGTGCCCTCAGCCGCCTTCGCCGGATCAGTCGCGCCGATGACGTTTCGCAGGTGTTGCACGGCATTGTCTCGCTCCAGGGCGATGACGACCACCGGGCTGCGGGTCATGAACGTGCACAGCTCATCGAAGAACGGGCGCTCGCGGTGGATGGCGTAGAAGCCCTCAGCGGTCGAGCGCGCGAGTTGCGTCTGACGCAGGCCGAGGATCTTGAAGCCCTCTTCCTGCAAGCGCAGGATGATTGCGCCCTGCTTTTGCTTTTCCACGGCGTCGGGTTTGATGATGCAGAGGGTGCGCTCGAGAGCCATATTCGTTCTCTTCCTACCAAGGGAGTGTTTAGTTCCGCGCACTCATAGCAAGACCCCGAGCGTTGACAATGCTGAACTGGGGCCTGTGTGACCCGGGCGGCTCTAAGCGGGAGGGCCGCCGTACACCGGGACGGGGCCGCCACCGCCGCTGTCGTCGCTGCCGCCTGCGCCCGCGTCGTCGCTGCCGCCCGCGCCAGCGGCCTCGACGGGTGCTCCGCCGGTGCCGGCCGTGGAAGCCGCACCACCCGCGCCTGCCGTCGGGAACGCGCCGCCCGCTGGGGCGCCATATACCGGCATGACCGTGCCGCCGCCCGCGTGCACGGCACCGGCGCTGCCCGCATTGTTCGAACCGCCGCTGCCACCGAAGGTCCCCGTTCCGGTGTCGCTATCGGAGCTGCAGGCGGCCAATGCCGAAGCGGAGACCAGCGTGGCGCCAAAAGCAAAGGTGGCGGCGCGCGACAGGCGCGCGCGGGGCAGCTGCGGCTCGGGAGAGCCCGCAAGGTCGAGCGGCAGCGCGCAGAACGGACAAGCCGTCTCGCTCACACGTACGTGTCGGCTGCATTCGGGACAGGGCACCAAGTGACTCATCGGCTCGCCTCCTGCTCGGGGTCGTCCTCGACCACGAGCTCGAAGTGAGCGTAATCGAAGGGCACGCCGGAAGCCATGCGCGTTTGCTCTAGACGCTCGCGTTTACCGGCCGCTCGCATTTCCAGGGCTCGGTGGTGGCAGTACGGGTTGTTCCCCGGGCGGCCGAAGAACACGTGGCTCGTCCAGGTGCAGCCGGCCAAGCACTCCGCCGCGTAGTAGCAGCTACGACAAAAGCCCCACAAGTCGTCGACGGTGCGATCGCGGGTGTAGCGGAGTGGCTCGGCGCGCTCCCAGATTTCGCGCAGCGAATGATCGCGAATGTTGCCGCCGGTCCAGGCTTCGGTCGGCAGGGAGGGACAACCCTTGATCGCGCCATCGGCCTCGATGCCCAGCGTGGAGCGCCCGGCACCGCACGAGGCCATGTGGCCGCGCGGCATGCCGCCCTTGAGCGCGCTCTCGTAGGGCCCGAAATAACCGACGTTATTGCCCGGCCAAATGCGGATCCCGAGCTCGTCGGCGCGCGCTTTCAGGCGGCCGAGTAGCGGAAATAGCTCGAGCAGATCATACGGCCGGAGCAAGACCGCGGGCTCGTCCGCGGCGCGCCCCATCGGTACCGTGAGCTGGATTTGCCAGCTGTGCGCGCCGTGCGCGGCAATCGTCTCCAAGACCTCGGGCAGCTCCGGCATGCTGAGGCGATTGATTTGGGTGTTGGTAGCGACGCGCACGCCAGCGTCACGCAAATGACGCATCGCTTGCAACGCCGAGCGGTGCGAGCCCGTGACGCCGCGCAGCCGATCGTGCGTCGCTTCCGTGCCGTCGATCGACACACTCACGCTGTCCATGCCCGCGGCCTTGGCTTGCGCGGCCCGCTCGGCAGTGATGCCGCGGCCGCCGGTGGTCATCGTGGGCGAGATGCCGAAGCGCTTCAGCTCGCGAACGATCTCGAGCCAATCCTCCCTCAGGTAAGCTTCGCCGCCGATGAGCGTCGTTTCACGCACGCCGAGCTCGGCCATTTGCCGAACCAGATCCAGGCATTCGGCCGTGCTCAGCTCGTCCGTGCGCTCGTGCCCTGCGCGTGAGCCGCAGTGACGGCAGGCGAGATCGCAGTGCAAGGTGACTTCCCAGACGGCGTAAATCGGTCGATACGCGCGGTCCGACTCGCGCTCGGCGGCAAGCGGCAACTTCCGCCGCGCGGGCGACGCATGCGGTGCAATCGGCAATTGGCGCGGCCGCGGCTTGAGCATTTGCTCCGCGCGCTCCGCGGCGGACATCGGATCGTGCTCGGCCATGGGTCGAGCGTATCACTGACGGGAAAGGCTCACGAATGGGGCTGATTTGGCTGCCCCGTGCGGTGTGCGGCGAGATGACGGTGAGCGTGCTCGGGCTTCGCCCTGCGCGCGCTCGGCTACCCAAGCGCTGGCCGAAGGCCAGCGCGGGTTCGCCAACGACGGAGTGGGGTGGGGTTCGTCTCGCGGTGGGCCTCGCTGCGCGCTCTCGACGTCGGGAGTTGGGAAGGAGCTGCCGAGGGGAGCAACAAGGGAGAAGAGAGAGCGAGTGGCGTGGGGCGAGAGGCGACGGGCGAGAGGCGACGGGCGAGGGGCGAGGGGACGGCGGGGGTGCGCCGTGGCGCGGCGAGTGGCGTGAGTGGTTCTGTGGCCGTCGCGCAGGGAGTGTTTCGCGACGGGCGATGTTGTCGGCGCTCCGTGTGCGTACGATTCGCAGACTCCGCATGCTCGGGAAGCTTGGTGACGACTGGGTACGGCGTTGCGGACTCCGCGAAATCGTCCGCGGTAGATTTTGGTTTCGAGCCTGCGGCGCTCGCGGGGAGTTTATTTTGTGCTTTTTATTTGACAGGCTTCAGAGCGTTGAAAGAGCGATGAGTCGATCGGTCGACGAATTCGTTCGTGAGGGCGCTCCATTGGTGCGTGATGGATCGATCGTGGGGTGAGTCGCTTGCGAAGTCGTTTGGAGCCAGAAAAATGCTGGTTTGGCGTTTTACGGGCTCTAGAAAGTGCGTGTTAGACGAAAGAGATGGAGCATCAGAATCGATTGAAGGCGTTGGCTGATGATGAGCTCTTGGCGGCGCTGTCCCGCATCGTTGGGAAGCGGAATCAGGTCACAGCTGAGTTCCTCGCCTATCTCGCTGAGCTCGATGAGCGGCAGTTGTTTCTCGATCTCGGCTATCCGTCGCTGTTCGCATACTGCGTCGACGCGCTGGGGTTGTGCGAGTCGACGGCGGGGCGGCACATCGCGGCGGCTCGGGTTTGTCGGGACCATGCGCACGCTTTCGAGTTGGTCGCGCGTGGAGAGCTGCACGCTTCGGCGCTCAGTTTGATGAAGAAGTATGTCACGGCGGAGAACGCGGCGGAGTTGTTCGAGCTGTGCAAGCGTCAGAGCGCGCGGCAGGTGGAGGAGTTGCTCGCGGCGCGCTTTCCTCGGCCCGACGTGCGCGATCTGATCCGTCGCTTGCCGGTGGTGGCGCGACCTATTCCCGACGTTGGGAGTGAGGTGAGCTCAGCTGCGGCGCCGGAGGCGCCCGTTGCCGACGACGCGCCGGCGATGGAATCGCGAACGCAGGAATCCGGGGCGAATGGCCATTCGGAGCTGCCCAAATCGCGTCGTCTCGAGCCTCTTTCAGCTGATCGCTACGGCGTGCATTTTACGGCGGATGGGGAGTTTCGCGATTTGCTCGAGCGCGTGCGTGGGCTTGCGGGTCACCGGCTGCCGAGCGGCGACATCCTGACTTTGGTCAAGCGGGGGCTGGAAGCTTACGAGCGGGAGCTCGAGAAGGAGCGCTTTGCCGTGAGCAGGAAGGCTCGAGCGCGTGCTCGGGCCTTGTGCGGCAAACGAAAGCGCCACCACGCGGCGGCGGTGGCGCGCGAGGTGTTCGTTCGTGATGGCAAGCAGTGCAGCTATGTTTCGCCCGACGGGCGACGGTGCTCGTCGCGGGTGCGTCTGGAGCTCGATCACGTTCAGCCTTGGGCGCTGGGCGGCGTGAGTAGCGCGACGAATCTCCGGCTGCGTTGTCGGGCTCACAATCAACGCTATGCGAGGCAGTGTTTCGGTGAGCTTCACATTCGCGCCGCCCGAGCCCGGAAGCTGCGCAGCTCGCGGCATTGCGCCATCCGGAACACTCGGGCGCCTACTGACCCGTGATGAGCGGCGCTCGGCGGTTCCAGGATTCGCCGGAGCTAGACGCGCTGCGCTGATTTCTCAATCCGCCGTCTTTGACGGCCGCGTGCAGCTAGTCCCCTTGGTGAAGGCGTTTGGCGGCTTCGGTGATTAGGGGGGGTGCCATGCTTGAAGTCGCCTTGGTCGATTTCCCAGACCATGGCGCCGCCGAGGCCTTTCTTCGACGAAGTCGAGCTTTTGGTTCCAGGATTTGGGGTCGTCTTGCGACGAGAACGTACCCATGGAAAAACCGTACAGTCCGATGCCGAACCGCTTTCGGCGTGATCTGCTCGCGAAGGAGAATCTAGTGGGCTGCTGGGTCTCGCTGGCGAGCAATATTTCCACAGAAATCCTGGGCTACGCGGGTTTCGATTGGTTACTCATCGATGGCGAGCACGCCCCCAACGAAATGAGCTCGTTCATCGTTCAATTGCAGGCGTTGAAGGACAGCCCGAGCGCGCCCGTGGTCCGCCCGTATTGGTCGGAGCCGGTGATCATCAAGCGCTTGCTCGCTTGGTCGACAAATTCAAGCACTGAGAAGGGTCGAGAAAATGCCGAAATTCGCCGCAAATTTGACCATGCTCTACAACGAGCTCGAGTTCCTGGCTCGCTTCGAAGCCGCTGCCAAAGCTGGCTTTCGCGGGGTGGAGTACCTGTTTCCGTATCCGTTCCCCAAGGAGCAATTGGCCGAGGCGCTCGGCAAGCACCAGCTCACGCAAGTGCTGCACAACTTGCCCGCCGGTGATTGGGCGGCTGGTGAGCGCGGCATTGCGTGTTTGCCGTCGCGTGTCGGAGAGTTCCAAGACGGGGTCGGCGAAGCCATCGAGTACGCGACCGCGCTCGGTTGTAAGCACATCAACTGCTTAGCCGGCATCCAACCAAAGGATGCTTCCGCAGAGCAAGCTCGGCAGACGTTGGTCGACAATCTGAAGTTCGCTGCGCCGAAGCTCGCGGCCGCGGGCATCAAGCTCTTGATTGAGCCGATCAACACCCGCGATATCCCGGGCTTCTTCTTGACCGGCACCAAGCAGGCGCTGTCGCTCATCGGCGACGTGGGCTCGCCCAACTTGTTCCTGCAGTACGACATTTATCACATGCAGATCATGGAGGGCGATTTGGCCACCACGATCAAGAACAACCTGGCCAAGATCCCGCACCTGCAGCTCGCCGACAACCCGGGCCGCAACGAGCCGGGCACCGGCGAGATCAACTATCAGTTCTTGTTCACGTTCCTCGATAGCATTGGCTATCAGGGCTGGATCGGCTGCGAATACAAGCCGAAAACGACGACGACCGAAGGCCTCGGCTGGCTCAAACAGTACCATTGATGCGGAGTAAGTCATGAAAGTTGGATTCATCGGTCTCGGAATCATGGGCAAGCCCATGGCAGGTCATTTACTCGCGGGCGGGCACGAGCTGTACGCGTACACGCGCGGGGCGGTGCCGGAGGAGCTCACGAGCATAGGGGCCAAGGTCTGCAAGTCGAGCCAAGAGGTGGCGCAGCAGGCAGACGTGATCATCACCATGGTGCCGGACACGCCGGACGTAGAAGCCGTGTTGTTCGGCGCCAACGGCATTGCCGGGGGAATTTCCAAGGGCAAGACCGTGGTAGACATGAGCTCGATCTCTCCGGCATGGTGCAAGCGCTGGAGCAGCTCGCGAACCACAAGATTGCCGAGTAACGCTCGAGACGCCGAACGATCAAAGGGCCGTGGGCAGCATGCCGCACGGCCTTTCGCCTTTCACAATTTTGGGATCAGTTGAACACGGAGCTGATGCCGAACGTCAGGGAGCGCGCGAACGCGGATACGTCCTCACCCGACTTGCTGTCGTTGGTGCGCATGCCCAAAACCCGCACCTGCGGCCCAATCGCCCATTCGCCCGCGACCCAAAAATCATAACCGAACCAGAACGCGCCGCCGATGCCATTGGCGCGCTGGCGGTCGTTGGCTTGCACATTTTGGAAGCTCTGAACACCGAGGCCGACCGCGCCGCCGAGGTGCCAACCCTTGTTGACGTCCGGGAAGCCGTCGATGAACGGGCCGATCAGCCCGCTCACGCCGCCCTCCTTGCCAAACTGGGGATCGAGCAGCAAACCGCCACCGATGGCGACGCCCGGAGCCGGTGAGCCACCGATCAGTAAATCGAGCGACATGCTGCCGCCGTCGTCGCTGTACTCGACGTTGCCGCGTTTGTTGTCGGTGAAGCTCGATTTGTAGAAACCGAAGCCGACGCTCGTGCGCAAGTAGAAGCCTTCGTGCACGTGATACGTGCGCGGTATCGCGGGGCCGTTGGCGGCGGTGGACAAGTCCATCTTCGGCGCAGGCTCGGTGTACGGAGTGGCCGGCTGCGGCGGCGCGCCCAGTTGAATCGCGGGCGGCGCGTCCGGCGGGGGCGGGGCATCCGGCGGGGGCGCGGTTTGCGCGAATGCGGTGTTCGAGAGCACGGCGATGCACAGCGGACTAAGCAATAGAAGAGCTGATTTCATGAGGTTCTCCCCGTCCCGTGGACCGCGGGAATATGCCACACGGGCCCGACCGCTGCCCTTCGAATTCGCACTGGGACGCCATGCCGCAGCCGGGTACGCGCGTGGAAGCGCCACAGTGGTCTTCCCCGTTTTCTCGGTTAGCCTTGCGGGATGCGTGCACGCCTTTGCCGAGAAAGCTGGGCATTCGTTGTCGCTGCGGGGTTCGGCTTCGCGGCATGTGCTTCGGCTTCGAAGTCGGCCTCCGTGACGAATGCGTCGCCGACCGCGGTCGCAGCGGTGGAGGCGCCGACCTCGCCCGCTCGCCGCAAAGCGCTGCCCGTCGTACCACCCAAATCGGCCATGAACGTCGAACAAGCGCGGCGCTACGTGCTCGCGCTGGTCAATCGCGATCGCGCCGAGCATGGGCTCTCGCAATTGACGCTGGACGACGCCGCGAGCCGCGCCGGTCAACGTCACGCAGAAGACATGGCGCGCGCAGGTTACACCGCGCATTGGGGCACGGACGGCTCTGTCCCCGAGCAACGCTATACGGAAGCGGGTGGCACGGACTTCGTACAAGAGAACGCGGGCTGTCTCGCCGATGGCAAGCAACGCAAGCTCGAGGCCGCGCCGCGTTTCGAAGCCGCATTGCTCGACCGCGTCGAGCACGCGTTCATGGACGAGAAGCCGCCCCACGATGGGCACCGACGCAACATCCTGAAGCCCGGGCACACGAGCTTCGGTGTCGGGGTGGCCAAACCGAGCGGCGTCGACTTGGCCTGCCTGTCGCAGGAGTTCGTCGACGATTACGGCGATTACGATGCTTTGCCGAAATGGTCTCAAGCCGGGTCGATCTTGCACATCGAGGGCGACGTGAAAGGTTCGGTCGTGTTCGGTGGCGTGGGCATCGGCCGAATCGATCTCGAGCAACCCCTCGCAGCTGCCTACCTCAATACGACTTACACCTACGCAGTGCCGTCGCCAACGGACCTATATTTCCCGAAGGGCTTCGTCACGAAGAAGCCGGTCGAGCTCAACGGCAAACATTTCAAAATAGATGTCCCGCTCGGCAAAGCAGGTCAGTCGGGGCGCTACGAAGTAAGCGTATGGGGGAAATTTCCGGGCGCAGGTGAACAGCTCGACATGATCAGCCTTCGAACGGTGAGCGTGAAGTAAGCACGCGCGCTTCGCTCACTACACCCGCGCCAAAAGTAGTCGTAAGTCGTCATGAAGCGTCGCGATCGTGCGCGATGATTTTGCGAGAGTCTTGCCTGACTTTCGCGACATTCAGGTACAACTGAGACTGGATCCTCTTTGTCATTCGGCAGTCCTTCCGAATGCCGAGCGTCGTTCTTCGGAGCACTCATGAAATTCGCGCGTGGTTTGGTCGTCGCCTCGTTGGTCTCGGCTTGCGTTCCTTTGGCCGTTGCTTGTGGCTCTGCAGCCAATTCGGATTTGTTCTCACCCGCGGGCGGTGCCTCGGGCAGCGCGCACGCTGGCTCGGGAAGTGCGAACGCGGGCGCCAACACGGCAGGTGGCGCTGAAGACGGGACCTCGGGCGCGAACAACGGCGCGGCCGGCAACGCGAGCACCGGCGACGCGGGAGACGGCAACAACGGCGCCTCCGGCGCACCCGCAGGCGGTAAGAACGGAAGTGGCGAAAGCGGCGCACCCGGTGCTGGCGCGAGCGGTGGTCCGATGACGGGCGCGGGCGCGGGCGGCGCTCCAGGTGCGGGCGCAGGCGGTGGCCCGGGTGCGGGAGCAGGCGGCACTCCGGGTGCAGGCGCGGGGGGTGCTCCAGGCGCAGGCGCGGGCGGCGCGCCCGCTGGCGGGGCATCTTCTTGCCCGGCGAGCTCGCCGAAAGACGGCCTGGTGTGCGCGGTCAGCACGCCGGACAGCTGCTTCTACTCCGGGTCTGCTTGCAGCTGTCTCAGCAACAACAGCCCCAGCAAGAAGTGGGGCTGCTACGGAACGGCCAATGCTTGTCCGGATGCGAAGCCCGCTCCTGGCACGTCGTGCAAACAGAACTTCGGCGCGGACTGCCCGTACCCGAATCACGACTTTTGCGCCTGCCTCGGCAACTTCCAAGAAGCCAAGTGGGTGTGTCAGACGGAGCAGGCGACTTGCCCGGCTCAGAAACCAATGCGGGGTATGGCGTGTGCTCAGGTTCGAGCGTGCCAGTACGCTGACGACACTTGCTTCTGCAACGCCAGCGACTGGACCTGCCTCGGCGGTTGAGCGGCCAGTGCACCGCATGTCCTGCTTCGCAGGCTACATGGGCAGTGCGACGGCACAATACTTCGAATACTTCGACTCAACTCGCTTGCGCCGCTGCACTAGCTCGTGCGCGGGCCGGATGCGGGCGGCGGGGGCGGCGGCGTGAGTTGAGCTTGGTCCGCCTCGGTGAGCCGAATGCTGCTCACCGGGTGGGCCAGGGAGCTGCCCGACTTGTCCACGACCTCCACGATGCCGAGCAGTAGGCTTTGGCGCACTTCGAGGAAGCGCGCGTAGTCCGAGGTCTCGACCATGGCCACTATTTCCAAGTTCATGGCCGAGTCGGTGAGCGCGATTAGCCGCACGCTGATGCTGTCGTTCGCAACCAGCGGGTGATCGCGCAAAATCCGCTCCACGCCCTGCAAAATGGCCGTGATCTGCTTGGCGGGCGAGTGCGCCACGCCGAGTACGCAGTAGAAGCGCAAGCGATCGCGAGCCGTGATCGTCTCGACGCGCATTTCGGCGAGCTTGCCGTTGGGGATCGTGATCAACGTGCGATCGACCGTGCGGATCCGAGTCGAGCGCAAGCCGATGCTCTCGACCGTGCCGGAGATGCTGTCGACTTGAATCACGTCACCTTCGCGGAACGGCTGATCGATGGCCAGCGAGAACGCACCGAACAGATTCTCGACCGTCTTTTGCGCAGCCAGCGCGAGCGCAATACCGCCGATGCCGAGCCCGGTGATGATGCTCGTGACTGGGTAACCGAGCTCGGCCAGCACGGCCACGAAAGCGAACGCCGCGACGACGAACTTGCCCAGCCGAGCACCGAGGCTGAGCAGTGACGCCGCGGTGAGTGAATTGCGAGCCCAGTGCGCGCTGCTCACGCTGTGTTGCGAAAGCTCCACGGCCTTCCACAAAGCCCAGAACAGCGCGACCAACAGCGAGGCCGAAAAACCGCGTCGTACGAAGGCATCGGCGGGCTCGTACAGCCCGAGCCAGGGCAAGAGCGCGTAGCTCGTGATGATCGTCCAAGCGAGCATCGCGGGACCGCGCATGCGGCGCAAAAACTCGGCGCTATTTTCGGCAAGCACACGCCGAATCAGGATCCGCGACAGGCGCGTGATCACGAACGCGACCAGCAGGCCGCACAACAGCAGGGGAGGCAGCGCGAGCCATTGCCACCAACGCAGCTCGTGGGGGCCGAAGCGCAACGACCACTTCGGCAAGTGGTCGAGCAGCCAGCGGTTCTCCAAATGCTCGTACCAAGGATCGATGCGCGCGACGGTGGCGGAAGAGAACAGCCAGCGCGCGCCGCTGCGATCCACGCGCCGCACGATCACGACCTGCTCCGGCTTGCCCGCGGGCCCAGGGACGCTGCCGAGCTCGTCGCGATCGGGCGCCAGCCCGTCGTCGTCGGCGCCGTGCGGATCGGGGGAGAGCTTGCTCGGGTCGACCCACAAGTGCCGGTCGAGCACGTCCCGCAGGCGCTTGGCCAACACCGGGCCGTCGCTGGCATCGACGGCGGACAGGTCGAGGTAGCGCGCGGCCTTCACGTAGTCGCCGTTGCGCGTCAGCGTCGTGAATTCGTCGATCGCGGCGCGCGGTGAATCCGGCGCGACTTTCTCTTCTGGCGCGGGAGCCGCTGCGCCCGCGCTCGCGCTGGACGCCGGCTTGGCCGCGCTCAGTGGCCCGAGCTGTGCGGCGAATGCCGATGCATTCGCCGTGCACAGCGCGACCGAGACGAGCAAGACGGGAAAGAGGACGAAGCCCGCGAGTCGGACGACGAACGCGGGCAGCCCTCGTGCCATTTTCCGTCTCCGCCTCGGTCCTTCGCCTTACTTGAGCAGGCTCTTCAGCGTCGTGCCCATGTCACTCGGCGTCGGCGCGACGCGCACCCCAGCGGCTTCGAGGGCGGCGATCTTGTCCTTCGCCGTGCCTTTGCCGCCGCTGATGATCGCGCCCGCGTGGCCCATGCGCTTGCCGGGGGGGGCGGTAGTACCGGCGATGAAGCCCGCAACCGGCTTCTTCATGTGTTTGCCGATGTACTCCGCGCCGCGCTCCTCGGCGTTGCCGCCGATTTCGCCGATCATGATCACGCCCTCGGTGTCCGGATCCTCGTTGAACATCTGCAAGACGTCCACGAAGTCCAGACCGGCGACGGGATCACCGCCGATGCCCACGCACGTGCTCTGACCCATGCCGAGCGCGGTCAATTGCCCGACCGCCTCGTACGTCAGCGTGCCTGACTTGGAGACCACGCCGTATTTACCGACGCGATGAATGTGGCCCGGCATGATGCCGATCTTGCACGCGCCGGGCGTGATCACACCCGGGCAATTGGGCCCGATCAGCTTGGTCTTCTTGCCTTCGATGATGCGCCGTACGCGCACCATGTCCATCACCGGGATGCCCTCGGTGATGCACACGGCCAGCTTCAGCTCGGCGTCGAACGCTTCTAGGATTGCGTCGGCTGCGCCCAGCGGAGGCACGAAGATGCACGAGGTGTCGGCGCCGGTTTGCTTCACGGCCTCGGCCACCGTGTCGAACACCGGGACGCGCACCTTCTTGCCGTCAGGACCGTCGGCTTCGAAGACTTCGCCGCCCCGGTTGGGAGTGACACCCGCGACGACCTGCGTGCCGTAGGCGATGCATTGCTTGGCGTGAAAGGAGCCCGCAGAGCCGGTGATACCGGAGAAGAGGACCTTGGTGTTCTTATCGACCAGAATTGCCATCTATCTCGTTCCTATTCACGCAGCGCGCACGGCGGCGACGATCTTCTTCGCCCCGTCGGACATCGTGTCAGCGGGCTGAATTGCCAGGCCGCTGTCCTTCAAGATTTGCTTGCCGAGCTCGACGTTCGTGCCTTCCAGGCGCACGACCAGCGGCACCTTGAGCCCGAGCTCTTTGGTGGCCGCGACCACACCCTCGGCGATCACGTCACATTTCATGATGCCGCCGAAGATGTTGACGAAGATGCCTTTGACCTTGGAGCTCGACAGGATCATCGAGAAGGCCTTCTTCACCTGATCTTTGGTGGCGCCACCGCCGACGTCCAAGAAGTTCGCGGGGTTGCCGCCCTCGTGCTTGATGATGTCCATCGTGGACATGGCCAGGCCTGCGCCGTTGACCAAGCAACCGATGTCACCGTCCAGCGACACGTAGCTGAGGCCCGCGTCATGGGCTTCGAGCTCGACCGGATCCTCTTCCGCTTTGTCCATCAGCTCGGCCCACTCTTTGTGGCGGCCCGCGGCGTTGTCGTCGAAGGTGACTTTGGCGTCGAGCGCGACGACTTTTCCGTCTTTGGTCACGACCAGGGGATTGATCTCGCACAGCGAGCAATCTTCCTTGTCGAACAGCACGCCGAGGTTCATCACGAGCTTGACGAACTCGTTCACCGTATCCTTGGGGCTGGGCGTGCCTTTGCCGATCTCGAGCGCGTAAGCGAGCTTGCGCGCCTGATACGCCGCCAGGCCGGTCACCGGATCGATGTGCTCGGTCAGGATCTTCTCGGGCGTGTGCTCGGCGACCGCTTCGATCTCGACGCCGCCCTCGGTCGAGGCCATGAGCACGACGCGGCGCGCTTCGCGGTCGACGACCAACGAGAGGTACAGCTCGCGCGCGATGTCGAGCCCTTGCTCGATGTACAGGCGCTGCACCTTTTGGCCCTCGGGGCCGGTCTGGTGCGTGATGAGCTGCATGCCGAGTAGCTTCTCGGCCACGGCCTTGGCCTCTGCCGGGCCGCCTTTGACGACCTTCACGCCGCCGCCTTTGCCGCGGCCTCCGGCGTGAATTTGCGCCTTGACGACCACGACCGGGATCTTCGTCTCGTCGATCAGCTTCTTGGCGATGCCTTCGGCTTCACTGGCATGAAATACCGGGAAGCCCTTGGGCGTCGGGATGCCGTACTTCTGGAAGATCTGCTTGCCTTGATACTCGTGAATTTTCATTGGCTCAGGACTTGGCTTTCACGATGTCGACGACTTTTTGCACGCTGTCCGCGCTGGTCTTGAGCATCGCCTTCTCTTCGGCAGACAGCTCGATCTCGACGATCTTCTCGACGCCACCGGCGCCAATGACGACCGGCACGCCGAGGTACAAATCCTTGTAGCCGTACTCGCCCTCGAGGTACGCGGCGCCTGGCAGGATGCGCTTCTGATCGAGCAAGTACGCTTCCGCCATTTGAATCGCGCTGGCGGCGGGCGCGTAATACGCGCTCGTGCCCATCAGGCCGACGATCTCGCCGCCGCCCTTGCGGGTGCGGTCGACGATGGCGGCAAGCTTCTCTTTGGAGATCAGCTGCTGCACCGGGATCCCGTTGATCGTCGTGTAACCGAGGACGGGCACCATGTCGTCGCCATGGCCGCCGAGCACGGTGGCGCGCACGTCTTTGATGCTGGCGCCGGTCTCGCGCGCCAAAAACAGCGAGAAGCGGGCGCTGTCGAGCACGCCGGCCATGCCCACGACCTTCTCGCGCGGGGCGCCAGTGCGGCGCTTGTATTCGTAGACCATCGCGTCCAGCGGGTTGCTGATCACGATCACGAACGCGTCCGGGCAGTACTTCTTGGCGTTGTCGGCGACGTTCTGGATGATGGGTAGGTTCGAGCCCACGAGGTCGTCACGCGATTGGCCCGGCTTGCGGGGGATACCAGCGGTGATGATCAGCACGTCGACGCCGGCCAGATCTTCCCAATTCGAGGTGCCCGTGACCTTGGCGTCGCTGCCCGAGACCGCGGTCGACTGCTCCAGATCGAGCGCCTTGCCTTGGGCGAATTTCTCCTTCGCCGGGATGTCGAACAGAATGACGTCGCCGAGCTGCTTGAGCACGGCCAGGTTCGCGAGCTCACCACCGATGTTACCCGCGCCGATGAGGCCAATCTTCTTTCGTGCCATGTTCGAATTACTCCTGACTAAACTGCTGAAATTGGCGCTCGAGTCGCCAACCGGTGGTCCGTACCACTTCTCGGGAAAAGTTACCGTCGAGCTGAGTGTCAGCGCCCCAATGATTCCGTGGGCCTGACGCGGAGGACGGGCATGCGGAGTAGACCAGCGTCGATCGCGCAGCAACCGCCATCCGCTATGGCTGAAAGTTACCGATTGCGCGACTATTTCTGACCCATTTTGTGCGCGGCGCGCTGGTGTATGGTGACTCGGTGAATCAATCGGGGCCCTGGGTCGCCGTGCTCGTCGGAGCCGTTTTGGGAGCCTGCGGTGGCGCCCCCGAGCGGCCCGCCGCACCCGCCGCTGCCGCGCCCCATCCGGGTCTGGCTACGCTCCCGAAACGGGCCAGAGCGCCGGACGATTGCGAGCAGCAGCCCGGCCAGCCGCCGCCCGAGCCGCTTGCGCGCGCATACACCGGGGTGGCCGCGAAGGCCCGTTGCCAGCGCGAGGTGTACACGATCATGGGCGGCGTGACGCACTTCCTCGGCGTGCAGTGCAAGTACTGCCACCTCGTGCCGGATTACAAGGCGATGACTCACCGCAAAGAGGTCGCCAATTGGATGGCCTCGGAGCTCGTCCCCGCGTTGCGTAAGCGAGACGGCGCGAAGCTTCCGTGGTGCAACGACTGCCACGCGGCATCGGGCAAGGGCGTCGCAAAAATCTTGGGCGATCCGCGCCAGCCGAGCTTCGCGATCGAATGGATGACGACGCACTTGGTCGAAGATTTCCAAACCAAGAACGGCTCGGCTTTGCACTGCAAGAGCTGCCATCGAGGCAACGTCGGCACCCCGCAGTTCGAACGGAAGATCATCCTTACCAACCACTTGCCGAGCGACTGAGCGTACGGAGCACGGCGCGTAGGTAGGCGCGAGTACGAGCGGCAGCGCTGACAAACGTGACTGCGCTTGCGCTCGTTCTCGGTAATAGTAACCGCAGGAGACAAACCTCGATGCACTCTCTCTCGTCCAGCTCGCTGCGAACGTTTTCGGTCGCGCTGGTCGTCGGCCTACTCGCAACGGGCTGCGGCTCGTCCAAAAGCGACAGCACCGTGGAAGGCGGGAGCACGGGCGGGCTCGGGCAAGGCCAAGCCGGCCTGCAAATCATCGTGCCGGGGGGTGACGCGGGCAATGGCTCGGCGAGCGGCGGCGCATCTGCCGGCGGTGGATATGCCACGACCCTGCCACCGGGTTTCACGGCTGCCGATACGTTCGGTGGCTATCGCTTGGGCGACCCCATCACGACCGGCGATGGCGCTGGCGGGAGCGCTGGCTCGAGCACCACGACCGATGGTTGCGGCACAACCATCCTCGCCGTGATTCGCGATTTCCAGGCCGACCACATGAACTTCGAGGGCAACACCGGGGACGATCGCGGGATCGTCAAGCCTGACCTCGGCGCTGATCGAAAGCCGGTCCTCGCGCGCTCGGGTCCCACCCAAACGGTGCGTGACCCCGCGCAGTTCGACAACTGGTATCGGAACGTGGACGGCTTGAACAAGCCGTACAAGTTCGAGATCTGGTTCGGGCCGAACCAGGGCGTGAGCAGCTTCCAGAGCACCGCGTTCTTCCCGCTGGACGGGGCCGGTTTCGGCAATCAGGGCAACGACCACAATTTCCACTTCACGACCGAGATCCACACCCAGTTCAAATACGCCGGTAAAGAGAAGTTCAACTTCACGGGCGACGACGACGTGTGGGTGTTCATCAACAACAAGCTCGTGATCGACCTCGGCGGCGTACACATCGCTGAAAATGCCTCGGTGGATATCGACTCGCGCGCTGCGGAGCTCGGGCTAGTGATCGGCAACGTGTACCCGTTCGACATGTTCCAAAACGAACGGCACACGAGCGAGTCGAACTTTCGCGCCGACACCACGCTCAACTTCGTGGATTGCGGCGTAATCGTGCCCGAGGTACCGAAGTAACGACCGTGACCGTGGACGCGCCAGAGCAGCAGCTGTTCGTGTATGGCTCGCTCAAGCGAGGGCACGCCAATCACGCCCAGCTCGGCCGTGCCTCGTTCCTCGCCCTGGCGCGCACGCGGCCGCTGTACGCGCTGCGCGTCATCGACGGCTATCCGGCCTTGGTTCCGGGCCAGCGTGCAGTGCTCGGTGAGCTGTATCGGATCGCGGCGCTCGACCTCCTGCGCCTGGACGAGTTCGAGGGCGACGGTTACCGCCGAGTCCCAGTCGAGCTGGACACGGGGGAGCGGGCGTTAGGCTACGTCGCGCGGGTGCCGAGCGCCGGGGTCGCATTCCCCGGTGACGAGTGGCCCGCGGCTTGATGTGCGTCTGACACGCACGTCGTCGCCTCGCAGATCGGCGTCATCGCTATCAATTCGTGGCCGGCCCGGCCGTTCCTCCGTTGGCCACCGAATGGTCACTTTCACGGACGAAGCTCAAGCTGCGCTCGACGCCTTCGTAACGCCCGTTTGGGTGGTCGACACGCAGCGCGCCGAGGTCACCTGGGCCAATCGCTCGGCGCTTTCGCTGTTCGAGGCCGCGACTCTGCACGAGCTCGTGAGCCGCGAGCCGTTGCGCGGCGCGAGCGCATTCCTGCTCGCCGAGCTGTCGCGCTTGGTCGAGGGCGCGCGCATCGAAAGTGAATTTCGCGTCGTTCGACCCGGCGCAGAGGTCGTGGTCACGTGCACGTTCACGGGCGTCGAAAGCGACGCCGGACGACACTTGGCTTTGGTCGAGGTGCACCAAGACCGCACCGCGCCGACCTCGCTGCGTGGCCCCGATCTCGAGCAGCGCTTGCAGAGCCGCGATCGCATGGCGTCGATTGGCACGCTCACGGCCGGCGTGGTGCATGGCATCAACAATCCGCTGTCTTACGTGATCGCGAATTTGGAGTACGTAAAGCGCTTACTGTCCAAGGGGCCCGAGCGGCTCGAGCCCAAGGCGCTCAGCGAGCTCAACGACGTGCTCGATGACAGCTTGGACGGTGCCGACCGAGTGCGCCGCATCGTGTCCGATTTGGGCACCTTCAGCAGCCCGTTCGACGGGCGCGTCGCGGCGGTGGACTTGGAGCGCGCGACCGAGCGTGCGCTGAGCGTGGCGGCCAACGAGATTCGGCACCGTGCCCGCGTGGAACGCGATTTTACCGGCGTGGTCGCGGCGGTGGGCAGCGAGGCCAAGCTCGTGCAAGTGATCCTCAACGTGCTGATCAACGCCGCTCATTCGATCGAGCCGGGCGCGGTCGACCGCAATCTGATCACCGTGCGTACGCGGAGTGACGCGCGCGGGCGACCCTCGCTCGAGATCGAGGACACGGGCTGTGGGATTGCCAAGGAGCACCTGAGCCGGGTCTTCGACCCGTTCTTCACCACGAAACCAGTCGGCGTCGGCACCGGGCTCGGGCTTTCGATTGCTCACCGCATCGTGTGCGAGCTCGAGGGCGAGATTCAGATCGAGAGCGTGCACGGAGAGGGCACGCGCGTGCTGCTCACGCTGCCCGCCGCGCCCATGGCCGCTTCGATTGCCCCGCCGCTGGAGACCATTCCGCCTCTGTCCAGCGATCGCTTCCGGGCGCGCGTGCTGGTGATCGACGACGAGCCCGCGATCTTGCGCGCGTTCCGGCGTGTGCTCTTTTCTCACGAGGTGAGCGTCGCGGCTTCCGGGCTCGAGGCTCTGCAAAAGCTGGGCGAAAGCGCGCCGTTCGACGTGATCTTCTGCGACGTGATGATGCCCGAGATGTCCGGCGTAGAGGTGTACCAGCTGATCCGCGAGCGCTTCCCGGGCCAAGAGGATCGGCTGGTATTCATGACGGGTGGCGCGTTCGCGGAGCCAGCGGCCCACTTCATCGAAGAGACGTCGAACCCGAAGCTCAAGAAGCCGTTCACGGGCAGCTCGCTACGCGCGCTCGTGGCGTCCGTGATGCGGCTCAGCGCGACCTGAGCCGCAAACCGCGATCAGTCGCGCGATTCGTACACGTTCATCGCGGGCAGCTCGAGCGCGGTCAGGAAGCCGCCGTTGCCGCAGCCCGTGTCGATGCCGACCACGTTTTCGCCCGCCCACAGATCGGTGGGATCTTCGGGCGTGTAGCCCGAGAGCTCGGGCGGCAAATACTCCGTACGGGTGTGACCGAACACCACGAGCTTGCCGCGGTAGTTGCGGAAGAAGTGATCGTCACGCAGCCACAGCAGGACGATCGGGTCGGGCGCCGCGCTCGGATGCAGGAAACCCTGTGGTCCACGAGGAAGGCCTGCGTGCACGTAGATGGCGTGTTGATCTTCGTACCAATAGGGCAGGGCGCGGAACCACTCCACGACGTTGGCCGGGAAAAACTCACCGGACGTGAAGATCATGGCTTCGCTCTGCTTGGGTAGCTCGTTCTCGCGCGGCACGGGGCCGCCCACGAACGAGCGATACGCGGCGAGGCAGCCGTTGCCGGGCGGGGTCACGAACTCGTCCCAGCCGCGGTCGAGCACGCGCAGCCAGGCATCTTCGTGATTGCCGCGCAGGGCCACGACTTTGGCGGGCGTCTTCTGGGGCAGCGTGCGCACGAACTCGACCACCTCTGCCGAGGCGGGGCCGCGATCCACGTAGTCACCGAGGAACACGATGGTGTCTTCCGCGTCGAGCTTCGGCAGGCAGGACATCAGCTTGTACAGGTGCTTCGTCTCACCGTGGATATCGCCGATCGCGAAGGTTCGCTGCGCCATATCCAAACCACGCTATCACCCGGCTTCGGCAAAACGAACTCAGTTTTTTGGGGTGATGCTGGTGCGCGCAACAGCCGCCGCGCTGGAACCCCCAAAGAAATCTTGCTCACGCCAGCATTAATCTCGGCGTGGGCACGCCGTTACTTCGGGATTTCGGGAGGGGCGGGGATGTGCAGGCGGCGAGCGCGCACGAAAGCGGCGACGTGAGCCGCGCTACGGCGCCGTACGACTCGATGCCGAGCCGGGGTCCGTGCGATTTCACGCGGGAATTGTACCAAGTGCACCGTGCACGGTGTAGGCTCCGCGCCCCTCAACGTGTCTATCGTTACTGCGCAAGGCGTTCACCGATCCTTTGGTACTCACACCGTGCTTCGCGCGGCGGACATGTCGATCGCGCCTGGCGAACGTGTGGGCGTGGTCGGCCTGAACGGCGCTGGAAAAAGCACGCTCTCGCGGATCCTCGCCGGTACGGAGGCCGCGGATTCGGGCACCGTTTCGCGCCGGCGCGGTGCGTCGGTTGCCTACCTCGAACAAGTGCCCAACTTCGACGGTGACCCCACCGCGTTCGAGGCGGTGACCAGCGGTCTCGTGGGTTGGTCCGACGCGGTGGCTCGGCACGAAGCGGCGAGCGCAGCGCTCGCGCGCGGTGAAGGCAATATCGAGCAGCTCTTGGAGCAGCAACACACCGCCCAGAGCGACGTCGAGCGCCTCGGCGGTTGGGATCGCCAGCACAAGGTGATCGCGTTCTTGGATCACCTCGGGATCCGGCGCACCGACGCCAAGGTCTCGAGTATGAGCGGCGGGGAGCAACGCCGCGTTGCGCTCGCGCGCGTGCTGATCTCGAGCCCCGATCTGGCGATCTTGGACGAGCCCACGAATCACCTCGACGCCGAGACGATCGAGTGGCTCGAACAGTACCTGATCGAAGAGTACTCGAACGCCATCCTGCTCATCACTCACGATCGCTACCTGTTGGACCGCGTGGCTCAGCGCACGGTCGAGGTCGCCAACGGTGAAGTGTACAGCTACGACGGCGGCTACGAGCGCTACTTGGAGCAAAAGGCGGAGCGCCTCGCCCATGCCGAGCGCACCGAGTCCAATCGTCAGAACTTCCTGCGCAAAGAGCTGGAGTGGCTGAGCCGTCAGCCCAAAGCGCGCAGCACCAAGCAAAAGGCGCGCATCGACCGGGCCGAGTCGGCCAAGGCCGTGGCGGCGCCCAAAGCCGACCGCACCGCCGCGCTCGAGCTGGACGTCGTGCGCAGCGGCAAGACCATCCTCGAACTGCGTGATTTGCGGGTCGAAATCGGTGGCCGCACGCTGATTCAGAAGCTGACCATGTTCCTCACCGAGGGCGAGCGGATAGGCATCGTCGGACCCAACGGCAGCGGCAAGACCACGCTCTTGAAGACCATGCTCGGTGAGCTGCCGCCGGCGGGTGGCAGCGTGGTGCTCGGGCAAAATACCAAGGTCGCGTACTTCGACCAGCGCCGCTCCGGTTTGGATGATTCGAAGTCGATTTGGGACAACGTTGTCGGCGACCAATCCAAGATCGAGCTCGGCGGTGAGGTCATCGAGCCGCGTTCTTACTTGGAGCGCTTTGCGTTCGATCCGCACAAGCAGCGTCAGCAAGTGAGCTCGCTCTCCGGCGGCGAGCGCGCGCGCGTGGCGCTAGCGCGCTTACTCCGGCAGAGCGCGAACCTAGTGATCTTGGACGAGCCGACCAACGATCTGGACACGGCGACGCTGGGCGCGCTCGAGAGCATGTTGGTGGACTTCGGCGTGACCGCGCTCGTCGTCACTCACGATCGCTGGTTTTTGGATCGCGTCGCGACCAGCGTGCTCGCGTTCGAAGAGGGTGGCCAAGCCGTCAAGTACCCCGGGAATTATCAAACGTATCGCAGCCTGAAGGCGCAAAAGCAGGCTCAGCGCGCCTCGGTGCCCGCGCTCGCGGCGCCCGTCAGCCCGAGCGCGCCCGCGCCGGCCAAGCCCGAGCGCAGCGCGAAGAAGAAGGGGCTGAGCAACGCCGAGCAACGCGAGCTCGGCGGCTTGCCGGACGCCATCGAAAAGGCCGAACAGCGCGTGGCCGCGCTCAGCCAAACTTTGGCCGATCCCAAGACGTACGCCGCGGGCGGCAAAGAGGTCGCTACTGTGACGGCTCAGCTGGAGCAAGCCAAAGCCGAGGTCGACGAGCTCACGCTGCGTTGGGAAGAGCTCGAGCTCAAGCGGGCCGAGTGAGCGCCGAGCTGTACGCGCTGACCCACCGCGGTAATGCGGGGGACGTCGCGTTTTATCGGCGCGTGTGTCGCGGCGCGAAGAGCGTGCTCGAGCTGGGCTCGGGCTATGGCCGGGTTTTGAAGGCGCTGGCGCAGAGCAAGCGCCGAGCCATAGGGCTCGAGCTAGATCCGGAAATGATTGCGCTGGCGCGACGCAACTTGCGCGCGCTTCCGGCACTCAAGCGGCGTACTGTGCGCTTGCTGCACGGTGACATGCGTGACTTCGAGCTCGCCCAGCCGGTGGAGCGCGTGCTCTTGCCGTACAATGCGCTGTACTGCTTGCTGACGAAGAAGGACGCGCTCGCCTGCTTTCGGGCGGCGCGGCTTGCGCTCGTGCTCGGCGGTGAGCTCGCGCTCGACGTCTGGAATGCCGAACCGTTTCACCGCCTGGCCGCGGTGCGAGAGCGAGCGGACGAGCGCGAACCGGTCGTCACTTTGTGGCACGCGGGGCAAACCTGGGACGTATTCGAGCATTCTCGAGTGCGCCGCGCTCAGCAACGCATCGATGTCGACTACGAGTACGTGGCGCGCGGGCGAGTCCCGGGCCGTGAGATCAGCATTGCGCAACGCTATTACTTGGCCGACGAGATCGACGCCTTGCTCGGGCGCGCGGGCTTCGCGGTTCGAGCGCGCTTCGGGGACTTCTCGGGGCGTCGATTTACGGCGCGTTCGCCGCAGCTAATCGTGTTGGCGCGTGCGATCTGAGAGGCGTGTGTGTGCTTGAGCGACTGTGCCTCAAGCGTCGTCCAAAGCGCGCGGCAAGGCCTGTAGGATCGGCGCAAGCTCCAAGCTCGGACGCACGATCCCGCGCTTGATGCCGGACATGGTGCGGAGCATCTCGCTCCGGAGAAACGGTAAGGCGCAGGCGAAATTCATGGCCAAATTCCGCACGGGGCCGAACGCTTGCAGATCGGATTGGAAGAGCGGCGTGAGCCAGCGCGATGCGAATTGATAGAAGTCGAGGTGATCGCGTCGCCTCCGGGTGTATCGCTCGAGCGCCACCGATAGCGGGACGGATTCCAGAAGCGCTGCGCACAGCGTGCGCGCGTCGAGCAGCGCGAGGTTCGTGCCTTGCCCGAGCTGGGGGCTCATGGCGTGCGCGGCGTCACCCACGAACACTTGGCGCCGCGTGTGCCAGTGCGACATCACCACGTCGTGATAGCCCGCGCTCAGCACTTGTTCGACATGCTCGATCTGATCGAGCACGAACGCCGCGTCCGGTTCGAAGCGCAGGATGTGCGCCTTCCACGCGGCGAGCCCCTCACGTCGAAACGCGTCGACGCGATCCATCCGAATGCTCCAAAACAGGCTCACCCGGTGCTCGTCCGTAACACCACCGCTCGGGCCGAGCCCGGTCGGCAATAGCCCGAGCATGTAGCGCGTACCATCCGAGATCTGACGCAGCCGCTGGCGGTAGAGGCGCTCCGGATCTCGAGCCACGAACCACAAGGCCCCGAATGGGTACGGCTGATCGCGCACCAAGAGCCCGCTCTGACGGCGAAGATCCGAGCGCGCGCCGTTGGCGATGACGACCAGGTCATGCTCACCGATGATCTCGCCCGTCGCGTCCAGCACCTCGGCCCGACCGGGCCGTTCGACGATGCGCGCAACGCTGGTCGAGCGCCGCAGCTTGGCGCCCGCTTGCACTGCAGCTTCGTGCAAGATCTGAAACAGCGCGCCGCGGTGCATGCCAAGGCCGAACAGGCCCGGGGCCAAATCCGCATAATCGAGCTGAAAAATCGGGCGCCCGCGCGGAGTCACGCACTGCAGCGCTTCCAGCCGCGAGCCACGCTCGAGCACGCGGCCGAGCACGCCCAGCTCTGCGAGCACCGACAGACCCGTCGGCTGCAAGATGATGCCCGCGCCCACCGCTGCGGGCTCGTCGAACTCTTCATACACAGTGACTCGGTGGCCCGCGCGCCCCAAGAGTGCCGCGGTAGCCGCGCCGGCGAAACCACAGCCGACGATGCCGATGTTCAAGATCCGCATTCGACTGCAGACTAGTGCAGCGCGAACGAGGTAGCGCGAAGTATTTGGCGCGTGCGCTGCACCATCAGCCTCCGAAGCAGGCGCGGGGTCGTGGGGCGAAAGTCCCGGTGAGTGAACTTCCGGGGCGAAAGCCCCGGTGAGATCAACGCATCGTAACGAGCTCTTCAGCGGCCGTCGGATGGATGGCGACCGTGCGATCGAAGTCCGCCTTGGTGGCGCGCACTTTCACGGCCACGGCGAAGCCTTGGATGATCTCGTCCGCGCCACGCCCGATCACGTGCACCCCGACTACCCGCTCTTCCGGCCCGACGCACACGAGCTTCATGTGGGTCAGCGCTTTTTTCTCGGAGACCGCGTAGTACATGTTGGTAAAGCGCGTGCTGTACACCTTGACGGCGTCCCCGTGCTTGGCGCGTGCGTCGGCTTCACTCAGACCGACGGTCCCGATGGGCGGATGGCTGAACACCACGCTCGGGATGTCTTCGTAGTCGAGCTTGGCTTCGGACTTGCCCCCGAACAGGCGATCCGAAAGCCGGCGGCCGGCGGCGATCGCAACGGGGGTCAACGTGGCGCGACCCGTCACGTCCCCGATGGCGTACACGCCGGGGGCGGTGGTGTTCTGCCATTCGTCGACTACGATGTGCCCTTCTGGATCGACGCGCACTGCGGCTGATTCTAGACCTAGATTGGCGGTGTTCGCGTGGCGCCCGATGGTCCAAAACACCGCGTCGACGGGCGGCAACGTGAGCCCGTCACTGAGCGTGGCGACGCGCTCACCATTTGGCCTCGAGCTGAGACTGGCAACGCGGCTGCTCAGCCGAACGTGCACGCCGCTCTGCTCCATCGCCTCGCGCAAGGCGTCACCCAGCATGCTGTCGAAGCCGCGTAGCGGGCGCTCGTTGCGCATGGCTAGGGTCACCTCGCTGCCCAAACCGCGCAGCACGCCCGCGAGCTCGACGGCAATGTAGCCCGCGCCCACGATCAAGGCGCGCTTGGGCAGCGCCTCCAAAGCGAAGAACCCGTCCGAGCTCGAGCCGAGCTCGACGCCCGGAACATCCGGAAGGATCGGCGAGCTCCCGGTAGCGATCAGCACGTGATTGGCGCTGATGACACGATCGCCGACCTGCACCTCGTGCGGACCTATGATCTTGGCCCGGCCTCGGATCAGCTGTACGCCGTCCTTGGTCAGGTGCTTGTCGTAAACACCACGCATGCGCTCGATGTAGGCCTCGCGCCGCTGGCGCAAGCCGGCAAAGTCACGGCCCCGAACTTCGACGTCGAAGCCGTAACCCGCGGCAACCTCGAGCGTCTCCGCGATCTCGCTCGCGTTCCACATCACCTTCTTGGGGACGCAGCCGACGTTGACGCAGGTGCCGCCGAGGGCGCCAGATTCGACCACGGCGACGCGCGCCCCGTAAGTCGCCGCACGGCGCGCTGATGCGAGCCCGCCGCTGCCCCCGCCAATCACCAAATAGTCGACGCGTTCCATCAGGTTCATGGTCATCGGGCTTCGGAGCGGCTTTTGCAAGCCCGGATGCGCGAAACCTTTGTGACTTGCCAGCCTCCGAGAGTAAATGTCGCGTGCCCGAGCCGCGAAACCGCATTGAACCTGGCCCGTTGCGGGTTGGCATCGCCGGAGTCGGCAACGTGGGCTCGGCGCATGCTCGCGAGCTCGCCGCCGGTCGCGTGCCGGGAGCGGCGCTCGTCGCCGTGGCGGATACGAAACCGTCCGCGCTCGCCGCGTTCCCCGAGGCGCGGCCCTTCGCCTCGGGGGCGGACCTGATCGCATCCGGCGCAGTCGAAGCCTTACTCATCGCCACCCCTCACTACGCGCACACCCCACTGGCGATCCAAGCCTTGCACGCTGGCCTTCACGTGCTGGTCGAGAAGCCGCTCGCGGTGCACAAGGCCGACTGTCTGAAGATGATCGCAGCCTACGAGCAGCGGCCGGACCCGCGGCAGGTGTTCGCCGAAATGCTCAGCTTCCGGATCGATCCGGCGGTTCTGCATCTGCGCGCGCTGCTGCGCTCGGGCGCCCTCGGCCGGCTGCGCCGCATCTCGTGGCTCAGCACGCATTGGTTTCGCAGCGACGCCTATTTCAAGGACAGTGATTGGCGCGGCACTTGGAGCGGGGAGGGCGGCGGCGTGCTCCTCAATCAATGCCCGCATCAGCTCGATCTCTGGCAGTGGCTTTTCGGCATGCCGCGCCAAGTGCACGCGTTCTGCGGCTTTGGCCGCTTCCACGCGATCGAAGTGGAGGACCAAGTGACCGCTTATTTGCACTACGCGGACGGTCTGAACGGCGTCTTCATCGCCTCGACCGGCGAAGCGCCTGGCACGAATCGCTTGGAAGTCAGCGGCGACCTCGGGAAAGTCGTGCTCGATGCGCAGGGGCTCGGCTTCACGCGTAACGCCGCGCCCGCTTCCGCTTACATCGTCGAAAACCCGGGCCGCAACGCCCTCCCCCCCACCACGGAAGAGCTGCTCACGTTTCCGACGCTCGAGAACCCGCGGCGCGCCGTGCTGACGAACTTCGTCGCAACAATCCTCCAGGGTGAAGCGCTGATCGCCCCCGCGACGGAGGGGATGGCCAGCGTCGAGCTTGCCAATGCCATGATTTACTCGGCAATTACCGAGCAAACCGTGACACTCCCACTCGACCCTGCACTGTACGCAACCCAGCTCCAGCGGCTGGTGCAGGGCTCAGCTGGGCCGCGATCGTAGCGTCTTCGTCACGGTTCTTGATTGTCGCTTAACCCACTAGGGATGTGTGCCGTTCTGCAACGATACGCCCTCAAGCGTCAGCCATGAACAGCCCGCTCGATGTGACCACCCCACGATCGCGCCCGCCGCCTGCCTTGCGCGATGCTCGCCTCGATTTCGCCGCTGACGAAACCGACAGCGGCGTGTTCAAGCTGTTCGAGTCTTCGGTGTTGCTCGTGGCGCGCGCGGGAGATGATCTCGAGCCAGCCCTAGCCGCGGTGGCAGCTGCCGGGTTTTCGATCGTGCCGGTCGCCGACACCACGGGTGTCGAGTCACTGGCCTTCCTGCCGCGCTTTGCGCTGATCGAGACGGCCGTGCCGGGTGCGCTCGAGTTGATGCAACGCATCAACGGCGCCGAGTCGATCATGATGGTCCTGGCCTTGCTCGGCCCCGACGAGGCCGAAGGTCCTGCGCTCGCTGCGGGCGCCGCGCTCACGCTGCGCCGCCCCCTTTCGCCGGCCGACGTGTTGCTCTGTATGCGGCGCTTCCGGACTCAAGACGAGCTACAACGCAGGCCGAATCACGTGTTCGATTCTGAACGCGGCAACGTGCCGGCGACGATCCTGGAGTCGGTGCTGGCCACCATCGGGCACGAGATCAAAAATCCATTGGCCGCCGCGCTGGCCAGCATCGAGTGCCTACGCGAGACCGAGATTACGCAACGCTTGGGCGAGGAAGAGCGGAGCGCTGCCGTCGACGACGTAGCCATCGCCTTGCGCCGAATCCGGGACGTGATGGGCGCTGTGACTGCGCTCGTGCGTGGCGCGCCACCCGAGCTGGAGCGGGTGATGCTGTGGGATTGCGCGGAACGCGCCGTCGGCGCGCTGCACTCGAGCGGCGTGCGCATCGAGCTGGCAGGCGACGTCCACGTGTGCGGCTTCGCCAACTGCGCCCTGCTCGAGCAGGTGCTCGTGAACCTGATTCAGAACGCGGTCGACGCCACGCGCGACACGCCCAATCCGCACATCCTGGTGCGCGTATATCGCGCCGCGTTGGAGGCCCGCATCTCCGTGCGCGACAACGGTCCGGGCGTGCCGCTCGCCATTCGGCAACGCATCTTCGATCCCTTCTTCACGACCAAAGGCGAGCGCGGCACCGGGCTCGGCCTCGTCCTGGTCCATCACGCCGTCGGTCGCATGGGCGGGACCGTGACGCTCGGGCCCGCGCCGATCGGCGCTGTGTTCCGAGTTCGACTGCGCGGCGCGTAAGCGCTAACCAGCGAGCAGCTCCAAGAAGCGCTGCCCGTAGTGCTCGAGCTTGGTTGGGCCGACCCCGGAGATGGCGAGCATTTGAGCGTTGGTGCGCGGGCGGGAGCTCGCCATCTCGAGCAGCGTGGCGTCGGAAAATACGACGTACGGCGGAACGCCGCGTTCGCGAGCGATTTCCTTGCGCAACGCGCGCAGGCGATCGAAGAGCGACAAGTCCGGGTCGAGGGCGCTGGGCGGCGTGGATTCGGAGCGCTCACGTTTACGAGCCACGCGCGCTTGGGCCCGCTCTTCGGCCGTCGCTCGGGGCGGCTTACCGAGGATCAGCTCGAACCTCGCGCACACGTCGCACGATGTGCCGCAGGCCGGCAAATCCTCCCCGAAGTAGGCGGCGAACTGGGCGTGGCGACAGGTGCGGGTCTCGGCCATGCGGAACACCTCGCGCGCTTGGTTGCGTGTGCGGTCGGCCTGCGCGTCGTCTTCGCTGGCGTCGGCGAAGCGATCGTAGGCCTTGACCTCGGACCACGAGTAAAGCAGCACGCAATCGCTCTCCAAGCCGTCGCGGCCCGCGCGCCCCAGCTCTTGATAGTAGCCTTCCACGGAGCGCGGCATGTCGTGGTGCACCACGAAACGCACGTTGGACTTGTCGATGCCCATACCGAACGCAATCGTGGCCACGACTACGTCAATCTCGTCGTTTTGGAAGGCGTCCTGGACTTTGGAGCGCAGCTCGGCGTCCATCCCGGCGTGGTAGAAGCCGGCGCGTACGCCGTGCTTCTTCAAGAACTCGGCCGTGCCCTCGACCGTCTTGCGCGACAAGCAGTACACGATGCCGCTTTGCCCCGGCCGGCTGCGCGCCACGGCCAGCGCCGCCTCTTTTGCCGTGCGGCCGAGCGCTTCGCCTTTGGCGAACGCATGCAGCCTCAGGTTTCGGCGGAAAAACGAGCCACGGTAGCGCGCGGGCGAGCGCATTCCGAGCTGCTGCACGATGTCAGCCGTGACTTGTGGCGTGGCGGTGGCGGTCAGCGCCAACACGGGGATGTCGGGGAAGCGCTGCTTCATCCCCGAAAGGTTGCGGTATGCCGGGCGAAAATCATGCCCCCACTGACTGATGCAGTGCGCCTCGTCGACCGCGATCAAGCTCAATTTGATTTCGCTGAGCGCGCGCCCGACCGATGCCTCGAGCCCCTCGGGGGCGCAGTACAAAAGCTCGTAGCGCCCGGCGCGCAGCTCGGACACGCGCGCCCGGCGCTCCTCCACACTGAGCGTCGAGTTCAGGTAGGTAGCGCGCACGCCGGCCTCGGTCATGGCATCCACTTGATCCTTCATCAGCGCGATCAACGGGGAGATGACCAGGGTCACGCCACCCAGGATGCGCGCTGGGATCTGATAAGTGATCGATTTTCCGGCGCCTGTTGGCATGACACCGATGCAATCGCGTCCGCTCAGCACCGTATCGATGATTTCACGCTGACCCGGTCGGAAGGCGTCGTAGCCAAAGCACTCTTTCAGCACGGCGACCGGATTGCTCTGCTTGTGCGCGACGGCACCTGCCGCGAGGGAGCTGGCGATTCTTTTCAGCATCTCAAGCAAGTCGGGCGAGAACGCGCTCGGGTTGCGTTTCCAAGTCAGGCGCAGCTCAGAAAGTTCTGCCTCGCACGCCCGTTGTTCGCCGACCGACAGCGGGCCGGCCACTTTTTGGGCGAGCTCGCGGGCGGCTGCCTCGACCGATTCGTGGTTCATCTCGCTCAAAACATCGGCCCGCGGAGGTCGAGCGGGCCCTCCGACCAGGGGCGGGCACTGAGCGGCTTGTACAGCGCCACGCGCATCGGCCCCGTCTCGAAGGCTTGCTCGACCGGATTGAAGCGGCGAATCGCGGCGCCGAGCGCGCGGTAGCCGCTCGACGTGTACAGCTCGGGCTCGCCGGACAGGAACGCGAAATCGATACCGCGAGCGAGGAGCCCCTGGTGGGCGAGCGCGAGCAGCTCCTTGGCGCGCCCGCTGCCGCGCTGCGACTCGTGCACACACATCTCTGCCATGCCGCCGACGGTGAGATCCGTTTTGCCGACGCCGACGACGTTCTCGTGGACTGCCAGATGACCCACCAAGCGCGCTGCCCCATCCCGCAACAAGTACCGATGCACGGGCATCTCGTGCGCGTAGCGCCGCTCGCGGAAGAAGGCGTTCCGCGGCTGTGGGAAGCAGCCCGAGATCAGCTCACGCAGCTCGCGGTCGAGCGATTCGAAGACGCCCGGCTCCCGGACGTACTCCACGCTCAGCGGTTGGGCGGCAGGGGGCATTCGGCGCGGCATTCTGCGCTCGAATCTGGCGTTCCGCCAACGAGGAAACGGCCGAAACGGCGACTGCGAACCGTGCTCAGCCGTCGCGGCGTCGGATCGCGCGCAGCCTCGTGCCAAACTCGACCGAAAGCCGAATTTCTTCCGGCGCGATGTCATCGGGAAAAAAGACGCCAGAAATCTTGGCCGAGCCCAAGCTCGCGCCTTCCAGCTGGGCACCCCGCAAGTCGACACCCCGCAGATCGGCATCGCGAAAGTAAGCGTCACGAAAGTCGATGCCCGCAGCATCGAGCCCGCGCAAGTCCGAGCCGCGGAAGCTGCAGCCGCGAAAGTCGTAGCTCGCGCCCGTGACCCGCTTCTTGTTGAATGCGGCAATCTCTTCGTCACGCAGCAATCGATAGAGCGGGTCGTTGCTAGGTTTGGGAGCGCTCATGAGCGTACGAGGCGGGGCGAAGGAGGGAGCCGAGGCCAAAATGGCCACGTTGATCGTACGGATCCGCCGTCGCGGAACTTAAGGCGCGCGGTGCGGCTCGAGTACAGGGTGTGTGCGGAACCTTCAGCTGCGAAAATTGCACTCGGGCTTGGCTCGCGTCGGCGGCGCACGTCGATTTCTAGAGGAAGGTTGCTATAGTCCGAGCTTACCTTTCAGGGAGCCCTTCGCCGTGAAACCCAGCCGCTACAGCCACTGGTTGCGCGTGAGCCTGATGCTCGCGCTCTGTTCGTTCACCGCCTATGCCTGCGGTGGCGGGCAATTCACGGCCGGTGGTGCCGCAGGTGGTGACACGGCGAACGCCGGAGCCAGCGGCAACGGCAGCGGCGCATCGGGCGGCTCGCTCGAGCACAAGATGGCCTGCCAAGGCCCCGAGGACTGCGACGACGGCGACCCCTGCACCGTCGATCAGTGCGGTGCCGACGGCGCTTGTACGCGCGCCCCCAAGTGCGGCGCGACCGAAAAATGCTGTGATGGCGCCTGCGGTGAGTGCTGTGACTCGCAAGATTGCGACGACGGCGTCAAATGCACCGACGACCAATGCTTTGCGGGTAGCTGTAGTCACTCGCCGAACAACTCGTTGTGCGCGGCCACCGAGTATTGCTCGGCCAGCGCCGATTGCCGCGTCAAGGAGTCGTGCGCCGATGCCACCGCTTGCGACGACGGGGACTTCTGCACGGACGACGCGTGCACGGCATCCTTGTGTGACCACACGCCGACCGAGTGCAAAGGCAGCGCGCTGTGCTGTCCGGGGGTCGGCTGCGCCGAATGCTGCTCGGACTCCAACTGCGACGACAAGGATCCTTGCACCACGGACTCCTGCGCGGGCAACAAGTGCGAGCACAAGGCGCTGTGCGCGGATGGCCAACAGTGCTGCCCGTCGGGCGACAAGTCGTCAGCCACCTGCGGAAAGTGTTGCTCGGCGGGCGATTGCGACGACGGTGTGAGCTGCACCAAGGATTCGTGCACCCAAGGTACCTGCGGGCATACTGATTCGTGCGCCGCGGGCACCAATTGCGATGCCAACGCCAAGAGCTGCGTCAAGAACGCGGAGTGCGCCAAAGACGGCGATTGCAAGGCCACGAGCGCGTGTCAGACGAACGCCAAGTGTGTCGCGGGCCAATGCACCTTCGGCGACTGCGGAGATCTCAAGTGCTGCAGTGACGGGTGCAAGGCCTGCTGCGCCGATACGGACTGCAACGACCAGATCGCGTGCACCAAAGACACCTGTAACGGTGGGGTGTGCTCCCACGCGGCAGACAACAGCGCTTGCTCGACCAGCACTCCGATCTGCGACACCAAGCTTGGCTGCCTCGGTTGCTTGAGCAACTCGGATTGCGACGACCAGAACGAGTGCACGACCGACGTGTGCGATACGAAGACGCACAAGTGCTCGAGCTCCGGCTGCAGTGCCAAATGCTGCTGCTCCGATCTCGATTGCCAAACGGGGGTTGCCACACCGCAAATCGCCCCGATCGGAACCAAGTGCAGTTACCAGGTCTGCAGCGTGCACACCTGCACCACGAAGACCCAGGTGTGCACTTTGGGCAGCGGGTGCTGCCTGTACGGCTGCTGCGGCATCGAAACGCAGTGAGCCGCGGTTCGGTGCGGGAGTAGCCCGCGCGGACCTAGGAGCGCGCGGTCGATTCGCGCTCCGCACGCGGGTGCGCACGGCCGTGCGCACCCGGCGCCGCGTTTCGTAGATGTGGCGCGCTCATGACATGTGTTCGTCCGCACAGCGTTTCACCTTCCCGTCGCAAATACAGCTGACGCAGTCAGGTCGCGTCGCGGTCAGCCACACATGCGCCGCTTGCTTCTCGCCAATGTGACGTGATACCGAACGGAGCTTCGGGGCGGCGGTGGGCTGCAAACACGAGCGCAAGCTCAAAGGGCGATAGGGAAAAAATGAAGAGCTATAGGGTCGCACGCTTTACATCGGTTTTGGTTTTGCCGTGCTTGCTCGTCGCGGCGAACGCGCACGCGCAGTACGACAACACGGTTCAAGGCGCGAACGCGTTCGTCAATAACACCACGGGCAGTCAGGACAGCGTGTACGGCTCCCTATGCATGCTCAAAAACACGACCGGGTTTTACAACTCGGCGTTCGGTTACGCGACGATGCTCTACAACACTTCGGGCTACGAGAACTCCGCCTTCGGCATGTACTCGCTCTACAACAACACGACCGGCTGGGCCAACTCGGGCTTTGGCTTTGGCGCGGGTGAGTACACGACGACCGGGCAACAGAACACCTCTGCCGGGTTCTACGCCCTTGCTCTCAACGATTCGGGCAGTCAGAACGTCTCGGTCGGCGCCTACAGCCTGTACGGCAACGTTGCCAGCTACAACACCGCGGTTGGGTATTCGGCGAGCGGCAACAACACCGCCGGCTTCTACAACGCGTCCCTCGGCTACGAGGCCCTGTATTTCAATAGCGAAGGCGGGTGGGACACCGCAGTGGGCGCGCTTTCGCTGTACAACACCACGGGGTCGGCCAACACCGCCGTCGGTTATCAAGCGCTGTACGCCGACACGAGCGGCTACCGAAATACGGCGCTCGGTTACCAATGCTTGATGAACACGACCACCGGTCAGCTCAACACCGCGGCCGGCGTGCAGAGCATGATGGGCAACACGACCGGCAGCTACAACACCGCCTACGGTGCGTACTCGTTCCAGACCAGCACCAACGGTAATGACGATACCGCGCTCGGCTTTGCCGCTCTATCGGCCGATACCACCGGTGGCGACAACACCGCGGTCGGCACCTCCGCTTTGGAGGCGAACACCACCGGCAACTACGGCACGGCGGTGGGTTCGCTCACGCTCATGGCCAACACCACGGGCGTAGAAAACTCTGCGCTCGGCTACGATGCGCTCGGCACCAACAGCACGGGCAAGGACAACGTAGCGCTCGGCATGCAGGCGTTCGCCCTGAATACGACCGGCAACTACGGTACGGCCACCGGCGCCTACGCGCTCTACAACAACACCACCGGCAGCCAAAACACCGCGACCGGCTCGTCGGCCCTGAACCGGAACACCACCGGCGCCTCGAACACCGCGGTCGGCTACATCGCCCTGTACAGTGCGACCACGGCCAGTAGTAACGTTGCGCTCGGCGCCGCGGCCCTGTACTCGGACACGACCGGCGGCTCGAACAGCGCCTTGGGTACGTCAGCGCTGAACAAGAACACGACGGGTACCCAGAACACCGCGACCGGCGGCTCTGCGCTCGTGGCAAGTACCACGGGCAACGGCAATACCAGCACTGGCTACAAGTCGCTGGTCGCCAACACCACCGGTTCGAACAACACCGCCGTGGGTTTGAATGCTTTGCAGAACAACACCACTGGCGGCAGCAATACGGCCGTCGGTTACAACGCGGGTCCGTCCACCTCGGGGCTGACCAATACTGGCGCCTTCGGCAATGGGGCGACGGTCACGGCGAGCAATCAGATCGTGATCGGCAATAGCTCGGTCACCAAGATCGGAAACCCGACCACGCCCTTCACCGTTTTTTCAGACAAGCGCCTGAAGCGTGACGTGAAAGAAAATGTGCCGGGGCTCGCGTTCATCACGCGCCTGCGACCGGTGACCTTCAAGTGGGACATGGACAAGCTCGATACCCTGGCGGGTGTCGACTCATCCGATCCGGACACCCAAGAGGGCCGCGAAGCGAAAGGGAAGCAGCAGCAGACGGGCTTCTTGGCCCAGGAGGTCGACGCTGCCGCTCAGTCGGTGGATTACGACTTCAGCGGCGTGGTGAAACCAGCGAGCGAACAAGAGCGCTACCGCATGTCGTACGAGGCGTTCGTGGTGCCGTTGGTCAAGGCGGTTCAAGAGCAACAACAACAGATCAGCCCGTTGAGCAAGACCGTGCAAGAGCAGCAACATGAGCTCGACACGTTGAAGCGCGAGCTCGCCGAGCTCAGGTCTGCCAAGCGAACTCTGACCGCCGAACGACATGCCGGCTTGTTGGGTGGTAATTCCACGAACCTGCTGTTTGCGGTGATCGGCGCCCTGGGCGCCTTCGTCACCTTGCGGCGCCCGCGGGCTTAATCGACTCGCTCGAGTAGCGCTGCTGTCGAGGTGGCGCTGCTACGCTAGGGAGGCGCAGAGCTTCCCTAGCTTCTTGAATACTAGGGATTTCCGGCGCTTACCCGAAATCTTCGGAATCGATGGCGCGCGGGAGAACTTTCCCGGTGCTGCGGCGTCACATCACACATGATCGTCGTCCAGCCCCCGCGCGCGGCTCGCCGCGCCTTGAGTCGCTCCATCCTCGGCCGCTCGGCGCTGCTGTTGCTCTTGGCCAGCGCGTGCTCGCAAACCCTGCCTACGCACGAACAGTCGAACGGCAAGCCGCCGGTGGTGCGTGCCTTCGAAGGCAAGCATGAAACAGTCGCCCAGGGCAGCGTAGCGCAGCGTCAGGATTCGAACGCGCCGCTGGAGCTGGCCCCCGCGGAGCCCACGCGCGATCAGGCAGCAGTAGCGCCCTCACTCGCGCCGCCGCCTGCCGCCACGGTAGCGGCTCCGTCCGCGCCAGGTGTCCCTCGCGCTGCTGCCGCGAAAGCCGCGCCCTCCGTCGCGTTTGGCGCCGCCGGGCTCGGGTTGAGTGGCATCGGCTCCGGTGGCGGAGGACTTGCCGCGCGGAGCTCTGCTTCGGTTGGCCGCCTCAGCGGCAATCACGCCTCGCCCATGCCGTCTCTTGCGCGGGACGAAGAATTCAACACCGAGAACTACGCACACGTTGCGGAGAACAAGTTCTTGAATGTCGCCGATCAGCCGCTGTCCACGTTCTCGATCGACGTCGACACGGCCTCGTATAGCAACGCGCGGCGCTTCTTGAACGACGGCACGCTGCCGCCGAAAGACGCGATTCGGGTCGAAGAGTGGCTCAACTACTTCGGTTACGACTACCCGGAACCCGTGGCAAAAGAGCCATTTTCGGTGACCAGCGAGGTCTCGGCGTGCCCCTGGAATGCCGCGCATCGGCTGGTGCGTTTGGGCCTCAAGACCCAACAAATCTCGCAAGCGGAGACTCCGGCGCGCAACCTCGTGTTCTTGGCCGACGTCTCGGGCTCGATGATGCCCGCCAACAAATTGCCGCTGCTCAAGCGCGGCCTCGCGCTGTTGGCCGAGAACCTGCGTGCGCAGGACACGATCTCGATCGTCGTGTACGCAGGGGCGTCGGGCTTGGCATTGCCCGCGACCACGGGCAGCGATCGCAAGCGCGTGCTCGACGCGCTCGGTCGGCTAGAAGCGGGCGGTTCGACCAACGGCGGCGACGGCATTCGCTTGGCGTACGAAACCGCGCGCCAGCATTTCAAAAAGGGCGGCATCAACCGCGTCATCTTGGCCACCGATGGCGACTTCAACGTGGGCACGTCCAGCGAAGGCGAGCTACAGCGGCTGATCGAGACCGAACGAAAATCCGGCGTGTTCTTGACGGTGCTCGGCTTCGGTGAGGGCAACGTGAAGGACAGCACGATGGAGATGCTGGCCGACAAGGGCAACGGCAACTACGCCTACATCGACTCGCTCGCCGAAGCGCGCAAAGTGCTCGTGCGGGAAGCCGGGTCGACGTTGATCACGATCGCCAAAGACGTCAAATTGCAGGTCGAATTCAACCCGACTCGGGTCGCCAGCTACAAGCTGATCGGCTACGAAAACCGGCTCCTGGCGAAAGAAGACTTCAACGACGACCAGAAAGACGCGGGCGAGATCGGCGCGGGCCACGCCGTCACCGCCTTGTACGAGGTGGTCCCCAAAGGTGAGAAGGCCGCGCCGCCGAAGGTAGACCCGTTGAAGTACCAAACCGCGCCGGGCGTCGCCGCTGCGGCGGCCAGCAACGAGCTGCTCACGGTCAACATTCGCTATAAGCAGCCGACGTCGGACGTGAGCACCAAGTTTTCACGGGTCGTGGTCGACGCTGGCCTCCCGCTCGATCAGACCTCGGCGGACTTCCGGTTCAGCGCGGCCGTGGCCGAGGCTGCCTTGGTGCTGCGTGGTGCCCCGGAGCTGTCGGGTGCATCGCTCGAGGCGGCGCGCAGCTTGGCGCAAGGCGCGCTCGGCTCGGACGTCACGGGCGACCGGCACGAGTTCGTGTCTCTACTGGCCAAAGCGCGCGCGCTCGCGCCGACACCCGCGGTGGTGGCGCGGGCGCAGTGACGGCTCAGAGCTTGGCTTTGAACAACAGCTGCCGATAAAATGAGAGCTCGGCGATCGAATTTTTGATGTCGACCAGGGCGTCGTGCTCGCCCTGGGTGGGCTTGGGGAACACGCCCGCCTCGCCGTACCAGAGCTTGGCCAGGATCTTGATCGACGTCACGTCCACCGTGCGATAGCTCAAATAGCCGCTCAAACCGGGCAGCCAGCGATCGACGAAGCGCTTGTCTTGGCCGATGCTGTTGCCGCACAAGATGGCGCCATAGGCGCACCAACCGGTGACGCGCTCCATCAACTTGCGCTCGGCGGCGCCCAGGTCGAGCTTGGACGCCCGCACGCGCGGGGTGAGGCCCGTGTTCTCGTGCATGTCGCGCACGAACGGCGTCATTCTCGCGAGCGCTTCGTCCGGTTGCCAGATGTCGCACACGAACTCTTCGAGCGGCGCCAGATCCGAATTGGTGATGATCAACGCCGCTTGCAAGATGACGTCGTTCTGCGCGTCGAGCCCGGTCATCTCCAGATCGAGCCAGGCCAGGTTTCCGTCTTTTTGTGTGCGTACGATGCGCTCGCCCATGGCTCCCTACTTGGCCTGCTTGGAGGCCTTGCTTGCTTTGGCTGCCGGTTTTGCGCCTGCCTTGGGCAGCACGATCACCGGGTCTTTCTTGCGGCCCCGATACACGACCAGGGTCTTTCCGATCACCTGAGCGACCTGCGAGCGCGTGCGCTGCTCGATCTCGAGCGCCAGCTCCGCGGCGGATAGCTCCTCGTTGCCGGTGACGCGCACCTTGATCAATTCATGAGTGTGCAGCGCGCCGTCGATGGCCGTCAGCACGGAGTCGGTCAGCCCACCGTGGCCAATCTGCACGACCGGTTTGAGGGGGTGTGCGAGCGCGCGCAAGAAGCTGCGCTGCTTGCCGCTGAGCACGGCGGACTGTTGCTGAGTCACTGAATCATCCTACTCTAATGAACGCCGGCTGCGCCGGGCTGGCCTGGTCAACCGTGGCCGAGGGCCCGCGGCACTAGCCCATCAGCCCGCCGACGGCCAGCGAAGCCCGCGCGGCTGCGGCGCCCGCCCACGCCGAGAGCCGAAAAACCGTGTCGAGACGGGTAAATGCGGTTCCAGAGCAGCCGCTAGGCTGGCATGCTCCAGCCTGGAGTATCGGCAAGTGCGCATTCTGTACGGAGTCGTGGGCGAGGGAATGGGGCATGCCACGCGCAGTCGCGTGGTGCTCGAGCACTTGCTGCGCGCGGGGCACGAGCTGCGCGTGGTCGTATCGGGCCGCGCCCACCGCTTCTTGACCGAGCGCTTGGCGGGCTATCCGAACCTCAGCATTCAAGAAATCCACGGCCTCACCCTGAGCTACTTTGGCAATTCGCTCGACCGCTCCAAGAGCTTGTTCGAGAACCTGCGCAAGGCTCCCAAAGGCATCAAAAAGAACGTCGAGGTGTATCGCGACGTGGCCGAGAGCGGCTTCAAGCCAGAATTGGTGATCAGCGACTTCGAATCTTGGGCCGCGCTGTACGGGCTCAACCATCGCGTGCCCGTGGTCAGCATCGATAACATGCAGGTGATCAACCGCTGCCGGCACGACAAGAGCGTGACGGCGGGCAAAGGCTTCGATTTCGATCTCGCGCGCCTCGCCGTAAAGATCAAAATGCCGGGTGCTTATCACTACCTCGCGACCAGCTTCTTCTTCCCCGAAGTGCGCAAAAAGTACACCACCTTGGTGCCGCCCATTCTGCGCCCCGAGGTGATCGCGGCCAAGCGTGAGCCGGGCGCGCACGTGCTCGTTTACCAAACCTCACCCACGAATCAGAGCCTCGTGCCCACCCTGAAGAAGCTGCCCTATCGCTTCCGCGTGTACGGCATGGGTCGCGAGGGCCAAGAGGGCAACGTGACTCTATGCGGCTTCTCGGAGATGGGGTTTTTGGACGACTTGCGCACGGCGCGCGCGGCCGTCGCGGGCGGCGGGTTCAGCCTGCTCAGCGAAGCCGTGAGCCTCAAGGTGCCGCTGTTGTCCGTGCCGGTCGCGCATCAGTACGAGCAAGAGCTGAACGCGCGCTACCTCGAGAAGCTGGGGTACGGCGCCTGGGCTCGCAAGCTCGAGCTCGAACCGTTGTTACACTTCCTCGACAAGGTCGACCTGTATCAGGAAAAGCTGCAAAGCTATCCCTCGCGCGACAACTCCATCTTGTTTGCGTGTGTCGATGAGTTGGTCGAGCGCGTGGCGCGCGGCGAACAGCGCCCTGTGCGGCTGGACGCCGACGCGCCCGGCAAATACGAACACGACTGAGCCGTCAGCCGAGGTCGCGCGCGGCGGCCTGCGCGGCGTTGTAGCCGCACATGCCATGCACTCCGCCGCCCGGGTGCGTGTAGCTCGAGCACAAGTACAGCCCCTTCACCGGCGTGCGGTAGCGAAAGTACGGGAACACCGGTCGGAACAGCAGCTGCTGATGCCAGGCATTGGTCCCTCCGCCCAAATCCCCACCGATCAGGTTGGCATTGCCGGCTTCGAGATCGGACGGCGTCGTGACACGGCGACCCTCGATGAGTCCCTTGAATCCCGGCGCGAGCCCTTCGATGCGGTCGCTGACTTGATCTGCGAACGCGTCGCTTTGCCGAGCCCAGCCACCTTCGACCTGCGACGGCACGTGCGTGTAGCAATACAAGGTATGGTGTCCTGGGGGGGCGCGCGACGAATCGATCAAGCTTTGCTGCCCGACCACCAAGTAAGGATCGCGCGGGACTATCCCAGCGCGGATATCGCTGGTAAATCGCGCTAAATCGGCGAGGCTCTCGCTCACGTGCACGACGGCGCTTTGGCGCGCTTGATCGTTCGACCAAGGCACTGGTCCGGTGAGCGCATAGTCCACCTTGAACGTCCCGAACCCCTGGCGAAAGCCGCGCATCCTGCGGAGCAGCCAGTTTGGCACGACCGAGTCTTGGAGCAGCTTCAAGTACAGCGTGGGCGCCGCGGTGTCGGCGATGACGCCGAGTCGCGCACGCAGTTCTTCACCGTTCTCGAGCAGCACGGCCACTGCGCGACCCTCACGCACCACGACTCGGGAAACGGGCGCTGCGAGCCGTAAACGGCTGCCGCAGCCGTCGAGCATCGTCACGAGCGCGTTGGTGATGCTCTGGGCGCCGCGTTTGGGCACGGCGTAGCCCCCGGTGGAGGCCGTCAGCCCGAGCATGTAGCTGACAGCCGAACCGAACCAGTCCTCCGGTCCCACGTCCACGTGTAGGCCCAAACTGGGCAACACTCGCCGCGCTGCTTCGCTCTCGAAAAGTGCACGTGCGAGGCTCCCGCCGCTCCGCGCGAAGTACCAAGCGACACGCGCCAAGCTCCAAGGGCCAACTTTGAGCGCTGGCTTCAGGCTCGGGAACGGGCCGAGTAGCGTCGCGAGCAGGCCCGGCTCGATCCGCGCGTGGAACGCCGCGAGCTTGCCCCAAGTCTGTCCGTCACGCGCGGAACCGAAATGGGCCGCGGCTACCGCAGCATCTCGCGCAATGCAGGCGTAACTGCCATCCAACGCAGGATGGCAGCTCTCGATCGGCATGTGCTGCCACTCGACACCGGCTTGTTCGAGGCCGAGCTCCCGGAACGCGGGACTGCTCCGCGCAAACGGAAAAAAGGCAGCACCGACGTCGTGTACGTAACCAGGGAGTGTGAGCTCCTCGGAACCGAGCGCACCGCCGGGGCGCCGCGCGTTGGCTTCGAGCACCAGCACTCGAAAGCCGCGCCGCGCCAGGGTATTGGCAGCCACGAGCCCGTTCGGACCCGAGCCGATCACGATCACGTCCGGGTCGACCACGCACGAATACTACACGAAAACCCGGCGCGGATAACGGCGCGGCTTTCCATGATCGGACAAACGCGCTATGCAAGCGTGGTGCTCGCTCTCGGCGTTGACCCCGGTACGCTCCATCTCGGTTGGGGCGTGGTCTCGCGTGAGGGGAACCGCTTGTGTCACGTCGCTCACGGCGTGATTCATTTGGACGGCAAGGCCGCGATCGCCACGCGTCTTGCGCGTATCGAGGTCGAGCTCGGGGCGGTCATCGAACGGCATCAGCCCGAAGTGGGCTCGGTCGAGAACCTATTTTTTCACAAAGACGCGCAAGCCGCGTCCAAGCTCGGTCATGCGCGGGGCGTGGTCCTCCTGCTCCTGGCCCGCGCCGGCATCGAGATCGCCGAGTACCCGCCCGCGCGCGTCAAACGCACCATCGCTGGCTCCGGCCAAGCCGACAAATCCCAGGTCGCAATGATGGTCCGGGCCATGCTCGCGCTCGACGCGCTGCCCCCCGCCGACGCCGCGGATGCGCTCGCGCTGGCTATCACTCACCTGCGCATTGGCTCGCTGATCCAGGCTCTGCGCCCGAAGGACGGCAGCGGCGAGAACAAGGTCACGGCCAACGGTCTCCGCGCGCTGCTCGGCAAGAAGCGCCGCACCCGCGCCACCGGCCCGAAGCTGCCCAAGCTCTCGCGCATCCGCTGAACGCCGCGTCGCAGCGCAGCGTTCTCGAGTAGTGGCGGCATTGCGAAGCGCTCTTCCAGTCTCCACGGAAAGCTGCGCGATGTGGAAAGCTTTGTAGGGACTCCAGCGTATGGAACGTCTGAATCATTGCCAGACCTCGCGATAGCTGCCATTTCCTCAGCGGGGCTTCGGCCCGTGATTCGAAACCCAGGGTGACTCACATGATTCGGCGTTCATTCGTGCTCGGTTTTCTGGGACTCATCGGCGCTGCCGCTCCGCTCAGCTCGGCCTATGCCGACGGAGCAAACGACAAGGGTAAGCCCGCGCCTCGCGCCCCCAACGCCGCAGCGCCGCTGACGGCGGAGCAGATCGCCGAGCGTGTGCAGGGCTTTTACGATCGCTCGCACACCTTCCGCGCCGGTTTCAAGCAGCAGTATCGCGTGCGCGCCTACGACAAGACCATCAACAGCCAGGGCTCGGTCGTGTTCGAGAAGCCGGGCAAGATGAGCTGGCGCTACACCAACAACGGCAACCGCGTCGTATCCGACGGGCGGTTGGTGAAGGTGTACGAAAAAGAGAACAAGCAGATGTACGAGCAGCCGCTGGACAAGAGCCAGTACCCCGCGGCGCTCTCGTTCCTGGTCGGCGGCGGCAACTTGAAGACCTCGTTCAAGTTCACCAAGCGCGACGCCAAAGAGATGGGCTTCGAAGGCGGCTACGTGCTCGTCGGCGATCCCCTCGAAGCCTCGCCCTCGTACCAATCGATCATCCTGTACGTCGACGCCAACACGTACCAGGTTCGCCGCGTGCTTCTGCTGGATTCACAGGGCAACCGCAACCGCTTCGATTTTCTGAATCCCGAGATCAATACCAAGGCTCCCGGCGGTGAATTCAATTTCACTCCGCCGCCCGGGACCCAAGTCATTCGGCCTTAGGGTTTTTGAGGGTCGCCTCGGAGGGCCGCGCGTGCGCCAGTGCAGTGGGGCGCAGCCGCTCCCTGAGCGAGCCCGAGCCGGTCCCCGAAAATCGAACACCGCAGCCCGTAACGCACTGGCGCACGCGAACTGCCGCGAGGCGACCAAAAATCTCTTTCTTCTCAGTCTCGAGTCCTCGAGTCGGCCGAACGCGAGAGGATGGCGAGTAGAAAGATCCGGGCACGGGCACCGGCACGCGCACGGGGGAGAGAGCTCAGACTCGCTTCACGCGCAGCTGACCGTGTTCGTCGCTGTGGACGTAGGGACGGGCCTGGGATGAATAGCCGAATGAGCCGGAGTTTGCGTAGCCGGGCACTTCGTCCACTTGGTGGGTGTGGCCGAAGATGACCGCGGATGCGCCGGTGAGCTCGCGGACGCGTTGTGCGGCGGTGCGTAGGCGTTCCTCGGGCAGATCTTCGTAGCGGTTGCCCGTGCGTTGTACGGATTGAATCAAGTACAAGCCGGCGAGCAAACCCGCGAGGCCGGCGGCGCGGCTCTTCCAAGCGAGGTAGGCCGCGGCGCTCGCCATCAGGCCCATGCTGGCGAACACGCGATCGAAATACAGGCGCATGAACGTATCGCGGAAGTTGCGGTGCGTGGGCACGGCTCCCGTTCGCAGCAAAGCGTGGAGCACCTCGGGATCGAGCTCGACCAACTGGGCGAACTCGAAGAGCGCGGCTTCTCCGGCGCGCTCCTCGGCGAGGAAGCGACCTTGCTCGCGCGCTTCCAGGCACAGCTTTCCGGCGATCTGAAACCACTGCGCAATGATCAGAGGCGTTTTGGCGCCGTAGATTCGGAAGGCCTTGGCGATGCCGGCGAGCGGCGTGGTCTCGTGCGCGTGCGAAAAGTGGTACGCGCCGCTCGGCCGCACGAAGCGCCGGGTCAGCGCGATGCCGAGCGGTTCCGTTTCGGGCGTCCATTCCGCGAGCGGGTGCGCCGGCGCGTTGTCCGGGTCGTAAAAATGGCCGTGTTCGACGTGTACGCTCCCGCGACGCACGAACCAAGGGACGATCGTGAGCGGCGCGTCGAGGTTCAAGTCGAGCCGGTGTAGCAACGCGCCACGCAGCTGGGGGCTCTGCAGGCCCGCGTCGTGGTTGCCTGCGATCAGGGTCAGCGGGGTCCCGTGCGAAAGCTGCTCACGCAGCATGGCTCCCAGCTCGGGGAACGCGGAAAACAGGGCGAGCACTGCATCCACCGCGTCACGCTCCGCGGGCTCCCAGGACAGGTTGAACACGTCACCGGCGAGGATCAGCTCGTGCCCCGGATGCGCGTGTAACAGCTTCCCGAGGTCCCGCACCGTGCCTGCGGACGCCTCGGGCGACAGGTGCAAGTCACTGGCAACGATGAAGGGGCGCATGGATCTCACGTTCGAGCGACGGAGCGCTTGAATCAATCTGAGCCTAGCATCGTCCACGCAAAGATTGCCGGAGTGCGTTACGCACGACGCGGTGGTCGCGGTTCGACGGCACCGTGCGCGTCTGCCACGATGCGCCAATAGCGTGACAAATTGCCCTCGAATTTGGGCGATTCATCGGCAATTTGGGTTCGAATTCCCACTTCTTGCCGAGCGACGGACGTGTATGCTCTCCGACATGCAGAAGGCTTTGCAACGCATCACCCTCGAGACCGAGAAGCTCGTGGGCAAAGCCGTCAATCGTGTCTGGCCGTTGTACCAGAAGTACAACGAGCGCTTTCCCGGTGGTCGCTTGCAGCCCAAGTGGGCGCCGGCACCGCTGCTCAGGAAGAAGGAACGGACGGCTCCACAGCTCGGCTGGCCACGGCGTACGGACTCCCTGTGTCCGCGCTGTGTGAAAGAAGTTCGAGACGCAGTGCTCTCCGGGGCGGAGGACCTGCGCTCGTTCGTGGAAGGCAACCCGGGCGAAATCAAGGCCGACATCGTGGAGCGGGACGGCCAGGTCGTGATGCTCAAGACCTGCCCCAAGCACGGTGAGTTCTCGGACGTGATGAGCATCGACCCAGCGTTCATGGCCCGCATCGAGGGCCTGTTCCCGGGGCGTGATTTCGAGACGCCGAAGAGCAAGCTGCGCAACCACGGTAGCTCGACCATCAAGTACGGCCGCGGCTCGGTGCTGACGGTCGATCTGACCAATCGCTGCAACATGATGTGCGATCCGTGCTTCATGGACGCCAATCAGGTCGGCTTCGTGCACGAGCTGGAGTGGGCAGACATCAAGCAGATCCTGGACGATAGCCTGAGCGTGAAGCCACGCCGCCAGCTGAGCGTGCAGTTCTCCGGCGGCGAGCCCACGCTCAGCCCATTTTTCCTGGAATCGATCAAGTACGCGCGGGACGTGGGTTATTTTTGCGTTCAGTGCGCCAGCAACGGCGTGATGTTCGCTCAAGATTTGGAGTTCTGCCACGCCGCCAAGCGCGCCGGGCTGCGGCTTTGCTACCTGCAATTCGACGGTGTCACGAACGAAGCCAATAGCCACCGTAAAGTCGGCAACCTGTTCGACGTGAAGCTGCGCGCGATCGAGAACCTCGCCGCCGCAGGCATCGACGTCGTGCTGGTGGTCACGGTGGTCAACGGAGTAAACAACGAGCAGGTCGGCCCGATCGTGCAGTTCGCGATCGACAACGCCGACAAGGTGACGGTGGTTTCGTTCCAGCCCGTCAGCTTCACCGGCCGCGACGAAGACGTCGACGACGCGCGCCGCCAACGCGAGCGCTACACGCTCAGCCATCTCGTGCATGATCTGCACGATCAAACGGGCGTGACCGAGCCGATGCGTGACTGGTTCCCGCTCTCCGCGATGAACCCGTTCAGCGACGTGGTCGATCTGCTACTCGGACAAAGCGCGGAATTTGGGGCCTTGAAGTGCGGTTGCCACCCCAACTGCGGGATCGGCACGGCGCTCTTGGTCAACAAGCGCACCAAGCAGATGGTGCCCGTGTCTCAGTTCTTGAACCTGGACCAAGTGCTGCTCGATCTACAGGGCATTGCCGACGCCGGGCAATCCCGCGCGCAAACGGTGACCGGCATTGCGCTGTCGCTGCTTCGGAATTTCAACCCCGAGAAGGCGCCCGCGGGCTACAGCTTCACCGAGTTCGCGCGTCAGTTCTTGAGCCAAATCGGCGCCAACGGCTCCAAGGTCGGCGAGAGTGAAGGAGACGCCGCCCAGTTCGAGTGGCGCTTCCTGTTCGTGGCCGGGATGTGGTTTCAGGATCTGTTCAACTACGACTTCCGGCGCACCGAAATGTGCATCATCCCGTACGGCACGCAGATGGGGGAGATCTCGTTCTGCGCTTACAACACCGGCGTCGGCTTCCGTCAGATCATCGAGAAGATGAAGAAAACCGCGACGGTCGCCGAGTGGTACAAGACCCGCGGTCGTCACCCAGTGTACGCCAAGAACCAACACCTGCCGCTGCCGCCGCACGAAGGCCCGCTGAGCGTGGTGGTGGGGGGCAATGGGATCGGACAGCCGCAGTCCCCGCTCGCGCCGCTCGAGGGGGGCCGGCGGCGCCTGCGCCTCGTGTCGTGATCGGAATTCGGCTATCGTTTCCGGTCAAATGACCCCCTCTGAAAAGAACATCGTCAGATCCCTAGTCGCGGTTGCGTGGGCGGATGGCACCGTCAAGGAGCCGGAGGTCGGCATGATCGACAGCTTGCTCTGGGCCTTCGGGGCGAGCGAAGAGGACGAAGCAGAGATCAAGGAATTTGCGAAGAAGAAGCGCACGATCAAGGATGACGTGCCGCTCTCCGATCTGGCGCCGTCGGATCGCGAGCTGCTCTTGGCGCACGCCGCCTTGCTCACGCACGCCGATGGCAGGCAGACCAAGGCGGAAGAGAAGATTTTGCGCGACCTCTCGGAGCACCTCGGGTTCTCCAGCGCGCAAGCCAAGCCGATCATCGAGCACGCCAAAGAGCGCGCGGACAAGGCTGCTACCCCGAGCTGAAGCCTCGCGTTGCTATACGTCGCGGCGATCGACGGGGCCGTCGAACGGCGGGCGTTGCATGTCTCCGAACTGACACAGCCGCGCGCCCGGGAGGTACCGGCGCAGTGAAGTCGCTAGCGCAGGTTCGCCGGCGAAGGCGCAGCTCGTGATCATCGGACGCAGCGCGCTGAGGCTGCGCGGGACGTCGCTCGTGGGCAACACGTGCAGATTCCGCCCCGGCGGAGGCAAGAGCCACTGCTCGCCGCTGCCCGCGCTCACGAAGCCGAGCCCGGCTGCGAACACTTCGCCCGTGAAGCTCGCGGTGTCGCGGTAGCGCGTGATTTCGGCAGCTTCGGGCGCTTCCAGGCGGCCGCGCGGCACTCGCGCTTCGAGCCGCGATAGCTCGTCGGCGAGCGAGCGGGCGATCGCGCGCGCTGTGTCGGCTCCGCCTACCACGAGCAGCACGCGCGGACTCAAGCAGCCGCGCTGATCGAAGAGCGCAATGTCTTCGGCCAAGCGCGGCAGGAGCGCGGAGCGCGCCGGATCCGCGACGCTGCCGTCGATCACGCCCACGCCGAAGCCCGAACCGTGGGCGTGAAACGCGACGCCCGGCGCCAAGGTCACGGCGACTTCGTCCAAGGTTTCGTCGCTGCCATAGGCCCACAGCCGATCCCCGGCACGCGGCGAAAGCTCGCTCACGACTCGAAACGAGCCAGGAGCACCGGCCAAGAGCAGCTCGGCCATTTCTGGCTCACGGCGCGAGGGACGCACGAGCACCGTTTCTGACGCGGCGAGCCCAATGGCGATCGCGCGGTGTGCCGCGACGAACACGTTGGCCGAGAGCAGCACGTGCGCGACTTGCGCGGTCGGAGTGGAGCGAATCAGGGCCTCGATATCGCGCTCATCTGGCGCAATTTCTAGGCAACGTGCGATCGCGAAATCGACGCCCTCGGCCGACAGTCCGCTCGAAGCGGCGAGCCGCTGGCGCGCGAGGCGTCCGCGCTCGGTGCTGGAATCAGCCAACGAGCGCGCAGAAGCGAGCAATGGTTCCAGCCGAGCACGGCGCGCGTCGAGGTCAGTCATCGTTGAAGCGCCGCCAAGAATTCCTCGACGGCTAGCGAGCAACCGCGGGGCGGCGCGCCGGGGGCACGTCCGAGTAGCTCGATACCGCCGTGCACGCGGCGCACGCGGTCCTGCGTTTGAATCGCGATCGCCGAATCGACATTGCCCAAATCGACGATGCGCCCAATGCCGACTTCGCCTTCGGCAACGGGATCGAGCGAGATCGGATCGACCGGGATGATCCGCAGCCACGCTGGCTCGAAGTAGATCCCGGCCGGCCCGTGATGCTCGGCCTCCAGGGCGGAGCCGGGCAGCGTGGCTTCATAGAGCTGGCTCGTCAGCTCGGTCATGCCGTACTCGCTGATCACGCGGGCTTCCGAGATACCGAAGGTGTGCGCGATTGAACGGCGTAGCTCGTTTGGCGTAAGCTCACGGGATTTGCCCTTGAAACCGCCCGTTTGCATGACCACCGTGCGCTCGGGCACGGCCAAGGTGCGGCCCTCCAGCGCGTCCAACAAGGCGACCAGCGCGAAGGACGTCGCAAGCAGGATGAGGTCTTGTCCCGATGAGAGAGCGCGCGCGCCGGCTTGCTCCAGCTCGGCGAGGTTCACCCCCTGCTCGTCGATCAGCCACCGCTCGGGTGCTCGTGCGCTCTCCGGTGTGCGTTGCTCGAAGTCGGCCATGAACATGGCCATCATGTGCCCGAGCGACGACGTCGGCGGATCGCTCGGACGAGGTGCCAAGGCCACGACGCGCCGACCGGCAGGGCCGGAGAGCAGCGCGCCGCGTCCATAGCGTAGCGCGAGCGCCTGGTAGGTGTCCAGCCGACGCATGGCGTGAATGCCGTGCCCACTGCCCGTGGTACCGCTGGTCGCGAAGCGCACGACATCTTCCGACTCCGGGTGAACGGCGACGCGCGCCAAGCGGAATGCATCACTCGGTACGCCGGGGATGGCTTCGACGCTCTTCAGCCCAGCGCCGCGGCTCTGCACCAAGCGGGCGAAGCCCGTCGAGAATTCTTGCTGAAATTCCGCAATTTCTAGGGCCAGGTCGGCAAATGAGCGCGTGCTTTCGGCGGCCGAGAAAAGCTGCACTGCTTCGTGGAGCGCGTCCGAGCGCGCGTTGCGAGTCACGGCCCGAGCGTCCCCAGGCAAAACTCCACCGCGCTCACGAAGCCCGGCAGGAGCGATTCCGCGAGCGTCAGCGCCGGCGTCAGCACGAGCACTTCGCGTCGGCCGCCGCCAGTGGAGGTGATGTACCCTCGCTCGAGTAGACGCGCGGCGAGCTGCGATGCGCGCGCGGGGCGATCGCCCAGGTCGAGCGCGATCATCAAGCCTTTACCGCGCACGGTGAGCTTTGGAAAGCGCGCGAGCCGCGCTTCGAGCGTCGCCTTCAAATCCGCGCCCACGTGCTCGGCGCGCTCGGCCAGTTGCTGACGCGAGATCACATCCAGCGTGGCCAAGGCCGTCGCCGAGGCCAAAGCGTTGCCCGCAAACGTGGAGGTGTGCACGACCTCGGCGTCGCGCCGCCAAGCCTCGAGCAACGAGCCGCGCCCCACCACGGCGCTGATCGGCAGGCCCCCGCCCAGCCCCTTGCCGAGGCACACGAGATCGGGCGTGAAGGCTGGCTGCAGCGAAAACAGCATTTTCCCCGAGCGGCCGAGGCCAGTCCAAATCTCATCGGCAATCAGCAACGCGCCAAATTCGCGGGCAAGCTTGCCGAGCTCGGGCAGAAACGCGGCCGGCGGCACGACGACGCCGCCACGACCCAGAACGGGCTCGACCAAGATGGCGCCGACCGAGCCAGCGTTCAGCGTCACGCGGACTTGGCCGAGCACGCGGTCCAAGTCTTCCGTGCGCGACGGATAGTCGGCGAAAGCGACGTGCGGGTTCAGCTGCTCGGCGAAGGGTGAGCGATAGCTCTCACGCAAGCCGCATGCGGCGAGCGGTGCGTGGCTCAGGCCGTGATAGGCGCCGCCAAAAGCGACCACGCCTGGTTTGCCGGTGACCAAGAGCGCGCTCTTCAGCGCGGCGGTGACGGCGTCCGCACCGGATTGTCCGAGCAGCACGCGCGCGTTCGGATCCGGATACAACGCTGCCAAGCGCTCGAGCAACGCGATCTTCGAGTCCGCCGGGAACACGTCGCCGAGCGCCATCATCAGCCGCTTGGCTTGGAAATCGAGCATGCGCAGCACGGCCGGATGCGAATGCCCAATGAGCATCGCGCCGAAACCAGCGGCAAAGTCGACGTAGCGATTGGCATCCACGTCGATCACGTTCGAGCCCTTGGCGCTCGCGTACACGATGCCGCCGGGCGGTGCGCGCAGATCACCGGGCTCGTGCCGCGGCTTCGGACCCATGGGCGCGTTGCGGTGCGCGTGGCGCACGAGCCAACTGCGCGAGGCCGGTCCCGGAGGGCGGCTCTTGATCTCGGGCTCGTCCTGACCCGGATCGACCTCGAGCGGCGGGGGGATTTCGCTGAAGCTCATGCGCGCATTGGCGCACTAGCACGGAATATGGCCGAATCAGGCGTGAGAGGTTTGGGGCCGGGGCCTAAAGGAACTTTTGGATGCGTGTCCAAACGAGCTCGGGTCTGGCGAGGTCGGAAATGTGGTCGAGCCGGACGCGCGGATCACTTTGGTCTCGGGCGCCTGGATCGCGGCAGGGCGGGGATTGGCGGGCGCGTCACTGCGGGCGCGCCACGCGTCGCAGGCTCTGCTGGCGCCGGCACAGGGACCGCCGTTGGGGGATTGCACGGGCGGCAGCGCGACCAAGTATTCCGGGCGCTCGTCCGAGACCCAGGTCGCCAAGACCCACGGCCACTGTATGGCTCAACAGGGCGCAGTCTTCGTTGGCGTCGATGCGTCGCTCGCCGAGCGAGGTTCCGTCTGCGTCGGTCAGCGTCAGGTCGAGCCACGCGCCGTCCCGGCTCGAATCGGCGTGCAGCTTGGGCGCGCATTCCGTCGAGATATCGAGAATTTTCTGCAGATCGGCCGCTACCTGCATGGGCTCGGGGCAGGTGACCGCGCCCTGAGCTCGAAGCGCCGCGCCGAGCACGACGGGCTGAAGCAACGTTAGGAGCACACGCGGTTTCGTCCGCTACGCTTGGCCTCGTACAGCTTCTCGTCGGCGCGTTGGATCAGATCGGTCGCCGCTTTGTCGTCTTGGAGCAGCGCACAGCCGATGCTGATGGTGACCGGGATCTGCTCGCCTTGGAAGCTGAAGCCATGGCTGCCCACGCGGGCCCGCAGGTTCTCGGCCAACGCCACCGCGCCGGCGAGCGAAGTCTCGGGAAGCACGATCACGAATTCTTCACCGCCGTAGCGGGCGAACACTTCATCACGACGAATCCGGTCTTGCACGATGCGCGCGAGCTCGCGCAGCACGTGATCGCCGGCGAGGTGCCCGTACTGGTCGTTGATGCGCTTGAAGAAATCGATGTCGAACATCAAGACGCTGAGATCCCGCTCGTAGCGGCGCGCGCGAATCAGCTCTTTTTCAAGCGCCTCGAACAGGTAACGCTTGTTGTGGATCTGGGTGAGCCCATCCACGATCGTCATGCGATAGATTTCTTCGTGGTACTTGGCTTCGGCATCCGCGCCGGACAAGAACTTGAGGATCGACGGCCCAACCTTGATCCGGTCGCCGTTGGTGAGCAGGGCCTCACGCGCGATCTGCTCTTCGTTCAGGTATGTGCCGTTCGTCGAGCCATCGTCGACCACGTACCAAGCGCTGGTGCGGCGCTCGAAATGCGCGTGACGACGCGAGACCGAGTCACCTTCGAGCACGATGTGATTGTCCGCACCGCGACCAACGCGCAACGGGCTGCGGTCGAGAACGAATCGCTTTCCCAGCAGGCCAGGCTCGGCCGTGTAGATCACCACCAAGCAATCATTGCTGGGCCCATCGTCAGGCGGCGGTGCCTGAACGACTTGGGTGACTCTCGTTTTTTCGTCGTTTTCGCTCACGAACGCGGCCTCTCGCGCGCAACTGCAGCAGAGTCGGAATCTTAACCGCTAACCTGGCCAGGGCGGCACCGAATGGGGGTTCCTGCGCTTCGTACCCTGCTTGGGCGACGGCAGCTATCAGAAGTGATTTCCATGTAATTCCCGAACACTCCAAGTTAGCTTGGGGCAGAACTTTCCGTCAAGCCGGCTTGCACTCGGGCTCCGTTCGTCCCTCTCACCTTCACCTTCACCGCGCTCACCTTCACCGCGTCATCCCCCTTCATCATCCCCCCGCTTCTGCTTGGGTCGGCCTCGGCGTTCGGCAGTGACAGGTGCGCTTGCCCTGCACTTGCGCTCCTTTGCCTTTACCCCTCGGCTTCGCCCCATGTCTGTCCCCTTCGCGCTCGGCCGTCACGGCGCTGGCCCGCGTTCTTGCGCCCATGCCGATAGTACAGGCCGGGTTCTCGATTCGGCAGCGCTTTTTCTGCTCCCGGTGTTTGCCTGAGTACGACTCACCCCGCACTGCCCCGAATTGAGACAACATGCCTCATACCGACGCCTGACTGAGCCCGACAACCGTCGGTCCGTCCGTCCGCACTTGGAGAACGACAAACCAACGAACGGACGGCGTCGGTGACGACGCGGCGGAATTCGACACCCCGTCGGCGCTCCAATGGTCAGCGCTCATGGGGCCCGTACGCACCGCGAGCCCAGAGTGAACGACGGCTCAGCGCGTCATCGTCACTTTGGACAGGCCGCGGGGGCGATCGGGATTTTGGCCAGAGGCGAGTGCAAGCGCACCTGCGAATAGTTGACCCGGCACCACCGCGACGATCGGCGATAGCCACTCAGGGACTCCCGCGGGCAATACGATTGATGACTTCACACGCGAGAGCACTTCGGGTGCGTCGGAGATTGCCAGCACTCGCGCGCCGCGATCTTCCAGCAATGAAAGCAGCGCCGGCACATCTGCAAGCGTGCGCCCACTCGGCGCGACCAAGATCACTGGGAAGTCGCGATCGATCATGGCCACCGGACCATGCAGCAGGTCGGCGACCGAGTACGGCTCTGCGACGAAGTAGCTGGTCTCCTTCAACTTGAGCGCGATCTCGAACGCGGTCGAATAGTTGAAGCCACGCCCGAGCACGACCAAGCGCTGCACGCCCTTGAGCTGCGACGCATGTTCGGTCAGGTCGCCGTTCTTCTCGATCACTTCATCGACCCAAGCGGGCACGCGCTCGAGATCTGCCCAGCGCTGCGGGTTCCCCTCCAATGCGGCGCTCAACATAGCCAGCGCGAACAGCTCGGTGGTGTACGTTTTGGTCGCTGCGACGGCCTTTTCTGGCCCTGCCAGCAGCGGCAGCGTGTGGTCCGAGGTCTTGGAAAGCGGTGAGCTCGGCTCGTTGGTTACAGCCAGTGTCGCGCCGCCTTGTACCCGCGTTTCGCTGAGCACGCTCACGATGTCGGGTGACTGCCCGGATTGACTGATGCCGATCGTCAGCGCGCGCGAGAGCTGCGGCGGTGCATCGTACAACGTGAACAGAGACGGCACCGCGAGCGCGACACCAAGCCGGTTGTGCGCGCCTAGGAGATACTGTGCGTAGCGCGCTGCGTTGTCGGAGCTGCCGCGTGCCGCGATCAGAACCCATTGCGGTCCGAACTTCTTGATCGCGATGGCTGCTTCTTCTGCCGCTTGCCTACCTTCGCTGAGCAGGTGTCGGAGTACGCGTGGCTGCTCAAGGATCTCGAGTTCGAATTGATTGCGCGGTTCCATCTGAAGAAACATCTTAGCAATCGGTCTGCCACTCTTCCCGTGTTTTGATGAACACCCGCTCCCTCAAGAAGGTCACCCAAAAGACGCCCGGCTCGTACCGCAAGGACGTCGCCAGCAAGTCCCGCGGCGAGTAACGCGCGCTAGTGCAGCGCATGTGAGTTGGAGTGAAGTATTTGTAGCGGCGCTGCACCTAGTCCGCTTCGCACACGTATGGGCGGTTCTGCGTGCAGTCGCCGTCTTGCCAGCCCGCGTCATCGCTGAACGCGCAAGAGTCGGAGCCCGTGTTCATGGGGCTGTCGGAGCGCCAGTTGAAATAGGCGTCGCCGATTTGCTGACCATTCGTGCCGCCGGTCCAGAACACGCTGCCATCGGTCCAGTGCCAGGTCCCGGGACTGCCGATGGTCGAGCCACCAATCCAGAAGTAGTCGAACTGCGAGGGCTGGGTGATCTTGCCGGCCGACTGGAGGATGAAGGCGTCCTCCGTCGGGCTTTCGATCGACACGAGGTGCATGTCGTAGAAGCGGCACTGCGCCGCGGCGATCGTGAACGGCTTGGTCTCGGAGCGAAACAGGTAAGCGTGGGTCGCGTCGTCGAAGCACCTCGCGTCGGCGGGCAGGGTCGGGTAATCCGCGCACTTGTTCGGGGCCGCTGGCGGACGACCGGCCTCGCCGCCATCCCCGGCGAGGCCCGCGCTGCCGCTGGCATTCGAGCCCGAGCTCCCCGCACTGGGCGAGCCACCGCCGCCGTTCTCGCCGTTCTCGCCGCCTGCGCTACCCGCCCCGCCGGCGACGACCTCGCTTCCGCCGCCACCTTGCGGTGATGCCGAGGACGCGCCTCCGCCGCCGTCGCCGCTGAGCCTGGGTTCGACGATGCCGTAGTCAGGAAAGGAGCAGCCGAACGCGAGCAAAGCAACGACGTGGGCCCCGCCTGCGAGCAGGAATATCTGGTGCCGCACTAGCTAGCCGCCGCCTTTCGCACGCCTTTTCCGAGTCTAAAGAAGGCTAGCTGGCGGACGGCCTCCAGTCACTCCGTATTCAGGCGCTCCGCAAAACGCCACGTTTCGCCGCTGTGCGGCCAGCCTACACGCGCCCACGAGTCGCGCGATCACTACCAGCAGACGAGCAATACGCTCACCAGGCCGGACGCTGCAGCCTCAGTGCGTGTCGAGCATTTGCTCAGCGAGTGCACGTGCTTCGGCCGCTGCGCTGGGATTGCGATCCACTGACGCGGCAACGAGCACTCCATCGTAGAGCAGGGCGAGCTGCTGACCGAGGCGTTTGGGATCCGGCGCGCCGAAATCCGCTGCCAGCTTCACCAGCAGGTCCCGCGTCCAAGCGCGCGCGGCGCGGCAAACCTCGCTGACCTTGCTGTCGTCGAGCGGCCCTTCAGAGGTCGCACGGACGAACGCACAACCGCGAAAGTCGGGCTCCGAGACGCGCTCCTGAAGCGCATCGAACACGCTCAAGATTTGATCCCGGGGCTCTCGGTGGCGGGCGATACGTGAGAGGACGCGCGCGTTTCGTCGCGCCGCGCGAGCGTCCAAGTAGGCGAGCACCAGCTCTTCTTTGCTTCCGAAGGCACTGTACAAGGATGCCTTGGCGACTCCCGCGCGCTCGATCACGCGATCGATCCCGACGCGGTGGACGCCCTCTCGATAAAAGAGCTCGTCCGCGGCGCTGAGTAAGCGATCTCGGGCCGAGCCTTCGCTTTTTGCGGCCGACATCACTTGACTGTACAGACAGGTCTGTCTATGGTCAAGGCCCAGACAGACCTGTCTGTCTGATTATTGCCCCGGATGTTCGTGAGGTTGCCCATGCGTCTTTCGAAGAGCAGCGCGTTTTACCTGCAGGCGTCGATCATTCTGTTCTTTCTGGCCGGATCGAGCGCGCCCACGCCGCTGTACGCCGTGTACCAGGCGAAGTGGGGGTTCTCGCCGATCACGGTGACGGTCATCTTCGGCATCTACGCGCTGGCCGTGCTGTCGGCGCTGCTCACGGTGGGCTCGCTGTCTGACTACATTGGACGGCGGCCTGTGCTGGTCGTCGCGACTCTGCTTCAGGCGGCCGCGATGTGGGTGTTCGCTCACGCCCACGGCCTGCATGAGCTGATCGCGGCGCGCGTGGTGCAGGGCATTGCAACGGGTGGCGCGGCAAGTGCCGTGGGTGCGGGCATGCTCGACATCGATCGCGCCAAGGGCACGGTCGCGAATGCGGTCGGTCCAATGCTCGGCACGGCAACGGGCGGTATCACCTCGGGTTTGCTCGTTCAGTACCTACCGGCGCCGACGGTGCTCGTGTACGCGCTGTTCGGGGTGATCTTCGTCGCTCAAGCCATCGGCGTCGTGCTGATGCCGGAGTCCGTCACGCCGCGAGCGGGCGCGCTCGCGTCCCTCAAGCCGCACTTTCGTTTGCCGCGCGATGTGCGTCGGCCCATGTTGCTCGCCATCCCCGCGCTCGTTGGGGCTTGGGCGCTCGTGGGCTTCTACGGCTCGCTCGGTCCGACGCTGCTGCGACGCCTGGCGCACTCCACGTCGCTCGCGCTGGGTGGGTTGACCCTGTTCGTGCTGGCCGGAAGTGCAGCAATCACCGTGTTCGTCACCCGCTCCCGGACGCCGAATAGCTTGACCACCCTCGGCATGTCGGCGTTGTTCGTTGGCACGGGGCTCACGCTCTTGGCCATTCCAGTGGAGTCTTTGTGGCTATTTTTTGCCGGCTGCGTCGTTGCGGGCGCGGGCTTCGGCGCGGGCTTTCAAGGCGCGATTCGGAGCGTGCTGGTGCTGGCCTCGCCCCTCGAGCGCGCGGGCGTGCTCTCGACGCTGTACGTGGTTGCCTACTTGGCCATGGGTTTGCCCGCGGTGCTCGGCGGCGTGCGCGCCGTGCACGGCGGCGGGGTCACGGGCACGGCGCGCGAGTACGCGCTGTCCGTGATGGTGCTCGCCGCGCTGGCGCTCGTCGGCTCGCTCCGGCAGCGCGCCGCCGAGCTCTCGCCAGCGTTGAGCATCGAGCCGGCACGCCGCTAACACTATTTAGTCAGATCTGCACTAAGCGGCGCTCACTTCGCGCCAGAAATCTCGGAAGATGGGCGGCTCGCTGGGCTCGCTCCAAGAGCGATTGGTGAACAAGACGCCGGTGAGGTTCCGTTTCGGATCGGCGTACCAACTCGTGCCTAGCCCGCCGCCCCAGCCGAAGCTTCCCGCGGCGCGACCCATCTCGTCTGTCTGGGTGACGACCGAGATGCAATAGCCCCACCCATGCCGCTCGAAGAACTGGGGCGTGAGCGCGCCACGCGCTTTGACTTCGGGCGTCAGCTGGTCGGTCGTCATGCTGAGCACGGACTCGGGGCGCAGCAGGCGTTTGCCGGAGAGTGTGCCCTTTCCGAGCAAGAACCTCGAGAATTGCAGAAAATCCTGAACCGTGGAGACCAAGCCGGCTGCGCCGGAGGGAAACGCCGGCGGGTGGCTCCACTGACCATCGGGAGCATCGTAGAGCGTCATGCTGTCGCCGCTCGGGTTGGCCAAGTAGCTCGTGGTGAAGCGCGAGCGCTTGGAAGCGGGCACGCTGAAATCCGTGTCGTGCATGGCGAGCGGTTCGAAAAGCCGCTCGCGCAAGAACACGTCGAATGGTTTGCCGGACGCGCGCGCGATCAGCACGCCGAGCACATCCGCGCCGGTGTTGTACTGCCAGCGTTCGCCGGGTTGATACATCAGTGGCAGCCTGCCGAAGCGGCGCAGCCATTCATCGGGCGCGGGCGGCGTCTGCGGCGCGGGCATGCCTTGGCCGAGCGCCAAATCATCGGCCGCCTTTTGGATGGGATACGTGCCAGGGGCGGCCATGACGATGCCGAAGCCCATCCGGAACGTGAGTAAGTCGAGCACCGTCAATGGGCGCCGTGCGGGGACCACGCGGCTCAATGGGCTCTCGAGCCGCTCGAGGACTTTGCGCTGCGCGAGCTCCGGGAGCAGGCGATCGACGGGCTCGTCGAGCCGTAACTTGCCGTCTTCCACGAGCAGCATCGTGGCTGCGGCCGTGATCGGTTTCGTCAGCGACGCCACTCGGAAAATGCTGTCCCGCTCGATCGGCTCGCTCTGCCCGACGGTTTTGACGCCCATGACCTCGAGCTGCACGGCGTCACCTCGCGCGACCAACGCGACCAGACCGGGCACGGTGCCGCGCGCCACGTAGGGCGAGAGGAGCGCGCGGAGGGGAGTCAGGGGCGGGCCGGCCGGGGTGGGCTGCTTGGGCATTGGCACCCCGGAGGCTAACGGTGCCGCGGCCGAGGGGCCAGTGCCCGCCGCTGCGCAAGCGCTGAGCGAAAGGCCGCCCAGGGTCGTCAAAACTTTGCGTCGTTCCAGCCGATTCGCGGTTTTCATGGGGTTACCTCCCCAGCTCGACGAACGAGCCACTGCGCGATCGACAGGGGCCGCGAAAATCTAGTCGAGCGGGACCTCGAGGCCGATACGCCGCATCAGCCGCAGCGCGTTGCCCGCTTGAACTGGGCCTGGGTGAGCCTTGTAGTCGAAGCTCATCTCGTTGTTGTGAACGCTCTCCCGGAAATGAATCAGGGTCACGCGCTTCATCAGCTCGGGCGCGAGCTCGGCAAGGCCCATGTCGTGCGTCGAGACTGCCCCCAGCGCGCCGCGTCGGATCAGCTCGCCAATCACCCAGCGCGCCCCGATTTGGCGCTCCAGGGAGTTGGTGCCGTGCAGGATCTCGTCCAGCAAGAAGAACACGGGTTTGCTGCCCGCCGTGCCGTCGACGACCGCCTTCAGCTTGTTCAGCTCGGCGTAGAAATGGCTCACGCCGCTGGCCAAAGAATCACTGATCCGAATGCTGGTGATGAGGTTGAGCTCTCCCAGCACGAGCCGCTTGGCACACACGGGACCGCCCGCGAACGCGAGCACGTTGGCGAGCCCCATCGAGCGCAACATCGTGCTCTTGCCCGACATGTTCGAGCCGGTCACGAGCAGCGCGGTACCGGCCTCGGGTAGCTCGACGCTGTTGGTCACGCGCACGCCGCGCGCAATCAAAACGTGGCCCAGCGCTTCCGCGCGGAAGCAGGCGGCTTCACTGAGCTCCGGAAAACAGAACTCGGGCTCGTCATGAGCCAGCCCGGCGAGCGAGGACAAAGCCTCGGCCTCGCCCACGACGTCCAGCCATTCGCGGACGAAGCGGCCGGCGCGCTCTTGCCAGGCCTCCAGCGCGAGCACGCAGTGCACGTCCCAGAGCAAGAACAGGTTCACCACCGGGTAAATCATGCCGTTGTGCTTCAGCTCGAAGAAGCCGACCACGCGCTCGAAGCGCCGCATCTCTTCGGACGGCTTTTTACCGCTCTGATTGAGGCGCGCCTGCGCAGCACGAATCAGCGGCGCGTCCACGTCCAGCGACTCGAGCTCACCGAGCAGGGTGCCGTAGCGCAAGAATGCGCCTTGAGTCTCCGAAACGGCGTGGAACACGCGCGACGTGATCGCGTTGGCGAGTGACAAAGTGAACAGCGAAAGTGCCGCCGGCACCGTGAAGAACAACCACGACTTCCCGAAGCTCGACCAAGCCACCATGCCGCCGATGGTGAACAGCGGCAGGATGCGCGCGCCCCACACCACGTGCAGCCAGTGCTTTAGTTGCGGCTTTTCCTCGGCCCAGCGCAGGAGCGGCTCTGGGTTCGGCGGCTCTTTGCGTTTGCTGCCCGCGGGGTCGACGATGCCGAGCGCGAGCGCCTCGATGCGCTGTCGCAAATCGAGCAGGGGCGCCAAGGCGCGGACCGCGGTTTGGCGCTCGCGGACCGCGGCTGCGGGACTGGCCTTGTTGAAATAGCTGGCCAGCGTTTCCTGGCCCACCCGGGTGTGCGCCACCGAGATGCGCTGGAATAGGGAGACCGGGCCAAAGACGTCGAGATCGTTCGAGTAAGGGTGACTCGGATCGGCGAAGCGGGCGCCATTTTCGGCCAGCTCCGAGAAGCGCCCGGTGGTTCGCGCCAGCGCGTCCTTGTTCACGCGCGCGAAGCGACGCGCCAGGTCTTCATCGACCAAGACCCGGCTGTGCCAGACCACGAGCACCAGGAACGCAACTAGACCGATCAGGCTGACCGGGCCCGCCAGCGCGCTGGTCTTCCCGAATACGGAGAGCAGCAAGCTGACGATGAACACCGCGAACGAGAGGCCGCGCAGGTTGGACACGGTGCGCGAACGCGCCGCGTGCGACTCGGCCTGGGCGTTGAAGCGTTGCTCGCGCGCGCGGTACTCGGCTTCTTGAGTCGATGAAGGTTCGGTCACTTTGCCCTCGTCGCTCGGCGCTCAGCGCGGACGCATCACTTGCTGGCCTTGGCGAACTTGATGACGACGGTCGCGCCGACGATCGGAGCTTCCGGCACGCCCACGTAACGGCGATCGACGATGTCCGAAACACAACGCGCCGCTTCAGCGCTCACCGCCGTTCGCTTGGCAACGGAGACGCCCTCGGCGCGGCCACGCTGCCGGAGCAGGAAGCGCACCTGCACTTCACCCTCTTTTTCCGAGAGGCCGCCGTTGTCCTTCACGCACTTCACGTAACGGTCACGAGCCGCGCCCAGCTTGCCGATCCCGAGCGTGCCGCTGTCCGCAGTCACGGGGCCAACCGTGACGTCCAGCTTCTCGTCGCTGGTCGTGGGCGGAGCGGGCGCGCCCGCCTCTGCCTCGGCGACCTCGGTCGACGCTGTGGGCGCGGGCGGCGTCACGCTCGCGGCTGGCGGAGCCGCGCTCGGCGTCGCCGTTGCCGCGACAGGCAGGGCGCCGCTGCGCAGGGTTTGAGCTTCGGATTCGCTGAGGCAGCGCACAATCAGCCCCTTGCCGTTGCTGATTCGGCCCCACGCGCAAGCGGGATCGTAAGGGTAGCGGCGGAGCAGCGCGTCGGCAGTCTCGCCGCTGGCCATCGCCCCGAACGCGAGCAGCAAGCTAGCGGCAGGCAGCATGATCAGAGCGCGCTTGGCGCGCGGCGCGCGAGCGAGATTGATGCGGGGCGTTGACTTCATGGCGTGGGCGCGGTTTACCACGTCTGCGTCGGGTGCGGGCATTGCGAGCACCGGGTGCGGATGATACGACGAGCGCTCATGAAAGCCCCACTCGTCGTGGCTCAGCGCACCCCGGGGACAGCGGGGCTCGTGAGCAGCGCGTTGCTCGGGTTGGCGCTGGTGTTCATCGGTTGCGGTTCGGACAGCGGCGCTGGCGGCGGCCCCGCCGCGGGTGGCTGCGCTAGCTGTGGGGGTGCGCCGGGCGCAGGCGCAGGGCCCGACCCCGCGGGTGCTCCGGGCGTTTCGGGCGCTGGTGCCGGGGGCAGCTCGGCGGGCGCCGGGGACATCTCGGCGGGCGCCGGGGACACCTCGGCGGGCGCCGCCGGTTTGGCGCAGCAGGGCTGCGCCGCTGGCGATTCTGGTAGCGGCGGGGACGATGCGGGCGGTAATGCAGGCGCTGGAGGCGCAACGACTGCGATGTGGACCCAGAGCGGCAGTAAGTACTCATTGAATTTCGGCAGCACCTACTTCGAGGTCGACGCCGACCTGGGCGGGCGCATCACCTCGTTCAAGGCCAGCGGCGCCGAGCTGCTCGCGGACGCCGCCACGACTGAATTGGATTTCTACTGGGGCTCCACGTTTTGGCCGAGCCCCCAGTCGCTGTTCGCGTTGCCACCGACCGACGACAGCATCTCCAACATCGATCGCAACCCGTACACGGCCAAGCTGGAAGGGGACGTGCTCACGCTGACCAGCGCGCTCAACCTCGAGAAGCCGCTCTTGGTCGTGACCAAGAAGTTCTCGGCCGACGTCGCCAAGGAAGCCGTCAGCATCGAGTACACGATGACCAACGGCGGCACAGACGCGCTCGCGGTCGCGCCTTGGGAGGTCACGCGCGTGGCTGGCGGTGGGCTCACGTTCTACCCCGAGAACACGCCGCCCGTGCTTCATGACAAAAGCCTGGTCATGCCGCCGACCACGCTGACCGAAGGCGTGCGCTGGTTCCAGCATGACGCGAGCGTGCAGAAAGCCACCAAGTTCTTCGCCGACGGCAAAGACGGTTGGATCTCTCACGTTACTGGCGCGAACTCGGATCTGCTGCTCATCAAGACCTTCCCCGACATCCAACCCGCACAGAGCCCCGCCGGCGAGTCCGAGGTCGAGATTTATGCCGTGCCGACCTACGTCGAGGTCGAGCAACAGGGCGCCGTGCAAACCCTCGCCGCTGGCGAATCGTCCGCGCATTGGACGGTCCGCTGGTATGCGCGTAAGCTTGCGGCGCCGGCTACCCCGGGTAGCGCGGATCTCGTCACCTACGTGCAGAACCAGATCAAGTAGTCGAGTGTCAGCGCCTGCTCCGGTCTCGGCCGCCGCCGAAGCGGTGCTCACGTTCTTGGAGAGCGTGGGTCGCCGTTCCGAGGCGGAGTTTTACCTGCGCCTGTTCTTGAAGCTGCCGCCCGAGAGCTTCGGAATCATCGCGCCGGGCGCGACGGTCGTGCGTTACGCGCTCGGGTCGTTGGTCGAGCAGCTCAAGTTCTTGGCCGACCTGGGGTTGTATGCGCCGGTCGTGCTCGGGCTGTACGATCCCGAGCAGGGGGCGAGCAGCTCCGAGCGCCTGGTGAAGCGGCTGCCGGCTTCTGGGATGGAAGCTTGCCCCCACGAGATGGGCGAGCCCGGCTTGGCGGAGCAGCTGCGCACCGAGCTGCGCGCGGACCGGCTGCCCGTGGTTCACTTTCGCGCCATCGAAGGTCAAACCATCGATGATCGCTTGAACGAGCTGGGCGGGCTGACCAAGGAGCTCGACACCCGCAAATTCGTGCTGCTTCGTCGACGCGGCGGGCTCAAGCCGCTGCGCTCGGGCAAGCTCGAATTATCGCCCGGCTACTACCTGCCGACCGAATCGGGGCGGATCTCGATCATCAACCTGCGGACCGATCGCGACGGCATCGTTGCGGGCAAGACCTTGCCCAAGCGTGACTCGGAGCTGCTGGCGGCTGCCGAGCGTTTGATCGAGCTGTCGCAACCGACGCCCGTGCTCGCCAGCATCACCTCGCCGTTGAACTTGCTCAAAGAGCTGTTCACGGTGAAGGGCGCCGGCACGCTGATCAAGTTGGGCAGCGCCGTGTCTCGTCACCGCTCGTACGTCAACTTGGACATCGAGCGCTTGCGCCGGCTGCTCGAGATGAGCTTTGGCCGCGCCCTCGATGCCGAGTTCTTCGATCGCACCCCGCTCGCGGTGTACGTAGAAGTCGACTACCGGGGCGCGGCCATCGTCGCTCATGGCTCACCCGTGCCGTACTTGAGCAAATTCGCGGTCGAGCCCGAGGCCCAAGGCGAAGGCATGGGGCGTGATCTGTGGACCGCGATCTCGCGCGACTATCCGGCGCTGTATTGGCGCGGCCGCGCCGAAAATCCGATTGCGTCTTGGTACGCCACGGTGTGCGACGGCATGGTGCGCTTGCCAGAGTGGAACGTGTATTGGCGCGGCATCGAGACCCGGCAAATCCCCGACGTGATCGAGGCAGCGCGCGCTCATCCGGCTGATTTCACCACCCCCGCGCTGGAGGCCACGCGCTGAACAGCGCACAGGGAGGTCAACGTGTTCTATGTTTTTCTTGCGATCGTGTCGGTGCTCGGGGTGGCCATCTACTTGGTGTTCATCTTCAAGCTCGTGCCTGGCGCTGCCGAGGAACGCTTGGGCGTGCTCGAGCCCTTGCCGGACGACATCAACCAATGGCGCATCGACGAAGAGTCGGAGCTTGGCAAGGCCGCGCTCGCCCGTCAGCGCCGCCGGGAAGAGCGGCTGTACTTCGAAGAAGGCAAAGGCCTGATGGCCCAAGGTCGCTTGGTGCGCCAAGTGCGCTATCGCAACCTGACCAGCAATGCGATCGAAGAAGTGGAGCCCGATCAGCCCGTGAAGCGCAAACGGATCAAGGTCGAGAACGCATAGGTTTTTGGGGGTAGCGGGCGCGGCGCGCCCCGCTGCGGCAAAAAGCTCACGCCTCCGTCTCGTTGCGCAACGAAGCCAGCCGGGATGGCGTCGGCCGCGAGAGCGATCGCCCGAGCCATTCGCAGGCTCTTAGAGCGGGTCCTAAGACCAATGCCGTCGCCTGGCTTCAGATCTGCTTCGCATGCCCGCGTTGCAGCTCCTCAACGTACCTTCCAGGTACGCCTCGTCGCTGCGCCTTGGCCTGCTCGCAGCTCTTCGCCAGGCTCGGTCCAAGGTTTTAGGACCCGCTCTTAGTACTACTTAGTCACTTCTTCTCGCGGTTTGGGCCAAACGGCAGCTGTTAGATTTTTGCGCAGCACCAACCCAGTCGTCCCGCGTCAATCGCGACCGTTGACGCAGCAGGCGCCCGGCCTCGCCGGCCCTCATGTTCTAGCTCGTTTCTACTCGCGACGATCGTGATCTGCTCCTGCTGAAGAACTGATCAAGTAGTGTTAGGCCGCGCCGGCGCTCGGGGTGAGGTGCTCGCGGATGGCGCGGACGACGCGCGCTGCGTCTCGACGAGGGATCGACAGGGGGCGTAGGGCTTCGTGCTCGGGCGCGCCGTCGCTCAGCGCTTGCGCGGCGCGCTCGGCGAGATCGGCGCGGCACGCGCGGGGTCCGAGCTCGACGTAGCCGAGGCAGCGCCACGTGGCGGCGGAAAGGTGCCGAGTTTCGTAGCTGGTCTTGCCAGGGAGCGGGAGCGCGACACCTGGCTCGAACACGGTGCAGAACAGAGTGCGCTGCTCGAGGCACGCGCGGCGCAGCGAGGCCACCAAAAAGACCGACAAATGACCGATCACGACCCCGGCATTGCGCAGTCTGAGCTGATCTTCCGCGCTGAGCACGGCGAGCGATGGCCCGAGCTCACGGCTGCTCGCGGTGCCCAGGCCGCGCTCCAGCTGATAGGCGATCGCGCGCAGCGCGGGCCGTTCGGATTGGCGTAGCGCGGCGAGTGGCCCAAGCAGACGATTGACCGAGTCCCGCGCGAAGGCGAGCAGGCGGCGCTGCAGCCGTAAGCGCACGCCCGCGGTCGCGTCGGGCAGCGCGCTCAGTTCCACGTTGGGCGCGGCGACGTGCGCACCGCGAACCAGCCGTCCGAGATCGGCGCCCTGCGCGCGCACGTGGCCGCGGGCGTCGAGCTCGAAAGCTTCGTGAGGTGCGTCGACCAGCTCTTCGAGTGAGGACGGCGCGGCACTCGCCTCCGAGCTCATGCCGCTGACGCGGGCGCGCAGCTTGCCGAGCGCGGCAAACGGATGATGCCGGTCGACCGTGCGCTCTTCTTCGACTGGCTGCCGCTTGCGCTCGCTCGGGCGCGCGCTGCGTTGCCCCTTGCCCCGGCGATCGACGAAGGTCGAGACCAAGCCCTGGTGCAGGGCGTCACTCAGCTGGTCTTCGAGCGCGCTCAGGTGTGCGGACCAATGTTGAGAATCGCGGCAAAACCCCGAACGGTTCACGATGAACGCCCAGGTGCGCAAGCGCGCGATGCGCGCCACGATAGCGTCCACGTCGCCGTCGATTTGCACGAACTCGTTGGTGCGCGCAGCCAGGAAGTCGTTCGTCAAGGGGCCGCCTTGCAACGCCAGGTACACGTCCCGGAGCAGCTCCAGGTGCACTTCGAACAGGATGTGGCGAAAGTCCGGGATTTGACAGACACCCCACAGGCGTTCGATCGCTCCGGGGCTTTTGCCGAGCTCCCGCACCGAGGCGAGGCCGAGCAGTGCCTTCAAGGAACGCAGATCGAGCGCGTCCGGCACGGCCGCAAAGTACGAAGCGGGTGGCGGCGCTTCGAGCGAGGCGAGCAGCGCGGTAATCGATGAAAAATCGAGATCGGCGTTGCGATAGCGCACGCGCCGGATCGGCTCGAAGCGGTGCTGCTCGATGCGCTGCGCGGCCTGCACGGGAAACTCGAGCGGGCTCACTGCGCCGAAGCTACCGTCACGGAGATAGCGCCCGGCGCGGCCGGCGATTTGGGCAAGCTCGCCGTCTTCCAGATCGCGCGCGTTGCGACCATCGAACTTGCGCAATGACGCAAAAGCGACGTGCCCGACGTCCAAGTTGAGGCCCATGCCGATCGCGTCGGTAGCGACCAAGTAGTCCACTTCCCCGGCCTGAAACATGGCCACTTGCGCGTTGCGCGCGCGCGGCGAGAGCGCGCCCAGCACCACCGCGGCACCGCCGCGCATCACCCGCAAGCGGTGGGCCAGCTGGTAGAGCTCGGGCACCGAGAACGCGACCACCACGCTGCGTTTCGGCAAATGCTGCAGCTTGCTGCTGCCCGCGAACGACAGGCGCGACAAGCGCGGATGCTCTTGGTGCTTCGCGGCCGGCACCAAGCGCTCCAGCAGCGGCCGCATGGTGCCGGCGCCCATGAACCAACTCTCGCGCCGCCCGCGCGCGTGCAGCAAGCGTTCCGTGAACACGTGGCCGCGCTCGTCGTGCGTCGCCAATTGGATCTCGTCGATGGCCACGAAGTCCACTTCGTGGCTCGTGGGCATGGCCTCCGTGGTGCACACCCAATAGTCGGGGCGGCGTGGCACGCGCTTTTCTTCGCCCGTGATCAGCGCCACGCGATCTTCGCCCACGCGCGCGGTCACGCGATCGTAAACTTCGCGCGCCAGCAGGCGCAGCGGCAAGCCGATCATGCCGTTCGAGTGCTCGAGCATGCGCTCGACGGCGCGGTGTGTCTTGCCGGTATTGGTCGGACCCAGCAGCGCTATGCTTTCGGTCGCATCGGTCGCATGCTGCAGCGGCACGCAGCGATCATAGCTCAGCGCCTGGGAAAGCCCCGCCAATTGGGCAGGCCTGCCACGAACAGTGGCCACACGCGCTGCAGCCCGGCTTGCATTTCGCCGTTCAAGTTGTGGCCCGCCGTGGGATCGCCGCCGATCGAGACGTCGATGCCGAGGCGTTCGAAGCGGGGCAGCGCGGCTTTCATGGTGCTGAAACAAGGCGGCGTGCCGCACGCCAAGAGCACCCGCTCGACGCCGCGCTCCTTCAAGCGCCGCAACGTGGCCTCGCTTTGAACGAGGTTATAGCCGCCTTCGGCCAGCGCCACGAGCGGGAACGGCTGCGCGGGATCGAGCAAGGTCGGCTCCGAGAGCGTCGCGCCTTGGCTGAAGCCCACGTACAGCGTCGGGCCCCCGGCGATGTATTCGCCGAAGCGCGCGCGCGCGGCCCCGATGGACGCCGTGACGCGCCGGCGGATGGTCTGCGCGCTGTCCCAGCCGAAGCGCATGGGGTCCATCTTCAGGCCCTGCGGGCAGACCACGAACGCATACTCGCTCGCCACCATGCGCCAGCCGCCACACGCCCACTCCGCGCGGTCCCCCGCGCCATGCACGGCCACGATCAGCGGGCGCGGCTCACGTGCGCCGATCGGCGGGGTAACGAATGCTTCGTGCCCGTCGGGTAAGTCGAGGTGCTCGATCCAGGCGACACCAAGCAGCGGCGGGAGCGCACTTCGCGGCGCGTTGGGCGGTGCAGCGCTCGCGGCGACCGGCGCGCTCACGGCATTGGGCGCGCTCGCCGTGACCGACGAAGACGCCGCGGGGAGCACGTGCTCGTCGATCGATGGAGCGCCGTGCCGACACGCCGCGAGCCCGAGCCAGGCTAAGCACAGCCAGGCCGCGCGCATCTCAATTCTCGGGCGGCGGCGTCGCGGAAGCGTCAGGCGTCGCCTCGCGGTGCCGCTTTTTCCGCTTCGGGCTCACTTCCGGCGCCGGATAGTCGTAGCTCGTGACTTTGGTGGACGGTGCGGCGTTGGCCGGCTTCCAGCGGAACGCCAAGGCCTGCATCGGGCGCCCAAGGGCGTACAGCACGCTGGTCTCGTAGCTGGCGACGGGCGGCGTCGCGGTGCCCGCGCGCTGCAAGAACGCGGGATGGTGCGAGCCGCGATCCAACTCGACCACGCGCGTGCAGCCAACGCGAATCAACGCCGCGGCCAGCGTGTCGCTCGTATCGTGCGTTGCAGACGCGATGATCAGCCGCTCGCTCGGTGTGATGCACAAGGCGGCACGGCGACGCATGTCCCCGCGTTCGCGCGCCCGTGGCTCGAGCTTGCCATCTTCGACCAAGAGCGGCAGTTGCACGGCTTCCTCGTCCGCGCTCAACGTCGGCGTGGTGCCTGGCGCCTCGATGCGCGCGGTGGCGCTGGGCGAGAGCACGAGCGTGGCGTAGCCCGGGCGAAGCGCGATCGGGCTCGTGGCACCGAAGGCGAAGCCGTAGCGCGTGGAATCCGTGGTGTGGCCCAGGCCAATCGCGGCGATCACGTGGTGCTCGGCCGCGTCGTCTAGGCTCGTTTTCAGCCCAGGCGCGCTCGAGGAAACCGGCTCGCGGCTGCCGGCGCGGAACCGAAATTCGACGTGCCCGGGCTCGAAGCTCGTGAGATCGACCTGCACGCTGCCGAGCGTGATTTGGCTCGCGTATACGCCGGGCAGCCACGCGGGCGTCGCTTGCGTGCCGCCGTCGACCGACCAATTGATCTCGGAGGCGTCGTGCGGCGTGGCGTCGCGCACGGTGACGTAAAAGAAATCCTTGGCCGACCAGCGCACGAACTTCTCGGGCGGGATCGTCATCCGATCGTCGGCGAGCTTCAGGTGGTACTCGGCCTTCTTGGGATTGACGACATCGGTGTACACGAAACCCGAGTGCGCGGGGTTCATGTCCAAGTGCATCGCGTACGAGCAGCCCGCTTGGCGTAGCGCCTTGCCCAGCGTCGGTCCGTCGATTTCTTCGCCCCAGGCGTAGTAAAGGTGGCCCGCGGCGGTGACGCACAGCGCGGTGCGCTGAGTCATCACGCTCGTGCCTTCGATCTGCCAGCCCCACAATCGGCGGCCCGTGGGGTTCGCCACGCCGTCTTCCACGAGCGGGTCCAAGTTCTGGCGATAAGACGAGATATTGGCCGGAATTTCGTCGCTTTGCGGCCAGCTGCCGAGGCCAACGGCCGACGAATTCGTGACGACCACCGTGGCGCCGCCCTTCACCGGCGGGATCAGCACGCGGTGATTCACCATCATGCCGTAGGCGCCATGCTGCGTCTTGAAGGCGCCGTTGAACGTCCCCACCACGCGGCTGTACACCGCCGGATCTTGCGGCAAGTGTCCTTCGCCGGGCGAGCCCGTAGTCGGCTTGGGATCTTCGTAGCCCGCTTGCATGCCGAGCTCGAGCTGGCGCATGTCCATCGCCACCAACACCAGCTCGGAATACGGCCGATCCGGGTCGGGTCGAATCACCGTGCGATAGAAATACGCCGGAGGCTTCGAGCCTGCGGGCAAGCCGACCATCGGCTTCAAGAAGCCGTACGTCACGGGTGTCCACTCGCCTTCGCCCGGTTTCGGATCTTTCCAGATCGAGGGCACCGTGGGCGGCGGCCAGGAGTCGACGGCGTGCTCGAAGTCGCTCGCGTCCAGCACCTTGGCCACCACTTGCTCGGTCGGCGTCGCTTTCAGTGCGCTGGACTGCTTCGATGCGGTGAGCGCGAAGCTTGCGCGCTTGAGGCTATCTTTGGCGCCAAATACCTTATTTTCCAGCCAAGTAATGGCTTCTGGCCCGACCTCGGCGCGCACCGTGTCGACCAGCCACAGCACGAGCGGCTTTGGAACGTGCACTTCCGGCACCACGCGCGCGGTCGGCGCTTCGCCGCCATCCAGCCCGCGCAGCGAGCGCTGTTCGGTCTCGTAGTGCAAGCCGTGGCCCGTTTCGCCAAAATCGACGTCCAGGCTCGGCGGGTTCAGCGTGAGCTTGGCGGACTGCGCGGGTTGGTCGAGCACGATGTTGGTGCGCCCGAGCCCGGCGAAGCTGCCCGTGTCTTGGTAGGAGTTGATCGCCAAGAGCACTCGATCCAAAAATCCCTCGGGGCGATCGACGCGCCGGATGCCGGTCAGGTCGAGCACGCTCAAGCCTTGAATGCGCCCGAAGGCCAACGTCGCAAATGTCGCACGCTCGCCGCGCGCTTCGAGCGCGGCATCGTCACCGACCGGCGTATCAGTCACGTTACGAACGGTGCTCACTGACAGCGGTTGGCCGTCGAGCGTCACGCGCACGCGGGCTCGATACAGGTCGCGCGCGGCGCCCGCGTGGCTCGCGCCCAGAAACAGCACGTGCCGCCCCAGCACGAGCTCCTCCAGCACGCCGGGACTTTGCTCCCAGATCATCTCCTCAGGCTTGACCACGCCATGGATGGCCGCACCGAGCATTTTCGCCATGCCTTCCAGCGAGCGCTCCGGAGGTTTCGGCGCCGAAGCGTGCGAAACGGCTGCGGACACCGCCAGCAATCCGAGCAGCGGCCAGCGCCGCCGGAAAAAGGCCATCGGAAACTTCATAGAGGAAGGCCCGCGGGTCTACTTTCGGCGCGCCGTCGGCGCAAGTCGCGCTGAATATCCCCTTGTGACGGGCGCAGCTGGCTGTTAACCCCGACCGCGTCTTGGCTGCGAGCAATCTCAAAGTTCGGCTTCTGACCGCCGCTGTCGTCGTTCCCCCACTGATGTGGCTGTTGTTCCTGGGCCCGGCCTGGGGCTTCTTCGTGCTGGTGCTCGTGGCCGCCGCCATCGCCGCCGATGAGCTGTTCCGCATGACCCACCCGGGTGACGCCGTGGCCCGCGCCGTGGGCATCGTGACCACGCTCGGCACCGCCGTCAGCATCTACCTGTGGGGCAGCGACCCGCGCGCGCTCCTGACCGTGCTGTTCCTGGTTCCGCTCTTGGGCTTGATGGTGCCGCTGTGGCGGCTGGGCGAGATCCCGACGGCCGCGCTGCGCACCTTCGCCGGCGTGACCGGCCCGCTGTACCTCGGCGGGCTACTCACGGCGCTCGCGCTCTTGCGACGTGATGCGGGCGCAGCCGGCCCGGGCTACGTGTTCATGTGCCTCACCTTCGCTTGGCTCGCCGACACGGGCGGTTACTTCTTCGGCCGCTTTCTGGGCAAGCGAAAGCTGTACGAAGCCGTCAGCCCGAAGAAGACGCGCGCCGGCTTCGTGGGCGCACTCTTGGGCGCGTTGCTCGGCGGCTTGCTCGGCCATTTCTTCTACCTGCGCAGCATCCCCCTCGCGCACGTCATCCCCCTCGCCCTGCTCGCCGGCGCGCTCGGCCAATGCGGCGACTTGGTGGAATCGCTATTGAAGCGCTCCACGGGCATCAAGGACTCAGGCTCAATCGTCCCCGGTCACGGCGGCATGCTCGACCGCATCGACGCACTCATTGTCGTCGCGCCATTGGTGTACCTGTACGTGCTCTGGGTCGGCGTGGGCGGCTAGCTAGCGTCGCAATTGACTGCGCCTCGAGAGATCGCCTCGCACTCCACTCCCGTGCCCGTGCCCGTGCCCGATCTTCTGATCTTCGGGGTGCTCCCCACGTAATGCGGCGTGGACGGCCGGCGCGCGGAGCGCGCCGGGACCCTCAAGCGTCGGCTTCGCCGCCGCGAGGGACCAACGGCTGGGGCGTTGTTTGACGGGAGCGCGGGGCGGCGCGGTGCGTGATATCGAGCCCGATGTCGGGAGCGGGAGAGAGCAGAGCGGCAGCAAGGGAGAGTGCGCTGAGCGTGGGGGGCGAAACTCGAACGGCGTAGCTCGGCAAGTCGTCTTGGAGCGCTCGCTGAGGGAATGTTTGTGCGACGGGCGGGGGGGGCGCAGCTCGCTGTGCGTACGACTTCGTGGTGTCCGCGCTCGAGTAAACGCCGTGGGTACGGCGAAGAGGGCATTGCGAACACCACGAAATCGTCCGCGGTAGTTTTGATCGCGAGTCGGAAAGGTCGTGTCGAATTTTCTGGACACGATTTTCTGGAGCTCAGCGCATGTGAGGCGGGTGTCGTGGGATTTCGATTGCAGAGCCGCTAGCCTTCGGCTTGCCGAGGCGAATGCCGGTCGGGTCGCCTTTGGACTCATTTTCTGCAGAAAACCGGCTCTGTGAGCCTCATGCGAGCGCTGGAATTCGCGTGTTATGCGTAAGGGATGAACGACCGATATTGCTTGGGCGGACTCGATGATGATCGGCTCTTGGCGTCTCTGTCGGCGTTGGTGAAGCGCGAAAACGACTCGCTTTCGGATCTGCTCGCGCACTTGGCAGAAATTGAAGAGCGAGAGCTTTGCTTGGCGCTCGGCTATTCGTCACTGTTCGCGTATTGCACGGAGGCACTCGGCTTCTGCAAGTCGTCCGCGCGGCGGTGCATCGCGGCGGCGCGAGTGTGTCGGGATTATCCGGCGGCGTTTGCGCGGGTGGCGAACGGTGAGCTGCAGCTCTCGGTGCTGTGCGCGCTGCGGCAGCACTTGAACCTGGAGAACGCGAGCGAGCTGTTCGCGGCGTGCAGCCGGAAGAGCTATGAGCAGGTCGAGCTGTTGCTCGCGGCGCGCTTTCCGAAGCCGGATGTGCGGGATCTGGTTCGCCGTTTGCCCGAGCGCGTCGCAGCTCCCCCTGTCGGGAGTGCGGCGATCGAGAACCAAAAGACCGAGATAGAACCGGAGTCACGGTCCGCGGACGCGCCTGCGGTGTCGGATTCTGCTCAGGGTCGCCCGGTGGGGCGTGAGGAGCCGCGCTCGCCCACGGAGCGCGGCTCAGTGAAGCCGCTCTCTCCACAGCGGTTTAGCGTGAATTTCACGGCGGATGGCGAGTTCCATGAGCTGCTGGACGAGGTGCGGGCGTTGCTCAGTCACGCGGAGCCGAAGGGCGATCTGCTCGCGGTGATGAAGCGCGGGCTCGAGGCGTTGCGCGAAGAGCTATTGAAGAAGCGGTTCGGGGTGGGCAGGAAGCCGCGGCACGTTCAGCTTCGAAATAGCGAGGCGCGAGCTACCTCGCGGTCTTCGAAGGTTGAGTCGGCGAAGCAGACCCGTCATGTCGGGGCAGCCGTTTCGCGAGAGGTGTACGTTCGCGATGGGGGGCGCTGTACGTTTTGCGCCCAGGACGGTCGGCGTTGCGACGAGCGGCGCCTGTTGCAGCTCGATCACGTAGTCCCCCATGCCGCGGGCGGCGAGGCGACGGTCGGCAATTTGCGGCTGCGGTGTAGAGCTCACAATCTGTATACGGCGCGGATGCACTTTGGCAGGGAGCACGTGCGAGCGGCGGCGAAGCGCGATGCCGGGCTGCGGCCCAAGCCACCCCAATCGGCCCTCGGCTGCTCGAGATGAGGCGAGGGAGGCGCAGGGCTGCGTCGAGGCATTTGGAGCGCCGCTCGTCCGCGCCGAGACAGCGCCGCGGCGTGGCTTGTTGCGCGGGAGGCGGCGTCTGGGCGGCTGCCCGACATATGTGCTGCGGTGCGAGCCCAGGGAGCGCCCACAGGCACCGGATTTGGACGCGAACGCCCGTTGGAAGCGCGGGCCGGTGGCATGGGTACGGATGCGGTACCGAGCGACGACTGCGCGGCCGGGGGCCCAAACGCGAAACAAAACCTTACCTTTTTGCCGAGTGGCACCGTTACTGGAACAATAACACTCATGCAGTCGGTTTCACCCAGCTCGAGCAGTTCCGCGTCATCTGGCGCTCCCAAGTACGAGTTTTTCAAAGTCATCCAGGGCTACTTGGATGAAGCGTCGCAGCTGATTCAGATGCCGGAGTATATCCGCAGCATTTTGGCGCAGCCGAAGAACGAGATCATCGTCCACTTCCCGGTGCGCATGGATAGCGGCGAGTACCGCGTCTTCAAAGGCTACCGCATCCAGCACTCGAACATCCTCGGCCCGTACAAGGGCGGGATGCGGTACCACGAGCATGCGTCGCTCGATGATTTCAAGGCCCTTGCCGCGATGATGACTTGGAAGTGTTCGCTCATGAACCTGCCGTTCGGCGGCGGTAAGGGCGGCATCAAGTTCGATCCGCATGGTGTGTCGCGTCCCGAATTGAGTCGCATCACGCGGCGCTTTTTCCATGCTCTGGGCTCGAACATCGGCCCGGATTACGACATCCCCGCGCCCGATGTGGGCACCAACGCGCAGACGATGGCCTGGGCGCTCGACACGTACATGAATTCGGTCGGCATGGTGTCGAAGCAGAGTGTGATGGGTGTCGTTACCGGTAAGCCAGTGAGTAGCGGCGGCACCTATGGTCGCGAGAAGGCGACCGGTCAGGGTCTGGTGCATTGCATTTTGGACTGGGCGGATCGCGCGCGGTTCGACGTGAAGGGCAAGAAGCTGATCGTGCAGGGCTTCGGCAATGTCGGCGCGAACGCGGCGGTGTTGCTCAGCCAGCTCGGCGTCTCGCTCGTCGCTGTCGGCGATCACACGGGTTATTTGTACAATCCGGAGGGCTTCAATGCTTACCGCTTGAAGCAATACGTGGAGCAAAATGGCTCGATCGCGGGCTACGCGAACGGCACCAAGATTTCGCGCGAGCAGTTCTTCGGCACGCAGGCAGACATTTTCGTGCCGGCGGCGCTCGAGAACCAGATCGGGACGAGTGAGGCCGAGGCCCTGCAGGTGCAGCTGATCGCGGAGGGCGCGAACGGTCCGTGCTCACCCGAGGGCGAAGAGATCTTGAAACGCCGGGGGATCGAGATCTTGCCGGACGTGTTGTGCAACGCCGGCGGCGTCACGGTCAGCTATTACGAGTGGGTCCAGAATCGGCGCAGCGAGCAGTGGACGATCCAAGAAGTCGATCAGCGTCTCGAGATCGCGATGCACGACGCTTACGATCGGATGGCGCGCTTCGCCAAGCTGCACAATTGTGACTACCGGCGCGCCTGCTACGCCGTTGCACTGCAACGGCTGACGCAGGTCTATACCGAGCGCGAGATCTTTCCCTGATTGTCAGGGACGCGCTCGGGCAACCACCCTCTCTTCGCAGGTAGTGCGGCCAATGATAGGCGCCTAGTGCGGCCAATGATAGGCGCCGCGCTACCTGACATCCCCATAGAACCGCGCTTCCCGTGTGCGTGGTTCTCGCCTGTGTCAGTGGAAGTGTGTCAGTGGCAGTGTGTCAGTGGCAGTGTGTCAGTGGCAGTATCGATCAGGCAGCAGACTTGATGATCACTTTGAGGCGTTGGATGGCGCGCGAGTGCAATTGCGAGATGCGGGGCTCGCTCACGCCGAGCTCGACGCCCAGATCCTTGAACTTCACGCCGCGGAAGTAGTGCTGCGACACGATGTGGCGCTCGCGCTCCGGGAGTTGCTCGACCGCTTTGGCCAAAGTCTCTTGGGCGAACTTGGCGGCGACGGCAGCTTCGCTGCTGGAGGCGTCGGCGAGGCAGCGGTTCTGCTCCCACTCGCTTACGTCGTCGAAGCGAACGACGGCGGGCGGCGGGATGTAGGCGTCGGTGCCACTGGCGGCTTCGGCGGCGGCGCGCGCGCGGCGCGGCAACCAATCTTGAGCGCGCAGCTCGTCGAGGATTGCGCCGCGGATGCGCACGCGCACGTACCACTCGAAGCTCTCGCTCGGGCCATCGGGGTGACGGCGAATGGCGTCCCACAGGCCGCTCATGCCGGCCGCGATCAGGTCCTCACGAAGCACGTTGCGCGGCAGCTTGCGCTGGAACCCGCCCGCGATCTTGCGAACGAGGGGCTCGTACTGTTGAAGGAGCTCGGCGCTCATGCGCGGGTCGAGGCCGCGGGCTTTCTTGACGCGGGGGCCGCGGGCCGGAACGACGGTCGCCGGCGAGGCGACGGCCGGGCGGTGCGTGGCACGGGCCGCGACGGGCGCGTGGCGGCGAGCCGGGCGCGGGGCCATCGAGGGGCGAATCAGGGCGGCGACCAACGCGGCAGGGGCCACGGAGGCACGCGGCGGCAACGAAGCGCGGCGCGGCGCGACGGAGGCGCGGGTCTCTTGCTCGGGCTTCGCTTTCACGATGCGAGCGCTCTTCGGTTTTGACGACTGGGCTCGATTTTCGATAGTTGCGGGCATTGGCGGCTCTCCCTTGGGTGTGTGAGGCCTCTTTGCAGTGCCCGTGCCAGATCCAAATTAAGTGGTTTTTAGCCAAATCACCGATGTAAGCGAAATTAAGGGGAGGGTCACGCGCGACCCCCCTACTGGGGCCGTCTTGGCATTGCCACCCACCAGGCCAAGCTTTTGACGCTGATTTCGCTCCCATTTGAGACAACCGGGGCGCCGGGTCACTCGCGACCCAGCACCGGGTCAAATCTGAAATCTATTGCAATATCATATGGTTAATAACTTTATTGTGCCTCGCGGCAGGTATTGAAGGGCGTCTCGAGGCCGTCCCGAGCGTCTCGGTTTTTGTTGCCCGATGTGTTGACGTGGGCGTGAAGCCTAGCCCGAGCGTCCCCGCTTTTTTGGCTATCTGGGTGGGGGGATGCCAAAGTTTTACGGCACGCATTTCTTCGAGACGGAAAACCGAGAGGCATCATGGGCGAAGGACGAAACTTGGTCGGCGTCGATATCGGCACCGCGTCGATCAAGGTCTGCCAGGTAAAAGAGACCCGAAAAGGATTGGGACTCGTGCGCCTGGGCTACGCCCAGCTGGGGCCGCAGGTCATCGTGGACGGTCAGGTCATGGACTCCGGGGCCGTCGTCGAGGCCCTGCAGAAGGTCTTTCATGACGCCAAGATCCGTCAAAAGGAGTGCGCGCTGAGCGTCTCCGGCCAAAGCGTCATCATTCGCAAGATCACGGTCCCGATGATGACCGAGGCCGAGCTGGAAGAGCAGATCCAGTGGGAAGCCGAGCAGCACATCCCCTTCGATATCAAGGACGTGCACGTCGATTACCAGGTGCTGCGCCGGCGCGCGGAAGCCAGCCAAATGGATTTGCTGCTGGTGGCGGCCAAGCGCGACCAAATCGAGGAGTATGCGCAGCTCGCCCGCAACGCGAAGCTCAAGCCGATGGTCTGCGACATCGACGCGTTCACGGTGCAAAACCTATTCGAATACTCGCGCACCCTGCCGCAAGATCAGACGATTGCCCTGATCAACGTGGGAGCCAGCCTATCGTCGCTCAATATCATCGCCAACGGCGTGAGCGCGTTCACGCGCGAGATCGCCAACGGCGGCAACGTGATCACGGAAGAGATTCAGAAGCAGCTGAACGTGCCTCACGATCAAGCAGAAGCTTACAAATGCGGCGGCTCAGCCTCGCCGGACGACCCGTCGCGCGCGGGCATGGTGCCGCAGCAGGTCGTGCAGGTGATCGAGGCGGTCAGCGACACCATCGCCGCCGAGATCCAGCGCAGTTTGGACTTCTTCATGGCGACCAGCGGTGAGGGGGAGATCGCGCGCATCTACGTGACGGGCGGCTCGGCCAATCTGGCGGCCTTGTCCCGCGCCATCGAACGTCGCGCGCGGGTTTCGGTCGAAACTTGGTCGCCGGTCGAGAAGCTGACCATCGAGGCCAAGGAGGTCGACCCGCTGCTATTGCAAACGCGCGCCGCTCAGCTGTCGGTCGCCCTCGGCCTCTCGCTGCGCCACGAGAAAGAGGCGCGCACATGATTCGCATCAACCTGATGCCGATGAAGCGCCGCGTCGATCGCGGCAGCGACGCTTCTCAGCTGTGGCTGGCGGTGGTCATGGTGCTCGTGCTCGCGGAAGTGGCCGGGCTGTTCGTGTTTCACGGCTTCAAGAGCGAAGAGTTGAACGACCAGCGCCGTAAGGACGCCGAGCTCACGTCGCAGATCGACCAATCCAAGAGCACGGTCGCCAACCACGAAGAGGTGAAGGCCAAGCTTGCCCAACTGCGCGCCCGTGAAGAAGCGATCGGCAAATTGCAGAGCGCGCGCACCGGGCCGACGGCCATCTTGCTCGAGCTGGCGCGCTTGCTCACGCCGGGCCGCGGTCCGAGCGTCGACCCCGACCGCTTGAGCCAACTGCGCCGCGACAATCCCTTGGCCGTCTTCAATCCGTCTTGGGACTCTCGAAGGCTGTGGCTGGTGAAGTTCGTCGAGAACAACCGCAAGCTGCACCTCGAGGGCTTCGCGCAAGATGGTGAAGACGTGAGCGAGCTGGCTCGCCGCATGAACCTGTCCAGTTATTTCGCCGACGTCAATCTGCTGCCCGCGTCGCGCACCATCGACCAAACCACGCACACGGAAGTCGTGAGCTTCGCGCTCGAGGCCAAGGTGAAATACTAATGGCTCCCCGCACACCCTCCGCTCTCTCCAAGCTGCCGATGATCGCCAAGGTCGGCTTTGGCGCGGGCGCGCTGCTCTTGGTCGGCGTGGCTTACTTCGTGGTCTTTTACGGCGACATCGAGAGCCAGATCAAAGCCGCACGCGGCCGCGAGCAAAGCCTACGTACCGAGCTCGCCGACGCGCGCAAGAACGAGTTCGCTTACCAAAAGGACCTGACCGAGCTGACGGATCGCCAGCACCGGCAGCGCGAGCTGAACAAGGTGTTGCCCACGGAGACCGAATACCCGGCGTTCTTGAGCGCGGTGCAGTCGGTCGCCAATGTGTCGGGCATCGGGCTCACGGCCTGGGCGCCGCAGGCCGAGGTCACCGAGCAGTTCTATGCTCGCGTGCCGATGAAGGTCACGCTGGTCGGTCGCTACCACCAAGTGGCGAAGTTCTTCTACGGCGTCGGCCAGCTGGACCGCATCATCAACATGGAAAACATCTCGCTCACCGAGCCCAAGGTGCAGGGTGACGACATCGTCGTGAAGACCGAAGCCTTGGCGACGGCGTTCCGCAGCGTCGCCGACGTGAAGCCGACCTCGGCCGACAAGCGTGGCGCGGCGATGGCGGGGCAACAATGAGAGCCGCGCTCCTCGTGCCGTTTACGTTCACGGTGTTTGCCTGCAGTGATCCGGTCGTGACTCCGCCGCCTGCGGTGACCACTGCGGCGCCCGCGGGTGCTGCGGCAAATCCTGCCTCGGCGGCAGCCGCTGCTAGCGCTAGCGCCGGCGCGGGTGGGGCCAGCTCGGCACCGCCGCCCAAGGTCGACATTCAAGAGACCGAATTTACCGAGAACGAGCGCTCGCGCGATCCCTTTCGCTCCTTCGCCAACACCTTCGCGGCCGACTCCAAGACCAAGGTTCACTCGCAGCGCGAGGTGATCCTCAGTCAATACACGCTGGACGAGCTGAAGCTGATCGGCATCGTGACCCGCGCCGAACCGGCCAAAGCCATGCTCGTCGACCCCACGGGCAAGGGCTTCGTGATCCAACGCGGCCAATTCGTAGGCCGCGCCGACGCCGTGCAAGCCGCTGGCGCCTCGGGCACCGTGTACGAGGTCAACTGGCGCGTCGACCGCATCCGCCCAAGCGACGTGGTGCTGATCCGCGAGGATCCGTCGAACCCCGACGTCCCCAGCGCCACGCGCGTCATCCCCTTGCGCCCCGACGAAGACCTGAACGCCAGCGGCGAAGGTAAGAAGAAGTAATTTTGCTGCTCCTCGCACAGCGCGGTCATTGACGCCGTGCATGCTCGCCGCTCCGCGGCTGCGCGCGCCGGGACCCTCAACCCCGGACGCGGCGCCCAAGCCCGCCGCGCGCGGGGGAGGGTCCAACGGCCACCAAGCCCCACAGCCCGCCTCCGTGAGCGGAGTCGTACGACGCTGCCCACAAACTTTGGTGCGCGCGAGCCGCTTCGGAACACCCGAAGGGGTGCAGCGCAGCACGCTTCGCGCCTCAGCGCGCGCGAAGGGGTTCAGCCGCATGCCCGGGAATACGTCGAGCTTTCTGACCTTGGCAGGATCAGATCACGGTTTTCGAATGAGGCTGGGCCCACGACAAACTGACCGAACAGGCGCGTGCGATCTCTCAGCAACGCGCGGGCGGCCCAGCGATCACCAGCCGAGGCTGCGCGAACGTGAGTCTCCCATCGCGCGCCGAAGGCGCCGCGCGTCCTTATTCAAACGCGTCAGCTCGAAATAACCGCCGCGAACCAAGCTTTGCGCCGACCACCACGCTCCGAGCCCGCTACCCCCACCCAAAGACCAGACGACTCGGCGCGCCGCCGGCGCCGACACTTACTGAAGCGAACTCAAACCCGCGGGTTATTTGTTCGCATCTGTCACAAGCGGATAACCTTTCTTTATATCGCAATGAAGCCGGTCAGCTTGTCCTCCGGAGTCACACCATGAGGCGGACCTCGTCCCGAACCCTTGCGGCGACATCGCTGCTCGCCTTGCTCACCGCGCTGGCCGTCCCGAACCGGGCGGACGCCGAAGAGCGGGCCAACCATGCCACGAGCGTGCGCATGGTCAGAGATGCCCAGCGTGACGTGGTGCGTATCGTGGTCGGCTTCAGCGAGATCCCGACGTTTACCGCGAGGCTCGAGCGCAATGGCTTGCGCCTCGTGGTCGACGTCTCGAACGCCGACTTGCAGGGGGCTCCGACCGCGCTCACCGAACGCCTGGGTGTGGTGGGCGGCGTGATGGCGCAGGCCTTCCAGAGTGAGGGCAAATCGACGACGCGCCTGCTCGTGACTTTGCTCGAGCAAGCCAAGTATTCCGTCGTGATCGACGGTACCGATTTGATCATCTCGCTCGCCAAGAACGACGCCTCGCTCGCGGGCCCGAAGAAGATCTCGACGACGATCGCCGCGCCCGTCTCGATGCCCCAGGTCAAAGCCGTGCGCTTCGAGCACTCGGACATCGAGGACCGCGTGCTGATCGAGTGCAGCGAGATCCCGGCATTCCAAGCTTCGAGCTCCGCACCCGGCAAGAACGTGCTCACCCTGTCCGGCGTGACGCTCGGCAAAGACTTGTCGCGTACGCTCGACGTGTCGGCGTTCGGCGGCGTGCTCAATTCGGTGTCGAGCTTCGTCGCAGAAAAGGACATTAAATCGGTCGTGATTCAGAGCGAGGGCGACAAAACCGCCATCGCTCGCGTGTCGCGCCGCGGCACGACTTTGGTGTGGTCGTTCGCCAAGCCCGGCGCGCTGCCTTCGTCGATGACCGGCGTTGGGCTCGACGGCGGCATCGCGCGTCGCGCGCGCACCGTGCACGTCGAGGATCAGGGCGAAGAAATCCCGCTCGTGCGCGACGGCTCCGAGTCGGATCGCAAGCTGGCCAAGACCGACGGCGACACGACCGAAATGGCTTCGCAGCCGGCCGAGGCTGGTGCGTTCGCGCCCAATCTGCTCGGCCAGGCCAAGAAGGCCGGCTTCACGGGTCGCCGCATCGATCTGGATCTCAAGGACGCGGACATTCACAACGTGCTGCGCCTGCTGGCCGACGTTGGCCAGGTGAACATCGTCACCGCCGACAACGTGAGTGGTACGGTCACGATCCGCATGCGCAACGTGCCCTGGGATCAGGCGCTCGACGTCGTGCTGCAAGCCAAAGGCTTGGGTGTGGTGCAGCGAGCCAACATGCTGCGCGTCGCTCCGCTCGCCGATCTGGAGAAAGAGCGCGAATTGCAGATCGCGCGCCGCCAGCAAGAAGTGAAGCTCGCGCCGCTCGAGACTCGCTTGATCCCCGTGAGCTACGCCACGGCCGCAGAGATTCAAGACCGCGCCAAGCCGCTCTTGTCCGAGCGCGGCTCGATTGCCGTGGACGAGCGCACGAACGTGATGATCGTCCGCGACCTTGCCGGTAACTTGAATCAGATCGAGGAGCTGACCCGCTCACTCGACACGCAAACCCCGCAGGTATTGGTCGAAGCGCGCATCGTGGAAGCCACGAGCCGCTATATCCGCGACGTCGGTATCCAGTGGGGTGGGGACACGACGTTCTCGTCGGCCACGGGTAACCCCACCGGGCTTGCGTTCCCGAGCTCGATTGGCCTCGCGGGTGGTGCCAGCGACGGCAATACGCCGACCGCCGGTCTCAGCCCCTTCACGCGTACGGTCGCCAACCCGAACTTTGCCGTCAACTTACCGGCCGCGGTCGGTACCGGCTCCGGTGGTGCGCTCGGTCTGACTTTTGGCTCGATCGACAACACGATCAACCTCGCCGTGCGCCTGTCGGCGGCAGAGTCGAGCGGTATGCTGCGCATCTTGAGCAGCCCGCGCATCCTTACCCTGGACAACCGCGAAGCGCGCATCTCCCAGGGCACCTTGATCCCGTTCTCGCAGGTCAGCGCACAAGGCGTGCAGACCACGTTCCAAGAAGCCAAGCTCCAGCTCCTCGTGAAGCCGCACGTGACCGCCGACGGCAGCGTCAGCATGCACGTGAAGATCAATCGCGACGAACCGGACTTCAATCAAACTTCCGCGCGCGGCGATCCAACCATCCTCAAGCGCGAAGCGGAGACGGACTTGCTCGTGATGGACGGCCACACCGCGGTCATCGGTGGTATCTTCACGCGCAACACGGGTCGCAACTTGGATCAAGTGCCGTTCTTCGGCGACATCCCGCTGCTCGGCCTCTTGTTCCAGCGCCGTCGCGCCAGCGATACCCGCGGCGAGCTCGTGATCTTCCTGACGCCCCGGATCGTGAACCGCGCCGAAGCGCTCGGTCGCTGAGCTTCGAGCTGCGCGGCGCGCTCCGGTGGCGAACCGCGTTCAAATGCGCGACGGCCCCGCCAAGAAACCGATGAACACGAACAGCCACACGATGGCACCCAGGGCGATGCACGCGAGGTTGAGCGGGCCGAGCTTGGCGTTGCTCCGTCCCCCAACGTCGTCGGCGATCTGATTGACGCGCTTCTGCACCTGACCCAGCGGGAGCGCCGAGACCGCGAACACGAGCAGCGAGAGCACCGTCAGCGACGGGCTGTGCTCGCCCACGATCCTGATCAATTGTCCGAGAACCACGAGCGCGATGTACGGCCACGCTTGGCTGAGCGCTCGCCGCGAGCTCGATAAACCGGCTCGAGTTGCCTCGCGATCGATGCGTCGGAATAGCCCGTGCGCGGTGAACAGGGAAAACAGCGCCGATAGCGCTGGGTTGACCTTCATTCCGAGCCGCTTTTGGGCTCTGAACTGAGCGTAGAACCAGTACAGCGTGTAGAACCCGATCGTGAACACCGACAGCAAGTAGAACTTCTGCATCGCGACGACGTACAGCTCCGTGCGCTCGTCGCTGAGCGAAGGCTGCTCGTGCTCCTCGAAGTCTGCCCCAGGCGCTGCGTACGGGTTCACCGCGCTGCCGCCATCACCACTAGCCAAGCTCGACGCCCCGACCCGCTCTTCCGCCATCGCGCAGCAAGCTTGCACCCGCTGCGGCGGGTTTGCTAGCGCGAGTTGACAAGGCGGGGCTCGCTCACCCATGCTGCCAGGCGGCGAGAGCGAAGGTTCGCGAAACCGAGGCTTCGCGAGGGTCATGGCGGCGTCGGTTACTCGCACTAGGCTCACCGGTTTGGCTCTGGCGAGCCTTTCCGTTGCCAGCCGCGTCCAGGCTTATCAGAGCGAAATCGACGCCACCTTCGATGCGCAGTTCTACTCGTTGCAGAGCCCGTACGGCAGCCCGCTCGTCGCGCGCCGCCGCTACACGCAAACGCTCGCGCTGAACCTGTACGACATCCAAGCCGATCGTGCGCCGCTTGGGCCTACGCTGTCGTTCAAGTCGCGGCTGCGCCTCGATTCCGACTTCGGACAACGACCGGAAGAGCGCAACCCGGACTCCGCGTCCTACGTTCCAGGTTTGGTCGAAGCGCCGATCGACATCATGTACGCGTACCTCGACGGTCAGCGTTACCTGGGCGGCTACTTGGGGTTCCGCTTGGGGCGGCAGTACGTGGTCGACAACCTCGGGTTTTGGTCGTTCGACGGTGCGGACGTGGTGCTCACGACGCCCGCCTATCTCGCGATCGAAGCGTATGCCGGCTTCGAGCAACGAGGCGGGTTGCCCATGCTGTCGACGTCTCGTTTCGAAGCGGGCGGGGTGTCGCGCGGCGATCGCTCGGGGCTCGGCTTCGGGCAAGCACCGAGCTTCCTGCAAGAGTCCAAGTTGGCGCCCGCTTACGGCTTTGCCGTCGAATCGACAGGTGTGCATTTTCTGCACAGCCGCCTCACCTACCGCAAGGTGATCAATCGCGATGCGGTGTTGGTCTCGCCGTTCCTGGACAACGGCGGCCGCCTCACGTACGCGCTCGGCGATCGCACTTCCAGCGATCGGCTCGGTTATTCGTTGCGCGCGGACAAGTCCGACCTGGGCGCGGCCATGGGCTCGTTCGTATACGACCTCTACGTTCAGCGTATCAGCCAATACAACGCGAGCCTCGATTGGTATGCCACCGATCGCATCGTGTTCGGCGCCAATCTCGACTATTTCTTACCGACCTTCGACGGGGACTCGATCTTCAACTGGTTTGCCCACCGCGGTACGACTTCGGCCACTGCGCGCGCGGATCTTTCGTTCTCGCGCGAAGTCGAAGTCGCGGCGTCCGGCGGCATCCGCATGTTCACGACCGAGGGTGACTCGGGAACCTACGCCAGCTCGCCGTCACCGAATCTGAATCAATCCGGCCGCAGCTATGATTCCCTGGCCACGCTCGGCGGTCGATACCGCTTTTGGGACGGCAGCCTGGCGCTCAACACGATGGCCGAATCGGGCGACGCGGGTCACCGCTACGGCGCGGACATTACGGGGCGCAAATCGTTCGATGGCGGGTACTACGATTCACTCGCCGTGCTCTCGCTGTACGATTGGGAGGATGCGCTGCGCTCCGAGCGCGCTGCGACGAGCTTCTCCTACGTGCTGGGCGGCGGCATTTCCCCGACCTTCCTGGGCTTCAGCAGGGGCCGGTTGGGCCTCGAGTGGGAGCACACGATGAATCACTTGGTCGGGCAGCGCTATCGCCTGCTCGCCACCCTCAATTTTTCGGTGCTGCGGTGAGCGCGCGCAATCCGGGCGCACGCGCCGGGTCGTTTTGGCTGCTTGCTTTGGGGTGTCTGTGCGCGCTCGGCTTGGCATTGTGTGGCCAAAGCCCGGCTGCACGCGCGGACGTCGCGCCGGCGCTCGACGCTTCTGCGCAGTCGGCGAGCGACGCCGGCCTCGAGGTGGGCGAGGCCACGCTGAGTGACGCAGGTCCGTTCGGAATGCCGCCCCAGCCGGGCACGGCTGACGACGTGCCCGAGCCGCCCGCGCGCTTGACCCACGGGCTCAGCGCGCGCGCTGACGGCGGCGCAACGCCAGAAGCCGATCGCCCACCCGGCGCACTACCGAATGACAATGGCCCAAGCCCGGTGATCTTCCCGGCGCAAGAGCTCACGATTCGCTTCAATCATCAGCGCCACGTCAAGGAGCTCGGCATGACGTGCGCGACGTGCCACGAAAAAGCGCGCACGAGTCACGCGGCGGCGGATTCACTGCTGCCCCAGGGCATGCGCTGCGACGGCTGCCACGGCAGCGATCATCGGAATTTACGGCGTGTGCTGCCGGATCCGAAAGCGCAAATGGGGCAGTGCGCGTTCTGTCACCTCGGTTACTCGAGCTCGAATGGCAACAGCGTTGCGCGCCTGTCGCTGCCCAAGCCGAACCTGCGCTTCGATCACGCGCTGCACGCAGCGCGCAACGTCGGCTGTGCGCAGTGCCACGGCGCGATCGAAAATGTCGAGCTTGCCACGCGCGACCAGCTGCCGCGTATGCGGGGGTGCTTCAATTGTCATCAAGCGCCCGCTTCCTCAGCGGGGCGCGCGCGCTCGGAGTGCCGCACGTGCCACCTCAGCGATCCGGGCGGTATGATCAAAGTCAGCTTCGCGGGCGGGAGCGGCGCGTTGTCTCCGCCCAGCTGGCTGCACGACGCGGGACACGGTCCGGATTGGATCGAGCGTCACAGGACCATCGCCGGCAACGACAGCCGCTTTTGCGGCAACTGCCACAGCGAAAAGTACTGCGCTGATTGCCACGACGGCCGGGTCCGGCCGAGGCGCGTGCACCCCAACGACTGGCTCGACATGCACCCGGTGGCCGCGCGGGAAAACCAGCAAAAGTGTACGAGCTGCCACCGCGAGCAGTCCTTCTGCCTCACCTGCCACCAGCGTTCCGGGGTGACGCTATCCGGGCCCATCGCCAATCTGGTCGAGCGGGGCCGCTTTCATCCGCCCAAGGCCGAATGGACCGACGGCCCGCGCAGCCCCCGGCATCACGCCTGGGAGGCAGAACGCAACATCAGCGCCTGCGTCAGCTGCCACGTCGAGCGTGACTGCGCGATCTGCCATGCGACCGCCGCGATGGGCGGACGCGGCTCAGGCTTTCCGGCCGGGCCAGGGCAGGGGACCGATCCACACCCCGTGGGGTTTCGCTCACGCTGTGCGTCGGCGCTGCGCCAGAACGCGCGCCCGTGCTTGGTTTGTCACACCCCGGATGACCCAAATTTGCAGGATTGCCGGTGATTTACCGACTCGGGGCGTGCAAAAACTGGAAGCCTCCCGCAAACTGCTTGCGTGACAGTTCCGCGGACTGGTATTGCGAATGCCGCTCGCAAAGCTACTTTTCCCTGCCGCTGAAGGAGGCTCTTCGTGAAGGAGCTTGTTCGTTTTCTCTTCGAGAACCTGTACTTCGACTTCCAAGGGGACATTACCGTGGAGAAGGTGCGGGAGTTCTTGCGCGAGGACGACAGCCGCGAAGCACGCCAGCTTTTGTCGAAGATCATCGAGGAAAAGGGGGTCGACGACCTCCTGATCACGCTCGCGGATTGCCTGAAGGATCAGATCCGCAATGGCGTGAGCGAGCAGTCGATCCGCGACCAGTTGCACATCTACACCGACAGCTGAGGGTCAGCCTCCCGTTCGCGCTGTGCCTGCTCGCGCTGATCGCGGCCGAATCTGGCTGTGATCGCGGCGAGCCCGAGATAGAAGCGGGGCCTGGCCCGTCGCTCCATTTGATGGCCAGCTACCCCGCCGACGGGCAGGGCACCAACGCCGAGCCGGACGCGGACGTCGACTGCAATCAGCCCACGCCTGATTGCCCGGTTCCGACGAACCTTTCCATCGAGCTGCGCTTCGACCGCTTCTTGCTGCCTATGGCCGGAGTGGGGGCGGGCTTCGCGTTGTACACGGGAAGTCCGGGGAACAGCGTCGGGTTGCGCGCGGAGTACGATCTGATTGAACGCGTCGTGGTGCTCCGTCCCACGCGCGCCCTGCAACCGAACGCACTGTACACCGCGGAGCTGCAGCTTCAGCCCGACCCGAAGGTCGGGTTTTGGGCCTTCGATCGGGCACCGCTCGAGCCGGGCCCGGTCCCACTCCGCTTCAGCTTCACCACGGGCAAAGGACCGAGCGCGAAGTCGCTGCCCGCTCCGGCCGTCCACGACACGTGCGACACGCTGGCTGAGGGCCCGCTCGCCACCTGCGCTGGCTGCCACAGTACAACGCCCGCCGACGAGGGCGGTGCCAAGCAATTTCCGCCGATGGGTCTCGACCTGTCGACCACCAGCGGCTTGTACTACACGGCCTTGGGCCGTGTGGCGCATCAAACCGAAACTGCGGACAGCATCGCCCTGATGGGCGTCGAGACACCGGTTCGCTTCGGCGTGCAGATGAACATCGTCGATCCGGGCAACCCAGCGACGAGTTACCTGATGTACAAGTTGCTGCAAAAGCCCGACAATTTTCAGCGGCTCGACCCCAAAGCCGCGTGCCCCATCGCCTATCACTCGCCCGTGGCCGAAGGGGGTTGCGCCGCGCCGGAGCCTGAGGAGATCGCTCGCGTCCGGGAGTGGTTCGTCCATGGCGACCCGATGCCGAAGGATGGCCGAAGCGCTGAGGGGAGGGTGCTGCCGGCGTCGACGGATTACGAGAACCTGCGTCGGATTGCGGCGTGGATTAATGCGGGCGCGGAGTGCCCCCTGCCACCTCAGACCCCGCCCTGAGCGGGGCGCCGCTCCGGGTCGGTCCTGGGGATTGGGTTAGCGGGCTCGGGGCGGCAGCGACGGGCTCAAAGCTCGAACGCCGTCGCGCCTGACCTGTCCCGGGATCAAAGCTTTGAGCCGCCTTGATCGAACCTCGCCCGCTGACCCAAAACCCAAATCTCAATTGCCACCTACGTTGACGGAAAGGGTCGCTAGCGCTACATAACAAGGTCGGGGGAATAGCGCGCAGTGGCAACACAGTTGACAGTGAAAGGTCGGCCGGTTCGTTGGACCGGGCAACTGGGGCAAGGATCGACCAGCGCCGTGTGGCTGGGGGATGCAGACGGCACGGCATGCATCCTCAAGCTGGGCAAGGGGCCGGCCGAGGCTCCGCGCTTTGCTGACGAAGCGGAGCGTCTGCTGTTTGCGGCCGCGCCAGAGTTCCCGACCTTGTTTGGGGTGGGTTTGGCTGGGCCAGGGTTGGCAACGGAGCTCGGGGCTCGGCTCGAGCCGGGGACACCGTACCTGCTCTTGTCATTGGCCCCGGGGGAACCGTTGCAGCGCTGGCTAGCGGACGGGCAGCTCTCTGCCGAGACGCGGGAGGCGCTCGCGTTCACGGTCGCGCGTGACATCGCGGCCGCGCTCGCGGCCCTGCACGGCTCGGGTGCCGCGCACGGGGACGTGAAGCCCGCCAACATCATCGTCGCGCCCGATCTGGGTCAAGCGCGCTTGGTCGACTTTGGCTTGAGCGGAGCGGCTCATCAGCTCGAAGCGAAGGGCGGCACCGCGCGCTACTTGGCGCCCGAGGTCCTCGGGTCGGGGGATGGTGATGCGCGCGCGCGTGATCTGTGGGCGCTGGGCGCAACCTTGCTCGAGATTTTGGAGCCCGCGGCCGCGCGGGTGCCCGTGCAGGACTTCGAGCTTCGCGCCACGAGTGAGCTCGGCTCGGTGGTGCGTGCTCTGCTGGCGCGTGCACCGGGTGCTCGGCCTTCGGCCACCTGGGTCTTTCGGCGTGCGCTTTCGGGCTTGGCCGCAGAAGCGCCGGGCGTGGCTCGTGAACGGCGGCGTGAGCGCGTGCGCCGCTGTTACTTGTCGACGCGGCGCGCGGAGATTTTCGGGGCTGCGCGCAGCCGCAGCGCGCGCTTGGAATTGAGCGAGCCCGCGCTCACTTGGGTCACTGAATGCCGCGCTCTCGCCGAGGGCATCCTGAAGTTACGCGGTCGTCCGCTCGACGACGTGCTGTTGCCCCCGCTCGGCTCGCTGGACGCGCTGTCGCGCAGCCGCTTTTTGGTGGCCTTGGTCGGCCCCACGGCTGCTTCTTGGCCGGCGCTGCGCGAGCTTTCCGAAGCGCAGCTGCTCGTTCGGCTGCTCGAGCTCGCCGAACAGCGAGAGCCCGAGAGCTTCACGCTCGCCGCCATCGAACGCGGGGCCGCGCCGGTTGCGCCGCTCGCGGCCGAGCCCAGCGCGGTCGACATTGCCCTCGCGTTGCGTGAAGAAGAGCCGGATCCGAGCTGGCTCGAGCGCGGTGAGTCGCTGCTGCGTCGTGAGCGCGGTCCGCTCAGCTTGGCGTTGGCGCTGAGTCGCGCTTTTCGGCTGCGGGGCGAGCTCGGGCGCGCGCTGTCTTTGTTGGGTGAATTTTCGGAGGCCGAGGCGCGTGTGGCGAGCGCCGAGCTGTGTCGGCGCGCGAAAGACAGCGCGTCGGCCAGCGCGATCTTGGCCGCCCTCGATCCGGCTCTGCTCGATTCCGAGCAGCGCGAGCGGGTGGCGGCGATCTCGGCGCGGATCGCGCTCGACGCGGGCGAAGTCGAGCGCGCCCGCGCGTTGCTCGAGCCGTTCGTAGCCGGGGTGCACACGCTCGAAGTGCGCGCGTTGCTGGAGCTTGGTCTGGGGCATGCATCGGCCGCGCTGGACGCCGCCACGCGAGCCCGCTTGCACGCCGCGGGTGACGAAGAGCGCGCCCGCGCCGAAGGGCTGATCGGGCTCTTGGCTCATGCCAGCGGTGACGCAGAGCCCGCGCTGCGAGCATTCCAAGCCGCGAGCGATCTCGCCTCGCGGGTCGGTGCATTGCTCGAGGAAGCGACGTACCTGACCGGGCTGTCCGCGGCTGCCACCAATCTCGGTGAGCTCGGCGAAGCACTGGCTGCAGGGCGCCGCGCGTTGCTGCTCTTCGAGGCCCTGGGTCGCACGAGCGAGGCGGCGCGTGCCGCGCTGTCCACGGCCGTCGTGTACGCCAATGCGGGCGCGGTGCATGACGCGCGCGCGGCCGCGCTCGATACCGTGCAACGCGCCAAGGCTTCGGGGGATCGGCGCTGCCGCGGCTACGCGCACCTGGTGCTCGCGGACACCGTGGAACGGGAAGACGACGCGATCGAGCATGCCTCGCGCGCGCTCACGCTGCTCGACGCAGAAGACGACGCATTGTCGGCCGCGGCCCGCCTGCGCACCCACGGCGGGACCGTGGATTTGGTGCTGTTCGACGCCAGCGCGCGCCGCGACGGGGCGAGCCTCGACGCTCGGCTCGAATGGTGGGGGGCGCGCGCCGCACACGAGCTGCGTGCCGGCGAGCCCGTACGCGCGGACGTACCCCTCGCCGAGCTGAACGCGCTCAGCTCGAGCCGCGCCTCGCTGTGTGTGCGCGGGCGAGCCTTGCATTTCGGGGCCCTGCTCGCGGGGCGCGTCGGAGATGCGGACGCGGCTCGCCGCCTGAGCGCGGCCGCAGCCGACGCAGCACGCGAATTCTTGCGCCGTACTCCGCCCGAGCTGAGCGCCGCCGTGCGCGCGCTCGACTGGGTGCGTGCCGCCGAAATCGGCGTGCCATCGGCGATCGTGCCCGAGCAGATCGCGGACGTGGAGGCACTCGTGCGCAGCCTCAGTCAGCGTGACCGGCTGCGCCCATTGCTGCGCCAAGTGGTCGATGCGCTCGTGCTCTGGACGGGCGTCGAGCGCGGGCTACTCTTGCTGCGTGCTCCGGGCGGCAAGCTCGTGCCGCGCGCGGCTCGTAATTTGCGGCGCGTCGATCTGGGCCACGAGCAGCTCGCGCTCAGCCAGTCACTCGCGCGCCGCGCGCTCGACCTGGGTGAGCCCGTGGTGGCCGTGGATGCAGCCGGTGACCTGCCCGAGGTCCACGAGAGCGTTCACGCGCTCAAGCTGCGCAGCGTGCTCGCCGTGCCTTTGATTGCCCATGGCGAAGCGCTCGGCGTCGTGTACCTCGATGACCGGGTGCGCCGTGGTGCCTTCGGCATGCGCGAGCTGTCTTGGGTGCGTCTGGTCGGTACGCTCGCCGCGGTCGCGATTTACGATGCACGCAGTCAGCTGCTCTTGCGCCGTGCCGCTCGGCGCGCTCAGCGCGCCGAGGCCAAATTAGCCGGCGATCTCGCGCATCGCGAGGCCGAGTTGGACGTCGTGTCGCGTGAGCTAGCCCGTTCGCGCGACGCTCGAGAGACGCGCTTTCCGTATCAGGCCATCGTCGGTCAGAGCGAGGCCGTGCGCAGCTTGTTGAAGCTGGTCGACCGCGTGACCACGGCGGACGTGCCGGTACTGATCGCCGGTGAGTCTGGCAGCGGCAAGGAGCTCGTTGCCCGAGCCATTCACGACAATGGCCCGCGCTCGAAGCAGCCCTTCGTGTCCGAGAACTGCGGGGCGATCCCCGAGAGCTTGCTGGAAGCGACACTGTTCGGCCACGTGCGCGGCGCGTTCACCGGCGCTTCGCGGCCGCGCGCCGGCTTGTTCGAGGTCGCCCATCACGGCACGTTCTTCTTGGACGAGATCGCCGAGATGAGCCTGGGCATGCAAACCAAGCTGCTGCGCGTTTTGCAGAACGGGGAGCTGCACCCGATCGGCGCAGAAGCGCCTCGCTTCGTGGATGTGCGGGTGATCGGCGCCACGCATCGCGACTTGGAGGCGCTGGTGGCCGCCGGCAAGTTCCGCGAAGATCTGTACTACCGCCTGAACGTGGTCAGCGTGCGCGTACCGGCCCTGCGCGAGCGTCCCGGGGATGTGCCGCTGTTGGTGCGGCACTTCATGACGATTTACGCGCAGAAGCGCAAAGTGACGATCTCGAAGGCCGCGCTCGACGCGCTCTCGGCCTATCGCTGGCCGGGCAACATTCGTCAGCTCGAGAACGAGGTACGCCGCGCCCTCGTGCTCGCCGACGACGTGATCACGCCCGATACCTTGTCGCCCGAGGTCCTGGCGCGTGAGGGCGGGGAAGCGGCGCAGGATTTGGGGCTCAATTTGCGCGGCCGCGTGGACGCGCTGGAGAGCGAGCTCGTGCAGAGCGCGCTCAAGCGCACCGAGGGCAACCAGACCCGCGCCGCCGAGCTGCTCGGCTTGTCTCGCTTCGGTTTGCAGAAGATGATCAAGCGCCTACAGATCGGGATGCACTGAGCTTCAGCGCGACTCCGCTCAGCTTTCGGCGTCCAGATTCGACGAGTAGCTCGGCGATCACCGCGGCAGCTTCCGCGCACGGCAGGCCCTCGTCGCGAATGTTGGACACGCAGTTGCGATCGGCGTCCGTACACGCAGCTCGCGGCGCGAACGTAACGTACGCGCCCAGGCTGTCCGGCGAGCTCAGCCCGGGCCGCTCACCCAAGAGCATCAAGGATTGCCGCGCGCCGAGGGCCTCACCGATTTCATCCGCGAGCTTCACGCGCGCGTAGGGCGCGATGAAAACCGGGTACAGGCTCAGGCCTGACTGGGTGAGCAACGGAACCAACGCGCCGAGCAGCGGCGCTGCTTGTCGAGCGGCGGCCAGCGCCGAGAGCCCGTCGGACACGACGATGCACACGTCCCGATTAGCCCAGGCCGAGCGTTGCGCGGCGAGCTCGGTGCGCGACTTTGGCTCGAGCTGCCGACCCAAATCCGGGCGCTGCAGGTAGGTGCGGCGGTCTTGGGCCTGGGTCTGGAGGCGCGCAGACTCGAGACCCGCTTCAGCGAGCGCTTTGGCCAGGGCGTCCGCGTCGAAGGGGAGCTCGACTGCGTCTTTGGCGCGCGCGTGCGCGAGCCGAAAATCCAGCAGCGTCTGCGTACGCACGCTGCCGCCGGCACGCCCGAGCGCGATGCGGGCCGCGGTGAAGCGCGAAAGGTTGAGCCACGGATCGCGTTTCTCGATTCCAGACATCGCTATTCTTCCCTGGCCAGCGAATCGAGCAAGAGCTCGTGCCCGGTGCTCACGGGCAGCAGGCGTTGGCCGTTGATGATGCGCATCTTCGCGAGCCACGCTTCGAATTCCGGCGCGGGCCGCAAGCCGAGCACCTGGCGCAAGTAGTGGCTGTCGTGAAAGGAGGTGGATTGATAGCCGAGCATGATGTCGTCCGCTCCAGGGACGCCCATCACGTAGTTGCAACCAGCGACACCCAGCAGCGTGAGCAGCGTGTCCATGTCGTCTTGGTCCGCTTCGGCGTGGTTCGTGTAGCAGACGTCTACGCCCATCGGCAGGCCCAGCAATTTGCCGGCGCAGTGGTCCTCGAGCCCGGCGCGGATGATTTGTTTTCCGTCGTACAGATACTCGGGTCCGATGAAGCCGACTACGGTGTTGACCAACAGTGGCTTGTAGCGACGAGCCACGGCGTACGCGCGAACCTCAAGGGTTTGTTGGTCCACGCCGTGGTGCGCGCCGGCGGACAGCGCCGAGCCTTGCCCAGTCTCGAAGTACATCACATCGGTCCCGATGGTGCCGCGCTTCAGGGACAGGGCCGCGTCTTGAGCCTCGGCCAGCAGCGACAACGACACGCCGAAGCTCTGATTGGCGCCCTCGGTGCCGGCGATCGACTGAAACATCAGATCGACCGGGGCGCCGCGGCGCAGCGCTTCCAATTGCGTCGTCACGTGAGCCAGGACACAGGACTGCGTCGGGATTTGATGGCGCGTGATCAGCTCGTCTAGCAAGTGCAAGAGTGATTCGATCGCGGCCAGGTTGTCGGTCGCCGGATTGATGCCAATCACGGCATCCCCGCAGCCGTACAAGAGACCATCGAACACCGAGGCCGCGACGCCGCGCGGGTCGTCCGACGGATGGTTCGGCTGCAAGCGAACGGCCAACGTGCCAGGTAGCCCGATCGTGGAGCGAAAGCGCGTGACCACGCTGCACTTGCGAGCCACGAGCACCAAGTCTTGATTGCCCATCAGCTTGGTGACCGCGGCCACCATCTCGGGCGTGAGCCCGGGCGCGAGCGCTTGCAAGGCTGACGCGTCCGTTTCGTAGGCGAGCAGCCAATTGCGAAATTCCCCGACGGTTAGCCCGGCCACCGGCGCGAATGCCCGCACGTCGTGCGAGTCGACGATGAGGCGAGTCACCTCGTCGCTCTCGTACGGGATCAGCGTGTCTTCGAGAAAGCGCGAGAGCGGCACCTCGGCCAGGCAGATCTGTGCCGCCACGCGCTCCTCGGCAGACTGGGCGGCGATCCCCGCGAGCTCGTCGCCCGAGCGCTTCGGTGTCGCCTTGGCCATCAGCTCGCGCAAATCAGCGAACGTGTAGCTGCGACCGAACAGCGTGCAGGACGACGAGCGGTTCATGATTCGAAGGATACTCTCATGCGCTGGTGGAGGGAGCTGCGCCTGCAGTTTCCTCGGTTTCTGGCTCTTCCCCTGGCTCCACGTGCGCGCCCTTGCTGATCGCGAATTGCTCCTCGGGCGAGAGCACCAGCCGGTGACGACCGAACAAGCCGAAGTAGGCGAGGCCCGCCACGTACCAGGCCAGCGCCGCGTACACGCCCTTCACGTAAGCAGGGTCGCGAAACTGGTAGTACATCGTCCACAGCGCAATCACGATCGTGAGCGCGGCACCGGTCATGCCAAACGGGCTCCGGTACGGGCGCGCAATGTCGGGCAGCTTCAGGCGCAGCAGGATGAACGACAGACCCTGCAGCGTGTACGAGATCATGGCCCCGAACACGGCCATGTTCAGCAGCGTGCCGCCGATGATCGCGCCGCCCGCTTCGGGACCGCGCGAAAACCAGACCACGAGCAATACGACTAGGCCGATGGCCGTCCCGGTGAGCAGGCCCATGTACGGCGTCTTGCGCGAGCCGTGAGTGATCGACATGAACGGCAAATAATAGCCCGCGCGCGACAGCGAGTAGATCTGACGCCCATAGGCGAAGATGATGGTGTGAAAGCTCGCGACGAGGCCGATCACCGCGAACAGCGCAAGCAGCTTGGCGATGCCAGCGCCGTACAACACGCGGAAGCCGTCCAACAGCGGCTCTGCGGCGGTCGCTAGCGAGAAGGCGCCGTGCATTTGCCCGGGCGCAGTGCCGCCAATCGAGGCATTCAAGACCATCACCGCCAAGGCCGAGAAGATCAGCGTGGAGATCCCGAGCAAGAGCGCTTTGGGCATGTCCTTCTTGGGATCGTGGGACTCTTCGGCGGCCAGCGGCAGCTCTTCGATCGCGAGGTACAGCCAAACTGCGAACGGCAGCGCGCTGAACGCGCCCGACAACCCGAACGGCAAGAACGGCCCGCCGCCGTTCGGCAACTCGATCAACTTTCCGTCGGCACCGACGTCGACGTTGAGGGCCCAACGCTGAAAATCCATGTGCGGCAGGGCGCTGATGCAGAAGATGGCCAGGACGGCCAAGGCCATCACGGTCACCACGACGGACACCTTGAACGACAGCGAGACGCCCCAGTAATTGAGCAGCACGAACACGAAGTAGGACCCGACCCACCAAGCCGGCTGCCACGCGGGCGGGGTCTCGAAGATCCCCGTCAGGTACGAACCGATGAAGAACACGATCACCGCGGGAGTCATCACGTACTCGATGCTCTCGGCCAGGCCGGTGATGAAGCCGCCCCACGGCCCCATGGTGGTGCGCGCGAACGAATAGGCCCCGCCCGTGTGCGGCAGCGCGGGCGACATTTCAGCCAGCGAGAAGCTCAGCCCCAAGTACATCACCGCGACGATCAAGGCTGCGATGAACAACCCGCCCCATCCGCCGGACGCGATCCCGAAGTTCCAGCCCGAGAATTGGCCGGAGATCACCGCGCCCACGCCCAGCGCCCACAGCGACCAAACACGCGCGTGACGCTTCAAGCCGCGCTTCTCGAAGTACTCCTGCCCCGGCTCTTGATACGTGACACTCCCTACTGTTTTCTTTTCGGTCATCACGACACTCCGCGTTAACGGCCACACGCTTTGCACCCAAGCTTCGGCCTGGGCGCCCTCCAACCACGCGCTTAGAGTCTGCGTGCAGGGATTGCCGGTGCGTGATCAATCGACGTCGCGACGGTGTCGGCGGCGCGTTTTGGGACGCGTAACGGTTTCGTCACGCAATTCGGGCTCGACGGGCCCTTAGCCTTCGACGAACGACGCGAGATTCTGTCGTTGCCGAAGCGCCATCCAGCGGTTGAGCTCGGCGAGATCGGCGACGGGACGCCGCGTGAACGGCGCTTGTTGCAAATAGCCGTCTGGTCCGAACTCTGGAGTAACCGAGACGAGCGCTGCACCGCGCCCACGGAGCGATTGCGCGATGCGCCGCCACCAGCCTTCGTGCGCCTCGAGCTCGAGCTCGAACTCAGGGGCGCGCGGGTCGGGCACTTGCGGGCCTTGCGCGTAGCCGACACGCGCGTGCAGGTGGCGCGCGCGCGCGATGGGCAGCGCCAGCGCCTCGTCGTCCGGCAGCCGCTCGCAGACCACGCACCAATGGCTGAAATCACAGGTCACGCGCAGCTCCGGGAGCGCCTCCAAGAGCGCGCGAGCCGCCCAAGGATGAAAGGTGGGGCGGCTGCGGTGCGTCTCGAAGCTGAGCTCGGCGCCCAGCTCTTTGCCGAGTGAAAGCGCACGCCCGAAAAAGTCGACCGCGACCGTGAGCGGCCAACTGTCGGAGCCGACCAGGCAGGTGCAGAACAGCGCGCCGCATTCCAAGGCTTGCGTCACCTGCACGCGCAAATCTTGCCAATGTTGCTCGAAGCTCACCGAAGAAGCCGGCGCATACGAGCCACCGCTGCAGATCTCGGCGATGTACGGGACGCGCGCTCGACGGAGCGCGCTCGCCTCGGACGCAGCGCTCGGCGGTGGGCCCTCGACGCCATCGAACACGCCGCCGTCGAGCTCTCGTCGACAGGCGTCCAGCCCGCCGAACGCCCACGCGCTCGCGAAGATAGCGAGCTTCACCCGTTCCCCAGCGCGGCATTCGCCGAGGCCACGTGGTCCGCGCGCTGGGCACGCTCGCGAGCGAACGAGGCCAAGCCGAGCGCGCCGGCGGGCAGTGCCATTTCCCCGCGCTCGATTTGGCGCTTCATGTACGTGAAGCTTTGCGCGGTCTGGGCGAGCAAGTGCTCGCCGGCGCGCACGGTCGGGTAGCGCGCTTCTCCGTCCGCCTGCACCAAGTGCGGGCAGGGCGCAATTTCCGCGTCGTAGTCCAGGTTGAAGAAGAGCGGCGCCGAATAGCGCTCTTCACGGACTTTGCGCACGCGGTGCGCCGTAGACACCCAGCGCCCGTTGCTCAGCACCTCCAGCAAATCCCCGATGTTGATCACGAACGCGCCGGGTACGGGCGGTGCATCGACCCAAACGCCTTTGGCGTTCAGCACCTCGAGCCCCGGCCGGGTCGCGTGCAGGATGGTGAAGCATTCGTAGTCGGTGTGCGCCCCGATGCCCGGCGCGTCTGCGGCGTCGGGCTGAAACGGGTAGTGGATCAAGCGCAGCTGAGACGGCGGCTTCTTCAAGACGTGTGCGAAATGATCTTCGGGCAGATCGAGCGCGAGCAGGAAGCCGCGCAGCAGGCGCCGACCGAGCGCCGTCACGGCGCCGTAGTAAGCGTCGACCCGTTCCTGGAAATGAGCGACCTCCGCCGGCCAGCGATTGGGACCGAGCAAGCGATTGCCCGCCAGATAGTCCGGGTCGTTGCTCGGCAGATCCAACGACAGATCGAAGGCTTCTTTGGTGTCCTTGGAACCAGCGTAAAACACCTCTTCACCGGGGGGCACATAGCCGCGGTGGTTCGTCGACTCCCCGATGTAGTAGCGCTGCTTCACGGCTTCGGGCAGCGCGAAGAACTCGGCGGCCGCGGACTCCAAGCCGTCGATCAACGTCTGGGTGAGGCCGTGGTCGGTGGCATAGAAGAAGCCCGCTCGTTGCGCCGCGTGATCCAGGTCGAGCGCCGTGCGTCGGCGCTCGGACAAGGCCTCACTGCGCAAGCCGGACACGTCGACCAACGGGAGGCGCTCGAAGTTTCCGCGCGAGATCATCCTCGCCATTGGCAGCCGCCGCGCGTGTTCTGGAGATTGCTCGGCGATTCCGTTTCTGTTTCGTGGTCACGGAACCGGCGGCAAACGCGAGCCGGCTGGGCGCTAACGGGCGAGCGGCTCGGCTTGCGCGTAGGCGATGCGCCGGGTCTGCCCGATCAGCGCCCGAAAATCGAACGAGTGCGGATCGAGCTGCCAATCGAAGGCTTCGACCGACACATCGGTCGGGTGCCCGGCGAGCACGCCCGCCGGCATCTCGAACTCGGTCTGCGGCGGGAACAAGAGCGCGTTCAGTTCTTGCCCATCGGGCGTGGTGAACTCCAGGCGATTCAAATCTGCGCTCGAGCTCAAGGTGTAGCGCGAGGGGGCAAGCTCGCTGATGCTGGGCAGACCCAAGAACCCGTACGTGCTGAGCGTGATCGATTGGGTGCTGTCGACCGGAGCCGCGACGCCGCGTTCGTAGCTGCGCGACCAATCAGTGGCGGTGCCGTTGCCGGCCGTGGCCACGGCCCACAGCTTCAAGTTTTCGAACTCACCGCTCGCGGTGGGTACCAAGAAGGTGCTGCTCATGCTGCCGAGCGGCGGGTACAAGAGGAGTTGCCCACCCAAAGTGATGCCTGGCACGCCCACGACTTCTTGGAAGATGTCCGACCCACCCGGACGTTGAACGATGGTGGCGCGCGCGACACGATCGCCATCGATTGGCGTGATGGTGGCCGAGGAGGTGGCCCAAGCGCGCAAGCTCAAGTTCGTGACGATGCCGATGTGAGTCATCGTGAACACGTCGTCACTCGCTTCGGCCGTGCCCGCGTCGTCGCCTTCGGCGATGATGGCCATGACCGTGGTGGTGTCGGCCGGGACGCTGAGCTTGATCGAGCAGGGCCCGTTGAGCTCGCCAGAGGCGCGACATTCGGCGAGCGGGCCGTCAGCGGTCGCTTCGAGCGCTTCCAAACCGCTCGGCCGCGAGAAGGCGAAGCGAGCCAAGCGGTATTTGCCCTCGGGCGGCGCACCCAACTTCTCCCAGTCCGGGATCGTCACAATCAAGTCGGCCGTGCCCGGAACGACGTCCATCGCCTCGAGCGGGATCGTGGCGACGGCCGCGGTGATCAGCCCCCAGCTCGCAGCCGCGTAACCGGGCGCGCTGACCGTCACGAATTGCGGCTCACCAGCCATACCCGTCAGGGTGAGCTTGCCGTTGCTCCCGGTCCGACCCGCCACGTGCGCTTGCGCGCCAGCGCCGAGGCGCACGATCGCGGAAGGGATGGGCTGACCCGAATCCGAATCCACCGCGTACACGGTGAGCGTCTCGCCCAGGGAGCCGCCGGATAGACCGCCACCCGGTGCGTCGGTCGAGACCTGCGATAGGTGGTCCCCGTCGCCGCAACCAACGGTAGCGAGCGCGAGCACACCGGCCACGACCCAGATTCCACTGCTAATGCTCTTCTTCATGGTTGGTACCGCGCGATGCAAGATTCGCCCGTGTGCAATACAATCGGCGAGAGCCGCGGGTTTCTCGCTATCCTCGCTTTGTAGTCTGCGGTTTTCGTCATGCCCCTCACGCCGCCTCCGCGAATCCCCAGCGCGCCCAACCGTTTCGTCGGGCGAACCAGCGAATTAGCTGGATTGCGGGCACTTTTCGCCGAAGGTAACCGTCTAGTTACCCTGCTCGGCCCGCCTGGCATGGGCAAGACGCGGCTGGCGCTGCGCCACGCCGAACAGGTGCGCGGCGAAGGGCGGCCAGCGGGTTGGTTCGTCGAGCTGAGCTCGGCGCACAGCGTGGAAGAGCTTTGCGCGAGCGTCGGCGCGCAGCTCGGCGTCGGCCTGGCAGGCTCCGAAGATCCGGTGCTGCGCATCGCGCACGCGCTCGAGGCGCGTGGCCCGGTCCTGCTCGTGCTCGACAACTTCGAGCAGTTGGTGCCCGCGGGTGCCGGCACGGTCGCTACCTGGCTTGCGCTGGCGCCCGAAGCGCGTTTCCTCGTTACGTCGCGCGAGATGCTGCGCATCGCCGGGGAGTCGCCGTTCGAGCTCGGCCCTTTACCCCTTCCAGAGCTCGACGGCGTGACGCCCGGCTCGCTGCGAGCGAGCGGCGCCCTGGAGCTTTTGCTCGACCGCGCGCCTTCGATCGTACTCAGCGACGAGAACGCGCGTGCCTTGGCCGAGATCCTGATCTCGATCGAAGGTATCCCGCTGGCGATCGAGCTGTGCGCGGCGCGCATGGGAACCCTCGGGGTCTCGGGGATGTTGTCACGCATGCATGCCCGCCTGGATCTGATGAACCACGGCGCGCGCAACGCCGAGCCGCGGCAGCGCACGCCGCGCGGCGCGATCGATTGGTCGTGGGAGTCGCTCTCGCCCGACGAGCGCTTGGCGCTGGGCGCGTGCTCGGCGTTCGCGTCTGGCTTCGACGCGACGGCGTACGAGTTCGTGTGCGGCGGGTTGTTCGAGACGCCCGCGCTGGACGCCCTGCAGTCCCTGCGCGATAAATCCTTGCTCCGTTCGCTGTCCGACGCGGTGGGCACGGGCGGCCTGCGCCTCGGCATGTACGAGAGTATCCGGGCGTACACGGCCGAAAAGGTGGCGGGCAGTGCGGATTTTGGCCGAGTCTGCGCGCGGCACGCCGAGTACTTTGCCGAGCGCGGTGACGCCCACGCCCAGGGCACGCGGGGCGAGCACGCGGCCGCCGCGCTGCGCTGGTTGAGCTTGGAGGCCGACAACCTGAGGGCCGCCTACGACCGGCTTTCGGCCACCGACGCCGAGCTGCGCGCGCGGCTCCTGCTCGCGCTCGAGCCCACGCTCTCGCAGCGCGGTCCGTTCGAACGCTATCGCCAGATGTTGGACGAAGTGATCGCCGCGGGCAGCGAGCTCGACAGCTCGCTCGCTGCGCGCGTGGCGCGCGCTCGGGCCCGGGCGCTGCGCCAACGCGGCCGCCTGGAGGAGAGCGCGGCTGAGCTTTCCCGGGCGCGCGCGTTGTGCGAGCGCAGCACGAACGTGAGCCTCGGCGCGGAGCTCTCGGTCGATTGCGGCGAGGTCGAGCAAGAGCGGGGGCGCTTCGAAGAAGCCGGGCAGCATTTCGAACGAGCGCTGCGTCAGATCGAAGCGCGCCCGGAGCCGCACGCCCGAGCTCGGGCTCACGCGGGCCTCGGCCTGTTGTGTCACAGTCAGGGCAAGCTCGAGCAAGCGTTCGCTTTGTATCAGCGCGCCATGAGCGATGCGCTCGAGTGCGGCGATCTGCGGCTCGAAGCCGGTCTGTCCAAGGACATTGGTAGCTTGCGCCTGCAGCAGGCGCGCTTGGACGAGGCGCGTGAGCTGTACGGGCGCGCAATCGAGCTCTTGGAGCAGCTCGATGATCCGATCTTGTCCGGCGTGGTGGAGGCGAATCTGGCCATTTTGGCCCAAGAACAAGCGGAATACGCAGAGGCGCGGCAGCACTTCCAGAGCGCGGAGCGCAAGCTGAGCCGCTCCGGTGCGCGGCTCTTGGAAGCCCACGTGCGCGGCTACTCTGGCGCGCTGCATCACGAGTTGGGCGAGCTCGATCAAGCGAGCCAGGCCTACTCCCGCGCGCTGCGCGTGCTGCACGACGTTGGGGACGTGCGCTTGGAAGGTTTGTTCTCGGCCGCCCTCGGCAGCGCAGATGCCGCGCGTGGCCGGCTCGAGGCGTCGCGCGAAGCCTTTGCTTCGGCCGAAAAGCTGCTCACCGAAGTCGGCGATCCGGGCCTCTTGGAGGCGCTCGAGCTGCATCGCGGCTTCCTCTCGCTGGCTGCCAGTGAGCGGGCGCGAGCGCGCGGCGAGACAGCGCTGAGCCACGCCGAGCGTTCCTCGGCGGAGGATCTCGCCCGGCGCGCGCGCCTGCGCTTGGACAGCGGGGAGCTGGCTCATTCGGATGATGCGCGGTTCGCGCTGCGCCTCTTGGAACGCGCGCTGCGTTCCGAGGCGTGGGTGTTCGACTTGGCACGCGGCGCTCTGAAGCCGCCCGGCGAGCCGGCGATCGACCTCAGCGCGCGGCCGCAGCTGATGCGCATCGCGCGCGCGCTGGCCGAACAACGAGTCGCTGCGCCGGGCGTCGCGCTCAGCCAAGACGCGCTCTTGGCTCTCGGTTGGCCCGGCGAAAAGATGACCGTCGACGCCGCGGCAAACCGCATGAAGGTCGCGCTCTCCACCTTGCGTAAATTGGGGCTGAGAGCGCTCATTCAGCGCACCGAAGCGGGATATTTGCTGGATCCCCTGCTGCCTCTGGTACTCGAAGACGGCTGAGCGTGAGTCGGCGCGTGACGGCCACGCAGGCGCTGCCGAGCACGGTGCGCGAGTGACTTCACGCCCGCCGTCGTGGTCCGCATTTCTGCCGCGACGTCCGCCGCGCTGAGCCCGCCGCCACACAACAGCTCCAGCACTTGCCGCTCGCGCGAGGGCAGGGATTCGACGGAGCGCCACGCCTGATCGGCTTCGTAGATCTTGTCCGGCTCTGACGGCGGGCGTGCACCGAACGTAAACAATTCCGGGTGAATGGCCAGCCTGCGATTCAGACGGCGAAAGTGCTCGTGCTTCAGATTGATGGCGATGCTCACTAGCCACGGTCGGAACAAGGCGCCCTCGGCGAAGGTGTGGCGCGCGCGGTGCACGTGCAAAAACGTTTGTTGCACGAAGTCCGGCACCTCGTCGCGCAGCGAACGCCAGAGCAGCCGCTCGAGGACCGGCGAGTAACGCCGAAATAGCTCCGCGAACGCGCTCATGTCGCCCTTCAAGTAAGCCGCCATCAACACCTCGTCAGCGATCGGCTGCGGCGCGGTGTGAGCTGCCGTTCCCTGCAGGTGGACTGCACGCCTCGAGTCCGCAGCTTGTTCTTGCTCGACACCATAGTAACCGCCGGAATGACCAATCATGCGAACGAGCATGGAAGTCGGACCGCGTTTAACCCAGTTAAACGGGGTTAAATGCCACGGGCTGGCGGTTTTCTCGACGACTCCGCGCCCGCAGTGAATGGGTGCGCTTCGCTACCACATTCGGCGCGAAGCGTAGTCAGTGTGCGGCCAACGTGCCGATTCGGGGACTGCACGCTTCGAGGTGGGCGCGCAGTGCCACCGACCTTTCGAGGAAGACATGACGATTCGACGAACGACCGTGCAGGTCACCAAATACAAAAGCCTAATCCTGGCAGGGCTCACCGCGTGCGGCGTGCTCGCTGTCGCCTGCGGCAGTGACGACGACAGTACCGCACCGACTGCGGGGAGCAGCAATGCCGGCGGTGGGCGTTCGAGCGCTGGCGCCGGTGGCAAACAAACGGGCGGAGCAGGTGCCGCACACGCCGGCTCGCCCGCGCAAGGCGGCGGTGCACAAGCTGGAGAGAACGCCGGCGCGGGAGCACCGGGTGAAGCCGGTGCACCCGGTGGCGCGGGCGCTCCCGGTGAAGGCGGCGCTGCGGGCGACCAGGGCGAAGCGGGCGCAGCACCGCTCGCCGAATTTGCAGTGAAGCTCACGAGCCTAGTCTCCGATCAAGACAACGCGGCCGCGCACAAAGACACGCAGCTCGTGAACGCATGGGCCATCGCCATCAACCCGACGGCTCAGGTGTTTTGGGTATCGTCGAATCATGGCGGCAACACCCCGGTGTACGGCGCGGATGGCTCGATCAAACCGGTCGACCCCACGGTCGCGCCAGTTGCCGGCGCCGATCCTGGGTCACCCACCGGGCAGGTGTTCAACGCGGGAGCCAATTTCAAGGGCGATAAATTCATCGTCGACACCGAAGATGGGCAGATCATGGGCTGGGCCGCCGGCGCTGCGTTCACGCAGCGCGCCCATAACGCCACGGCGATCTACAAGGGGCTGGCGTTGGTCGGCACGGGCGCGACCCAGCAGCTCTTGGCCGCGAACTTCCACGACGCACGCATCGACATCTTCGACGCCGACTATGCCCCCGTGGCCAAACCCGATGCCTTCAAGGATGCGACGGTTCCAGCGACGTTTGCGCCGTTCAACGTCGTCGCGATCGCCGACAAGGTGTACGTCGCCTACGCCAAGCAAGACGCGGACAAGGAAGACGACGTCGCAGGCGCGGGTAATGGCTACGTGAGCGTGTTCGATACGGCGGGCACCTTGGTGAAGAGCTGGCTTGCGGGGGGCAAGCTCAACTCGCCCTGGGCGATCTCGCCGGCACCGGCGGGCTTCGGCGTTCCCGCGACGGCGCTGCTCGTCGGCAACTTTGGTGACGGCTGGGTGCGCGCTTACGACACTGCGAGCGGAGAGCTGTTGGGCTCACTCACGGACAAGACCGGCGCGCCATTGGTCATCCCCGGACTGTGGGATCTGAAGATCGGCCCCGCCGGAACGACCGACCTGAGCAACACCCTATTCTTCAGTGCCGGTCCGGCTGGTGAGACCCACGGCCTGTTCGGCAAGCTCGAGGCCGACATTCTCGAATAGCGGAGTCGAAAGGCTTGCTTGCGCACCTGCGGTGCTTTGCTCTTGCAAGGCGGGGTGCGCGAGCAATGCCTTGCGGGTGCGCACGCCCAAGCGATTGGCGGCGCGCGCCATCAAGACGCGCACCGTGGCGTGGGATATCCCCAATCGCTGTGCGATTTGCTGATTGCTCGAGCCCGAAGCGGCTTCCGCCACGATCTGCCGCTCGCGCCGCGTCAGCGCGAGGAGTGACGGTGCATGCGCGGGTTCCTCCGATACGACCACGTAACGAACGCCTTCGCGCTCGAACGAATCGACGAAGCGCCAGCGCTGCCCAGGGGCTAAGAAATCGAACGTTGCGGTTGCCTCGGACTGCTTGGGTTCCTGCTCCACACGAGGCTGTACGCATGGGCCCTGGGCCGGTAGCGCCCGGGCTGGACATTTTTCCGAGCTGCGCCGCGCGCGGCGCTAACGCCTGAACTTCCCCCAGGAATCACTGTTGAACGGATCGGCGTGCGCGGGCTCGGCCTTGGCCGCAGGCGGCGCAGGCGGGACGGGGGCGTGCGGTCGCGAGACCGGCGCCGGCGCCGCCGCCGGGCGCGCGGGTAGCGCAGCCCCGAGGGTGACGACCAGCGAGGCGGCCGGTGCCGCGGGTGCGGCTGTCGGCGCAGGGCTCGGCGCGGGCACAGGGGCGGGGTCGGCCGCCGAGGGCGCCGCGTTCTCGGTAACCTTGGCGGGTGCCGCGGGCGGCTGAGCGGCGGTGGGCCGGGGCTCACGCGTTCCACCGAGCGCCACGATCAGGGCCAACGCGGCGACGAGCAGGAACGCGGCACCCAAAAACAGCCGCGTGCGCTTGAGGCTGCGGGTCGACTGCCGCCACGAGGCCTGCAGCTCGGCGTGCTGAGCAGGATCCACGCTGGGCGGCACGAGCAATGGAGCGGAGCTCAGCGGCGAGACGACGGGTCCCGCCAAGCTCAGCGTGCGCTTCATGGGCCTCACCCCGGAGATGCGCTCGACCGAGGCGACCGCACGCCGCGGCGCGAACGGCAACAGCGCGTTAGCCAGCTCGGCAATCGAGGCGAAGCGCAGCTCGAGATCGCGCGCCAAGCAACGGAAGATGACCTGTTCGAGCGCCTCCGACACATCCGGCCGATGGCCGCGCAGGGACGGCGGCGACTCCGCGATGATCCGGTTCACGAGCTCCGCCAAGTTCTCACCGTCGAAGGGAGGCACGCCCGCGAGCAGCTCGTACAAGATCACGCCCAGCGACCACACGTCCCCTTGCGCGTCCACGTCCCGCGCGGAGCGGATCTGTTGGGGGGACATGTACATGGGCGAGCCCACCATCACCGCGGTGCGCGTCATCGACGCGCCCGAGCGCCCGAGGCTCACGGTCTTGGAGATCCCGAAATCCAGCACCTTGATCGAGAGCGCGCCGTCGGGGCGCTGAATCACGAACAGATTCGACGGCTTCAAATCACGGTGCACGATGCCGAGGGAATGGGCTTCGGCGATCGCCTCGCCGGCTTGCAACACGAACTCGACCGCTTGCTCCACGGGCAGCGGGCCGTGCTGAATCAACCAGGCCGCGAGATCTCTGCCTTCCAGATATTCCATCACCATGTACGGCGTGCCGTCGTCGAGCTTGCCGACGTCGACGACACGGGCCACGTGCTCGTTCTTGATCTTCACGGCGGCACGCGCTTCGCGCGCGAAGCGCTCCACCGCCTCTGAGCTCTCGGCGGTCTCGGGCAGCAGGAACTTGATCGCGACGCGATCGTCGAGCTCGAGGTGATGGGCGGCCATCACCACGCCCATGCCGCCCGTCCCAATCACGCGATCGAGGCGATACTTACCCGCAATCGTTTCACCTTCACGAACCACGGTGCTCACGTGGCGAGCAATCTGGCGCGCGCATCCGGCGCCGTCAATCGCACTCGCTCTCTGACCCTTGGCCAGGGTTCGCTCGCTTACGCTGCGGGTAAACGAGCGCAGAAAAGTTACCATCGCGCCCCGCTCGAGATTCCCAATCGAAGACACGAGCGGGGAGCGGTTCGACGACTCGCGCTGGAAACGCGCCGCGTCGCGTGCCCCGGGGTGGCGGGGTCGAAACCCCGAGCGCCAGCGGCTTAGCCGGAGAAAACCGCGCTTTTTGCGCGGAAAGCCCGAAAGCTGGGGTGATCCGGCTCTGCACAACGCGTTCCGCCCATGGTAGAGCCTGAGGCGTCTATGCATCCCCGAGCCGACGTAAAGCCGGTCCTGAAATGGGCCGGTGGCAAACGCCAGCTTCTCGAGCCGATTCTGTCCTTCGTCGATCGCGCGTTTCCAGACCGTATCGAAAAGTACTACGAGCCGTTCGCGGGGGGCGCGGCCGTTTTCTTCGCGCTGGTCAGCCGCGGCAAGTTCGAGAAGGCCAAGCTCACGGACATGAACGCGGATTTGATTCGCGTGTACAGCGAGCTGCGGGACGACGCCGATGCGGTGATCCTCGAGCTTCAGAAGCTGGACGCCCTCGGTGAGCATAGCGAAGAGGTCTATTACAAGGTGCGTGAGAAGCGCCCGACCAAGGCTAGCGCACGCGCAGCGCGCATGATCTATCTCAACCGCACGGGCTACAACGGCCTGTATCGCGTGAACCGCAGCGGTGACTTCAACGTCCCGTTCGGTCGCTACAAGAAGCCGCGCATCTTGGACGAGCCGCGCCTGAAGGCAGCAGCCAAAGCACTCCAAGGCGTGGAGCTCGCCGTGGAAGACTTCGAGCGCGCGTGCAAAGCCGCCAAGCGCGGCGACTTCGTGTACTTCGATCCGCCGTACGTGCCGGTGTCCAAGACGGCGAGCTTCGCCGCCTATCATTCGAAAGCATTCGACTTGGCGGAGCACGAGCGGCTGGCCAAGACCTTTGCTCGACTCATCAAAGACAAGGTCGCCGTTCTTCTTTCGAACTCGGACACGCCGGAGACGCGCAAGCTGTTCTGCGCTTTCGATTGGAGCCCAGTCGCCGCCACACGCGCCATCAACTCGAAGGGGGCACGTCGCGGTGCGGTGTCCGAGCTACTCGTCGAGGCAAACCCGAACAAAAAGCCGAAAGCGCGGACCCGTTAGGATCCGCGCTCGGCTCACGCGCCGTCACTTCTCTCAGAAGGGCGCGCACACCTCGCCGACACCCGCCACCGTGACGCACGCTTCGGGGCGACCGCTGGACACCTTCACGCGGCCACCAGCGAGCGTGGTGCACGAGCTGCCCGTCGGGCAATATTGACCGGCGACGGAGCCTTCGAGTCCGCTGTTGCCGAGCTTCACGTGCCGCCGATCCACAAGTGCCCGTCGAAGGCCGCCTTCGTGGCGTCGATGCCCCAGGTGTGCTCGGGCGTGAACAGCAAGTGGCCGCCAATCGAGAAGCCGACGCTGGCGTCATCAACCGGGCCCATCAGCCCGCCCAAGGAAGCTCGCATGAAGAACGACGGATCCGATGGATCGAGCGCCATCGTCACGCTCTGGTTCTTCGCGCCCGAGATCGTCATGCTGCCGATCTGCGCCTCGAAGCCGGCAGAGAACGTGAAGTACAGGTATTTGCGGTCGTCTTGGATCGGCGCATCCACATTCGTCAGGTGCTTGCCCAGGTCATAACCGACGGCGGCATACACCGGGTCGCTCACGCTCACGCCCTGCATGAAGCCCAAGTCGGGGAAGGGCAGGCGCACCGAACCGCTGAATCCTTGCAGGCCCTCGCCCTTTTGCGAGTCGTAGCCGAGCTCCAACTTGGCTTCGGCCAACGTGAGGTGCGCATTGCCGGGCACGTCCACGGTCACGGTCCCGTTCAAGGCGAAGCCGCCGCTCGCTAGCTTCGTGACGTTGCTGGCCAAAGTGCGCAACGTGACGGGCACTGCGCCCTTCGGGTCGAGCACGAACACCGCGAAGCCGTTCGGCGCCACCGAGCCGTCTTCGAGCAGTGCACCGACGCTTGCGCCGTTCGCGTTGTTCGTGTTGTTCGTGCGTCCTGCAGCGCGGGCTTGATCTGCCACTGATCGCGCTCGTGGCGGGTGATCGCCCCGCCGACGGCGCGGCCGCGGTGCGCGCCGGTGCCGCCGATTTCCTGCGCAAACCCGTGGAACGCGACGAGGTCGCCTACGTGCTGGCCAAAGCGCTGCAAAGCGCCGAGCCCGACGCGGAAGAGCCGCCGCGCTCACGCGTGTTCACGCCCACCGTCGAGCTCATCGGCCGCTCCGAGCCAATGCAGGACTTACAACGCACGCTGCGCCGCGCCGCCGACGGCATCGCGACCGTGCTCGTGCGCGGCGAGAGCGGCACCGGCAAAGAGCTCGTCGCGCGCCTGGTGCACGAGTATTCACCGCGCCGCGCCGGCCCGTACGTGAAAGTGCACTGCGCCGCGCTGCCTGACCAATTGCTCGAGAGCGAGCTATTCGGCTATGAACGCGGCGCGTTCACGGGCGCGACCGCGCGCAAGCCGGGCCGCGTAGAGCTCGCCGAAGGCGGCACGCTGTTCCTCGACGAAATCGGGGACATTAGCCCGGCCACGCAGGTCAAGCTGCTGCGCGTATTACAAGATCGACGCTATGAGCGGCTGGGCGGCACCGAAACGCTTTCTGCCGACGTGCGCTTCGTCACTGCCACGCATCGCGATCTCGAAGCCTTGGTGCGCGAAGGCAAGTTCCGCGAAGATCTATTTTATCGTCTGAACGTGGTCGCGCTCTGGGTCCCGCCATTGCGCGCGCGCAAAACCGACATCGAGACCCTTGCGCTCCACTTTTGCACCAGCGTCGCGGCCGCCAATGGTCGTCGCGCGCCCGCCTTCGACGCCGATGCCTTGGCGCTGCTCGCGAACGAAGCCTGGCCGGGCAACGTGCGCCAATTGCAAAACGTGGTCGAGCGCCTGGTCGTGCTCGGCTCGGGGCCGCGCATCGCCGCCGGCGACGTGACGCGCGAGCTGCGCCAAAAGCCGGGCGCGCTCGCCTTCGCCGAAACTTCCGGCTTTGCGCCCAAGGTTGACCTCGAGCAAACCGCGCTCGAGCTCGAACAAGCGCTGCGCAAAGCCGAGAAGCGGGCCATCGAACGCGCCATGACCAGCGCCGGCGGCAACAAAAACCTCGCCGCGCGCCTGCTCGGCATCAGCCGCGGCAGCCTGTACTACAAGCTGGAAGAGCACGGGCTCTAGCCGCGGGTGTTGGGGCGCTCACAGGGTAGCCACGCACCTCGCAGCCCACCCAGCAGCTCATTGCTCGCCCGCACAGCGCCCGCGTCCCGCACAGCGCGTCCCGCACAGCGCATCCCGCACAGCGCATCCCGCACAGCGCATCCCGCACCGCGCATCCCGCACAGCGCATCCCGCACAGCGCATCCTGAACTTCAACGGCGCACCCGATTCACTGAGCCCACGGAAAGATGCTCAACCCAAGCAAGGGTCTCGCATCGCAATCGCATGTCTGATTCCGGACATGGTTTCGCCGAAAAATGGCCCGCCGCGTCGCCGCAAATGCTTGATTCCACGCCGGGTGGAGGGGGTCTATGGCTGAAACGAATGTCCGATTTCCGACAAGGGATTTCTCGGTGAGGCGCCTTCGGCGTCAGAAGCTCGCTTTGAGCAGACGGCGCGTCGTTGCGTGCGTCGGTGGCGCGTCGTCGCGTGCGTCAGTGGCGCGTCGTTGCGTGCGTCAGTGGCGCGTCGTTGCATGCGTCAGTGGCGCGTCGTTGCATGTGGGGCGGCGAGTGGGCACCTCTCGCGGGTGCGAGGTGCGGATTGAGCCCTTTGGGCGCCCCAAATCCGAGGCGCAATCGAACGAACCTTACTCGGCCGCGTCCACTTTGCGCTCGCAAGCCGCGCGTTGCGCGACCTGACCGAACACATCGAGCGCAGCGATGCGATAGGCCTCGGCGTAGGTCGGGAAGTTGAAGATGGCGTCGATGAAGGTGTGAAACGTCATCTGACCCAAGATCGCCATTTGCCCGATGTGCACGAGGTCGGCCGCGGTTTCGCCGGCGGCGTGCGCACCCAAGATCACGCCCGTTTCGGGGTGGGCCACGAGCTTGAGCAGGCCGTCTTCGGCGGCCGAGATTTGGCCGCGGGCCACCTCTTTGAATTTCGCGCGGCCGACCAAGGCGGAGCCGTGGCGCTCGCTGACCTCGGCTTCCGTGAGGCCCACGCTGGCTAGCTCGGGGATGGTGTAGATGCCCGCGGGAGTCGCTTCGCGCGCAGCGCCCACTTCGGCGCCGAACGCGTGGCATACCGCGCGCCGACCCTGATCCATGGACGTGGAAGCCAGCGCGGGCGGGCCAATCACGTCACCGGCTGCGTAGATGTGCGGCGTTGCCGTGCGACCGTGCTCGTCCACCGCGATCAGCCCACGCGGCGTGAGCCCGATGCCCGCTACGTCCACGCCTAGGCCTTGCACCTGCGCGATGCGACCGAGCGCACAGAACAGCTTTTCACTGTGCACCACTTGCCCGTCGTCCAGCTTGGTTTCCACTTGGGACAGGCCGTCCCAGCTCACGTTCACCAGCTTGCGCCCACCCAAGAAGCGCCCGCCGAACTCTTGCAGTTGGCGCGTGAAGTGATCGCTGATCTCGGGATCGAGGAACGCGAGCGGGCGCGGGGAGCGATCGATGATCGTCACTTTCGAGCCCAGGGCCGCGAAAATCGAGGCATATTCGCAGGCGATCACGCCCGAGCCAAGCACCGTGAGCGACTCCGGCAAGTACGACAGCGACAAGATCGAGTCACTGTCGAGGATGTGCTCGTGGTCGATCGGTACGTCGTCGGGCGCACGCGGCGAAGAGCCCGTCGCGATCACGAAGTAGCACGCCTCGACAAAGCGTTTGGAGCCGCCAACGTCGGTGACCTCGAGATCGTGCGGCGTGATGAAGCGTGCCATCCCTTGAAACAACTCGATGCCGTTGCGCGCAAGCTGGGCGCCCATGTAGCTCTCGTGCGACGCGATGACTTGTTCTTTGCGCGTCATCAAGCTCGCGATCGCGGTGTGCTCCGGCATTTTTACGTCCATCACGCCCGAGGTGAGGCGCCGGAATTTGCCCAGCGCGAGCGCGGTCTCGCGCAAAGTTTTGCTCGGGATGGTGCCGAAGCGAACGCACGCGCCGCCCACGCTACGCGAGCGCTCGATGAGCATCACTTTGCGCCCGAGCTTCGCGCCCTGCACGGCCGCCTTTTGGCCGGCAGGTCCGCCGCCGATCACGATCAGATCGAAGACATCACTCACGATAGGGCTCCCAGCGTTTCTTTGACGACGCTCGCGCGCTTGACGATCTTGTCCAAGACGTCCGGATAAATCTCGAGCGCCGCCAGCGAGGGGTGGCCCACGACGGCCTCCGCGGTCAGGCCCGCGCCGCTGTCGAACGCCAAATGCGCGAAGCGATCGGCCAAGGCTACGATTCGCACCGGCACGCTCTCGAGCTCGGGCTTTGCCGCGTGATGCTTGGCGAGGGCCGTGACCACGGTGTCCGGCAACGTCCAGGCTTTGGCCAGCGCAGAGCCCGCCGCTTCGTGCAGCTCGGACACCAAGCCGAGCACGGCTTCGCGGTCAGCGTTCACTTTCGCGTCGCGCAGCGCGGTCACTAGCGCCTGCAACAGCACGGGCCGCCCTACGTCGTGGAGCAGCCCGCACAAGAAAGCGTCTTCGACGTTGTTCCTGGTGTTGCGCGCGATCTCTTGCGCGAAGAGGGCCGTGCCGATGCAATGCCGGAACACGTCGTCGATTTCCTTCTCGTAACCCTTGGCCTTGAACACGCCGGTCTTGCACGCAATCACGAGCGCGATCTCACGGATCTTGACCGCACCGACGCGGGCCACGGCTTGCTGCAAGCTCACGATTTGCGCGCGCGGGCTGTACACGGGTGAGTTCACGATGCGCAGCACGTGCGCCGAGAGCGCTGCGTCGCGCTTCAGCAAGTCGGCGATGGTTCGCACGTCGACGTCTTCTTTGCCGGCTGCGGAGGTGATCTCCATTGCGACGCCGGGCAAGAGCGGCAGCTCCAAGCTGCCCGCGTTCAGTTTGGCTTCCAGCTCGGCGCGTATCGCGCTCGGCACTCCAGTATCCAGCTTCCGGCTCAGGGCGACTTCCACTTCGCTTTGCATCCGCGGTCCCAGTTGGGGCGGCCCTGCGATCTTGCGGGCGCCCGAGACGACACCAACGGCCGAGCTTTCGCTTCGTGAAGGGCCCGTTGAAGTAGAATGATTACCTGCGGTTAGGTGCCCGCTGGGGGGCCGCGGCGTTAGCCCGCCGCGTCGGACTCGAGCTCTTGAAAGAGCGGAGACAGCTCACGCCGACTACGTAAGGGCGTGCAAAAGCGCGTCGCACGCTCGAGCAGAACGGCTTCCAAATCGTCGGCGCGGGGGCCGAGCTCACTCACGATCTTGCGTCGGTCCCCCTCTTCGCGCTCCAGCCCTTCCTCGTTCTTGGCCAGCACCGAGCGCAGCTCGCGGATTTGGAACTCGAGATCCTCGACCTCACCCCGGCGCGTTGCCACGCGCGCTTCGGCTTCCTTGAGCCGCTGCTTGGCCGCGTACCAATTGTCGACCACGTCCGCGCTGGCGCGGTAGGCCGCGGCCAGCTCGCGGTACGGCTCGACGAATGCCGAGCGTCCTTCCCAGCGCAGCACCTCGCTCAGCGCGCGCTTCAAGTCCTGCACGGGGCGATCCATATCGAGCGTCAGCGCCGCTGCACCGGCGAGGGCGGCCTTCAGCTCGTCGCGCGCCTTACTGGCGTCGATGCCGAGCGCGTCCACCGCGTGACCGAAGCGCTGCCGCACCTCGCGCCCGCGCGCTTCGATGCTCTCAAGCGCGCGTTGCTCGGTGATGGCCTTGGCGCGCAGCTCGCTGATCTCCCGAACCAAGCTCTTGACCTCGCTCAGCAGCTCGCTGAGCGCGCTCGGCCGCTCGCCAGCGAACGCCATGGCTAGCATTTGCTCGAATACCGCGGTGCGTTTCACCCAGCGGTCGATCGCGACCGGCGGCAAGGTCTTGGCCGGCCCGCGCGATTCGGCTTCGTCCCCGAAGGCATCGGACGGAATGCGCAGGCCAATGGCGCCTGCGATGTTCATCAAGTCGCTGTTGACGCGGTGCGCGTCGACCGGTCGGTCCTTGGCGTCCTTGGCCAAGCATTCCATCACCAGCCGTTCCAGGTCAGTCGGGATCGACGGGTCGTGCTTCTTCGGCGAGACCGGCTCTTCCTTCAGGTGCTTGATGAAGTACGTGGTGATGTCGGAGGCGTCGAAGGGGAACGTGCCCGTGACCATCTCGTAGATGATCACGCCCAGTGAATACAGATCCGCGGCGGGGCCCGCCTCGATCGAGGTGATGCGCTCGGGCGCCATGTACTGCGGCGTGCCAAACACTTCACCCGCGCCGGTCAAGCGCGAGTCCTGCATGGAGCGCGCGATGCCGAAGTCGAGCAATTTCACCTGATCGGCCCCGTTGGGCAAACGCGCCAAGAAAATATTTTCCGGCTTCAGATCGCGGTGAATCACTTCCAAATCGTGGGCACGCGCGAGCGCACGCGAGATCTGAATCATGATCGGCAGGCCGCGTTCGAGCGGCACTTTGCCGCTCTCCAAGACGTCCGCCAACGTCTCGCCGCGGAGCAGCTCCATGACCAAGTACACGTAGCCATCGGGCGTCTCGCCCTGATCGAAGATCTCGATGATGTTCGGATGAGCCAGCTTCTGTGCGGCTTTGGCTTCGCGCCGGAAGCGCTCGCGGATCACCTCGTTGCGCGTGTATTGCGGGCTCATCACCTTGACCGCGCACGGCCGATCGACGAGGCGATGGCGCGCGGCATACACCGTTGCCATTCCGCCCTGACCCAACACCTCTTCGATCTGATAGCGGCCCGCGATGGTCACGCCGATCAACGGATCTTGAATCGCGACCAGAGCCCCGCCGCACAAGAAGCACCCCGCTGCATCGTCGGGATACTTGAGCTTGCATTGCGGACACGACTTCATGGACGCTTCTCTCGTCATCCTCTCCGGATCGTTTGCCAGATGAAAGCCATTCCGGCACTCGTCGGGCAATCCCGCCAAAATAGCCGGTTTTCTTCGATTACAGACGGTCGCAATCGAGCCCCCATGCTAGAACGGGCGCGTGGCGCGCGAGGAGCATGTGGCGGTACAGCGACGACAGCCCCTGAAAATCGAGGTCCCCAACCAAAAGCAGGAAACGCTGCGTTTTGGGCGGGTCGGGCTGATCGTGACGGCCGGCTTCCTGATTGGCATCATTTGGCCGCGGATTGCGGGTTTCAAGCTCGTCCCGAGCGTTCCAAGTCAACCAGCCGAGAGCAGCAGCGCGGATCTGACCGGCGCGCCCGGTGACGCAAAAGGGGCTGCTTCTGCAGCAGCACCCGCGCCTGCGGCCGAGCCAGAGCCCCCGCCGGCCGAGGTCCCAGCGCCCGCTGACCGTTTACAAATCAGTGAACCGCAGTTCATCACCTGCCGAGCCAACGGCAAAAAGAGCAAAGGCGAGTGCGATCGCATCGAGTTCGATCGCCTCGCGCGCCCCCACATCCAAGCCATGGCTTCGTGCGCGGGCGCCGAGGCCATGGTCGGCCTGTTGTCGCTCGGGTTCGACTTGGACTTCGAGTCGAACACCGTCAAAAACGTGAAGACCGGTAAGAGCACCACGCTCTCGCCCAGCGAGACCGAAGCGCTGCTGGCGTGCGAGAAGAAAGAGCTCGAGAACGTATCGCTCGTCGGCATCCCGCACAAGAACACGACGTACTCGATCTTCTATCGCGTCGAGTTTCCCAAAGCCGCTGCTGGCGCCAAGGGCAGCGAGCCCGCCGAGCCCGCGCCGGGTGACGTAACCGAAGCCACCGGGCACGCCACCGTCGCTTGGGATGTCGCGCTCGTGCGCTCGACCGCAAGTCGCGACGGCACGGTCGTCGCGCGCGTGCTGCAAGGTACGCGCATCACCGTCACCGGCCGCCGCGGTGATTGGTACCGCATCAAGTACGACGTCAAAGGCAACGTCGGCTGGGTGTACCGCACTGCGATCGGCATGTGAGTCGCCGGTGCTGCGTTAGGGGCCCGCGCCCACGCCGCTGTTGCAGTACTCGGAGAAGCGATTGCCGGTCGCGCTGAACGCGCGCCCCGACGTCGCGGCGGCCGCCCAGGGATCGACTTTGCGAATGTGAGGGCCGAGCACGGTCTCGCGCACCACGGCTTGGCCATTGGGCGTCGGAGTGACGCCGCCTTCGTCCCAAGAACGGCCGAGTGACACCTTGTTCGCGATCGCGCTGGCTGCGGCCGTGAATTGACTGTTGATCACCAAGAAGCCGAAGCTCTTGGCGACCCGCGTGCTCGGCGCGAGGCACGCGCCGCCGCCGCTGGTCTTGCGTGACGACAAGTAGTTGATGCGGCTCTCGTCGATCACCAACGTGGCGGCGCCGAAGATGAAGTCCGTTCATCGAAGGGCTTCCCCCGGTGCCCGCGCCCGCCGTCGACATGCCCGCTGTGCCCGAGCCGAGGTTGCCGGCCAACCCCGAGCTTCCGGCGAGGCCGGTCGCAGCGCCCGCTGCACCGCCGGGCTCACCGCTGTCGCTCGAGCCGCACGCCCAAGCCCCGAAGCTTACGGACAGCACGAACAGTCTCGGAAGTGCCTTCATGTCGCGTCCCTTTCTCCGCCCCTACTGCTGAATTCCGCTGAGCTACACACGAGGCGGGAGCCGGCGCACGGGGCGTTCCTTATGCCGCTCGAGCGGGGAATCGATCGCCATTGCGTCCACGATCCGTGCCCAAAACGCCGATCGGGTGGCGATCGCACCTGCCATGAGATAAACCGTGAGTGTGACGCGCAAGAAGCCGATCGGTGAAGCGAGCGATGCCCCTTCGGTACCGCCTCCGCCGGCCGATGTCGCCTTGATCCACGGCGTCGCGCCCGACGGGGACGGACTCCAGATCGTGCGCGCCCGAGACAATCGCCTGGAGCTCGGCGTGGTGCGTCCGCTCCGCGAAGGCGCGCCGATCACGGGTGAGGTCGTCACGCTCCGGCCGCGCCCCAACTTCCCCGCGCTGTGCGACGTGGAAACGCACTACAAGCCCGCGCTGCCCGCTGCTCCCAGCGAAGCCGTTCAGAGCCCTCCGCCCCTGCTCGCCGCCCGTACCGGTCCGGCCCAAGTCGCAACGGATGAGTACCGCCGCAACTGGGACGCCATCTGGAGCAAACCGGCCGAGAAGGTAAAGCTCAGCAACTGAGTGCATCGCGTTCGAGCGGCGTGTGCGCCTGGAATTCGATGTGCCGGCCCGCGACGCGCTTCGTGCCGGATGAAGAATTCATTCTGATGTAGCTACTCGCGATCGAGGAATCGCGAGCGGCTTGCCTTGTTTTCGCGCGGGCCTCCCTAGAAGCGTACGAGGCGTCATTTCGACCGCCCACGCTGCGCCCAGGAGATTGGGTCGGAGGCCACCATGAACCATCCAGTTTCTTCGCGCCGGACCTCGGCGTATGCCCTCCTCAGCGCGTTCAGCATTGGTCTTTCGGGACACAGCGCGCATGCCGCGACCAGCGGCTCCAACGGGTCGCATGATCCCTCGCGCTTGATCGAGTCCAACGGAAAGTTCTACGTATTTTCCACCGGCGGAGGCGGCGCCGTCTCGAGCAATGGCTTGGCATTCACGAGCGGCAGTCGGCTTCAGCTGGGCCCTTGGGTCAGCAGCTGGGCGCCGAACGGCACCCAAGGCTTTTGGGCGCCGGACGGCATCTTCTTCGGGGGTCAGTACCTGCTTTATTATTCGGTCTGCGCGAGCTCGGGCAGCGGCAACATTCCCTGCGCCGTCGGCTTGGTGACCACGCCGACGCTCGATGCGAGCTCACCGAGCTTCAAGCTCACCGATCGCGGTAAGGTCGTTGCCAACGATAACAGCGTCAAGTTCGGGGCGATCGATCCGGCGCCGGTGGTCGACGCAGACGGCAACCTGTGGGTGATTTGGGGCGGCGGCTACGCGAACCCAACGACTGCGGATTCGATCTGGGTCACCCGTCTCGACAACGCAACTGGATTGCCGCTCACCTCGGACCCAGGTTGGAAGCCGGTCAGCTCCCCCGGCTATCCCGTCTTGCAGGGCCACAAAGAGGGGCCTTATCTGCACTACAACGACGGCTACTACTACGTGTTCTGGCAAACCGGGGGTTGCTGCAGTGGCGCCTCCAGCACGTATCAGATCAACTTGGCTCGCTCGTCGAGCATCAAGGGGCCGTACACGGGCGATCGCGTTTTCTACAAGAGCAACGGCAGTATCCACGGCCCCGGCCACATCGGCATCTACCAGTGCGGCAACGTTCGTCGCTTCACTTATCACTACTACCCGGATAGCGGCGGCTCGGTTCTCGGTGAGAATGACTTCACCTGGGGCAGCGACGGCTGGCCAGTCGCCGGTAACCCAGCGACGACTCCGCTCACTCCTTGTGCGACCAACGGCCAGGGTGGTGGCGGTGCGGGGGGCGGCTCCAACGGCGGTGGCAGCGGTCTTGCCGGCGCTGGCGGCGCGGTCAGCAACGGCGGCAGCGGTGGCGACGACAGCAGCTTCGGTGGCGCCGGTTCGCCTTCGGCGAGTGCTGGCAGCAGTGGCGCCGTTGCCGCGGGCGGCGACGCTCAAGCCGTAGGGGCCGCAAGCGCGCCAGGCGCGGCTGGCTCGACCTCCAACGTCGCGGGCGCTGCGCAAGCTGGCGGAGCAGCAATGCCGGGCGAGCCTACCGACGGCGACGGCGGTTGCAACGTCACCAGGACGGCAGCGAAGGGCACATTCGGCTGGGCCGGGCTCTTGGCAGGCCTCGGGCTCGTCGCAGGAATTCGCCGAAGGCAAGCGCGACGCGTTCGAGCGACTCGGTGGCATAGGCGTGTGGCCTAGAGCTCAGAAGGCGTCGCTCAGCGCGCGAACTTTGCTCTGCGCCACCACGAACGTCGCATCGACCCCGCTGACCCGCAGGTAAAACACGCTGGTCGAGTGCCAAGCGTCGCCGGCCCCGATGGTCACGGTTTGGACGGGGCCCGAGCGAGGCGTCACGCGCAGCGTCAGCGTCGGCTTGGCGAAGCCTTCAGCGAGCTCGGCGGGACCCACGTGAATGCCTGCCTCGGGCCGTAAATCGGCGAGCGCGTCGAGTAGCTCGCTCACGCGGTCCGCCGGCAGCGCGCTGCTCGGCACAGCCACGAAGCGTTCGCCCTGTCGCTCGAGGCGCAACGTGCGACCGCGCGCTTCTAGCGTGAGCGCGCTCAGGGAGTCAGAAATGCCCGTGAAATTGGCGCGATTGATCAAGAGCGCGCTGCACGCGTCCCGCACCGCGCGTGACAAGACGAAGACCGGTCCCCCTTCGTCGAGCGTCGCGAACACGCCGAGCGCGGTCTCACTGCCGAAGCGCAGCACCCGCTCGACCTGCGCGCCGTCGTCCTTCTTGAACGCAAAGCGCACGCTCAGCGTCGAGTGGCCGAGCCCGAACGTGCCGTCGTCCTTGTCGGCCACGAAGCGTTCGGCGCTGAGGGCGCCGAGGGCCTGAATCAGATCCGCGCTCAGCACCCCGTCGGGCTCGAAGCCTTTGGGCAAGGCGAGCTCGAGCGCGGGGCCGGCGCGCCGCAGCAGCTGTTTTTTGCCGTTTTGGTCGAGCTCTGCCGACACGAAGCTGGACGGTCCGAACTCCGTCAGCTTACGTGCGTAGAGCAAAGTGGAGTCGAGCGCGAATGCGCGGGCATGCTCCCGCGGTAAGCGCAGCACCACGCCGTCTTGCGCACGGAGCACGTACAGCTCGCCCGAAGGCGAGGAATTGCCGACACGCACGACTTGCTGCACGACGTCGGCATCGCGCGCTGCAGACGAGCGCAACGTGACGGTGATCGCTGCCGGATCCAGGCCAAGGTCGCCCAACTTGGCGTCTTTGACCGGCTCACCCTGGGCGTCGATCAGCGCTTGGATGCGCTGGTTGCCCGCTTCCAGCTCGACCTGGGTCTCGGTGCTCTCGTGGAGCACGAAGCCCGTGCCCTTGCGGAGCAGCGCAAATTTCCGCTTCGCATCGGCGATATCGAGCTCTTCGACCTCGTCGGCGTGCAGCGAGAGCGGGTGGCGATCGTGAAAATCGCCCGCGTTCAAGCGCAGCGTGGCTTCCAGCTCGCGTGGCGCGCAGCCACTCTGCGCATCGGGCGCGCGACGGATGATGACCAGCTGCGAGGGATCCCCGGGGCAGCTGCCGCCGGCGTCGAACGCGAGCGGCTGTTTGGAGCCTTTGCTTTCGAGCACGAAATGAGCGCGCTCTGCGCCGAGCGCGACTTCGGCCTCGGTTGCGCTCAGGAACTCCGTTGCCGTGAGCCGGCCGAGCTGGAAGAACAAGCTACGCACGGTTTCGCGATCGGCGAGCACCTGGGGCTCACCTTCCACGATGAAGCTCGTGCCGGTGCTGCGGCGCAGCGCAACGGTCAGCGCAGGGCTCGTGATGCTCACGCGCGTGACGTCTGCTTCGTTCACCGAGACCAAGCTGCGCAGTCGAAATGCGTCGAGCTCCACGCTCAAGTCGTCCGCCACGGATTTGGCGACGACGAAAATGCTCGGCGCGCCGTCCCCGGTGTCCACCTGCACGTAGTGCGAGCCAGCGGGCGTCGGCGCTGGGCCGCCCAGGGCCACGTGATAAGCGCGCTTGGGCGTCTGCACGGCGATGCGCAGCGCAGGTTGTTCCAGGCCGAAGGCGCTCAACGGCGGGCCGCGATCGACGGGGCGCAGGGTGCGCGCGTCGCCGAGCGCCGACAAGAGCTTGTCCGCGGTGGTTGCGTCGGCCAGCTCGCGCACCGGCTCGATCAGGGAAAATACCGCCGACCCACCATCAGTGCCCGACCGGATCAGGGTGATTTTTTGATCGCCGCGGCGTAGCTCGACGCGCGTTGCGTCTTCCGCGCGGAACACCGGCAGCAGGTTCTGCGCGCGACCCTCGCTGTCCTTCGTGCTGGCCACGTTACGCGTGGCCACGACCGCGACCACAGAGACGCAGGCGAGCAGCGCGATAGTTGCGTTCAGGATCGTGCCCCGCGTCAGCTTCACGCGGCCTCGTCTTTACGCGACTGCTTCTCCAACGAGCGACGGCGTAGCAGCACGAATACTCCGAGCGCCGCCGCGCAACCGGGCATGTAGATCAGCACGTAGCGCTGCACTTCGCTCAGCGTTGCATCGCTGAGCGATAGGCCGACGTCGTGCTCGGTCTTTTCCGGAACGCTGACCAGCGCGGGGCGCGAGCTCAGCCAGCTGAGCGCGTTCTCCGAAAAAAGCCGATCGCCGTACAGCGACGAGTCACTGTAGTTACGCCCCCAAACCAGGTTGGCGGCTCCCACGAGCACCACGCGCGGCCCGTACTTGTTCGTGGAGCCGGCAGGTTTCGGCAGCTCGGCGGCGACGGCCAGCACGTATTGTGCGCGCGGCGCGTTCTCGATCGGATCGTCCTTGTGATTCGGATCGAGCAGTGAGCTCAAATCGCGCAAGCTGAGCGCGTTCTCGGTCGAGGTGAGCAGCGTTTTGGCCGGCGAATTGCCGGCTATACGCAAGCTCTGCGCGCCGCTCACCAACACCCGTGAGTCGATCTTCACGCCCTCGCGCTCCAGGCCGCGCGTGACCTCGTGCGACCTCGGCGTCGCGAAGAAGACCTCACCCGCGCCGCGCGGCAGGCGCAGCGCGGCGTCGGTCTCCAAGATGAAGTCTTGCCCGAGGTCCACGCCGATCATTTGTGCGATGGGCTCGAGCCCCGTCCGCTGCACGCGCTTGTTCTCGCCCAGCAGGGGCGGAGCGAGCACGTACGCGCTGCCACCCATTTTGACGAAATCCACGATGCGTGAGGCGGCCGAGGCATCGACCTCGACGCTCGGCCCTGCCACGATCAGCAAATTGCAGCCGCTGAGCGAAGCCCCGGGCACGGCGAGATCGACCGCCGTGACCTCGAAGTTGCTCTTCTCCAAGCGATGGCGAACCTCGGCCAGGCCTTCCGGGCCCACGTCGTCGATCGACAGCTCGCGGTGCCCGCTCGAAAAACAGGCTTTGGACTTCGTATCGCTCAAGACATTGGCGATGCCCCCGGTGAGCGCTTGCTCGAGCCGCGGTTGCGCTTTGCCCGACTGGTCGTCGTAGTGCACGAGCTCGTCGTTGGTCACGAACCAGTGCCGCTCGCCGCGCGTGATCACGAGGCTCGCGTCCGTGACGACACGCCCATCCTCCGCGCGCCCGGTGACGAGCCCCAGCTCCTTCTGCAGGACCTGGAATTCCGCTGGATTCTGATCGGGATCGACGTATTTCACGTCCAGCTTCGTGGTCTCGGCGCCGTATTGAACCAGCATTTGCCGCACGCTGACGCTCAGCGGGTCACTGCGGCTCAAGAGCACGGTGATCCCGAGCGGCTGATCGAGGGTGTGCAGCGTCCTCAGGGTGGCCGGAGAGAGCGTGTACAGCTGCTCGGCGGTCAAATCCCAGCGCTTGTACCAGCGCGCGACCAAGATGTTCACGTTGACGGCGAGCAACGTCGCACCGAGCACGCCAAGAGCCGCAAAGGTCCGAAACGAGCGCGTCACTCCGCCTTTGCGTGTCGGTTCCGGGGGCTTGGCTTCGTCCGAGCTCATCCCCACCTCCAAGAGTCCACCACGCGCGTGGTGAGGAACAAGCCGACGGCCGTGACCGAGCCGTCGAACACGACGCGCCGCAGATCGAGGATGCCCTTCGAGAAGTCCTCCATCTGGCTCATCATCGATACGTGCGCGCACACGTCGCGGAACACGCCCGGGTCGAAGATGTATTCGCCGACGCCCAGAATGAACAGGCCGAACTCGACGAAGATGGTGAGCAGCAATGCGACCAATTGGCTCTTGGTCATGGCACTCATCAAAGTTCCAATGCTCAAGTACGCCGCGCCGATGCCAAACAAACCGAGGTAGCTCGAGCCCACCACGCCCCAGTCCACGACCCCGGTTTTGCGCAGGATTACGACGTAAAGCAGGGTGGGGGCCCAAATCAGGGCGTACGTCGTCAAGAGCGCCGCGTATTTGCCGAGTACGACGCTCGCGGCCGTCACGGGCGCGGTCAGCAAAGACTCGATGGTGCCGCTGCGTCGCTCTTCGGCGAACACGCGCATGCTGAGCGCAGGGCACACCAGGAGCAGGGTCATGAGCAAGAAGATCGACTCTTGCCCAAAGTACGCCTGCACCGGACCAGTATCGACCGAGACGTCGGCCATGCTCGCGAAGTGGGTGATGATCGAATAAAAGATCACGCCCTGCAGCAGCAGAAATACGGTGAGCAGCACCCAGGCCAGCGAGGTCACCCACAGGCCGAGCAGCTCACGTCGATACACTGCGAGCAGGCCGTTCACGTCGTGCTCTCGCTCTCGCTCGCCGGGCCTTGCGCTTCACGTTCATGGCGCGTCAGCTCGCTGAAGACTTGCTCGAGCGACGCCAGCTCGGGCACCAGCGCCAGCACGCCGATGCCCGCCGCAGTCAGCGCTTGCACCAGCGCTTCCGTCGCCGTGTCCGCGTCCACGTCGTTGCTCAGCACGAGGCGCAGCGTACGCCGCGCGGCACCGCTCTCTGCGTTTTGAATCGAGCTCACATTCAATCCCGAAATGCCGGAAATAGCGCGCTCAGCCGCGCCCTGCGGGTCGCGCACGCGCAGGCTGAGCGCGCTCGATTTTTGACGCGCGCGCAGCTCCGCGAGCGTGCCCTCCGCGACCAAGCGCCCGCGGTCGATGACCAGCGCGCGCTCACACGTGGCCTCGACCTCGGACAAGATGTGCGTCGAGAGCAACACCGTGCGATCGCTGCCCAGCTCCTTCACCAGCGCGCGCACCTCACGGATCTGATTCGGGTCGAGCCCGGCCGTGGGCTCGTCCAAAATCAAGAGCGGGGGATTGGCGACCAAGGCGTCGGCCAATGCCACGCGCTGCCGATAGCCTTTCGACAAGTGCCCAATCACCGTGCCGGCCATGTGCGCGACGCCCGCGCGCTCCATGGCGCCACCGATCGCCGCGCGCTGCTTACTGCGCGGTACTTCTTTGAGCCGGGCCCGGAACTGCAGGTACTCACCAATGCGCAGCTCCGGATACAACGGCGCGCTCTCCGGCATGTAGCCGATGCAGCGGCGAGCCTCGAGCGCCGCCGTGGCAATGTCGTGGCCGGCGATGCTCACGCGGCCACTCGTGGCACCCAGGAACCCGGCCAGCACGCGCAGCGTCGTGCTCTTGCCCGCGCCATTGGGGCCCAAGAAGCCTACGATTTCACCCTTACCCACGGAGAACGACACGTCGCGCACGGCCACGACGGTGCCGTAATCCTTGGTCAGCTGTGAGACCTCGATCATGTGTCAGGTCGAGGTGCTGTCGCTCAGACCGAAGCCGAGGCGTCTTCCGGCTCGTCGTCGTCCACGGCGCCCTCTTCTTCGAGGATCGCACCGTGGCACTTCTTGAACTTCTTGCCCGAGCCGCACGGGCACAGATCGTTACGCCCGATCTTGGGCGTGGGCGGCGCGGAGCGACGAGCTGCGACGGGTAGGGGAGCCGCTTCGGGCGTGGGATCGGACTCGCCCGGGTGACGTGCGACCGCGGCTTCGAGCTCGGCGCGGTGGCGCGCTTCGGCCTCGGCTTCGATGGCGGCGAGCTCTTCTTGGCGGTGCACCTGAACCTCGAACAGCTTCACGAGCACGGTGCTCGAGATCTTCGCCATCATGTTCAAGAACAGGTTGTAACCCTCTTTCTTGTACTCGTTCTTCGGATCGCGCTGGCCGTAGCCGCGCAGGCCGATGCCGTCCCGCAAGTGCTCCATGTTGGACAGGTGATCGACCCAAGCTTCGTCGATGCCCTCCACGTAGGTGTGGCGGAACGCACGCAGGAGCAGATCCGGGCCGATGTCCTGCTCTTTGGCCAGGAAGGCTTTCTCGCCCAAGCGGTACAGCTCGCGCACCAAGAATTCGGCGTCGCCGATCTCGTCGATGCTCTTGTCTGGGTCGACTCGAAAGTGCTCGCGGAAGCCCTGGTGAATGCTCTTCCAGTCCCAGTCTTCGGCTTGTTTGCCGGGCGGGCAGTTCTCTTCCACCATCGCGCCGACCACACGGTCGAGCAGATCGAGCACGCGCTCGCGCTGTTCGGAGAGGCCCTGCGGCACGAGCTCGGCCAGCTCTTCGTACACGCTGAACGGCGTGCGCTCGCGGCGACCCTCGAGGTCCAGCTTCACGCCCCACATCTGATAGACCTCGTGCTGCAAAGAGGGCAGCTCGACGAGCTTGTCGGCTTTACGCAGCTCGTCTTCGGTGGGCGGGCGGATTTTACCGTTGTCGTCTTTCGGCTGCAGCTGCGGATCGCAGAAGTAACCGATGATCTGCGCGACCAGCGGGCGCGCGCGCTCGGCGATCTTTTCGTCGACCGGGATCTTCCGGGTTTCTCCCGTGGATTTGCCGTTTTCGTCGTGCTCTTCGGGAGCGTAACGGCCGAGCAGCAGCTGCTGGCGCAGCGTGTACACGGTCTTGCGCTGCGCGTTCATCACGTCGTCGTACTCGAGCAGGTTCTTGCGGATGTCGAAGTTGCGCTCCTCGACCTTGCGCTGCGCGTTCTCGATGCTGCGCGACACGAGCGGGTGCTCGATCGGCTCGTCGTCGGGCATGCCCATGCGATCCATCAAGTTCTTCACGCGGTCACCGGCGAAGATGCGCATCAAGTCGTCTTCCAGGGACAAGTAGAACTTGCTGTAGCCCGGATCGCCTTGGCGGCCCGCGCGGCCGCGCAGCTGGTTATCGATGCGGCGCGACTCGTGACGCTCGGTACCGATGATGTACAGGCCGCCGAGCTCCACGACCGCGTCATGCTCGACTTTGCATTTAGCCTGCACCTCGGCGAGCAGGGACTTGTACTCTTCGGGGTGCGTCTCGGGCGTGCGGCCCGATTTCTTGAACTCGTCGTTGGCGATCATCTCGGCGTTGCCGCCGAGCATGATGTCGGTGCCGCGACCGGCCATGTTGGTGGACACGGTGATCGCCCCCTTCTTGCCGGCCTGGGCCACGATGAACGCTTCGTTCTGGTGGTGCTTGGCGTTCAAGACGTTGTGGGCGATCTTCTTTTTCGCCAAAATGCGGGCAATTGCCGCGCTCTTCTCGACGCTGGTCGTGCCGACCAGCACCGGGCGACCCTCTTCGTGGTGGGTGAGGATGTCGCGGGTCAGGGCGTTGAACTTCTCACGCTCGGTTTTGTAGACCACATCGTGGTCGTCCAGCCGAATGTTGGGCTTGTTGGTGGGGATCGCCGTCACCATCAGCTTGTACGTCTCGCTGAACTCGTGAGCTTCGGTCTCGGCCGTGCCCGTCATGCCGGCGAGCTTCTTGTACAAGCGGAACAAGTTCTGGAACGTGATCGTCGCCATCGTGCGGCTCTCTTCTTGGATGCGCACGTTCTCCTTGGCTTCGACCGCTTGATGTAGGCCATCGCTCCAGCGGCGACCCGCGAGCACACGACCGGTGAACTCGTCGATGATCAGCACCTTGCCTTCGCTCGACACCATGTAGTGCTGGTCGCGCTTGTACAGCGCGTGAGCGCGCAAGAGCTGATTCAGGATGTGCAACGTCTGCACGTTGACCGGATCGTACAAGTTACCGATGCCGACCAAGCGCTGCACGGTCTCCACGCCCTCGTCCGTCAACGTGGCGCTGAAGCCCTTTTCGTCGACATTGTAGTGCTCGTCCTTGATCAGCTTGGTGACGATTTCGTTCAGCGTGCGGTACTTCTCGCTGGCTGCGTCCGCCGCGCCGCTGATGATGAGCGGCGTGCGCGCCTCGTCGATCAAAATCGAGTCGACCTCGTCGACAATCGCGAAGTTCAGCGGGCGCTGCGCGTATTCCAGGGCCGAGAACTTCATGTTGTCGCGCAGGTAATCGAAGCCGAACTCGTTGTTCTGGCCGTAACAGATGTCGCTCTGGTAGCTGCGGCGCTTCTCTTCGTCACTCTGCTGATTGACGATCGTGCCGATGCTCAGGCCGAGCCACTTGTACAAGCGGCCCATCCACTCCGCGTCGCGCGTGGCCAGGTAGTCGTTCACCGTGATCAGGTGGACGCCCTTGCCCTCGAGCGCGTTCAGATACACGGGCAAGGTGGCGACGAGCGTCTTGCCTTCACCGGTGCGCATCTCGGCGATCGAGCCGTTGTGGAGCACCATGCCGCCCAGCATCTGCACGTCGTAGTGGCGCATCTTGAGCACGCGCAGGCTCGCTTCGCGGCACACGGCGAAAGCGTCGACCAAGATGTCGTCGAGCGTGGCGCCCTGATCCAGCTTCTGCTTGAACTCCGCCGTCTTGGCCTGCAGCTGCGCGTCGCTCAGCTTCTTCAAATCCGCTTCGCGCTTGGCGATTTCGACGACCAGCGGCTGCAGCCGTTTCACGGCGCGTTCGTTCGACGTGCCAAAGAGCTTCTTCGCTACCCAGGTGAGCATGTTCTTTTGTCCACTCGCGAGGGGGCGTCACGGGCCTAGCTGGCTCGCTCGCCCCCGCAGAAAACCAACGGTTCGCTTCGAGGCCAGGGGGGAAGCCCGCGAAAGCCCAGGGAACCTAGTCCTTAGCCCTGCCCGGTGCCAGCCTGGTTTTCGTCCTGAAACCGACGCCAGGCCGAGCCGGCTCGCACGTAGGTAACTGAAATGAATGCGGAATTCGGATGACCCGACAGTGGGTCGGAACCGGCTTGCTGGCCAATGCGCTGCCCAGCACCGGTTGCCGACGCGCCGTCGGGATCTTCAACCCGCGGCTGAGCACTTCCGTTCCCGGACACGCCCCCGAGGTGAGCCGCAAGCACACCGCGCGGGCACTGACACTCGGAGATCCCCGGAGGGGATCCACGCACTCGATCAGCCAGGCTGCCTTGAGGACCGAATCAAACGAACATGCGACCCTACCAATTGGTTCTGCTAGGTGCAGTCACTGCTGGCTTGCTCGGCTGCGGCAGCTCAGATCCGACGACTGACGAGCCGAACGGGGGTACGACCGGTGTGGCGGGCGCGAACAACGGAGGCGCGCATGCGGGGTCTTCGACAGGTGGCGCGGGCAACACCGGAGCGAGCGGTGCTTTGGGCGGTCCCGGCGGTGCGCTCGGCTTCGCCGGTCAAGGTGGGCAAAGCGCGGCGGGCGGCGCGGGCGGACAAAGCGCGGCAGGCGCGCAAAGTGCGGGCGGACAAGGCACGGCGGGGCGGGGCACCGCGGGGCAAGGCTTCGGCGGCTCGGGCTCCGGGGGCCACGGCGGCACCGCTGCCGCAGGAAGCACTGGCGTCGCCGGCAGTAGCGGCTCGGGGGCGGCCGGCGGGAGCAACACCGGCGGCACGCTGAAGCCAATTTGCAGCTTCGCCAGCGGTCTGAATATCGCTTGGGTCAAGTTCGCGAACGACGTGCCCAATCCCGACTTGAACTCGTTCAAAACGATCTTCAAAAATACGCACGACGCGGGCGGTCGGGTCATTCGGTGGTGGTTCCACACCAACGGGACCGTGACACCCGGCTACGATTCGCAAGGCATGGCTCAGAAGATCCCACAGTCTCACATCGATGGCGTGAAGGCGATCCTCGGCGCGGCAAACGACGCGGGAGTGTCCATCGACCTCAGTCTGTGGTCGTTCGACATGCTGCAGGAAAATGCCGGCAACACCTACGTCAACAACCAGAAGCTGCTGGAAGTCGACGCAAACCGCCAAGCGTACATCGACAACTATCTCACGCCCTTGGTCAAAGCACTCAAGGGAACTCCCGGCCTGTACTCATACGAGATCTTCAACGAGCCCGAAGGCATGACTGCATCGGGCTGGGCGACGCACCGCACGACCGAGGCCTACGTGCAAAAGACGGTGAATTGGTTGGCTGCGGCCATTCACGCCGCTGATCCGACAACGCCGGTCACGAACGGCGCGGTCACGTTCGACAACTGCTCGAACATCAGCGGCAAAACCAACTACTACTCGGACGCCGCGTTGAAGTCGGTCGGTGGCAAGGCCACGGGCACACTCGACTTCTACGAGGTGCACTACTACACCCAGAACGGGATCAGTAACAGCCCGTTCAAGCACCCGGCCTCTTACTGGAACCTCGACAAGAAGCTGGTCATGGGCGAGTTCTTTGCCGCGACCACCGACGGTACGAACAAAGACGACACGTACACGTACTTGTTCAATAACGGCTACAACGGAGCCTGGGCCTGGTCTTACGACGCGGATCAAACGTGGCCCACGATGCAAAAGCCGATGCAGAACTTGGACGCCGCCCAACCGAACGTCAAAAACTGCCCTTGAAGGAATGAGCGTGCAGCGCATCCTAAGCAATCGCAATGTTGCCGGGCTCGTTCTGGCGCTTGGCGTCGGCGGTGCGCTTCTGCACCAGGCGACGGGCGCAACGCGAGTCGCCGCCCCCGCGGCTCCGTTCGCGCTTCCCGCGCCCGCATCGCGCTTGGCTGACAATGGGACGACGCTGGCTGCTCTCCCGGCGCGCGCCCTCCCTCCGCCGACAATCCCTCAGACTCTGGATGAAAGCTCACTCATGGTCGAGCTGCGCCGGGTGAAGGACGCCGACCCGGAGCTAGCCTTGGCGCTCGCTCGCGACGGCAATCAGCGTTTTCCCGCGAGCCCGGATGCTCCGGAACGCGCGACAATCAGCATCTACGCGCTCACGGCTTTGGGTCGTTCTTCGGAAGGGCGCGGTTTGGCGGAGGACATGGTCAACCGTTACCCCGATTCCAAGTGGGTGCGCGAGGTCGAGCAGTTCACCGGCGCGCACCGGCATCGTAACATCCGCACGAACGACGCCGGTCAGCTCGAATATTACTGAGTCTGGCCCGCCGCGGCCGCGAGCGAAGCTATGCCCAGCACTGCTCGTCGTGTCACGCTGCTCGCGCTTAGTGCTATCGACTACCGAAGAACGTAGCCGTGTCACGATCGCGCAATTAGTGATTCTCACGAAGTATTCGCGGGCGACGACGGTCGCGCACAGCAGCAAGCCCACTCCACCGAGGCGCTGCGAACCCGCCGAGCCTCGGCGCCGCCTGTTGTGTCGAACCAGCAGTTCCGCCGGAGCCAATCGCGCCGCCCACCCCTAGCGGCCCCCTAGCGGCGGGTTACCGCCGGCACCGCCGTCGCCCATGGCACCGCATGGCTTGCTTGGTGTCGTGGCCGGAGGGCGCGCCATAGGCCAACCGCTGGTGAAGTCCGCCGAGCTCGTTCCGTATGGCTGTGGCGCCACTTATGGCATCCTACGTCGTCGTCCAGCACCGGAACCTAATATGCTGCGGGTGCATTGATCGGAAGCACGTTGTTCCGGCGTTGACATTGCCGATACTGGTCCCGACGCGCGCAGGGCTCCGCGTGCGACGGCTCAGCGCTTCAGGAAACTGGCTGCAAAGTAGCCATCGGTCTCGAACCCGGCGGGCCCGATGCGGAATGCCGAGGGCACTTCGGAAGCACCGAAAATACCCTGCAATTCTGGGGCGTCGAAGGGCGCGGGTTCGAGCACGTCCAGCACCCGTTGCACCAGTGACTCGCACTCGGCGTCGAGCACGCTACAGACCGCGAACACGACGCGCCCACCACTTCGTACCCGAGTCGCTGCCGAGCGCAGGATGGCTTCGGCGAGATCCGACAAGCGCGCTGGATCTTCCGGTTGCAAGCGCAGAGCGATCTCCGGGCGACGGCGCAGCGTGCCGGTGCCCGTGCACGGCGCATCGACTAGCACCCGATCGAAGTCAGCCGGGACGTCGCCCGGGCCTACGGTCCAATCCACGCTTCTGACTTCGGGGGCGTGCAATCGCAAACGCTCGAATTCGCTCGCCAGCGCTTCGAGCTTCTTCGGGTACACGTCGGTCGCCCAAACTGCGCCTGTGTCGCCCAGTTGCTCGACGAACAGTGATGTCTTCTGGCCGCGCCCGGCGCAGGCATCCAAAATGCGCTCGCCAGGACGGGCACCGAGCGCCAACGCGATGGCCTGTGCACCCTCTTCCTGAACGATGAAGGAGCCTTCGGCGAAGCCCGGGCGCTTGCGCGGATCGCCTTCGCCTCGGAGCAAACGCGAACGCGGCGAAGCACGCCCAATCGGGCTGTTTTCGAGCCATTCGGGCACGGGGCGTCCGGACAATAGGCGGAGCCCGACGACCTTTTCCGTCGGAGGAATGATCAACGCTTGCGCCTCGGCTTCGCCGACCGATTGCGCCAGTGCCTCGAGCAACCAGGGGGCAACGTTTTGCCGAGCGGCGGCGACGGGCTCGAGCTTTTCACCTCGTGCAAGCTTGCGCAGCACGGCGTTGGCAAAGCCGGCCACTTGCTTGCCGCGGGCGGCGCGCACGCCGTTCACCGCGCCGTTCACCGCCGCGAACGCGGGGATGCGATCGAGCACGAGCAATTGATAAGCAGCGACGAGCAGCTCGGCTTTGACCACGACGTCTTTCAAGCCGCGCGGCGCGAGCGGCGCCAAACGCGCTTCGAGCGCGGCGCGCATGCGCAGCGTGCCGTACAGAAGCTCCGTCGCTAGACCGCGATCGCGGTCTTGCAAGGCTTTGGCGCGATCCAGCTCGGTGGACAACGCGGCGGCGGCGAAGGCGTCGTCGCGCAGCACGCGGATCAGCGCTTCGACGGCGACACTCCGCGCGCTCGCCACGGGTCGTGGCACGCGCTCCGAAGGCTCATTCAAGGCTCAGCCTCCCGAGCCTTTGGGCGCTTGGGCGTTGGCGTCCCAGCGTTTTTCGAGGTCATTTTTGAACGCCAGCAAGGTCAGCCCGACCAAGATGGCCATGCCGACCACGTGCGCCAGCTCCCGCATGCGTAGCGGCAACGGCCGACGCAAGATGCCCTCGATCGCGAAGAACAATAGATGTCCGCCATCCAGCACGGGGATGGGCAGCAAATTGAACAAGCCGAGGTTGATGCTGATCAGCGCCATGACCCAGATGAAGTGATCGGCGCCCTTGCGCCCTTCTTCACCGGCCACCTCGTAGATCGTGATCGGACCGGACAAAGACTTCAAGCTGATGCGGCCTTCGATCAGGCGCACGATGCTGACCATCACGAAGTGCGTCACGTCCGCGGTCTCTTCGACCGCTTTGGTGAGCGCATAGCGGAGCGGTGCCGAGTGCTCGACGCGCTCCTCCGGCGCGAGCGGCACCCAGTGCTGGATCTGCAGCACGTAAAACGAGAAGGATTGCCCGTGATCGTCCGTGAAATCCTCACGCCGCACTTGGAACGTGCCTGAGCGCACGACTCCGTCGCGCGCCGCCTGATAGTCGATGCGGTGCGGCCGATCCGGCTGGGCCAAGACGCGCTCGCGGAACGTGGACCAGGCAGCCACCGGCTCTTCGTCGAGCTTGAGCACCTTGTCGCCGGGGCGTAGCCCGGCTTTGTAGAAGTAGCTGTCCTCGGGCACGATGGCTGCGTACAGATCGGCGAGCTCCAGCCCCGTGCGTTCGAAGAGCGTGGTGCCTGCGGCATCGGGGGTGAGCGCGACCACCCCCGCCTCGAGCACCGCCACTTCGGCGAGGCCGCCGAGCGCGTTCGGCACCGCTACTGGGCGCAAGTAGGTGATGGGCATGGTCTCGCCCGCGTTGTCGCGAAACGCGTCGTTCAAGTCCTGAAAGCGCCGGACCGGCACGCCGCCCACGTTGGTCACGATGTCGAAGGTGCGGAGACCTGCGCGATACGCGGGGGATTCCGGGTTCGGGACGCCGATCACCGCGGAGGGGGCGCTGGGCTGAATGCCGACGCTGCCCACACGCTCGGTGATGTCCAAGTCACGCCGCTCGACGGTATCTTCGCTCGTCACCTCGACGTCGACATGGCGGTTGTCGCGGAAGACTTTGAAGTGCAGGAGCTTGCCGGGGCTCTTGGTGATGATGCGCTTCACCTCGTCGAACGTCGCAACCTCTTCACCGTTGACCGACATGATGCGATCGCCGGGCAGCAGCTTGCCGTCCGCTGGGTGCCCTGGCAGCACCACACCCACGGTCGGGGGTAAGAACGGGCCGTCGCCCACGAACACGGCGAAGTAGAGCAGCACCGGAAAGATGAGGTTCATCGCCGGACCGGCGAGCACGATCATGATCCGTTTGTAGGTGGGCAGTGACTCGAAGGTGCGGCGGCGGTCCTCCGGCAGCACGACGTCGCTTTTTGCCGCTTCCAGCATGCGCACGTAGCCGCCCAACGGAATGAGCGAGATGCAATATTCCGTTTCGCGTCCGCGCAGCCTCAGCACCTTCGGCCCGAAACCCAGGCTGAAAGTCAGCACTTTCACGCCGAATGCTTTGGCGAACAGAAAGTGCCCCAGCTCGTGAACGAAAATCAGCGAGCTGATGAGGATGATGGGGTAAAAAAGATCCATCCTCGAAGTCGCGGAACCCTAGCACTCATCGGCCGGGTTTTGGCAACGTGCAGACGGATCGGGCCGCTCTCGGCCCATGTTGGTCGCACGCCGCGCTAACTCCCCGTAAAAACGTCGAGAAAAGTCGGATGCCCGTCGCCACCAAAAAATCCCCCACGCAGTCACGGGTCATGTTGCACCACCTGATGACGCCGGAGCACGCCAACGCACTCGGCAACGTGCACGGCGGCGTCATCATGCGCCTCGTGGACGAGTGCGGAGCGATCAGCGCCATGCGCCACGCGCACCGCCCGTGCGTCACGATCGCGATCGACTCGATGACCTTTCGCGAGCCGGTGCACGTCGGCGCGCTCTTGATGTGCGAAGCGCGCGTCAGCTACGTCGGTCGCACGTCGATCGAAACCTCCGTGCGCGTCCACTCTGAAAACCCGATCACGGGTCAGACCACTCATACCAACTCGGCGTACGTCGTGTACGTCGCGCTCGACGACAACGGGCGCCCCGCCATCGTGCCCGAGCTGGCGCTCGAGACCGACGAAGACCGCGAGCTGTTCGCTGCCGGCCGTGCGCGCCAACAGCACCGCCTCACGCATTCGGCGTGAGCCCGAACCGGCGCGCTCAGCGTGGCGGCAATTCGTTTTCGGGTTTTGGCGGCCAAACGATTTCGAGGCGCATGCCGTCGTGCATGGCGAGTGAGAGCGGGCGCTGGGCGATCAGCGCGCTGGACAAATTGGCCCACGATTCGGCCGAGAAACGCAGCGAGTAGCCGTCTTCCACTTGCTGGATCTGATCGCTCGCACCGGCGGGCACGACGAGCAAACACGAGCCGCTGAGCTGCGAACCGTCCGAGCCGTCGGGCGAGATGCCGCTCATTCCGTCCTGGCCAGGAGCCCAAACGAGGACCGCGTTCGCGCTGGGCGCAGGGCAAAGCAAGAGTGAAAATGGCGCGCCCGTGGGTAACGCCATCAAGCCCTTCATCAACCCCATCAGGTTTTCGCGGTCACTCGGCACGGTCACGCGCAACGTTTTTCCCGTCATCACGAAAAACGCGCCGCGAGCTCGCAAGCGCGGCAGCTTCGCGAGCTGGCTGTCGGATTCACGCGCCGTCACGGCGCTCGGACGATCGAGCTCACCCCAGAGCGGAAACGGGAACACGCGCTGCTGCACACCGATGCGCGTGAGCACGCGGTACGTCCCGAAGTCGCGAGCGGTGCGAACCTCCGACTCGTCGACCAGAACGGCGGCGAGCGCGCGCTCCGGCAATTTCACCCCGCTGATCGGGCGCGCCTCGCTGTACAGCAGCCCTCCGTGCGCGCGCCCGAACAAGCCGCGTTCACCGAACTGAGTGTAACCACCCTCCCCGACGAGGTTCCCCTCGCGCGCCCAGGCGTGCACCGTGGCCACGAAGCGCACGATGTCTTTCATCTTCGGCAGCGGATCTTCACCGGCGGGTAAACGTAGAGTCAGCGCCAGCTCTCGCTGACGGCTTCGCGCCAACCCCTCCGTGACCGCCGTGAGGAAACTGCCCGCCAAATCTTCAACGCTGTCGTGCGAGTAGAAGTCGACCGCGACGTGACCGGAGACGGCATCGACGTAGGTGGGCTTGCCCGGGATTGGAGCCACCAGGTTCGCGAAGCGCTCTCCCGCGCTGGGCTTGCGGCCGAAGATCGTCGAGAACATGCCCATGGGCGCAATGTAGCGCACCGCGCGCGGTGCGAGCGCTCCTGTTTGATTCGAAACTTCGGTCGTAGCTGCACGGCGCGGACCGCGGCCGAATCGGGAAAGCCCGGGTACGAAAGGTATCTCGAGCGCCCGGACCCTTCTCGAGGGTGTCCGGGAACTAGATGTCCATCGTGAAAAACAGCACTCGGACCGGCCTCACCTGTTTGGTTTTGGTCGGCTTTACGGCATGCAGCAGTGACGCTCCTCCGAACGAAGGGGGCGGCGCCGGAGCCAGCAGCTCGCCCTCGGCAGGCGCTTCGAGCGCTGGCAGCAGTCCCACGGCTGGGGCCCCCAGCGCTGGAGCGGCAGGTTCACTGACTGCGGGTGCGAACGCGGGCGGCACTTCGGGTAGCGGCGCGGGAGGCGCAACGGCTGGCAGCTTACCGAACGCGGGAGCCGGCGGCGCTCAAACGGCCGGCTCGGGCGGAGCGGGCGGAGGCGCAGCGGGTGGCGGCGCAGCGGGTGGCGGCGCAGCAGGTGGCGGAGCAGCAGGTGGCGGCGCAGCGGGTGGTGGCAGTGGCGGCAGCACGCACACGGGTAGTTGGCGAATCACTCCGTTGGGTGATTCGATCACCGGTACCACCTGTGGTCCGCAGCTTCTGTCCAAAAAGTTGAAGGACAATTCGCGCTCTAATTTTTCCTTCATTGGTACGAACCTAAATAATCAGAGCTGTAACGGCGCACCGAACGTGCAGACCGAGGGCCACGGCGGCTACCTCGTGACTGATCTGGTGGGCAATGGCAAGCACGCGAGCGAGCTGGGGCAATGGACGAGCGCTGACAAGCCCGACGTGGTCCTCATGCATTTCGGCACCAACGACGTGTGGAACAACATCGCGCCCGCAACCATCCTCGATGCGTACAGCACGGTGCTGAGCAGCTTGCGCAGCGCGAGCCCCAAGGTCATCGTGTTCGTCGCGCAGATCATTCCCATGAACCCGGATGGCTGCGCCGCCTGCGAATCGCGCGTCGAGGCGTTGAACGCACAAATCCCAGCCTGGGCGAGCTCCAAGAGCACGGCTACTTCGCCCATTTACGTGGTCGATCAGCACTCGGCGTTCGTCGCCTCGACGTACAAACCGAGCTCGATGTACACGAGCGACGGCGTGCATCCCAATGTTGCCGGCGGGCAGCTGATGGCGGACAAGTGGTACGCAGCGCTCACAGCGAAAGGGATCCCCTAATCCGTCGTAGTCGGTCACTTTATTGAGCCGAGCGCGAAACCGCCGGGCACTGCTGACGTGATGTTCCAGAGAACCCTCGTCACGTGCGCGGTTGCCACTCTCTCGCTGGGCGCGTTGAGCTCGATGAGTGGTTGCGGAAGTAGCTCGGACTCGCCGGATCCCAATCCCGGAGCAGGCGCTACCGGCACCGCCGGCAGGAACGCTGGCGGTGGCTCGGTTGGCGGCGGCGCGGTTGCGGGCGGTACGTCCAGCCCTGGTGGCGCGCCGAGCGGAGGGGCTCCGAACGGCGGAGCAGGCAACGCAGGCGGCGTTTCACCCAGCAGCGGAGCCGGCGGCTCGGATGCAGGCGGAAGCAACGGCGGCACGAGCGGCGGCGCCGGCCGCAACGGCGGCAACGCGGGGCGAGGCGGAAACAACAACGGCGGCGCCGGCGGGCCTCCCGGTGGTGGCTCTTCGAACGGCGGCAGCGGCGGCAACGCAGCGGGCGGAGCCGCAGGCGGCGGCAACACGGGCGGTTGCAACATCGCGCCCGCGAATCCGAAAGCCACGCAGCAAGCCAAGAACCTGCTCTGTTACCTGTACAGCCAGTACGGCAATCACGTGCTGTCCGGCCAGCAGGAAACCAGCTGGAGCAACCCCGGCAACGACATCACCTGGTACTCGAACAACGGCATGAAGCTGCCCGCGGTCCTCGGTGGCGACTACCTGTATCCGAGCGGTACGACACAACGCGCGATCGCCTATTGGCAGGCCGGCGGCATTCCCATGATCCGGTACCACATGGGCGCGCCGCCCAACGCCGATAGCTATGAAAACTCCATGGGTAGCGCCAACATCGACAACGTCTTGAAGGACGGCACGGCCGAAAATACCTCCTTCAAGTCAAAGCTCGACTACGTTGCCAAGGAGCTGCTGCAATTGCAGGCTGCGAACGCTGCGGTGATCTGGGCGCCGTTTCACGAGGTGCAGGCAAACGGCTGGTTCTGGTGGTCCAAGGGCAGTGGCGCGCAGTACATCGCCCTGTGGAAGTACATGTTCAACTACCTGACCGTGACGAAGGGCTTGAACAACTTGATTTGGCTAACGCCGTTCAGCGGCTCGCCGAGCTCGGCGTACTACCCGGGCAAGGCGTATCTGGATCTGTCTGGGCCGGACACCTACGGGACGAACCAACCGTTTACCTCCAACTTCACGCAGGCGAAGGGCGTGATCGGCAGCACGGTGCCCATCCCGCTCCACGAAACCGGCCTGATCCCCAACCCGTCGCAGATGTTTCCAACCGCCGCGCCGTGGCTACTATTCAACATCTGGGCCGGCTATCAGAGCGACGGGCAGCACAACACGACGGCCAACATCAAGACCGTATACGCCGACTCGCACACGGTTACCCGTGATGAATTGCCGAGTCTGAAATGATCCGTGCCCGCACCATCGCAGCCATCGCGGCGATCGCTTCGCTCGTTGGCGTGGGCGGGTACCTGCTCCGTGACGAGCACAAGCCAGCCGCCCACCATCGGGCTCAGCCGGCAGTTGTCGCCGAGACAGATCCGGAGCCCGCAGCTCCCGCCGATCCAGGGACGACGCAAGCTCGTCTCGTGACTCCGCCGAGCCCCGCCGTCCCGGCGCAGCCCGCCGCTGCACCGGACGAGCGCTCGATCATGTCGGCGTTGCGCTCGCTCGGCCCGGAAGATGCCGAGCGCGTGTTGCAGCTCGCTCGCGCTGGCAACGCGCGCTTTCCGAACAGCCCGGACGCTGCGGAGCGCTCTTGGACGATCGTCAAAGCGCTCACTACCCTGCAACGCTTCCACGAGGCGCGGGACGAGGCGCAGCTCACCGTCCAGCGCTACCCCGGCACCACCTGGGCTCAAGACGTCGAGCGTCACTTGCTCGTTCACCCACTCGATCTGCCCTCGCGTGAAGAACAGCAGGAGCTCGACCGCGAAGAGAAAGAGCTCGAGGACTTCCGGGCCACGCTCGGCGCTCGCTGACGGCGGCTCTCCTCGTCGCGCCTTGCGCACACGCCTCATTGGCGAGCCTTACGCGGCTCGGCGTTGCCCGAATGCTTGCCGATAGGCTCGCGGGCTCACGGCCAAGACCGCCGAGCCTCGGGGCAATGAAGAGCACAAATCCCTCGCGCGGATCCCTCGCGCCAATCCATCGCGCGAATCCATCGATAGAGCCCTCGGTTCCCTCGAAGGCCCGAACGAACTTGCCGTCCGCGGGCTCGAGACTCGCAGAAATTACCATTTCGGCTGTTGGGCCAAGCAGTGTATGGCTGGGGGGACGGGGGCGGTCTTTTGGCGGCGCGCTGACCCGTCCATAGAAGGTCACGGCGCAATCAGCTGCGGCTCGCCCAGGAACTCGAAGTGCATGGTGTCCCTCAGATCGGGATCGCGGCCCAGCCAATAGAAGCCGTAGCGCTCGAAAGCGTCGATCCAACAGCGCGGTAGGGCGCTGCGTTCGAAGATCGTGCGGCTCGAGCTGCGGCACGCCGGGTGATCGGGCCAGGGGGAGACGCAGCCGCAGCACGGATTGCGATCGGGATCGATGTCGATGGCGATGCCGAACAGGTGATTCGAAATCTCACCACCGCGATAGGTGTTGGTCGTGCGAAAGCCGCCCAGCGCGCGTGGCGTGTAGCGCTCTTTCGGACCCGTGCACGTGCGTTTGATGTAACGCTCCACGCAGCGCAGCGCGGGCGCGACCTTCTTGTGGATCTGCAGCGGCAGATCCATGAAGCGCGCGCTCGTGGCGTTGGAATAAGCTTTCTCCTTGTTGTATCGCTCGAGCCCGAAGCCTTCGACGCTTCCGTATTGCTCGGCACGGTAGCGCAAGGCTCGATCGTGCGCAGCGGCGTTCAGGGCACCGTGCTTGACGAAGCTGGAACGGATCAGGAAGCTCTGCGGGCTTTGCACCGGGCACGCCTTGCGCGCATGCCTCTTGGTGCGCGCTCGCTCCGCTGCCGACACGCTCGGCAGGAGCGCCAACAACACCGTGCAGGTGAACAGCAGGTGCAAAGCAACTCGGAGCGGGCGCTGCATCGGGAAGCGTCGGGAAAAGTCCAGAGAGGTCATAGCGCGAGTCCGACGGAGCCGGGGAGCGCATGCGTTCGACGCCCGTAACGCCCCGATTATTCAGTGCTCTGCCGGTCAATGCTCGGCAACCCAAGCCCGCGCATTGCGGAACAGGCGCAGCCACGGCCCGTCCTCGGCCCAGTCGCGCGGATGCCAGGAGTGTTGCACGCTGCGGAACACGCGCTCCGGGTGAGGCATCAACAACGTGACGCGGCCATCGCGATTGCACACGCTGGTGATGCCGTTCGGGGAACCGTTGGGGTTCTCGGGGTAGTGCTCGGTGACGGCGCCGAAGTGATTCACGTAGCGTGCGCCTACGAGGCCGCTCGCGTCGAGCGCGGAGCGCGCCGCATCACTCGCGAACTCGGCGCGGCCTTCGCCGTGTGCGACGGCGATCGGCAGTTTGGAGCCGCGCATGCCGCGCAGCAAAATCGACGGGCTGTCGGTGATCTCGACCATGCACACGCGCGCTTCGAACTGCTCGGAGCGGTTCCGCACGAAGCGCGGCCAGAGCTCGGCACCCGGCACGAGCTCTCGCAAGTTCGAGAGCATCTGACAGCCGTTGCACACGCCCAGCGCGAACGCATCCTGGCGCGCGAAGAATGCGCCTAGCTCTTGGCGGGCACGAGCATTGAACAGAATCGACTTCGCCCAGCCTTCGCCGGCGCCCAGCACGTCCCCATAAGAGAAGCCGCCGCACGCCGCGAGCCCGCGAAATTCAGCCAGACCAAGGCGCCCGCTCAAGATGTCGCTCATGTGAACGTCGACCGTTTCGAAGCCGGCTCGGTCGAAGGCAGCGGCCATCTCGACCTGGCCGTTGACGCCTTGTTCGCGCAAGATCGCGACGCGCGGGCGCGCCGTGCCTCCGCTCACCAATCGCCGCACGATGTCGTCGTTCGGGTCGAAGCTGAGCGATACCGACAGACCCGGGTCTTCGAGATCGAGGCGCGCTTCGTGCTCTTGATCGGCGCATCCGGCGTCGTCGCGCAGGCGCTGCATGGCGTGCGTCGTCTCTGACCATAGCGCGCGCAGCGTGGCGCGGCTCTCGTCGAACAGTTGCTCGGTGCCGCGCGCGATGGTCAGCCGATCACCCGAAGCGAGCTTGCCAATCGAGCACACGGCGTCTGCTAAGCCGTGCGCGGCGAACTGGGCCCGCACCGAGTCGAGCGCGCTCTTTCGGACCTGCACGACCGCGCCCAGCTCTTCGTTGAACAACACTGCGCGGGCATCGCCAGCCAGCGCCGAAAGATCGACGGCGAGGCCCGTGCCACCCGCGAATGCCATCTCGACCAAGGTCGCAAAGAGCCCGCCGTCCGAACGGTCGTGGTAGGCGAGCAGCTGCCCCTGACTCGAGAGCGCTTGAATTGCGCCGAAAAAACCGGATAAAAGCGAGGGGCGTTCCAGATCCGGCGCGCTGCCGCCGACCCGCGAATAGACCTGAAACAGGGCCGAGCCACCCAAACGATTTCGGCCCAAGCCCAAATCAACGAGCAGCAGCTCCGTATCGGGTACGTCGCGGCGCAGCTCGGGGGTGAGCACGCGGCGCACATCACTCGCTTTGGCGAACGCGCTCACAATCAGTGACAGCGGCGCGGTCACGCTCTTCTTCTGTCCCGACTCTTCCCACACCGTGCGCATCGACATCGAGTCTTTGCCCACGGGGATGGCGATGCCGAGGGCCGGGCACAGCTCGGTGCCGATCGCGCGCACCGCGTCGTACAAGCGCGCGTCTTCACCCGGGTGGCCCGCGGGCGCCATCCAGTTTGCCGATAGCTTGATATCCGATAGCTTGTCGATGGGCGCCGCGGCAATGTTGGTGATTGCTTCGGCGACGGCCATGCGCGCGGACGCGGCGGAGTCGAGCAAGGCGAGGGGAGTGCGCTCGCCGATCGCCATCGCTTCACCAGTGTAGCCGTCGTAGCTCGTTGCCGTGACCGCCACGTCTGCGCACGGCACTTGCCACGGCCCCACCATTTGGTCGCGCGCCACCAGGCCCGTGACGCTGCGATCACCGATCGTGATCAGGAAGGTTTTGTCGGCTACCGTCGGCAATTGCAGCACGCGGCGCGCCGCTTCCCCGAGCTCGATGCCCTCGAGATCGTCGTTTTCGGCGGAAAAACTGCCGTGGCTGACGTTGCGCGTCATCTTGGGTGGTTTGCCCAGCAGCACCTGCAGCGGCAAGGCGATCGGCTGATTGCCGAAGTGCGCATCATCCACGGTGAGCACGCCGTCGTCCGTCGCGTGACCGAGCACGGCGTACGGACAGCGCTCACGCGCGCACAGCGCCTCGAAGCACGCCAAGCTCTCGGGTTGAATCGCCAGCACGTAGCGCTCTTGGGACTCGTTACACCACAGCTCGAGCGGCGACATGCTCGGCTCGTCGTTCGGGATCTTGCGCAGCTCGAAACGCGCGCCGCGGCCGCTGTCGTTCACGAGCTCGGGCAAAGCATTCGAGAGCCCGCCCGCGCCGACGTCGTGAATCGACACGATGGGGTTCTGGTCCCCGAGCTGCCAAGCGCGATCGATCACTTCCTGACAGCGGCGTTGCATCTCCGCGTTGTCGCGTTGCACGGAGGCAAAATCCAAATCTTCGTGCGAGGCGCCCGAGCTCACGGACGACGCCGCGCCGCCGCCCAGACCGATCAACATCGCTGGCCCGCCCAGCACCACGATCGCGGCGCCCGCGGGAATAGTGCCCTTTTTGACGTGCTCGCCGCGGATGTGCCCGAAGCCGCCCGCCAGCATGATCGGCTTGTGATAGCCGCGCACTTCACGGCCGGCGGGGCCGGGCGCCTCGATCTCCAGCGTGCGGAAATAGCCGGTCAGGTTCGGGCGCCCGAACTCGTTGTTGAAGGCGGCTCCGCCGATCGGCCCTTCGAGCATGATGTCGAGCGCGGAAGCGATGCGTGCTGGCTTGCCGTACTCGCTCTCCCAAGGCTTGAGCGCGCCTGGCAAGCGCAGGTTCGAGACCGAGAAGCCGGTGAGGCCTGCTTTCGGCTTCGAGCCGCGACCGGTCGCGCCTTCATCTCGGATTTCTCCGCCGGAGCCTGTCGCCGCGCCGGGGTGCGGCGAGATGGCAGTCGGGTGATTGTGGGTCTCGACCTTGAGCAGGATGTGTACGTCTTCGTTGCTCGCGCGGTACACACTGTCGTTCGGGCTCGGGAAGAAGCGGGTCGCGGCGTGGCCTTCGATCACCGCGGCGTTGTCGTGATACGCGGAGAGCACGCCGCCCGGGCTGTGCTCAGTGCTCTTCCGGATCATTTTGAACAGAGAAAGCTCCTGCTTCTCCCCGTCGATCACGAAATCCGCGTTGAAGATTTTGTGCCGGCAGTGCTCGCTATTGGCCTGCGCGAACATCATCAGCTCGACGTCCGTCGGGTTGCGCTCGAGCCCGCGGTAGCTGCGCTCGAGGTACTCGATCTCGTCCGCCGCCAGGGCCAACCCGAGCGAGCGATTGGCTTCTTCGATTGCAATGCGGCCTCGGCCCAACACGTCGATGCTCGTGAACGGCTTCGGCTCGGCGCGCGCGAACAAGCGTTCGGCCTCGCTCTCCGTGCGCAACACCGACTCGGTCATGCGATCGTGCACCGCGCGCAGCAACGCTGCTTCGTCGGCTACCTCGCCCACGACCACGTACTCGATGCCGCGTTCGATGCGGCGCACATCACCCAAGCCGCAGATCTTCGCGATGTCGGTCGCCTTGGAGGCCCAGGGCGAAATCGTACCGAGGCGCGGCACGACGAAGTAACGACTTCCGGTGAGCGGCGCGCTCTCGTTCCGCGGTCCGTATTCGAGCAACCGCGCGAGCAATTGCTGCGCCTCAGCCGCGAGCGACGAGCCGCCCAAATCGACGAAGTGCACGAAGCGCGCGCTAAGCGCCGTGACGGCGGGGTTCTGGCTTTGGATTTTGGCGAGCCGCTTCGTGAGCCGACCCGCAGACAACGCCGCCTTACCCGGGATGACGATCATGGGCGGATCATGGCCCGCTCTAGACATTATGCAATCCAATAGAAAATGATACAATCTATTAGCAATGGCGATTGTTTTCGATAGCGCGAGGCTGGCCGCATTCAGCGCCGTCGCCCGCGAGGGCGGCTTTTCCAAGGCCGCGAAAAAGCTCGGTAAAACTCAATCTGCGGTCAGCCAAGCGGTGCTTCTGCTGGAGCAAGAGCTGGGGCAGAAGCTGTTCGCGCGCGATGGGCACACCCCGCGGCTCACCGACGCCGGGCGTGCGCTGCTCGTTCGAGCCACGAGCATCCTGGACGAGATGGCGCTCGCTCACGCCGAGCTGTCCGCGCTCAGTGAGCTGTCGTTCGGTGAGCTCGTGCTTGGCACGAGCGATACCTTGGCCTGCTATTTCCTGCCCCCCGTGTTCGCGGCCTTCCGCGCGCGTTACCCCAAGGTGGAGCTTCGTATCGACAATCGCCCCTCGCCAGTGATCGCTGAGCGCGTGTCGGAAGGCCAAGTGGATCTGGGTATCGTCTCGTTGCCGCTGCCATCGGCGTTGGAGGTTTCGGGGCGCAGCGTGAGCGAGCGCTTGGAGAGCCTGGTGCTTGCGGCGCAGGAAGACGTGGCCGTGTGCGCACCCGAGCACCCGTTGGCCAAACGAAACGCGGTGTCAGTGCGCGACCTGGCGCCTCATCCGCTGCTCTTGCTCGATCGCACGACCAGCTCGCGCGCGCTGGTCGATCTGGCGTTTGCTGCCGAAAAGGCCACGCCGATCCTAGCCATGGAGATGAGCAGCGTGGAGGTCTTGAAGCGCCTGGCCGAGCTCGGCTTCGGAGTCGCGATCGTGCCTCGCTTCGCGGTCCAGCGTGAGCAGCAGGCTTATACCCTGTCGGTGCTGCAGCTCAAGCACTTCGGAGCAGCGCGCAGCGTGGGCGCGCTCACCCCGAAGGCATTCACGCCCACGCACGCGGCGCGGGCGTTCCTCGAGCTAGCTCGAGCTCACTCCAAGCCGAGGCGATCGAGCTCTTCGTCGGACAGGGAGTAGTAATTGCCGATTTCTTGGAGCAGCGTGATCTCGACCTCGCTCGCGAGCTCTTCTTCGTCCTCGAACTCAGCCGGCATGTTGGCCGTGAACAGCACGATGCGAGTCGGAATGCCGGCTTCACCGCCGGTGGGCGCTTCGAGCGTCGGACCTTCGAAGTGGGCGAGCGCGCGCGGATCGAAGCCGTCTTTCACCAGCACCTTGCTGGGGCGGGCCTCGAGCAACACCGGCACGTCCTTCAGACGCTCCAGGTAGGGCGAGGGCAGGCCGGCCAGGGCCGCCTCCGCGCTCTTGATGATCAACGGCTCGAACGTGCTGGCGTCGAATTCGGACTCCACGTCGTCCTTCTCGTCGAGCTCGAGCACGCGCAGGAAGTGGGTTACGCGCAGAGCGTCTTCTTTGAGCTCACCGTACACGTCCGCGAGGGCGTAGTGCGCGTCGGAAAAGTCGGGCTCGGCCGCGACTAGGGTTTCGAGCTCGGCGCGCGCGGTCGCGGCGCCCTTGGTCACCCAAACGGCGTGCGCGTGAGCGATGCGGATGAGCGGGTGCGACGCGAACGATTCGTCCACGCTCTCCACGAGCTCCATCGCGGCTTCGGGGTCCGAACCGAGCAGCTCCTGAAACTCACCGAGGAACTCATCGAGCTCTTCTGCGAATTCGTCGTCGCCATGGTCGTGATCGTGGTCATGATCATGATCGTGATCGTGGTCGTGCGCCATGCGAGGCAAGCTAGCGGATTTGGCTCGCGGCGGTGGACAATTTCCGCTCTCACGCGCGGGCCCGCGGCGCGTTTTACGGGCCCGCTTTGGGTTCATTGCGGTTTTTGCGCCAAAACTTGGCCAGGGTCGGCGGGGGCAGCTAAGGGTCCGGCCATGTCCGCCACCGAAACGTGCCGCTGCTGCAGCTCGCTCGCCCAGCTCGCCCCGAGCGATGACGGGATCTGCCGCGCGTGCAGCTCGCTTCACGGGCCGCGCGTCGCCCGTTTGCTCGCGCGGTGCCAGGCCGACGCCGAGTTCGCCAGCACCTGCTTGGCGCGGCTCCCCGAGCCAGCGCGCTCGCGCTTCGCGGCTCGACTGAGCGCCAAGTGCCTCACGCCATTCAAAGGCCCGGGCCTACGCTCCACTCGGCCTCGGGTCATCACACGGAAGCTCGCGACTGCGTGAAATCGCCCAGCGCCGAGCAGGTCATCACTGCCCTAGGGCTGACTCCGCACCCGGAGGGCGGCTTTTTTCGGGAGACCTTTCGCGCGCGCGCGAACGTCGCCGCGCCGTTCGCGCAAGTGTCCCGTGCTGCGTCGACGGCCATCTATTTCCTACTGCGTGGCGGTGACTTTTCGGCTTTTCACAGCGTGCGCAGCGACGAGGTTTGGCACCATTACCTGGGCGCGACGCTCGAGCTTCACACCATCGACCCCGCAGGTGGCTACGAGCGCATCGAGCTCGGCCCCAACTTGCTCAATGGTGAGCTACCGCAGTGGGTCGTTCCAGCCAATCACTTGCAGGGCGCGCGCATCATCGGTGATGGCTTCGGGCTATTCGGCTGCACCGTCGCCCCAGGCTTCGATTTTGCCGACTTCAGCATGCCGGATCGCACCGAGCTCGTCCGGCGTTTCCCCGCTCTCGCCGACTTGATCGAGTCCTTCACGCGCTGATTGGGGACAAGCGTCGCCGTGCGCTAGATGCGAAGCAGGATCTTTCCCGGCGGCCTCGGAATCAGGCCGTCCAGCATTTCGTGGGCTTTGCTAGCCTCGGCGTGGGGGAGGACGACGCCGACACGAGTCTTCAGCGTTCCTTGGTCGAGGAGCTTGGCAATGGTGGTGAGGGCGTCCGTGTTGACGTCGACCAGGAGGAAGCCCGAAGACACGCCGCCGCGGGCGGCGAGCTCCGCGTCGGGTGTGGAGACGATGGAGACCAGCGATCCGCCGGGCTTGAGCACTGCAAACGAGCGCGCTTGGGCGTCGCCGCCTACCGTGTCGATGACTGCGTCGACCGGTTCGGTCACGGCTTCGAAGCGGGTTTTTCCAATGTCGATGGCCTGGATTCGGCCGAGGCTCGCTGCGTATTCGATGCCTTGCTCGACGTCGGTGCCAATCACGTGGGCGCCCGCAGCCAAGGCGAGCTGCACGGCAAAAGCGCCGACCGAGCCGCCGGCTCCGTGAATCAAAACCCGCTGGCCCGAGCGAACGCCCGCCCGGTCCAGCATCTGCAAGGCAGTGACGGCCACGACCGGGACGGACGCCGCCTCCACGTGGTTCAACTTGTCCGGCTTTGCCGCGATCATCGCGGCGCTGGCTGCGGCGTACTCCGCATACGCACCGGTGAAACGTGGGTTCGTGACGCCATACACCGCCTGCCCGACTCGGAAAGCGCGCACGTCCGCCCCGAGGGCCACGATGGTGCCCGAAATATCGGAGCCCAGGGTGAGCGGGAGCGGCTGGGGCAGCGCGCTTTTGCCCGCTCGAATCCAAGAGTCCCAAGGCCCGACGCCAGCAACGTCGACGCGCACGAGGACCTCTCGGTCTTGCGGCTCTGGTCGTTCGATGTCTTCGAACGTGACGACTTCAGGTGGCCCAAAACGGTGAACGCGGCTGGCTTTCATGACCAATCAGTATCCTTTCCACTTCGACTCCGCCTGGGGGACAAAGCGTGATCAGCTGACGACATCCGGGTCATCGTCATTCGACTCGACGGAATGCGTGACCTGGAGGCCGAGCGCGCGCATCTTCGTGCGCAGGGTCTGACGCGAGATGCCGAGCAAGCGAGCCGCGTCACGCTGATTGCCTCGCGTGTAGCCGAGCACCATCGTCAGCAGCAGACGGTCCACTTGGTCGTGGGTCTCCGCATACAAGGCCTTCATTTCGGGCGCCAAGCGCGGCCGGATGAACGCCGCCAAGTCGAGGGCTTGAGCGGTTTCATCCGCAGCGGCGAAGGGGTCCGCCGTGGCTAGCTTGGGCAAGAACGCGGGCAGCAGCACCGTGCCGCTGGCGTGCAGCAGCGCTTGCTTGAGCACGCTCTGCAGCTCGCGGATGTTCCCCGGCCACGGGTACGTGCGCAGGTGTTCTAGCGCTTCGGGAGAGATCTCGCTCACTTCCCGACCGAGCTGGCGGCTGAAGCGTTGCAGGAAGTGATGTACCAGCATGGGCAGATCATCGCCGCGGTCGCGCAACGAGGGCAGGTTGATGGTGAAGACCGCCAACCGGTAGTACAGATCTGCACGGAACTTCTCCTCGGCGATGCGCGCCCTGAGGTCTCGATGGCTGGCCGCGATGATGCGCACGTCGGTGCGGATGGTCTCGCTGCCGCCCACGCGCTCGAATGTTTGTGCCTGCAGCAAACGCAAGACCTTGGGCTGCAGCGCGATCGGCATGTCTCCGATCTCGTCCAGCAAGATCGTGCCGCCGTTGCATTGCTCGAAGCGGCCGATGCGACGCCGATCGGCGCCCGTGAACGCGCCCTTCTCGTGTCCGAAGAGCTCACTCTCGAGCAGGTTTTCCGGGATCGCCGCGCAGTTGAGCGCGAAAAATGGCGCCTTCGCGCGCGCGCTGTGCTGATAGATGGCGCGAGCCACGAGCTCTTTGCCCGTGCCGCTCTCGCCGGTAACGAGCACGGTCACGTCTTGCGCGGCGACGCGGCCAATCGCTTTGTAGGTCTCCAACATGGCGGGGCAACCGCCAAACAGCCCGCCGTCGCCCTCCAAGTCGTGTGGCGTGCGGGCCAGGAGCACGGGCGAGCGCATGCGAGCCGCGACCTCGAGCGCTTCACCGACCACCCGTCGCATCTGCTCGAGGTCGAGCGGCTTCGAGAGGTAGTCGAACGCTCCCTGCTTCATCGCCTCGATGGCTGCATCCGCCGTCTTGCTCATGGTCACGAAGATCACCGGGATGCGCGCGTCGATGGCGCGGATGGCCGCGTGCACTTCGAGCCCGGATTGATCGGGCAGACGCAGATCCAACAAAATAGCGTCTGGCGGCGTCGAGCGAACGCTGGCGATTCCCGCAGCGCCGGTCTCGGCGACGACGACGCGGTGCTCCGGGGCGGGGAACGCCAACTGAACCTGCGCACGAATCAGCGCCGGGTCGTCGTCAATGAGCAGGAGGTAAGCCATCGGAAATGTTCGACCTAGCAAGGACCGAGCCGCGACGCCTCGCTCGATTCCACGGTCTAGGCGGCGAGCGTGGCGCTCGGCCTACGCGACGGGGGTCAAAGGATTGAGCACGCGGTCCAATTTCTGGCCAAGCCCAATCGTGTTTCAGCTGTCCCCTGCCGAACAAACGCGGCATTTGCGAGAGTTTTAACGCCGGTCGCCGGTGTGCCGGCCGCGCGCGAGCGTGGCACGGCGCTCGCTCTAGCGAGCGCACTGGGCGCCCGGCCGCCACACGAAGGCATGCTCCGACTCACCTCGACCATTCACCAGCTCGATCTGGCCACGGTGCTGGAGATATCCGAGGCCGTCTCGAGCGAGATCGAGCTCGAGCGTTTGCTCGATCGGCTGATGCTCATCGCCGTCGAGCGCGCGGGGGCGCGACGCGGTGTGCTCGTCTCTCCCGATCACGAGCTCGGCCTCAGGATCGAAGCAGAGGTGGTAGCCGGCGCTCCAGGATCGAGCGTGCGGCTCGTGCACGACCCGGCGTCCAAGAGCCAGCTGCCAGAATCTGTCGTTCGCTATATCGAGCACACGCAGCAGATCATCGACAAGGGGCGAGCGTCGCAGGGGAGCTACTTCCCAGCTGACCCGTACCTCGACAACAGCGGCTCTCGCTCGCTGCTGTGTGTACCGCTGGTGCGGCAAGCCAAATTGGTAGCCGTGCTCTGCCTCGAAAATGAGCTCGAGCCGCACGCCTTCACGCCCGAGCGTGTCGCAATCACCCAGGTATTGGCCGCGCAGGCCGCGATCTCGCTCGAGAATGCCCGGCTGTACGGCGAGCTGCGACGCACCGAGCAGTACCTGGCCGAAGCGCAAAAGCTCAGTCGAACCGGGTCATTCGGCTGGCACATCGGGCGCGGAAACATCGTCTGGTCCGATGAAGCCCGGCGGATCTATGGGTTCGAGCCAGGTACCGAGCAAACCGCGGCGGATGTGCTGCGCATCATGGACCGGGAAGATCGAGCAGCCGCCGAGCGCCAAGTGGCGCAAGTCTCCGCGGAGGCTCAGGACTGGATCAACGAATTTCGAATTACGACGGAGGCTGGGGAGCGGCGGCACGTGCGTGTCGTCGGTCACGCGACGGCCTGCGCAACGGGCGGCATTCACTACGTTGGATCGGTCACGGATATCACCGCCGCCAGGCAGGCGGAAGCCGCGCTGCGTCGGGCGCACCTGTACTTGAACGGTGCGCAGCGCCTCAGCAACACGGGCTCCTTCGGCTGGGGAGTGGAAACGGGGGAGGTATTCTGGTCCGACGAAGCGTTCGCCATTTACGGTTACGAGCGCACGGTCAAACCAACGCCCGAGCACGTGCTGCAGCGCGTCCATCCGGAAGACGCGGCGCGGGTGCGCGCTCAAGTCGAGCTTGTCTTACGCGAAGAATCGGATTGGAGCAGCGAGTTTCGCTTGCTCATGCCCGATGGTGCCGTGAAACACGTGCATGTCTCGGCAACTGCCGCTCGAGACGAAAGCGGTCGCCGCGAGTACATCGGTGCCGTCATGGACGTGACGCATCGCAGGCGCGCGGAAGAAGCCGAGGCGTTGCAGAGCGCCAACGATCGCCTCGAGCAGGCGCTGCGCGGGTCGAACGTCGGAATTTGGGATTTCGACATGCGCGGCGGCAGCTTGGAGGACGCTACGTTCTATTGGGCAAACTTATGGGAATCCCTCGGCTACGAGGCAGAGGCTCAAAGCCACTCTTCGAGCTCTGCGCCCTGGTTCCGCGTGCATCGCGAGGATCGCGAGCGTGTCCTCAAATCGGTGGGCGCGCACCTGCGCGGCGAGACGCGCGAGATCGACTTCGAGATTCGGCTCATTCACAAGGACGGCTCGTTGCGTTGGAGGCTCATCCGCGGCGTCGCAGTGAGGGACGCGCAGGGCCGCGCCGTGCGCTTGCTGGGTACCAGCGTGGACATCACCGACCGAAGGGAGCTCGAAGAAGCGCTGCGCACGGCGAAAGAGGAAGCCGAGGCCGGCAATCGAGCCAAGGATGCGTTCTTGGCCAACGTGAGCCACGAAATCCGCACGCCCATGAACGCGATCATCGGCATGACGGCGCTGGTCCTCGACACGCCGCTCGCGGACGAGCCACGGCAGTGGCTGCGGACGGTGAAGTCCGCCGCCGACAACTTGCTGTTCATCATCGATGACTTGCTGGACTTTTCCAAGATCGAAGCCGGGAAGGTCGATCTCGATGCGATCGCATTTTCGCTGCGCGCCGAGCTCGACGACACGTTGCGGGCACTGGCCATTCGAGCGCGAGACAAGGGTCTTCGGCTGAGCGGAACGGTCGCGCCGGACGTGCCAGACAAGCTACTCGGCGACGCGGTTCGCTTGCGTCAGGTGCTGACCAACCTGACGGAGAACGCGGTGAAGTTTACCGCGCAGGGCTCGGTCTCGGTGCACGTAGCGCTCTCCGATACCTTCGAAGCGGAGCGTGAAGTCGAGCTGCACTTCGTCGTGAAAGACACCGGGATCGGCATTCCTCGCGACAAGCAAGCCGTGATTTTTCAGGCATTCACCCAGCAGGACACCTCGACCACGCGCCGATACGGCGGCACCGGCTTGGGCCTCACCATCGCGACGCGCTTGGCTGCGCTGATGGCGGGTGGCATCAGCGTGACGAGTGAGGTCGGTCAGGGCAGCACCTTCACGCTAACGGCGCGCTTCCCGCTCGACACCAAAGCCCCCGGGGCCTCCGAGCTCGAGGCCCACGGCGCCAACACGATGCTTTCGCGCGCCACGACGCCGCTTCGAGTTCTGGTCGCCGAAGACAACGAGTTCAACGCGCAGCTCGTCCGTCAGTTGCTACGACGGCGCGGTCATCACGTGACCGTCGCCGCCAACGGCGTCGACGCGCTCTCGCTGGCAACCAGCGGAAACTACGAGATGATGCTCCTGGACTTGCACATGCCGGGGCTGGATGGCTTCGCCGTGATCGAGAAGATCCGAGCGCGCGAGCGCGCGACCGGTGAGCATTTACCCGTAGTGGCGCTCACCGCTCGTTCGCGCAAAGAAGATCGCGAGCGCTGCCTCGCTAGCGGGATGGACGAATTCTTGGGCAAGCCCGTGCACGCCGCCGCGTTGTGGGCAGCGGTAGACCGTGTTACCCCACTGCTCGTGCGCGCAGAGCCGACCGGGCCAATGCTGATCGACGCCAAAGTGCTACTCGCGGCCTGCGGCGGCGACCGCGAGATTCTCGCGCGGATCAGCGGCGCCCTGCAGAACCATCTCCCGCTCGAGCTGACGCGCGCGGCAGAAAGCTTGCGTGGGCGTGACGCGAGCGCTTTGCGCGAAGCCGCTCACCGGGTGTACGGCATGGTGTCGGCGATTTCGAGCCAGGCTGGCAACGTTGCGTCGGAGCTCGAGGATCGAGCCGCGCTCGGCGAGTTGGAGCAGTCCGCGCCGCTGCTCGGCCAGCTCGTTCAGATGTCACAGGAGCTATTGGCCAGCATCGATAGTCTTTCGATCGAGGACCTGCGGGCGAGGGTCGCGCCCACGCGCTGAGTTTCCGACCGATGTCTGAACTATCGCTGGCGTTCTCGGCGTGTTGGCTTAGCCTCAAGTCCTAGCCTTCGAGGTGTCGCATGAATCAACGTGTCGTTGTCGAGGAACGATTGAGAAGCGCTGGCGGCCCGGTTCATCTGGGTGGCTCGCTGGTCGGCGAGAAGGGTCACATCTGCGCGTTCTTTTCGTCTGCCGACGACGAGTACCGGACACTCTTGCCCTTCATCAAGGACGGTCTCGACCGGGGGGAAGCGGCCTTTCATACGGTCGATCCCGCCCGCGCGGAAGATCACGTGAACCGCCAGCGCGCGGCCGGCATCGACGTCGATGCCTATCGCGACAAGAGGCAGCTCGCGCTGAACACTTGGAACGAGGTTCATCTGCGAGGCGGCAAATTCGACCCCGAGGCAACCTCGAGCATTTTCGCTCGGGCGCGTGCGGAGGCAATCGAGCTCGGCTTCGCACGGACTCGTTTCGTGTCGCACATGGCCTGGTCTGCCCAGCGCTTGAGCGAAGTCGAGTTGCTGATGTACGAAGCGCAAGCCAATCACGAGATCCGTGACGGGCTGGTCAGCGTCTGCGTCTATGACTTGGCGGTCTTCCGGGCCGATCTGGTGATCGATGTGATGCGGACTCACTCGCTCGTGCTCGTCGGCGGCACGCTGTACGAAAACCCGTTCTACGTTTCGCCGGACGAGCTGCTGCGTGAGCTGCGCGAGCGCCCTCCGAGCCGGAGTGTCGCCCCGGCGCCGTGACTGACTCGACGCCCACCGAGGACGGCGACCTACTCGGCCGCATGATGCGGGACTTGGTGGCATTCTCCGTCTTGCCGAGCGTGTGGCAACGGAGCGAACCGCTCGAGGTCGCACAGAGCCTAGCGGTAGTGCTCGAAAAGACGCTCACTTTGGCGCTCGTGGGCGTGCTGCTCCAGCCGTCCGCAGATGGCTCCGTGAAGCAAGTAGTGCGGAGCGCGGGTCGGTTCCTGAAACCCGCGGAGGCTGACGCGCTCATACGGACGCTGGAGCCGGCGTTCCATTTGGCAGAACGAGGCCCCGAGACCCTAGAAGACCCGATGGGGCGGGGCATGCTCCGTCTCGTGTGTCAGCCGATCGCTAGCCAGGCCGGCCGTTGGTTGCTGTTCGTCGCCAGTGAGGCAGATAGTTTTCCGTCGCCCAGCGAGCGGGTATTGCTCAGCGCCGGCGCGAGCCACGCGGGCGTCGCGCTCGATCGCTGCCTGGCCTTCAAGCTGCTGCGGGACAACGAGGAGCGCTTTCGCGAAAGTGAGGAGCGTTGGCGGAGCTTGACCCGGCAGACCCAAGAATCAGCGGAGAGCGCCAGCCGCGACAAGGACGAGCTCTTGGCGAACGTCAGCCACGAGATTCGTACGCCGATGAACGCCATCTTGGGCATGACGGAGCTGGCGCTCGACTCACAGCTCACCGACGAGCAACGCGGCTGGCTCCAAACCGTGAAGCTGGCCGGCGAGCACCTGCTCGTTATCGTCGATGATTTGCTGGACTTTTCCAAGGGCGAGGCGCGCAAAGCGACCGTCCAGCCCGCACCCTTTTCGCTCCGAGCCGAGCTCGCGGGGGTGATACGCGCTGCAGCCGTGCGTGCCAAGCGCAAGGAGCTCGAGCTCGTCTTCGACATCGACGACCGCATTCCCGATCGCTTGGTCGGTGATGCAGGAAAGCTGCGCCAGGTTTTGCTGAACCTCGTCGACAATGCGATCAAGTTCACGGCGCAGGGTGAAGTGGAGCTCCTGGTCACGCCTGCGGAGGCCGAAAGCCCTTCCGGAGCAGCGCAGCTCACCTTTTCCGTCAGAGACACCGGAATCGGCATTCCTCCGCACTTGCACGGGCTCGTCTTCGAGCCCTTCGCTCAGGCCGACAGCTCGACGACCCGCCGCTTTGGTGGCACTGGGCTCGGCCTCACGATCGCCGCCAGGCTGACAGCGCTCATGGGCGGCAGCATCTCACTGTGTAGCCAGCCAGGGCTCGGCAGCACGTTCACCGTTCGTCTCGGCGTACAGCGTACCGACGTCGCCGCCGCCGTCGACGAGCGCGAGGCCCCCTGGCCCGGCGTTCGCGTGCTGGTCATCGACGACCACGCTTCGGTGCGTGGCATGTTGGGTCGCTGGCTGTCGGGCTGGCAGATGGAAGCCGACGCGGTTCCGGACGGTCTTTCGGGAATGCAGGCCTTGATGGCGAGCGCTCGGGCCGGCTGCCCCATTCGGCTGCTCTTGGTCGATGGCAATGCCCCGGGCATGCCGGGCGCCGAGCGCCTAGCGCCGCTCCGTGGCGAGGCAACCCACGAGCTCAGAGTCGTGCTCGTCCAGCCTGTTGCGGGAGCCGCCGGATCAGCGATCCAGCGCGAAGTGGTGCTTCAAAAACCGCTCATCAAATCCGAATTGCACGCGGCAATTCGGCGTCTGCTTTCGCCGGACGAACGCTCGTCGAGCGACTCAGCGCCCATCCACACCACTGCTCGCACCAACGACAGCCGGCGGGTGCTGCTGGCCGAGGACAACGAGTTCAACGTCGTGCTCACCCGTGAATTGCTCGCTCGCCGCGGGCACGACGTGCATGTCGTGCGCAGCGGAATGGACGTGATGAGCGAGCTGGAGCGAGCGCCTTACGATGTCCTGCTGCTGGACCTGCACATGCCGGAGATGGACGGCTTCGAGGTCATTCGCAAGCTCAGGGCCCGAGAGCAGCTGCACGGCGGGCACCTTCCGGTGATCGCGCTCACGGCGCGTGCGCGCCCCGCGGACCGCGAGCGTTGCCTCGCGGCGGGCATGGATGACTTCCTCGCCAAGCCGATCAACAGCAGCCTGCTCTATGGCGCTGTCGAGCGCGTTTCCGCGACGTAGCGCACCCGCCGAAAGGCGGCGGGCAAATATTTGGTCAGCTGGCTCCGTGTTTCGAAGCGCGATTGCGATCCGTCGACGACCGCATCCGGCATTCTGCATCTTCCGAGGACGCTGCCCTTCAGAAGTGTTCGGCACGAGCTGTGCACTGGCTCGGGCATGCTCAACAAACACATTCTCACAGGCATTGCAGCAGCAGGAATTGGCGCAGCGGCGATCGCTTCGGGTTCTGCCAGCGCGGACTCGGCGAACGCGGACAAGAAAACAGATACCTTGAAGTCGAGCCCCAAGGATTTGGTCGACGCCCTGCATACGGCCTTCGGCGACAATCATTCGCGCGCGGTGCACGCGAAAGGCGTGATCCTCACGGGAGAATTCAGCCCTGACGCGGCCGCGGCAGCCCTCACCAAAGCCGCGCATCTTCAACAGACACGCAGTGAAGTGACGCTCAGGTTTTCGGACTTCACGGGCATCCCGACCATCCCGGACAATAACCCTGCTGCCAATCCGCGTGGCCTCGCCATCAAATTCCGTTTGCCGGATGGCACGGTCACCGACATCGTCGGCCACAGCTTCGACGGCTTCCCGACTCGAAATTCGGATCAGTTTCGAGAGCTGCTCTTGGCAATCGGCGAAAGTGGCTCCGCCGCGAAAGAGCCCACGGCCTTATCACGCTTCCTCGCGACTCATCCGATCGCCAAGACCTTCCTCACGACGCAGAAGCTGCCCAAAAGCTACGCGAGCGTCGCGTACTTCGGCGTGAATTCTTTCAAATTCACGAACGCGAGCGGCGCTGCCCACTTCGTTCGATATCAGTTCATCCCCGCGGAAGGCGAACAGGTGCTGAGCCAAGCCCAGTTCGCCGCTGCAGGCCCCGACTATCTCCAAATCGAAATCCGAGAACGAATCGCCAAGCGGCCAATCCGCTTTCGATTGCTGGCTCAGATCGCCGAGCCGAGCGACCAGGTAGAAGACCCTTCGATCGCCTGGCCCGCGAGTCGCAGAAAGGTCCAGCTCGGACTCATCGAGATTCGTGACCTCGCTCCGAACACCCCCGAGGAAGACAAGGCGCTGTCCTTCAGCCCCAACCGCATCCCCGATGGCATCGAGACTGCAGACCCGATGTTGAGCTTCAGAGCCAAGGCCTATCCGATCTCGGTGAAGGGCCGGCAATGACGCAGCGAAGCGAGCCGGTGGCTTCGATTTCAAGCCACGCGGTTGCGGCCGCCGTGCTTCGCCGCGTACAACCGCTCGTCAGCCCGCTGGTACAGCCCCTCGGGCACTTCACCCGGAGCCAGCTGCGCCACACCGAGGCTGAGCGTGGCCGGGATGGGCGTGCCCGCGACCTCGCACACCGAGCTCTCGACGGCGGCGCGGATCAGCTCGGCTGCTTGCGTAGCGAGCGCTAGCGGCGTCTGCGGCAAAACCAGCGCGAACTCTTCACCGCCCACGCGGCACAGCGTATCACCCTGACGGATCTGAGTCTTGACGACGCTGGCGACGTGCTTCAACACCGCGTCCCCAGCGGGGTGCCCGAAGCCGTCGTTGATCTTCTTGAAGTAGTCGATATCGAGGATGATCAAGCTCAGCGGCTGCTGGGCGTGATCGGAGCGCGCCACTTCTTTGCCGAACACTTCGTCGAAGTGACGCTTGTTTTGCAGGTTGGTCAGCGAGTCGACGGTAGCGAGGCTGAGCAGGTGCTGCATGTACTCGAGCTCGAGGTTGTTCTCGAGGAACTTGAGCACGGTCTTGCCGGTGCGCAGTAGATCGCCATCTTTGAGCTCGGCCCGCTCGACACGCTGGTCGTTCACGAACGTGCCGTTGGTCGACTTCAGGTCGACCACGATGTAATGCCCGAGCACGCGATTGATGGCCGCGTGGCGGCGGCTCACCAAGTCGCTGTTGACGAACACGGTGCACTGCTCGCTGCGGCCGATCGACACTTCTTCGTGGGTCAGGTCGATGCGGCGGCCCATCTCGGCGCCAGAGATGATGACCAAGCACGGCTGCCCGGCGCCCTTGGGCCGTTCGGACGGGAGTGAAATCGCGGTCCGACGACCGGGGATAATCGAGGCCATGGGCGGACCGGGGCATCGATAGTACCCGGGGCCGCCACGGGGTCAAACGCTGCGGCCTTGCCTCGGTCTCGCCTGAGGGCGCCTCGGACGTTGCGCCGCGCCTCGGAACGCGGCAAAAGTGCGGCGCCATGGCAGAGCTCAGCCTTTCCGGCGCTTACACCGCGCTGGTTACCCCTTTTACTCAAGACGGTTCCGAAGTCGATTTCGCTGCTTACGAGAAGCACCTCGAGCTCCAAATCGCTGGAGGCATCTCGGGTCTCGTGCCCTGCGGGACGACCGGTGAGGTCCCGAACTTGAGCGACGCCGAGCAGCGTGAGCTCATTGCGCGGACCAAGAAGGTCGCGCGCGGGCGAGCCCTGGTGCTGGCAGGCACCGGCTCGAACAACACCAAGAAGAGCATCGAGGGGGCGAAGGCCGCGGTCGAGGCCGGCGCTGACGCCGTAATGATCGTGATGCCGTACTACAGCAAGCCCACGCAAGAAGGCTTGTTTCAGCATCTTTGTGCGATCGCCAAATCGATCAGCGCGCCGGTCGTCGTATACAACATTCCGGGTCGCAGCGTGGTCGAGCTCAGCGTCGACAGCAGCTTGCGCCTGCTGGACGCTTGTCCGAACGTGGTCGGCTTCAAGGATGCAACGGGCAACGTGCTCCATTGCCAGGAGCTACTTTTGCGCGCAAAGCGCCCGATTTCCATCCTGTCGGGGGATGACGCCTTGACTGTTCCGATGATGAGCGTGGGTGCCACGGGTGTGATCAGCGTGACGAGCAACGTGTACCCGAAGCAGGTGAGCGAAATGGTGGCCGACGCGCTCGCCGGTCGCTTCGTCGACGCAGGTAAGAAGCAGGTTGCGATGTTCGCCGTCCACAAGGCGATGTTCTCCGAAGCCAGCCCTGCGCCGGCCAAGGCCGCGCTGTCGCTCAAGGGGCAGTCGAACGCGAGCGTTCGCTTGCCGTTGGTCGAAGCCACGGCTGAGTGCCGCGCGCGCCTGAGCGCCGTGATGGCCGAATTCGAGGCGTCATGAAGCTCGCGCTGCACGGCGCGTCCGGGCGCATGGGTCTCGCCATCACGCGCCTCGCGCAGCAAGCGGGCGACGTCGAGATTGTCGGCGCAGCGGCTTCGGCGTCGGATCCCCTGCTCGGGCGCGACCTCGGCGAGCTCGCTGGGCTAGGTCCGCTCGGCGTGGTCACCAGTCCCGACGTTGCGTCTTCCTTGCTGGGGGCAGAGGTCGTGATCGACTTCTCTACCGCTTCGGCCGTTGCTCAGTTGGTACAGCTCGCCACCCGTCAGGGCATTGCGATCGTGTGCGGAACGTCGAACTTGGACGCGGCCGCGCAGCGCGCGCTGGACAAGGCCGCCGAGGTGGTCCCAGTGCTGGCGACCGGGAACATGAGCTTCGGCGTTCAAGTGCTGGCGGAAGTGGTCGAGCACGCAGTGCGCCGGCTGGGCCTGGGGTACGACGTCGAAATCGTCGAGCTGCACCACCGCAAAAAGATCGACGCACCGAGCGGGACAGCGACGCGTTTGGTCCAAGCCGTGAAAAATGTGCGGCCCGAGCTGCGTGAGTTGCGGGGTCGCGACGGTGAAGTCGGTAGGCGCACATCGGACGAGATGGGGGTGTTCGGCGTGCGTGGTGGGGACGTGATCGGCGACCACACCGTGTACCTGCTGGGGGATGGCGAGCGCTTGGAGCTCACCCATCGCGCTTCCAATCGCGATCTGTTCGCGCACGGTGCGCTGCGTGCCGCGCAGTTTCTGGCTGGAAAAAAGCCGGGCCGCTACGCCATCGCCGACGTGATGGGCTGAGCTCGGTCCACACACCGGTGGTGCACGCCGACGTGTGCAGCCGGATGCAGATGTGGGCTTACCCCCGCCGAACCCCGCTTTTTTATCTGCTTTTCCTACATCGGCGCCGTAGCGAGGGGGGAGCCTGACCCGCTTCTTGCAGGAGCTCATTACATACCCCGCGTAGCGACCGTAACTGGTTGTTGGAGAAGTATGTTTCAGAAGCCACTGCGAGTTGCCCTGGCCTTGCTCGTCCTCCTGTTGAGTAGCGCTTGCTCACATGGTGGTCACGATTCTGCTCCGTACTTGGGCACGGGTGGTGAAGGGGACGAGAAGCCGCCGCCGAACGTCGACCCGTGTGAGACGCCCAACAAGGGCTGCGCCTGCGATTCTCCCGACGAGATCATCGATTGTGGTCAAGTGGAGCGTCGCTCGGGTGACTACGTCTCGTGCACGATCGGCAAGCGCACGTGCAGCGCCGACAAGACCTGGGGTGACTGCATCGGCGACAGCGTCGCCACGATGAGTGTGCCCGCGGCTGGGCAACGCACGCAGGGCCTCGGCACGTCGCAGGCGTGCATCGACAACCCCTGTGATCCGTACTGTCAGCGGGTCGTGGACGACTCGAGCGGGTTGAACGTCGACGGCGGCCCGTTCAGCACCGATGGCGGGTTGGGGCTGAAGTCCACGATCCCACTGCCGGCCGGCAACGGCTGCACGGGCTTGGCGATGACGCCTGCGACGCAGACCGTCACCGTGTCCGCGATCAATTCTGCGTTCATTCAGGCGGACTATTACAACCGCTTCGACAAGACGGTCACTTCGATCCCCTCCACTTGGACGATCACCGCTTCGCGCCAAGAAGCGAACATCAACAACAATTACGGTGGTGCTGCGCCGGGCCCGGCCGGCATCGGTACGAGTGGCTGGTCCGCACGCTGGACTGGCTCCGTGATTCCGACCACGACCGAGGCGTATACCTTTTATGCCGCAGCCGATGACGGCGTAAGGCTGTGGATTAACAATGTCTTGGTGGTCGACAAGTGGATCGATCAGGGAACTACAGAATACGCCTCGCCAGCAATCAACGTGGTGTCCGGCGTGCCGGTGTACTTCCGGTTCGAGTATTACCAGAACGGCGGCGGCAGCGCAGTCTTCTTCCGTTATAGCTCACCGACCATTGCCAAGCAGATCATTCCGTCGAGCGTCATGGCCAGCCCAACGGGCACGCGCTCACGCCTGACTCTGAGCCCGGGAACGCCGGCCTTCAGCGTCGCGTTGCAGCCCCCGGGTTGCTACTCCGGCACACTGACGCCCGCCTGGACGCTCGATCGCTACGATGTCGCGACCGTGGCCAACGGTACCGTGAACATGATTTCCGCGGTGCCGGGTACGTTGAACGTGACCGCGTACGCGGGCCAGTACGCGGCGACGGGGCAGCTGATCGTCAAGGTGAACACGACCGACAGCTCGGCGGCCCCGCCCAACGCGGTCACCAATTTCGCCAAGACCGTCGCGGGCACCGACCCTGCGACGATCTTGTACCCGTACGCGGGGACAGTGCTCCCGCTCGGCATGACCGCGCCCGTGCTGCAGTGGGACAACGGTGGCACCGCCGCGGATGCCGTCCAGGTATCGCTTCGCTATCCCGCAACGGGCACCGCTACCTATTCCTGGAACGCGATCATTCCCGAATCGACGCCACCGAGCGCAGTGATTCCGCAGACGGTGTGGAAAGACTTCGAGAACACCGGCAAGGGCCAAGACGTCCGGTTCCGGCTGCAGCGTTTGATTGCCGGTGTCCCCGCGCCGGCCATCAGCCGAACCGTGCACTTCAGCTCGGCGCCGGTGCGCGGCCTCATCTATTACACGCAGTACAATCGCAGCGGCGCGACCAACATGATGGTCGCCGATCCGAGCTCCACCAACGCGGCCAAGAGCGCATTCGCGACGGTGGACGGTTGCCCGGTGTGTCACTCGGTGTCCGCGAACGGAACCTACTTCGCGACCTCCGACAAGAGCTGGAGCGCCACGAACGGCGGTTTGTCCAGGATCACGACCGGCGGCGTGCTCAATCCGATCGCCGACTTCATCGCGGCGCCGGCGCGCAATCCGTACTCGTCGGGAGGCAGCGACTGGCGCGGATTTGCCTGGGCGCCGCTGACGCCAGACGGAACGCTCGCGCTGTCTGCCAACAACATCTACGGCAACACGAAACAGTCGGTGGTCGGTATCGCAACGACGCCTTTGCCGAAGACCGTCAGCGTCTCGGCCAACTTGCAATCGGGCGGCACGGGCACGGGGCTCCTCGCGCAATACTTCCCGAACCTGACGTTTACCGCGGCCAGCCCGCTGTGGAAGCGCATCGACCCGATCGTCAACTTCGACTTCACGTCGTTGAGCCCCGGTGGCCTCGTTCCGGTCGACTACTCGGTGCGCCGCACGGGCTTGATTCAGGCGTACACGAGTGAAGTCTACACCTTCCAAATCGACACCACGGACGCGGTGAAGCTCACGATCAACGGCAACACCGTAATCGATCAATCGGGCTATCAGCCCGCTGCAGGTGTCGCGCCGGCGACGTTCACGGGCGCGTTGGCCATGACGGCGGGCTCCAAGGTTGCGATCACGCTCGACCAGGTCGACAACGCGAACGAGTCCTCGATCAAGCTGTCCTGGAGCTCGCCCAGCTTTCCGCTCCAGGTCATCCCGCAGTCGCAGCTGTACACGAACGACGGCGTGCACGGCATGGACGTCGCGTACTACGCCAACAATACCTATAGCGCTCCTGTCGCGCTGCAGCGCGTGGAGCCGGACATCTACCCGGCCTGGGGTAACGGTAGCCCCGCCGCCGAGACCACTCTTCCCGTCGACAACTTCAGCGACACTTGGCTCGGCCAAGTCGAGTCCCCGTACACGGGCAACGTCACGTTCTGCGTCGATTCCGACGACGACGTGAAGGTCACGGTCGGAACCACGGTGGTCATCAGCCGCCCCAACACGACATCGACGAACTTTTGCGGCACCGCCTACGCGATGACTCAGGGCACGCTATACCCCCTGCGCGTCGATCACGTCGAGCGCACGGGCGGTGCGTCCCTGAAGTTGCGCTGGCAATACGGCAGCCCTTCGACCCTCATCGAGCGCGTTCCGACCGCGAACCTGTTCGTCCCCTCGACCTGGACTGCACCGACCCAGGGCCTCACCGTGTCTTACTACGGTGATCAAACCTTCGGCGCCACGATGGCGCAGAACCCCACGATTCAGAAGGCGTTCACTCGCTACGACGCCAACATCTACGACTCCTGGGGCACCAACCGCACCGAGTACTCGCAGCTCACCAGCAGCGACTCCTTCTCGGCGCGTTGGACGGGCCGCATTACGGCGCCCTGCACCGGCCTGTACGAATTTCAAACGCTCGGCAACGTCGACGACGGTGGCCGCATGTACATCGATCAGATGCGCGTCGCCAACACCTGGTCGACGGGTGCGTTCTACGGCGTGGTCAACCTCACCGCCGGCGATCACGACTTCAAGTTCGGCTACTACGAGAACAACAACTCGGCCACGGTGCTCCTGCAATGGAAGGTCAATTGCCAGACTGGCGCCGTGATGACCGCCATCCCGCAGTCGGCATTCAAACCGACGGGCGACGTGAACCGCTCCGGCGCGGTGCGCGACGGCGGTGACAACGGCAACGGGAGCTTCTACTCCATTTGGCAAACGCCGCAGAACGCGGGTGACGTACCGGTGGACGTGACCGCGACGAGCCCCGGCAATTGGGGTCTGGGCGGCACGGTGATGATGGTGCCCTCGTTCGCGCCGAATGCTTCGAAGCTGGTGTTCATCGATGGTGACTCGGCCGGCGGCGCCGGGTGGCGCAAGGGCCTCAGCACCTTCGATTTCAGCCAAACCGGCAAGCTTTTCAGCAATCGCCGCTCGATCGTCAACAACTGGCCCGCCGGCGACGTGATGAAGTGGCCGACGTTCGAGAGCGACTCGCGCAGCGTCATCTACCAGACCACGACGCCCACGGACTCGTGCTGCACCAACACCTCATGGACCAAGTACGGCTACATGGGTCCGACCAACTACTTCGAAGATCCAGGAAAGCTGTGGTCGGTCGACACTCAGGCAGCCACGCCGACTCCTGTAGCGCTCACCAACCTGAACTCCGGTGAACGCGCGATCGACGCCAACAAGGCGTATCAAGCAACCGTGTCGCCTCAAGCGGCCGGTGGCTATCGCTGGGTCGTGTTCACGAGCACGCGCCCGTACGGCAACACCTTCAACTTGCCGGCGACGCAGAGCGACTACTCCAATACGAACAGCTACACGCAGGAGCTCAATTACAGCACCATCCAGAGCCAGCTCTGGATCTCGGCCGTGGACGACACCACGAGCGGCGCAACGGACCGCAGTCACCCGGCGTTCTGGCTACCCAATCAGATCTATAGCCCGACGGGCGCCAACTACCTGAACGAGCGCGGTTTCTGGGTGCTCGATAGCTGCAAAGCCAACGGCACCGGTAGCGCCAACACCTGCGAGGTCGACGAAGATTGTTGTGGTGGCCTGAACACCCCCAAGACCTCACTGTGCCGGCTCGATACCCCGGTGACCGATCCGCCGACCCGACATTGCGGCGTCGCGCCGCCCGTCGGCATGTGCGTCGCGCAAGGTGGTGCGTGCACGGCGACGACCGATTGCTGCATCGGTAGCGTGTGCCTCACCGGTACTTGCTCGCCCCCGCCACCCATCTTGGTCCCAGGTCCGGCCAACTACGAGCGCTCGTACACCGCGGTTTGTGACAGCGGAGCCAAGGCGGTCTGGCGCTTCTTCGATTGGCAGACCGTCACGCCCAACACCAACTCGAAGCTCGAGTTCTACGCGCAGACTTCGGCAACGGGCAGCGATTTTGCAACAGTGCCCGTGTACCCCACCGCAGTCAGCATTCCCGGCGTGGTGAAGGTCGGTACCGCAACGGGCGCGCCGATCACGAATTGGACTGGCGGCGACGTCGGCGCATTGCTGCTTGCCGCCGGGTACAAGTCTCAACAATACTTGAAGATCACGATCCGCTTCGTCCCGAACGACGAGCAAAGCGCGGGTCCGACCCTCACCAAGTGGCGTCAGAACTACAGCTGCGTGCCCGCAGAATGAACCGCATTACCTTCAGCGCTTTGGGCGTCACCCTCGTGGTCGCAGCCGCCTGCTCCTCCGGCTCGGACGTGCACGCCCCGGCCGTCGGGGATGGCGGCTCATCGAACGCTGGCGCGGGCGGCACTCGCCTACCGACAGCTGGCAACGCGGGCGCAAGCGGCCGCGCTGCCATCGCTGGTAAACCCGGCTCGAGTGACGACGCGGGGCAGGGCGGCACCGCGAACGAAGGAGGCGCTGTCGGTGAAGGCGGCGAGGCCGGCTTGGAGCCAGGCACGGTCGTCGTCGTTCCTGCGAGCGCCTGCTCGGAGACCGCAAAATGGAAATCGCCCAGTCCGCTCGGCGGTGTCTCGGGCGCGGGCGTCGAACGATTGCTGTCGATCACGGCCGACGAGCTGGACGTCTTGTTCGTTCGCGATGGCAGTGTGCTACTGGCGCATCGCACCAAGGCCAATGCGGACTTCGGGACCGCCAGCGAAGTCACGATCCCCACGGACTACGACGTGACGCCCGGCGCCGCGCTCAGTGCCGATGGCAAGACGCTCGTGCTGGTCGCCAAGAGCGGACAAGCGTTCGCCGCGTTGAGTCGCGCCTCGCGTACCGCGGCGTTCGCTGCCACCCCAGACGTCAGCCCATTTTATGCCCTCAATCAGCGCGCAATTCAAACCATGGAGCACTACGCCGCGCCCGTCCTCTCGCCAGACGGCTCATCGCTGATCTACACCGGCTTCACGCCCGAGCCTGAACAAGGCTTTCCCGAGGGAGTGGAGGGCGTGTCGCGGGTGTACGAGTCTCAGTGGGCAAACAAAGCGTGGCAGATGCCCGAAAGCGTCAGCGACGGTTTCTTCGACGGCACCACCGCCGCGCGCCCATTGCCCAGCGGCTTGTCGAGTGACTCGCGCACCTTGTTCTACTTCGACGAGAAGACGATGAAACAAGCCGCGCGCTTTCGGGACAGGCCGGACGCGCCGCTCAACGTCGTGATCGACCTGGGGAGCCGCGCGGGGGCAGTACCGAATGCCGGCTGTGACGTGCTCTATTACACGAGCGGCGGCGATGTGCTGACGGAGATCGACTGAGGCTCCCGTTCGACCGATTCACCCCTGACCGAGTGAGCCACGAGGACAGCGCCAGCGGGTAGCGCTTCGAGCTCGCCGAGCAGCGCGGGCTTCCACGCTGCGTAGCTCGGCTCGGCCTCAGCCGGCATTCGCGGATAGTGGACCTCGAAGCCCGGCCCGAGCCCTCGTTTCAGGCTCTCGACGAGCTTGTCGTCCCACTGGTCATGGGCGCCCTCGCCACCTCCCTGAACGAAGAGAACAGCGCGCTTGACCTCCACGACTGTTGCCTATTCCTCCGTCTCGCCGCGCTTCTTCTTCAACTTGCCGGCTTCGAACTCGGATTCGACGTCCGGGTCCGCGGAGGTCGACTTCTTGGTGGGGACGGGCTCTTCGTCTTCGTCGTCTTCGTCGTCTTCGTCTTCTTCTTCGTCTTCTTCATCATCCACGACGGCGCGCTTGGTGGGAGAAGCTTTGCGGGCGCGAGCGGGGGCTTCGTCTTCTTCGTCTTCTTCGTCGTCTTCGTCTTCTTCGTCTTCTTCATCCGCCCCTGGCGAGCCGTCGTTCCAGCCGGCGGGTTCCTTGTGCTTGAATGCCCAGTACAGCCCGTACCAACCGAGCAGCGCAGGCAGCACGCTCAGGTATTGCCCCATGCTGATCGCAGAGTCCGAGGGTAAAGCCTCGATCTCCTTGTAGAACTCGGTAAACATACGGCCGCTGAAGTAGAGCGCGAAGAACCAGGAGATGAGGGCACCACGGGGCCGCTTTTCTTTGCCCATCATGCGGTCGGCGATGATGAGCGCGATGAAGACGCCGGTGCCGAGCGCGATTTCGTAGAGTTGGCTCGGGTAGCGCAGGGGCAAGGGGTTCAGGCCCTTGTCTTCCGGGTTCAACGGGAAGCGCATGCCCCAGCTTTGATCGGGCACTTTGCGGCCCACGATCTCGGAGTTGAACAGGTTGCCGATGCGCACCACGGTCGCGCCCAATGCCGCCGAGAACGCGAAGCGATCCGAGCCTTCCAAGAACGACACGCCGCGGCTCTTGGTGAACAGGTACATGGCGATGATCAGGCCCACCACTGCGCCGTGGCTGGCGAGCCCCCCCGTCCAGATCTTGAACACCCAGATCGGGTCGGCGAGCGCTTTGTCTAGGTCGTAGAACAGCACGTGGCCAAGGCGCGCGCCCACCAGCACACCGAGCACGCCGTATACGATGAAGTCGCCAGCGACGTCGGGACCGCCCCCGCCGCGCTTGATCTGCCAGTTCAGGAGCGCGTGTCCGCCGAGAAACACGACCACGAACAGCATGCTGTAGATGCGCAGCTCGATCGTGGTCTGCATGAATTGGTAGATGGCCAACGCAGCAGCCGCGAACACGGCGCCCGTGACGATCTGTTCACGCTCCTTTTTGGCCAGGCCCCAGAACACCATCAGCAGGCCGATGCCGCCGATGGTCAGAGCGACAGCTGCGCGCGGCAGATGAACGAGTACGGGATCGAAGGGCCAGGTCCAGCTAGGCAAGAGCAACATCAGGATTTCTCGGGCGGAGCCTAGTGCACCGCTTGGGATGTAACCATCAACAATCGCAAAGCGATTGTTCCGCTCCGCGGCAAGCGGTGCACGAGGGGGTGCCTCACCGGGGCCTCACCCGGACCCCACGCCCGCTCCGCTGGCTGCGCAAGGTCACGACTCGTAAACCGCGGCAATTCGTGGCGATTCGCGGCAATGGGCACGGTGTGCGCTAAAGCGCGCCTAGCTCCCGCAATTCGAGCTCGGCGATCGCGGCCCAGCCGCGGTTGGCTTTTGGGCTCGCGGGGCTCGGATGCAAAACCGTGCCGATTGTGCCCTTGAAGTCAGGGAACGTGCGGCGCGCGCGATTCTCGGCAAATGCGCCGACGCCGATCAAGAGCTCCGGCTTCAATAGCTTCACGATGTCCCGAAGTGCCCCATCACAAGCGGCGAACAGCGGCTCTTGCTCGGCCTTGGGCAGCTTGTCCGGAGTCAGGTTTTTCCCGCCCTCGTCCATGAACACGAGCGGGCAATAGTTGACGACGAAGAAGCGTTCGAAAAAACGCGCCGCCGTCTCGAAGTAACTGTGTGCGAAGCCCCACAGCCGCGTACCACTCACCTCGGAGCGCGTGCAGTCGAAGCCAGCGATCGGTCGCTTCGGATGCTCACGCGCTGGTTTGCCGACCGTGCCGCTCACACCCAAAAAATCTCTGACCATCGCGACGTCGCCGAAGGGGACGCCGGTTTGCGCCATGCCGAACGGGCCCGGGTTCATCCCCAGCAGCAGCGCACGCTTGGGCGCCTTGCCGTAGCGCTTGAGATACGCCTCGTGCGGCGCTCGCGCGTACTCTAGCGGGTTGTACACGTACGCGACCGGAGCTTTGAAAGAAAGCGCGGAAACCCGCTGCGAGAGGTCACGACTCACCTGCACCAAGCTCATGCGCGGCCCAGCCTGCCACGACTACCGAGCAGGCAGCACTTGGATTCCGAGCGAAAAACGTCGTCGTGTCGCCGGGCTCTGCGCCGTAGTGCGCGTCGCTCGCGAGCTCGGGCAACGACCCCTTCGTCTACTTTCGGTTTTCGAACGCGTGCTGCTCAGCCGTCGAAGACGCCGAGCGCGCCATTCAGCGCGCGCCGGCCGAGTAGGGCGGGGGAACTACCGACCTGAAATCCGCCCCCAATCGCCGAGTGCGGCGCCTTTGCCCGCGAGGGCACCCGGGAGCGCTTGCTACGGTCCGCCCTTCGGTTACACTCGCCGGCGTTCACCCGCTCGGGGCGCGGCTTCTTCCGAAGCCGCTGAGACGTACCCGTAGAACCTGATCCGGTTCGCACCGGCGTAGGGAAGCGCGCCGAGTTGGTCGGCGTTCGTCCCTCGCCAAAAGGAAGAGACGAATGTCGACGAGAACTCTACCGCTGCGTGGCGCCGCAAACCCCTCTAGCTTTCGTGATGGGACGAACCCCGGGTCCTTCGCCAATGCGCCGAACCTGGGCGGCGCGTTCACGTTCTCGTCACCGGATACGCCGGGTATGCCGCAGCCCAGCGACAAGACCGCCTGGGATTTCCTACCGCCCGGTTGGCAGCGCGAGGGCGATCGCGCCATCCCGCCCGCGGGCTTCACGCCCATCACTCAGCTGGAGCACGCGCGGGTCGGCAACGTCACGCCCGAGATGAAGCGCGTCGCCGAGCGTGAGCCACACCTCACGCCCGAGCAAGTGCGGCTCGAGGTCGCCGCGGGGCGCATGATCATTCCGGCGAACATCATGCACTTGAAGCATGCCCTCGACCCGATGTGCATTGGCCGCGCCAGCAAGACGAAAATCAACGCCAATATGGGCGCTTCCCCCGTGTCATCCAGCACGGATGAAGAGGTCGAGAAGCTGAAGTGGGCCGAGCGTTGGGGCGCCGACACGGTGATGGATCTGTCTACCGGCGGAAACATCGACGAATGCCGGCAAGCAATCATCGACAACTCGCGCGTGCCGATCGGCACCGTGCCCATTTATTCCATGATCATCGGTCGCAAGATCGAAGACCTGACGGTGCCCGTGATCATGCACAGCCTGCGCGAGCAAGCCAAGCAGGGCGTGGACTACTTCACTATCCACGCCGGCGTGGTGCGGGAGCACTTACCCTTCGTGCAGAAGCGCTTGATCGGCATCGTCAGCCGCGGCGGCTCGCTGCTCGCCAAATGGATGCTCGTGCACGGCAAGCAAAACCCAATGCACGAGCACTTCGAAGAGATCTGCGACATCATGCGCGAGTACGACGTGTCGTTCTCGCTGGGTGACGGCCTGCGCCCCGGTGGCCTAGCCGACGCGAGTGACGAAGCACAGCTCGGCGAGCTGGAGACCCTAGGCAAGCTCACCGAGCGCGCGTGGCGCAAGGGCGTGCAGGTCATGATCGAGGGACCGGGGCATGTGCCTTTCGATCAAATCGAATACAACATGAAGCTCGAGCGCAACCTGTGTCACGGCGCGCCGTTCTACGTCCTCGGCCCGCTCGTGACCGACGTCTTCCCGGGGTACGATCACATCACGTCTTGCATCGGCGCAACCGCCGCCGCCTACCACGGCGCAAGCATGCTGTGCTACGTGACGCCCAAAGAGCACGTGGGCCTGCCCAAGAAGGACGACGTGAAGCAAGGCTGCATCGCTTACAAGATCGCGGCCCACGCGGCGGACGTCGCCCTCGGCATCCCTGGTTCGCGCGATTGGGATGATTCACTGACGAAAGCCCGCGCGGCGCTGAATTGGGAAAAACACTTCGAGCTCGCCTTCGACGGCGACACCGCGCGCGCCTTTCACGACGAAGACTTGGACGTCGACACCGACTTTTGCGCCATGTGCGGGCACGATTGGTGCTCCGTGCGCATCTCGAAAGAGATCGTGGAGTTCGCGAGCGGCAAGGCCGACGGTTTCGAGCGCGACAAGGTCATGCAATCAGCCGCGCTCACGCCCGTGCAGCGCGAGATCTTGGAGAAGCGCGGCGTGCTCAGCCCGGACGAGATCCATCGCCTGGCCAACAAGACGCGCAAAGCCGTGGGCGCCGAAAGCTCCAAGGGGGACTGTCACTCCGATTACGTAGAGCCGCAGACCGCCCAACAAATCCAGGAGCAACGCTTGGTCCAGCTCCGCACCAAACCCGAGGTGAACGCGGCGGAGTGACGGCCCTGGTCCCAATGAGCCAAGCACCCCACAGCCACGTGTTCCACATTACCGAGCGCAGCGCGTTTGCTGCTGCGCTCGAAGTGGGAAAGTACGAGGCCGATAGCCTCGCGAGCGAAGGCTTCATTCATTGCTCCACGCGCGACCAAGTCTTGCGCACCGCGGCCCGCTTCTACGGCGGGCGCCACGGTTTGGTCCTGCTCTGTATCTCGACGGCACCGCTCGGCAGTGCGCTCCGCTACGAAGCCGCCGATGGCGAATCATTCCCACACTGCTACGGCCCAATCCCGCTCGAAGCGATCCCCGCCGTCGTCGATTTCCCGTGCCGCAGTGACGGCAGCTTCGCACTGCCCGACGAGCTCGAGCTGTTTCAGAGTTAACGCTCGCTGTCTCTCGGGAGCTCGCTCGCAACGCGACGAAGCGGCGCGCACTGTGCACGGAAATCTTCAGCTGCTGCGCGAGCCCGCACGAGCACCACGTCGACGACGACGACGAGCGAGGCGGCGTCTTCGACGGCGATCCAACGGCCCGCACGCCGTTCCCCCGCCGAGCTCTCGGTCGGCCACGTGCGCGTGTATACGGCTAAATAGCGCAGCGCTCACCGCGATTGTGAGACGGAGCCGGCTCATCCGGCGGCTCCGCTGCACTAATTCACGCTCACTACATCCTCCGCTCGGCGGTCCCGGTCGATTTTTGAGTGCTTTTCAGCCCCCCGTGCGACTCTGAATCCATGCGCAGGTTTGCCTGTTCGCGTGCGGCATCGGTCGCGCTCACGGCGCTCGGGGTGGTGTTATTTGCTGGCCGCGCACACGCGACCATCGTCGTGAACGGCAAAGCAGTTCCCGCTTGGCCGGATCTCGAGCCCAGCGAGCCACCGCCGGGGATCGCGTTCGACGTGGTCGGGGCCGCAGGAATCAAGTTGTTTCCGCATCCGACCGGGGTCGTACACGGGCTCACCATCTTGGTCGATTTCAGCGACCAGACGGGCGCCTATTCGAAGACCGAGATCGACGCTTGGCTCAACACCAAGGGTTACGACCAATTCGGGCTCACCGGCTCCATCCGCGACTACTACTTGAAGCAGTCGAACGGAAAGGTCGATTACCAAAACGAGGTGCACGGCTTCTATCGCGCCAAGAAGACGAAGGCCTACTACCAGGGCGGGGACGGCTACGAGCGCGCGGATGAGCTGTGGGCGGAAGTGAGCGCCGCGCTCGATGCCGAGATCGACTACTCGCAGTTCGACAACGACAAGGACGGCAAGACCGAAGCCATCAGCCTGCTGTACGCGGGAGACGAGGGCACGTTCGGCAAAGGCCTGTGGCCGCACGCCAGCGGCTCGAACGACATGAGAGATGGCGTGCGCCTCAATCGCTACATGATGACCGCCATGGACGCGCAGCCCACGAACTACGTTTTCGCCCACGAGAGCGGGCACATGCTATTCGGCTGGCCCGACCTGTACGGCGTGGGTGATTACTCCATCATGGCCAACCGCGGCGCCAACACCAACCCCGTTGGGATCGACGACGTGCTCCGCGCCGACCAAGGCTGGATCGACATCGTCGACATCCAGAGCAGCACCAACGCTCGCTACCAAGCCACGCCCAATGGCGTCGTTTATCGCTACCTGAACCCTGCTCGGCCCACGGAGTACTTCCTATGGTCGAACGTGCAGAACGTCGGTGAATGGAAGTCGCTCTCCGGCGGTGGGCTTTTGATTTGGCACTTCGACAAATCGATCTCCGGCAACAATCCGCCGCAACCCTTGGAGCTCGCAGTCGTGCAGGCGGGCGGCACGCGTATTTTGTCGGCCACCATGTGGCCCAGTCCAGGCAGCGCCAAGACGGATTTCTTCGCCAAGGACGTGAACGCCGAGCTCGGCGCGATGACCAAGCCCGCGAGCAAGTGGAATGACGGCAGCGCATCGGGGCTACGCATCTACGACATCGGTACGTCTGGCCCGAGCATCGCGTTCTCCGTCGGCACCGGGCCGATCATTCCTACGGGTGAAGGTGGCAGCGCCGGAATGGTCGGCGCGCCGAGCAGTGCCGGCTCGAGTGGCAGCGTCGCCCAGGGCGGCGTCGCGACTGCGGGCAATGCGGGCGCTTCATTGGGTGGCGCGGCTGCCAGCGGCAGCGGTGGGACTGCTCCGGCTGCCGGCGCCGCGCCGAGCAGCGGCGGTGCGAGCGGCTCGAACGTTGCGGGCCTTTCGAATAGCGCGGGCAGGGTCGGAACGGCGCCGGCACCGAGCGAGAGCGCCAACGGTGAAGCGGGTTGCTCCTGCTCCACGCCGTGCCGCTCGAGCAGCCCTGGCGCGCTCGCTCTGGGGCTCGTTGCGCTCGCGCTCGGAGTGAGCCGCCGCCATCGCTCCAGGTCTTGACGGCCGTTCCTGCCAGCGCGTGCACCGCGCGCTGGCCGAGGAGCACGCGGGGCACGGCGCACGGGTTCGCTCAGCCCAGCGTGGCTTTGATCGTGATCTCGGGCACGCCGCCCAGGGCGCGCGTGATCGGGCAGTTCGCCTTGGAGAAGGCGACTTTTTCGTCGAACAGGGCTTGCGTGGCACCGGGTACCACGGCATTCGTCTCGAGCTCGATCTTGGTGATGGCCGGACCCCCGCCGATTTCACCGAGCGTGACCGTGGCGCTGGTTTCGATGCTGGTCGGGACGTGACCGGCAGCCGATAGCTGAGCCGCGAGAAACATCGAGAAGCAGCCCGCGTTCGCGGCGCCGATCAACTCTTCCGGGGTGGTGCCGGTGCGCGCGCCTTCGAAGCGCGAAAGGAACGTGAACGGCGCGTCGAAGTAGCCCGTGCCGCCCTTCATCGAGCCTTTGCCCTCTTTGAGGTTACCCGACCATTTAGCGGAAGCTTTAGAGATTGCCATTTGTGCTCCTTGGAAAAATTGCCTGCCGGGCTGCGCCCGGGGCCATCACACGTAGTGCCGTGACGTGCGCTGGTCAATCCGGGTCGACGGGCGTCAGTGCGGGCAAGTCAACGGGCGCGGCGTGCTCATGACGAGGCGCGGATGCGCGGGATCGAAAATCGCCGGGTCCTTCGGGGACAACTGGGGGTGGCGACGCAGCTCTCCGGCCAGCACGTCGCGAAACGAAGCGCCCGCGTCGATCTGAATCCGTTCCGGAGTGAGCTTCAATGGCCCGAACAAGCCGTCGCCGCCCGTCGCAACGTAGTCACTCGTCGCGAGCAACAGCGTTTCACGGTCCGACACGGGGCGGCCGTTGTCGCGCGTTAGCTTCAGCTCCGCGCCGTGCTTCCCGCAGCGCGCGTCGACGCGCAGCCCGCTGAGCGAGATCAACCCGTGCGAATCATGCTCCAAGTGCGCGAGGATCACGGCCTTGAGCTCACCGCCGGTGAGCCGAATGCGCGCCACCATGTTGTCGAAGGGCATGGCCTCGAACAGCTCTCCGTAGCTCAGCGCGCCTGCCGGCAGGTTGGCGCGCAGGCTTCCGCCGTTGAGCAGCGCCACGTCCGCGCCTTTGACTGCTTCGCGGAGCAGATCAGCGAACAGGTTGCCGAGCGGCGATTCGGTCGCATGCTCACAGGACATGGACTCACTCACCATGCAACCGATCGGCATTTCACGGCGCGCCTCGGCGAGCGCCAAGGCGGGCGCGATGGCTTTCGCGATTGCCGGATCTTCCAGCGTGCTTTGCCCCTCGTAGTCGGTGAGCGTGCACGGCTCACTCTCGGTCAGCTTGGGGCACAGCTCGTGCGGCGGGAACACTCTGCGTTCCAGCACGCGGTGCGTCTTGCGATCGAGCCGCAGATCGATGCGTGAAAAAGCCCGCCCGCGCGCATAGGCCTCGACGATGGGCATGCCGTTCACGATTTGCGCCACGCCGGCGTGGGTGTGGCCCGCGAAAATCGCATCTACCGTGCCGGGCGGCTGAGCGCGTGCCACGTCGAAAATCTCCGCTTCGCGCGTGCAGCTAGCGGTGTCGTTGGGAACGCTGAAGTCTTTGCAATCAGCCCCGGCGTGAGCGAGCGCGATGACCACTTCGGCGCCCCGTTTGCGCAGGTTGCTGGCTTCGTTCGTGAGCACGGGTGCCAGCGGATCGACGTCCAACCCCTCGAACCACGAGCGCATGACGATGGCCGGCGTTTCGTGCGTCAGTAACCCCACGAAGCCGACCCGCACACCGCCCACATCCACGATCGCGCTCGAGCGCAGCTTGTCCCAAGCCGGTAGCTCGTGCGTGCCGCTCACGACCAAGTTGGCCGACAGGATGGGGAAGGGCGCCTGCGCGATGCGCGCGCGGATCGCACCTTGCGGATCGCCTTCGGCGCCTTCACCCTCGGGACCAAAGTCGAACTCGTGATTGCCGAGCGCCGCGGCAGTCATCCCCAACGTACGATAAGCCGTGATCACGGAAGCGCCCTCGGTGAGGTTCGACTCCAGCGTGCCCTGAAACATGTCGCCCGCGTCCACCAAGGCGACCGCGCCCCCGTCTTGTTCACGCGCACGGCGCACGTTGTTCACGTAGCCAGCAAAAGCCGGCAATGCTCGCAACCGGCCATGTAGATCGTTCAACCCCAAAACACTCAACGTGAACGTGAGCGACAATGGGGGTGCGGGCGGGGCAACGCTACTTGCGCTGCGCGCCAAAGAAGCCGCAGATTGCGCAGGGGGCGCCGGTGCTGGCGGCCGCTCGGTGCAGGCCGCCACGAGCAAGCTCGACAAGCCTGCCAGGGTGATGCGCGCGTGAGGCATGTGATTGAGCGGGCCGGCTACCTTGCTCAGCTTTGCTCGAGCAAACCGCGCAGGCGCGCAGGGGCGATTCTGAAATCACGCTTGCAGTACTCGCATGCCACTTCCAGCACTTCGTTACTGGACAACAGGTGCTCGAGATCGGCTCGACCGAGGCTGGCCAGGGCCGAGACGACACGCAGCTCGTCACACCAACACTCGAAGCGCACCGGGCTCTCCTCCAAGCGCGTGAACGGCATGCCGTACAGTAGCTCATCGAGCAGCCAGGTCGGCGTGAAGGCGGCGTCCTTCAACTGAGCGTCGATCGACTCGAACTCCCGCAAGCGCTCGGTCATGACCATCAACGGGCCACGCCCGACCTCGGGTAGCAACTGCACCAGATAGCCCCCAGCGCTCACCACTTGGTCGCCCTCGAAGATCGTCCCGACCGCGAGCATGGAGAACACCTGCTCCGAGGTCTGCATGTAGGACATGAAGGAATGGGTGATACCGCCGTCTTGCGGGACTTCGACCACGCCTTGATTGATCCGCCCGTTGGGCAAGGTACGCATCAACTGCAAGACCGCGCCTTGCCCGAGCTCGATCCCCTCCGCGCCGCCTTTGAGCTGGATGAGGCCGCGCGTCTGGCCGGAGGGATGCGAATCCGCAATCAAGCTGCCGCTGTTCCCGGAGCCCTTGATGATGCCTTGCACGCGCAGGTTGGGCGCCATGGTTTCGCGGAACAGGATCGAACCGGTCAGCAGATCGCCAAAATGCCGCGCGGTCTCGCCGCTGGCCTCCTGCGCCTCGACCGCGCCGCGCACGGTGCGGGTCGTACGTGCAGTGATCACGCGGAAAGCGCCATCATCGGTGATGGCGCGGAGTACGGTGTCAGGCGGCTCGCTCACCCCCCAAACTTAATGCCTGAATCGAGTTCTGCAAAGGTCGCAGGGGGGCATTCGGCGCGTTCCGCGATATACAGGAAGCGCCATGAGCACCTCGGAAACAGAACGAGCCACACTGCTGGTTTCCTGCCCCGATCGGCGCGGTATCGTGGCCGCGCTGGCCCAGGTCCTGTACGGCCACGGCGCCAATATTCTGGACTCCGACCAGCACACCGACGCCGAGGCCGCGCAGTTCTTTCAGCGCATCCATTTCGACCTGACGGATCTGCAGTCCGACCGCGGCACCCTGGAGCGCGCGATCGCCGAGGTCGCTGCACGTTTCGGCATGCGCTACGAGCTGCGCCACCGGCAGCAGCCCAAGCGCGTGGCCCTGTTCGTCTCGCGTTACGACCATTGCCTGTACGACCTCTTGCTCCGCCATCAGAGCGGGGAACTGCGCTGTGAGCTGCCGCTGATCGTCAGCAACCATCCGGAGCTGCGGCGGGTCGCCGAGCAATTCGGGGTCGAGTTCCGGGTCATCCCCGTCACCGCCGACAGCAAACCCGCGGCCGAAGCTGCACAATTGGCGCTGCTTCGAGAACAGCGCATCGATCTGCTCGTGCTCGCCCGTTACATGCAGATCCTCAGCGCCCCGTTCGTCGCCAATTTCACGGGCAAAATCATCAACATCCACCACTCTTTCTTGCCGGCTTTCGTGGGCGGCAAGCCCTACCACCAAGCCTACCAACGGGGCGTGAAGCTCATCGGCGCGACCGCCCACTACGCGAGCGCGGTTTTGGACGAAGGCCCCATCATCGAACAAGACGTCGTGCGCTGCTCGCACCGCGACTCGATCGACGACCTGGTGCGCAAAGGGCGCGACTTGGAGAAGGTCGTCCTAGCGCGCGCGGTGCGCCTGCACCTGGAGGACCGCGTGCTCGAATACGGAAACAAAACCGTCGTCTTCGAGTAGCCCCGGCAAACCGAAAACCTTCAACGCCGGGGCTCGCCCAAGCCCCGAAATGCCGCAACTCCGCGCGAGCGGAGGCCGACCAGGAGGGGTGCATGCTAACCTCCAGGAACCTTCGCCATGGTAACCCCGGACGCTGAAGTCATTCGCCCCCTGCGTCGCGCCGAATACGACCAATTGGTCCTGCTCGGTGCTTTCCAAGACGAGCGCATCGAGCTGCTCGACGGCCAGCTGGTCGCCATGAGCCCGATCGGCCCGCCCCACAACTCGTCCGTGCGAAAGCTGAACGAGCTGCTCGTGCTAGCGCTCCACGGGCGCGCCGCGGTCGGTTGCCAAACGTCATTCGCCGCGGACGACTTGTCCGAGCCCGAGCCGGACTTCACGGTCGTCCCGGTCGGCGACTACGAGGCGGATCACCCAAGTCGGGCGTACCTGGTGATCGAAGTCGCGGAGAGCTCGCTGGCGAAGGACCGCGTCAGGAAGCAGCGCATCTACGCGAGCTGCGGCATCCCCGAGTATTGGATCGTCAATCTGCGCGAACGCTGCATCGAGGTGTATACCGAGCCCGGGCCGAGCGCCTACTCACACGTCGAAAAGTTCGAGCACGGCCAATCGATCACGCTGCGCGCGTTCCCGGACGTATCGATCGCCGTCTCGGCCGTGCTGCCCCCCGCGTAACTGATTTTCTTTTGATGGTCACCGAACACGTCGCGCGCCGGCCCAGCCTTCGGCGGCGAGTGACGCTCAAGCGCGCGGCTTGGCCAAGCTCGCCGCGAGCTCGCCGCTGTCGACCAGCTTCTGCAAATCCTCGAAACCGCCGATCAGCACGCCATCCACCCAAATCATCGGGAACGTGGCCCAGCCCGTCCACATCTTGAGCACGAGCCGGCGGCGCCACTCGCTCAAGTAGCTGCCGATGCCCAAGTACTCGTAGGCGATGCCTTTGCTCTCGAGCAATTTGCGCGCGCGCTTGGGGAAAGGGTTTTGCGTCATGCCGACCACGACCACGCGGTGCGCGGCGATCAGCGCCTTCACCGCGTCCACTTCTTCCTTGCGGTAGTTGGCGATCTTCTCGCTGATGCTGGGGTGGACTCGAGCCTCGGGGAACACGTCACGCATGGGCATTGCCATCATTGGTTACCTGGCTTACGCGGCGGGCCAGACACAGGTTTCTCGGGGGTGTACGAGCGACTTTGAAGCGGCCGCGCTCGCCATGCTACACCCCCGTCGCCGTGTCCCTGGAAGTCGCCAATCTCGCCTTTGGTTATAGCAACGAACGCCTATTTCAAGGGGTCAGCTTTCGCCTAGAAGCCGGCGAGCGCGCCGGTTTGGTCGCGCCGAACGGCGCTGGCAAGAGCACGCTCCTGCGCGTGATCGCGGGGGAGCTCGAGGCCGATGAAGGCTCGGTGACGCTGAAGAAGGGCGCGACCCTCGGCTACTACCGGCAGGGCCACGAAACGCGCGCCTTTGGCAGCGTGATGGACAACTTGCTCGCCGGCTTCGGCGATCTGTTGAAAATCCGTCATGAGCTCAGCGCGGCCCAAGAGGCGGCGGCCAGCGGCGACGAAGCCGCGCTCGATCGCTTGTCTGCCGCGATGGATCGCTATCAGCACGCGGGCGCCGATCAGCTCGAGCGGCGCGTGGAGATGATCGCGATGCGGCTCGGCTTTACTCCAAGCGATCTCGAGCGTGACGTGCGCACGTTGTCCGGTGGTGAGCGCGGGCGGCTCTCCCTCGGTGTGGTGCTCTCCGGCGAGCACGATGTGCTGTTCTTGGACGAGCCGACGAACCACCTCGATCTGGAGACCATCGAGTGGCTCGCGAACTATCTTACGGGTTGGCGCGGCGCCGTGCTGGTCGTCTCTCACGATCGCGCGTTCTTGGACGCTACGTGCCCCATCACCATGGAGCTCGGGCGTACCACGTTCCGCAGCTACCCGCTGCCGTACACTCAGTACCACGAGGAACGCGCGGAAGATCTGGAGCGCGAGCGGCGTTTGGCCGAGGAGCAGGCCACGTTCATCCAAAAGACGGAAGATTTCATCCGCAAAAACATCGCCGGTTCCAATACCAAGCAAGCTCAGTCGCGGCGCCGCATGCTCGACAAGATGGAGCGCGTCGACCGCCCAGAGGACGTTTGGGCGCGCGCCGAGCGGATGCGTTTTCGCTTCGCCGAAACTCCGCGCAGCGGTGACATCGTGCTCGACGTCAAGGGTGCGGCGGGAGTGCGCGGCGACGCCGAGTTATTTTCGCGCTTCGATCTGTTGCTCCGCCGTGGGGATCGCTTGGGCATCGTGGGCCCGAACGGGTGCGGCAAATCCACGCTGCTCAAACTGCTCGCGGGCAAGCCCGAGGCGAGCGACCGCGGTGACGTGAAGCGCGGTACCAACCTATACGAAGGTTACTTCGATCAGCACCTCGGGTCCCTCGACCCCCAGCGCACGGGTGTCGACGAGGTGCGCAGCGTGCGCGGCGATCTGAACTCCGACGGCGCGCGCCAGTACTTGGCGCGCTTCCGCTTCTACGGCGATGATCCGTTGCGCCGGGTCTCGAGCCTATCGGGCGGTGAGAGCACGCGGCTCGCGCTGGCCAAGCTGCTCTTGGAGCCCAGGAACCTGCTCTTCCTCGATGAGCCCACGAACCATTTGGACATTCCCGCGGCCGAGATTTTGGAAGAGGCGCTGATCGGGTTCGAAGGCACCGTGGTGCTGATTTCGCACGATCGCCGCTTCCTCGAGACCGTGACCACGCGCACCGCGAGCTTCGGCCCGAACGGCATCGACCTGTACGATGGCGGCTTCAAGGACTACGCGGACGCCAAGGCACGCAAGCTTGCCGCGGAAGCCGAGCAGTTGCGCGCGCGTCAGCTCGCGGAATCCGGCGCGCGGGCGAGTGATAGGCCGGGTAAGTCGAAACGCGACAAGGGGGCACGGCGATGATAACTTCCAGCACGATGTTCCACGCCTTCCCCCGCCCCCTGTGCTTGGTCCTGTGCCTCGCCCTCGGCCTCGGGCTGAGCGCGTGTCGCAAGCAAGCCGCACCCGCGCCGTCGGATGACACCGGGGCCACGCCGCAAGCGAACGAGCTGCCGCCACTCGAGATCAAAAACGATACCCCGAACCTGCTCTTGACCTGGATCGACGACAAGGGTGATTTCCATGTCGTACAAAAGCCGGAAGACGTGCCCAAGGAAGGCCGCGACAACGTGCGGGTCGTGGTCACCACTCGCGAAGACGGCACGGGCAAGCTGGTCTACGTCTCGAACCTGAACGAAGTCACCCCCAGCGGCGCCTACCGCGTGAAGACGATGACGCGCGCGGCGTGGGACGAGCTCGGCGCTGGCAAACGCAAGGCGCGGCTCGAAGCGCTGGCCCCCAGCGCGGTCCCCGCCGCCTCGGATTCCGCAGCCCCGCCTGACGCAGCGAACGCCAACAACGCGGCCGGTACGCCGAAGAAGGCGCTCGCCAGCGGCATCTCCGCGACGATTTACGGAGCCTCGTGGTGCAAGCCCTGCCACGATACCGCGCGCTACCTGAAGCAACGCGGCGTCGCTGTCGTGGACAAGGATATCGACGAGAACCCGGTTGCTGCCGCAGAAATGCGGCAAAAGCTGGAGCGCGCTGGGCGCTCAGGCTCCAGCATCCCGGTCATCGATTTGATGGGGCAGATCTTGGTCGGCTTTAGCCCGATGGCCCTCGACCAAGCCATCGAAGCCGCTCGTTCCTCGAAACCGCTTTAATTCTAGATACTTACTCATATGCTCTGGCTTTGTCCATGACTTGACGCACACTTGTCCTGGACTAACTCTAGTCAGGCACATGGCCGAGCGCCGAAATGCGACAAAG
>JBEQTH010000057.1:0-2613 GCA_040348785.1 Myxococcales bacterium | reverse complement strand
CTTGGCGCGAGAGGTCGTTTTGGAGCGCTCGCTGAGGGAGTGTTTGGGCGACGGGCGAGGAGGTGGCAGCTCGCTGTGCGTACGATTTCATGGTGTCCGCATGCGAGTGAACGCGGTGGATACGGCGCAGAGTGGAGTTGCGAACACCATGAAATCGTCCGCGGTAGTTTTGATCGCGAGTCTGAGAGGTTGTGACGATTTTTCTAGACAAGATTTTCTGGAGCTCAGCGCACGTGAGGCGGGTGTCGTCGGATTTCGACTGCAGAGCAGCTTGCCTTCGGCTTGCTGAGGCGAATACCGGGCGGGCCGCCTTTGAGCTCATTTCGTGGCCAAAAAAGGCGCGGTGAGCCTCGTGCGAGCTCCGGAATTCGCATGTTATGGAGAAAGGATGAACGACCGATATCGATTGAGTGGACTCGATGACGTTCAACTCTTGGCGTCTCTTTCGGCGTTGGTGAGGCGGGAGAACGATTCGCTTTCTGATTTGCTCGCGCATTTGGCGGAGCTCGATCAGCGAGAGGTGTGCGTGGCGATGGGATATTCGTCGTTGTTCGCGTATTGCACGGAGGCGTTGGGATTCTGCAAGTCGTCGGCGGGTCGGCGCATCTCGGCGGCGCGGGTGTGCCGGGACTATCCGGAGGCGTTCACGCGGGTGGCGAAGGGCGAGCTGCAGTTGTCCGTGCTGTGCGCGCTGAGGCCGCACCTGAACGCAGAGAACGCGAGCGAGCTGTTCGCGGCGTGTGCGCGGAAGAGCTATGAACAGGTCGAGCTGTTGCTCGCGTCGCGCTTTCCGAAGCCGGATGTGCGGGATTTGATTCGTCGTTTGCCCTCGACGATCGTCGGCGTACCCGATGTCGGGAGCGAGCCTGCGAAGAGCCAAGCGAGCGCTCTGAGACCTGGCTTGGCAGACGCGATCGCGGCGCGGGGTTCGCAGCAACATCAGCAGGCGCTGAGCGGGATGACTCGGCCTTCGGCGGGGCGCGGTGCGGTGAAGCCGCTGTCGGAGGATCGTTTCAGTGTCAACTTCACTGCGGACGGCGAGTTCAGGGAGTTACTCGAGGAAGTGCGGGCGCTGCTGAGTCACGCGGAGCCCAAGGGCGATCTGCAGGCGGTGATGAAGCGTGGGCTCGAGGCGCTGCGCGGCGAGCTGTTGAAGAAAAAGTTCGGAGTGGGCAGGAAGTCGTGCCGCACTCGATTGACGATCCGCGAGCCAAGCGCTGTTCTCGGATCTTCGGCAGGATTGAGCCTGAAGCGGAGTCGCCACGTGCCGGCTGCTGTGGCACGTGAGGTGTATGTTCGCGACGAGGGCCGTTGCACGTTTTGCGCTGACGACGGGCGGCGCTGTGGGGAGCGGCGCTTGTTGCAGCTCGATCACGTGATCCCGCATGCTGCGGGCGGCGAGGCGACGGTCGGCAATTTGCGGTTGCGGTGCAGGGCGCACAACCTCTATGCGGCGCGGGTCCATTTCGGCAGGGAGCACATGCGAGTGGCGACGGAGCGGGGGAGGGAACCGACTCGGCGAGCGGCTTTCGACGAAGAGAGACTCGAATCTGATTCGTCGAGCGGGTCCGAGCGCGGCGGCGTGTGGGCACCTACGGCGGGCGAGTGAGCTGCGATTCGTGCCCGGGGAGCGCCCCCAATCAGCTGATTTCAGCCCCCGGCTTCGCCAGCGAGGGCGTCGCGCAAACTCGCCTTGCGGGAGCCCGGTACTCGATCTAGGTGGGGGCTGCCTCATGAGTACCGAATACCTCGACCGCGGTGTGTCTCCCACCAAGGAGGACGTGCATCGGGCGATCGCCAAGCATTCCGCGGGTGAGGTGCCGGGCGCGTTTTGCAAGGTGATCGCCGATCCGGCGGGCGATCCGGCGATGGTCGGGGTGATGCACGCGGATGGCGCGGGCACCAAGTCGTCGGTGGCTTACTTGCGCTATGCGGAGTCGGGGGACGCGAGCGTGTTTCGTGGCATCGCTCAAGACTCGCTCGTGATGAACACGGATGATTTGCTGTGCGTCGGTGCGACCAGCGGCTTTTTGGTGAGTAACACGATTGGCCGGAATGCGCACCGCGTGAAGGGCGACGTGATCGCGGCGATCATCGACGGTTATGAGTCGTGTGCGGAGATGCTGCGCGGTTACGGCGTGGAGATCACGCTCACGGGCGGTGAGACGGCTGACGTCGGTGATTTGGTGCGCACCGTGATCGCCGATTCCACGGTTTTTACCCGCGTGGCGCGCGCGGCGGTGCGGGACTTTTCGCTCGTGGCGCCCGGCGATTTGATCGTCGCGCTCTCCTCGACCGGCAAAGCAAAGTACGAGAGCGAAGAGAATTCGGGCATTGGCTCCAATGGCCTGACGCTGGCGCGACATGCGCTGCTCGCGCACTCGTATGCCGAGCGTTTTCCGGAGAGCTTTTCGGAGACGATCCCACTGGACAAAGTGTACTGCGGGAAGTTCCAATTGAGCGATGCGCTGCCGGGTTCGACGCATGACGTGGCTTGGGGTCTGCTCTCGCCGACGCGCACGTATTTGCCGATCGCACGCGCGATCTTGGCCTCCGATCTGGCAACACAGGTGTCTGGTATTTTGCATTGCAGCGGCGGCGGGCAGACCAAGT
>JBEQTH010000046.1:0-41308 GCA_040348785.1 Myxococcales bacterium | reverse complement strand
CAGAAGCAGTCGGCTGCCAGCGCCGAGGCGGGGCTGCGCGAAGCCGAAGCGTTGCTGCAAAAGGGCAATGCCGTCGCCGCGCTCATCTTGATCGAAGCCACGCGCGCGCGTTTCCCCGATGCTCGACTACTGCAAGCCGAGGTGGGCCTCTTGCTCGGCACCGGCCAGAACTTGGAGGGCCTACGCCGCGGCGTGGCCTGGCTGCGCGATCACCCCGAGGACGCGGCTTGCTTACTCCTGTGCGCGGACGCGGCCGAAGCCCTCGGCGACCGCGCGATGGCCGAGCAATGGCGAGCGCAGGTGCCGAAGCGCCGCTGATCAGGGATCAACGTGCCGAACCCGACCGCAGGGATCGCGCCTGTTCCGTGGTTGAGCGGAAAGCTCGTGTGACGAAGCGCGTCGGGCGAGGCCATGCTCGAGAATGCGGGCCGTACAGGCGTCCGTCCATCAGACCTTGGTATCGGTTTTCGAGCTTTGACTGCGCGATCGGAGCGTGGCACTTGCGATCGGGCGAGTGATGCCTAGGTGCCCAAGGTCAGGAGTACGATGGCTCGACTCGTCTCGGTGAACATTGGCCTGCCGCGGGATATCGAGTGGAACGGGCGTACCGTTCACACCGGCATTTGGAAACAACCGGTCAACGGGCGCGTTCGCGTAGGCCGCCTGAACCTCGCGGGGGACGGGCAAGGGGACAAAGCCGGGCACGGCGGCGAACAGCGCGCCGTCTTCGTCTACCAGCTCGGCGCGTATCGGTATTGGCAGGAGCGCCTACGGCGCACGGACTTCGTCGCTGGGCAATTCGGCGAAAACTTCACGATTGAAGGCCTGCCCGATGACGCGGCGTGCATCGGGGATCGTTTCGAGATTGGCAGCGCGCTGTTCGAGATCACGGCGCCGCGAGTGACCTGCTACCGCGTTGGGATTCGCACCAACGAACCGCGCATGGCGGCGCTCTTGACGTCGAGTGGTCGGCCCGGGTTCTACTTCCGCGTGCTGCGCGAAGGGGACGTCGGCGCTGGAGACGAGATCGTCAAGACGGGTGAGACCCAGCCGCGGATGACCGTTGCGGAGATCAACGCGCTGCTCTACTTGCCCGGTCACGCCCCCGACGAGCTGCGGCGGGCCTTGCAGATTGAAGCCCTCTCGCCCGGATGGCGCGCGTCGTTCGAGGCGCTGCTGCAAAACCGGGGCTCTGGCAACGCGGGCCTCGCGCCGGCAGCGGCGCAGCATCCGGCCTCGCCCGGGTTTCGCTCGCTCAACGTCAGCGCGCGCGATCAGGAAAGCGCGGATGTGGTGTCACTGACGCTCCGGAGCAGCGACGGAGGGCCGCTGCCCGAGCCGCTGCCCGGCCAATACGTCGTGTTGCGGCTAGGGCCGCTGTCTGGAAAGAAAGCGCTCTTCCGCAGCTACTCGCTCTCGGGTCCAATCTCGACCGAGCGCTATCGCATCAGCGTGAAAATCGAGCCTCAGGGCGCCGCGGGCGGCTACCTGCACGATCACGTCCGGGTGGGGGACGCGCTCGACGTGAGCGCGCCCCGCGGCAGCTTCGTGCTGGAGCCCGGTGAGCGCCCGATCGTGTTGCTCAGCGCCGGGATCGGAGCGACACCGGTGCTGGCCATGCTGCACGAGCTGGCCGCGTCCCGATCCACTCGGCACATCTTGTGGTGTCACGGGGCCCGCGACCGCGAGCATCAGCCGTTCGTCGCCGAGGTCCGGGGCCTGCTCCGCGCGCTGCCGAACGCTCGCAGCCATGTTTGCTATAGCCACCCCGGCCCGAACGATCGGCTAGGTGAGGACTTCGACGCAGCCGGGCATCTTTCGCAGTCCGTCATGGAGCGGCTTGGCATCTCGCCCGAAGCCGAGGTGTATCTGTGCGGTCCGACGCACTTCATGGCCGACATGCAACAGGCACTCGCCGCTTTGGGCGTAACGCGGGAACGGACTCACCTCGAGAGTTTCAATGGCGGCGAATCACTCACCCCCGGCGTGGTCAGGGCACCAACGCGGGCGCCACATCCGCTGGAAATCGACGACGGTAGCGGGCCGCTCGTGTCATTCGCGCGCAGCGGAGTCACTGCGCGCTGGAACGCAGCAGCGCATCGGACCCTCTTGGAGTTGGCCGAGGCGTGCGATGTTCCCGTGCGCTGGTCTTGCCGGACCGGCGTTTGTCACAACTGCGAGAGCGGCCTGGTGTCGGGCGAAGTCGCCTACGAGCCCGATCCGCTCGACCAACCCGCGGCCGGGAACCTGTTGCTTTGCTGCTCACGGCCCGTTCGGGACTTGGTGCTCGACCTTTGAAAGGCGGCCGCGTCGGATTCCGTCAGTTCGATTTGGCTGCGCCGCGCCGGGCACGGGGATACGATGGCGGGTCGGATGATCGAGCTCGAACAGCACTACGCGGCGCTGGCTGCACAGGTTCCAGACGGTCCAGTCGATGAAGCTGAGTTCCTGTTTCGGCGCGGGAGCTTCCCGACGCCGCCGGTGGAGCTCTCGAGCTCGCGCGTGTTCTTTCGCAAGATCGCTCGCGACTACAACGGCTGGCATCGCGTCGACCACCTGGCACTGTTCGTCGATGAGCGCACGGCGCGCGCGCTCGGATTGCACCTCTTGGCCTGCGTATTTCACGATCCGGAGTCGAGCGTGCTCTCGGTGCGGAGTGAGTGGAGTGAGGTGCGGCGTGTCGTGTACCGCGCGCGTTGGCCGGAGGACGATCCGCCGCTCGGCCTCGTGCAACGCCCTGCCACGTTCCGCTACGTGCCCAGCCCCAGCAAGAAGCACCCTTGGTTGAACGAGAACGATCCTACGAGCTTGCCGCTGCTCGCGCTCTCGAACGAGACCGAGATGGTGCTTACCGACGAGGAATGGCGCGCTCGCGACACCGTGTTCGTGGAGTCCGGCGCCGTAGGCACGGTACGTCTGGCCGAGCTCTTGCTCAATGCATCCTGCCCTTGGAACACGGTGCGTGAGTACGAGCTCGAGAGCGACGCCGGCTTTCGCGGCGTCGCTCCGATGAGCGCCGAGCTGCGCTTGTTCTTGCCGGGTAGCGATCATTGGACCGCGCACCCCGAGCTGCGCCGCTCGACGCGCCCGCCGAGTGACTCGAGCGGGTGAGGGGCGCTACTACGGCTTCTTCTTTTCCGTGACCTTGATTTCCGCTTGCGCGTGGGCCATCACGCGCCGGTTCTTGGCTCGGCCCACTTCGGTCGCGTTGTCCGCGATCGGCTTTTCAGGGCCGAAACCGACGGCGCTCAAGCGCGAGCCGTCGACACCGCCTGCGACGAGCGCGGCTTTCACGGTGTCGGCGCGTTCTTGAGACAGCTTTTTGTTCTCTTCGGCGCTGCCGACGTTGTCGGTGTAGCCCTCGATGACGACCTTCACCGAGCCGAACTTCTTCATGAAGTCGTCGACTTTTTTGATCTCCTTCGAGGCATCGCCCTTGAGCGTGGCTTTGCCGAAGTCGAACTCCACGTCGAGGTTGATGCTCACTTCCTTGTCGAGCTTCACCGGGCACCCCACGGCGTCGACCACCACGTTCGTCGGCGTGCGCGGGCATTGGTCCGTGCCGTCGGCCACGCCGTCGCCATCGCTATCCACCGGTGCCGCTGGAGCGGCCGCGACAGGCGCCGGGGGCGGCGGGGCAGGAGGCGAAGTCAGCGGCACGCCGTCACAGCCCGGGATGGCGTCTGCGGGTGTCCAAGCGCCCGTGTGCCAGCAGCTGCCGGCACCATCACGCGCGGGCTGACCGGTCGCGTTCAGCCAATAGCCACCGGCCGCAAACGCCGTGCTCGACGAAGCCAATATCAAAGCCGCGATTGCAATTCTCATCCCAGTCTCCTCGTTGAATGGATAGCGAACGCGACGAGGGCTAGCACGCACGCCGAACGCTCCGCGCGAGCAGAAACATACCGATTCGTGCGAACAACAATCGGTCACAGCACGGCGCGCGCGTGGGGCAGAAAGGGGCAATTGGCCTTGCCCCTTCCGCCTGTGTCGGCGTCGCAACCATGCGCAGTTGCGCGAGCCCGCACTGTGCAGGATCGTCTCCGCTTCGGCTGGAACCAATCCCAGCTCGCGGTTCGACGCCTCCCGAGGCTCGAGTCAAACGGTCGAGCGCTGGCTGCTCGGCGCAGCCGTCACTTCGCGTGCGTGCTCTTCGCGCGTTTGCCTCTCGCGCGCTTCGGTTTCGGCCCCTGGGGGCCCTTCGAGGGGCGGCTGCCGAGTAGCTCGGCGAGAGCCGCCTCGATCACTTCGTCCTCGCTCACGGCTTGGGGGCCACGCACGAATTCGCTCAGGCTCATTTTTCCGTCGCGAAAGCGCGTCACGAAGTCGCGCAATATTTCGAGCTGTTCCAGATCGGCTTCGGCTTCTTCGAGCGCCTCCGCGATCGCGGGATCGCGCGGCTCCAATGAGCCGCTCTGCCGAGCCGCGCGCAGCTCGCGCTGCAGCTGATTGGCCTGAGCGCGCAGCTCGCGGATGATTCGCTCGAGCTCGCGACAGCTCGCTTCCGCGCTGCCCCCGGGTGGCAACGACTGCCCGTGCCGCCATGCCTTTTCGAGCTCGAGCAGCCGTGCCAGATCGCCTGCTTCGTAGGCTTGGGTGGCCTGCTTCATGGTGGCCGTGCGTAGCTCTCGGTCCGCCTCGTTCACTGCTCGATCGGGATGCGAGGCCGCCACCAAGCGTCGGAAGACGGTACGCAAGGATTCGCGGTCCTTGCCTTGGCCACGCTGTGCGGCGGAGCGGACCTCGCGTTCCTCGTGACGTTCGCTAACCGAGCCGCTCGCTGAATGGCCGGCGCGCGGCGGGTCGGCTTCTTCGCGTTCCGGCCGATCATCCCAGCCTTCGGGATCGCTGGGCTCGTCTTCATCGAGCGAGCCAAGGAAGCCGAAACCAGCCAAGGTCCGTCGTACCTGGGCGATCTGCTGCACCGCTCTGTCCGAATATCGACCGGGGATGAGCAGCTCCTCGAACAGCGCGCGCAGCTTGGCCGTGGCCGCTTCGAACTGGATGAGCAATGGCTGCAGTCGTTCGAGGACGGCCTGGCGCGCCTCGCGAGACTCGTTCAGGGCGTGCTCGAGCTTCTGCTTCTTCGTGCCGATGCTGCGCAGCAGGCGCTCGCGCTCCTTGAGCAGCGTGCTGTAGCGCTCCCCCTCCGCATGTAACCGTAGGCCCGGTTCCACCGGCGCGACACGCGCGCTTGCAGACTGACGACGGGCCATGCCCGCCAGGTATGATTCTGCCGTGCCGGAAAGCAAAGTGCTTTCGGTTCGAGCCCCGAAACGCCGACGCCGGGCAGCGGTGACTCGATGGTCATCCGCGCCCGGCGCTAGCAGTCAGTAGCCGCAGTGTGACGACTTACTTGCCGTTGGCCATGGCGTTCGCCGAGCCGCCAGCAACGACGATCTCCACTCGACGATTGTTGGCGCGGCCATCGGCCGTGTCGTTGCTCGCGACGGGGTTGGCCTTGCCACGACCCATCGCGGTCAGCTTGTCACCCGGCAATCCCTTGCTGACGAGGTACGAGCGAACCGCGTCCGCGCGCGCTTGCGACAATTTCACGTTCGCAGCATCCGAGCCCACCGAGTCGGTGTAGCCTTCGACCACGATTGGTTTGATCTCACCCTGGTCCTGAAGCGCCTGCGCTACGAGGCCGAGTTGGTCTTGCGCCGCGGGCAGCAGCTCCGACTTTCCGGTTACGAAGAGCACCTGACCCGACAAGGTGATGACCATGCCGCGCGCCTCTTCCTTGATCTGCGCGATCTTGGCGAGGCTCTCCATGGCCCGAGCGGCGCGCGCCTCTGCGGCTTTGCGAGCGTCGGTCTCCTGCGCGAGCCCCGTCTGGCTTTGAGCCAGCGCGGTGCCTAGTTGATTCACCTGGCCGCGCGCAACTCCGAGCTTGTCCACCGCCGACGTACGCAGGTTGTCCTGCAGATTGCCGTACTGCGCGGTCGAGTTGCTCTGGTCTTGCTTGGCCCGCGCATTCGCGCCGAGGGCGAGCGAAAGCTCCGCGCGACGCTGAGCCACGTAGGAAAAGCTGCGGTCTTGGTCGGATTGCGGGTCGCTCGAGTGAACGGACTCTGCCTTGTCGAGCGCTTGCTTGGCGCTGAGCACGCTATCGGGTACCAGAGCGGCGTTCGGATCGGTACGAGCTTGGTCGTAAGCCTGGCGCGCGCTGACGAGCTCGGGGGTGGGCGTGGTCGCGGCGCACGCCGCGAGGCCAACGGACAAGAAGCTAGTGACGAGAGCAATGGTCGAAATTTTCATGGGTATTCCTTAAAATCCTGGGGGCGGCGGACTACTGCGCCTGCTTCGAGAGGTCGACGACTTTGGCTTGAGCGGCCTGAGCGGCCTGCTTGTCACCAGCGCCACGCGCCAACGCGAGCGAAAGGTCAGCGTCCGCTTGGGCCTGGTTCAAGAGCAGGCGAGCGCGGTCGTTGTCGTTGTCGTCGATTGCCTTTTGAACGGAGGCGAGCTCGTCATTGGCCATCTTGAGATGGAGCTGTGCTTGGGGCGTTTCTTTCGCGCCCGCTTCCTGAGCGGCGCGAACCGTCGCCTTGGCATCGGTCAACTTGTCCAACGGCATGGCGGAGCTGCCACAGCCCGCGATGAACGCGGCCCCGAGGGTCGTTAGGGTCACGATGATCTTTAGATTGTTCATGCTTATTTCTCGTGCGAGGGGCAAAGGAAGCCGTCAGCTGTCGATTGACCGTGGGGGAGGAACCGATGCGTACCGTGACCACTCACGGCCACGCACCGACTCTGGATCGCGAACGAAAGCGAAACTCCGATGTCCGCCGCTAGGCGGGCTGGGAAGGTCTCGTTCGGGACGAGCAGCCTAGTGCACCATGCGTGCCACACGCTGGTGCAACCAGAGTTGCCACAAAGGCCGAAAATAGATGGCGTGAGCGTTCGACGCTCCGTAGCGTTGCGCCTCATCGAGGCGGCGCTGCTCCATTTGCCTAGCTTTGCGTGACCGCGACGTGGTCCGCAATCATGCAGTCGGTCGCCAGCATGAGGCCCGCGACGCTAGCTGCATTCTGCAACGCGGCGCGAACGACCTTGACCGGGTCGATCACGCCCATGGCAAATAGCGCCCCGTACTCGCCTGTCGCGGCGTTGTAGCCGAAGTCACCTTGTTCTGCCCGGACGCGGTTGACGACGATCGAGCCTTCGACACCCGCGTTGGCCGCGATCTGACGCATCGGCTCTTCGATCGCGCGACGAATGATCTCCACGCCGAAGCGCTGCTCGTCGCTCAGCTGGAGCTTGTCGAGCGCGGCCTGGGCGCGAATCAACGCGACCCCACCGCCTGGCACGATCCCTTCTTCTACCGCGGCCCGCGTGGCGTGCAATGCGTCTTCGACGCGCGCCTTCTTCTCCTTCATCTCGAGCTCGGTGGCCGCGCCCACCTTGATGATGGCCACGCCACCGACCAGCTTGGCCAGGCGCTCCTGGATCTTCTCTTTGTCGTAGTCGCTCTCGGTATTTTCGAGCTGGGCGCGGATCGCTTCGATGCGGCCTTTGATCTTTTCCTTGGCGCCGCCACCATCGACGATGGTCGTGGTGTCTTTGTCGAGTGTGATGCGCTTGGCCCGCCCGAGGTCTTTTAGCGTGAGGTTCTCCAGCTTGATCCCGAGCTCTTCGCTCACGGTCTCGGCTCCAGTCAGCACGGCGATGTCGCGCAAGACTTCCTTGCGCCGATCACCATAGCCGGGAGCCTTCACGGCCGCGCAGTTCAGTGTGCCGCGCAACTTGTTGACTACGAGCGTGGCCAACGCTTCACCCTCGATGTCGTCGGCGATGATGACGAGGGCCTTTTGTTCTTTGGCGATCGCCTCCAACACCGGCACCAGATCGGCCATGTTGGAGATCTTCTTTTCGCTCACCAGCACGTAGGCGTCCTCGAACACCGCCTCCATGCGCTGGGCATCGGTCACGAAGTACGGAGAGGAATAGCCACGGTCGAACTGCATGCCTTCGACGACATCGAGCGTGGTGTCCGCGGTCTTGCTCTCTTCGACGGTGATCACGCCCTCTTGACCGACGCGCTCCATGGCCTCGGCCAGCTTTTTGCCGATTTCCTGATCGCCATTGGCGCTGATCGACCCAACTTGCGCGATCTCTTGCGGGTCTTTGGTGGGTTTCGCCATCTGCTTCAACGACAGCGCGACACACTCCACCGCCTTGTCGATGCCGAGCTTGATTTGGCCCGAGCTGTGACCGGCCGCAACGAGCCTCAAGCCCTCTCGATAGATGGCTTGAGCGAGGACGGTGGCGGTCGTCGTCCCGTCGCCTGCAACGTCGCTGGTCTTGCTCGCGACCTCACGCACCATCTGGGCGCCCATGTTCTCGAAGCGGTCCGAGAGCTCGATCTCTTTGGCGACCGTTACGCCGTCTTTCGTGATGGTTGGAGCGCCATAGCTTTTCTCGATCAGGACATTTCGGCCTCGCGGACCGAGCGTCACCTTCACGACGTTCGCGAGTGCGTCGACTCCCGCAAGCATGAGACTTCGCGCATCTGCTGAGTAAAAGACCTTTTTTGCCGTCATGGAGAACCGCTCATCTAGCCCTGTGGGCCGTTTTGAGGCGCGCGCTCGGGCACCGAGGCGTGCCACGCGCGAAATCGCGCAATGCATACACCTCGGATCTCAGTCACGAGCTCCGCGCCGATCGATCCCAGGACGGTAAGCACGATCGTCTTGCGCGCAATGCTCGCCGCGTGGATAAAGCCCCGCCCAGACGTAGACGCGGCTGCAGCAGCGAGAAGCATTTTGACTTTGGGACTGCGGAGCGTACGGTGGAGCCGGACAGCGGGCGTCGAGCGCCGCGTCTCGAACGAACTCACCCCGCACAAGGCGGCTGCACGCGAATCGCGAGCTTTCGCTCGTCACGGCGCGCGCAATCAAATGAATTGCGGGGCTCGAGTCGGCTCCGAGAAGGCTTGTCGCGTGAACGAAGAAATCAAACTGCAACGGGCCATCCAAGGCAGCGCTCGAGCGAACGGTGGTGAAGCGTTTGGGCGCATTACGTTTCGCCTGAGCAAGAGCCCCGAGCCGCGTTGGCGTGAGCTGTTCGACGCAGGCAAAGGCCAAGGCGTGACAACGGAAGAGCGCGGGACGGAGTTCATGGTGCACGTGGAAGTGAAGCCGGGCGAGGTCGCGAGCTGCCGGGACTCCTTACAAGCGTTGATCACCGACGTGAACGCTCGCCGTCGCAGCGAGATCGCCCAGCAAGCCGATCAAGCGCGCGAGCGGACCGAGAACAAGCGCAGCATCGAGGATGCGCTGAACCGCGAGCTCGAAGCGCTCAAATTCGAATGAGCCCCTCCAACGGCTCCGTGAGCACGTCGTCATGAACAAGCAGGCAATCGTCGACAAAATAAAAGTGGCGCGGCAAGAGCTGAGTGATGCCGAGGCGAACGTGGGCAAGGCGCTCGGCGAGTTGAAGGTTGCGGTGCGCGCCGACAAGTCGATGATTGGCGCTGCGCTCGAGGCGGCGTTCTCCAAGATGAAGCTCGCCAACAAGGATCTGAGCGACCTCGAAAAGTTGGTCGAGAGCGCGCTGGATTGAAAACTTACGAGTATGCCGGTGACAAGTTCGAACGGGCGCGCTCTCACCCCTGGCTCGGGGCGGCCGAGAGCCCCGAGGCAGAGTACTATGATTTGACCGCGACGCCGGCGCGCATCAGAAGCTCACTCGAGGATTTTCTGCCTTGGAGCCGCTTCCCAGCCGTGGATTCGTTTTATGCGCTGCTCGAGCGCCTGAACCACCCCAAGTCGGCGCTCGAGTCGAATGATTGCGCGTTCACCGGACCGCACGCGAACGAAGACTTGACCATCTCCAAGGCGCTCCAATGCTGCGGGCGCGTCATGGTGCTGTTTCGCGTGCTGGAGCGGAACACGCAACCGGGCCTTCTGACATGGCTGAAAAACGAGCTGCACGTCGAGCTGTCCGAGCTCGACCGCGCGTTCGAGTGGGGAGTGGTCGGTACGACGCAGATCCCCGTTCGGTACTTGGCTCTGCCCGAGGCCAACGGGCAGCAGCTCGGCTCGCAGTTGATGATCTCGTTTTGGGCCTGGGGTGACCAAGAAGCCGACACCATGCAGAACCTGGCGCGGGTCATGAAGAACCTTGCGCGAGCGTTGCGCCGCGTTTCGGCCAACGCGGCGAACGCGAGCTAGCTTCAGCGGTTCGCTGCGGTTCTCGTCACAACGGCGCGTGCACGAATTGCACGAGCAGCCGTTCGCTGTGCAAGCTTTCCGGGCGCGCGGTCGTGATGCTGACCTCGAGCGGAAAATCACCGACGCTCTTGCGATCCTTCAGGCGCAGAAACAGCGGCGGCAAACCGACGCTCGAAGCAACGCGAACCACGCGGCAGTGAGCGCGCGTTGCTCCGTCCGCGCGCCAAGAACGCGGTGACGGCTCGATTCCAACCGGGGGCGACTTGCTGGGAACCTTGGGTGGCGGTTGCCGCTCCGTAAACGACATCTCCAGGCCGTCGGGGACGGTGATGGTCACGGTCACGTCTTCCGCGGTCGTGTCACCGGCGTTTTGGAGCAGCAACGCGACGCGCGCGGTAAAGCTGAGATCGGCACGGTACTCGAACTGGGCGATCTTGTAGGCTTCGTCAGAACCGCCGGTGGGGACGCTGCCGATGGGCGCGTGGACCAGATGGACCTTCTCCGCCTCACCGTTGGCGAACGTCAGGTGAACGCTCGCGCCCAACGTGTTCGAACGCCGGGTCATCGAGTAGCCGAGCGAACACGCCGTTGAATAACCATCCCCCGATGATTTGCTCATCGACCGATCGTGGTCAATCGCAATTCCCCGGCGCTCCCCGGCGTCCCGAAATTCGCGGATTCTTCGCGCATTTCCGTCCCACTGCCTCGTGCAACGCAGGCGGCCGCGGCGGCAGGCGCTCGGACCGCGAGGTTGCGTAAGAATTTTCGGGGGCAGTTGGTTGGGGGTCACGCAACAGGCCGCGCCCGTCCCAGCCTTCGGCGTCCCGGACGATTGCACTTAAACTGTCGAAGTGCGCGCCGTACAGGGCGATGACACCGCCGTCGCGAGTTTCGAAGACGTGCTCTTCAGCGGTCGCTTGCACTCGAAACCATCGCCGTCAAAAGTCTGGCTCTCCGTTGTGCGCAATGCTGCAACGGGTCGCTCGGACCGACGGCACAACGAGGGCCCATGTCAATTTCTCGACACCTCCCGCTCTTGGCGTGCGCGCAAGTGTTGGTCATGTCTTGCGCGAGCCACCCGGAGCTCGCTCGTCCACGCTCCGCGGCCGCCGAAGCGCCGCGCTGGAACCTTGCGTCCGAGTCCCCCGCTTTGCACGCTCCCGAGCCGCGCGCGAACAAGCCCTACGCACCGACCCGACTCGCGAGCTCGGCAGTGTATGTTTGGCAAACCGAGAAGCCGGCGGAATGCAGCACCAGAATGCAACCCGCAGACCGCGACGCCGAACGCCCGCCCGCGATGCTCGCGGGGCGCGACCTGCTGGCCATGATCCCCGAGCGAACCGCCGCTGCGCCGAGCGCTGCCCGCTCGGTCAGCCCCGAGCTCGTCGTGGCTGGGCTGCGCCCGGCGCTTCATCACTGCTTCTCGCGCTGGCAGGACGAAGCGCTCGACGCTCAGGGCAGCGCTCGCTTCGCGCTCGAGCTCGGCTGTGCCGGGGAGGTGGAGGCGATCTCCGCCGAAAATCGCGGTGTCGACGAGGGCACGCTCGCGTGTCTATTTTCTGCGATGGGGCCTGCGCATTTCGCGCCGCCCGCGGCTGGGCACGCCACCGTTCTCGTGCCAGTGATGTTCAAGAACGCTCGCTGAGCCGAGCGGCACCGTGCAGCATTCGCACGCTGAGCCTTGCACGCCGCGTACCACTACTTTTGCGTAGTCGCCCGCATTGCTCAGGATTACTGTGGAGAGCGCGGGAGCAAACGCGGCGGGTGCACCGGGGGCGGGCGCGCCGGCCAGCACGGGTGGCGGCGGAAGCTCGGCGGGCACGGCGTTGGCGTCCGGTCCCCGGGAGCAGCCCTTCGAAATGAAAACCTCAGCGTGAATTCGAACTACGATTTCGCGCGCGAACGGTCTCCCGGTCATGACTCGTGTAGGTGCCGCGAACGCGAAGGTCGTACTGCAGGTGCACCGCACGGTATGGCTGCTGTTCGCTCCAGAGAACCACTGGATCACCGGGCAACGTATCGAAGCCTCCGGCGGCATGATGCTCTGAGCGAGCCGCGCCCTCGGGCTCTGCAGCCGGCCGGCGCGGCCCCCTCAGCTTCGAATCGCTAAAAAAGCTCTGAAAAGCGCGCTGTTTCCCAACGTGTCCGGCTGCGGACCGCGATTCGGCGCTGTGCTAGGCTCCGATCGCGATGAGCGCCGTCCGCTTGCCTCTGCTGTACGCCTTCGTGGGCGGCTGCTTGACGAATGCAGCGCTGTTCGGTGTCTGGCGAGCCGTCGAACGGTCCGGTGATGCGACCGCAAAGCAGCAGCATCAGCCGCGTGACGTCGCCGAGCTCATCGCGAGCGCGGCGACGAGCACCGAGCAAGCGCGTGAGCCGCTCGCCGTGAATGCGGTCCAGCCCGTTCGCGACGCGGTCCCAGTTACCGGCGTGCAGGCCGCCTCCGATCCGGAGTCCGACAACCCAGCGCCGGCAGGCAGCCCCGTTTCAGACGTTCTGGCGCGTCTCGAGACCGCGTACCGCGAGCGTGCCGCCGCTCGCGCGCCGTCCGAAGCTCCCGCGTCCCCGCCCGCGCTCGCGCTCGCGCCGGTCGAGCCGCCGCCAGTTGCGCCCGCGCAACCGCCCGACCCCGTTGCTCAAGCCGCGCCAGTCGTCGCCGCCGCGCCCATTGCGGCCGCGCCAGTCGTCGCCGCCGCGCCCATTGCGGCCGCGCCGCTCGCGCCCGTGCCCATTGCGGCCGCGCCGCTCGCGCCCGTTGCTGCTGCGCCCGCAGCGCTCGAGCCGCAAGTCGCTGCAGGGCCGGCGTTTGGTGCTCCGGAGCCGCCACCCCCGACCCAGATCCATTACGGCGACGTCAATCAGAACACGTACATCACCAACGTTCGCCAAGGTGACGTGTACCTGATTCAGATGCAGCAGCTCGCGATGCTCCAGTACATGCAAATGCTCGGCATGTCCGGGAACGCCGCCGCGCCCGCCCGTCACGTCGGCGCCGCCGTTCATCAACGCAGCACGCCCTTCCCGAGCGGCATCACCAACCCCGATAACCCCTGGGGCTTTCACTTCAGTCCGCCGAACCTGGTTCGTTAGTGCTCGGGTGGGTGGGCGCTCGCAAGTGCCTGACAGCAGCTCGCAGCCCACGGGCTGCCCCATGGCTCGTGACGCTGGCGTACGAGGGCCGCGCCGCGATAGTCATTTTGTTGGGGCCGAGCGGGCGGAAGATCGCCGGCGCGTGCAATCCGCCGAATCCTCATCTAGGTTCGCGATGCGCTCAGCGTCGGCGCTTGGGGAGGCTTCGTGCTCGAAAATCGCACCTGGTTCAGCATCACACTCGTGACCATCGCCGCTGCCGTGAGCTGTGGCGGCAAAGGGATAAACGGCGAGCTTGCAGCAGCCGGCGTTGCGGGCTTGGTCGATGAAGGCCTTGCCGGCGCCGCGGATGACACGGGCGGCGCCGCCGAGGGCGGTGCGGCCCACGGCGGCGCATTGGGCGGCGGGCCCGTGAGCGGCTTCGGCGGTGCAGCTCATGGCGGGGCGAGCGGCGGCAGAGCTGGCGCAGCTCACGGTGGCGCGCTCGGCGTTGCTGGCGGCGCGGCTCACGGCGGGGCTGCTGGGGGCGACGCGCCTCACGGCGGCGCGGCCGGCAGCGCTGGCGCCAGTGGCGCAGCAGGCTTCTCAGCGACTCTCGGACTAGGGTGCACGAGCGACGCGCAGTGCGGCACTGGCATGGTGTGCCTGACCGCGGGCGGCAACGAGTTCAACGGCGGCGGTCCTGCGGGCGGCGTGTGCACCGCAAAGTGCAGCAGCACGGCCGACTGCGACGCGCTGGAGAAAGGCGCCGATTGCTTCAACTACGGCACCGATGCAGAACCCAAGCTGTATTGCTTGGAGGCGTGCGTGCAAGGGGGCGATGCCACGAGCAGTCCAGACAAGTGCCGCGGGCGTGCGAACTTCGCCTGTGTCGATCTATCGGCCACGAGCGTGCCAGAGCCATTTTGCCTCCCGCTGTGCCGAGCGGATATCGAGTGCGGTGCTGGCTTGTACTGCAGCAAATCGAGCGGGCTCTGTTCGAGCACCAAGCCCACTGGCGACCCGGTCGGCACCCCGTGCACGCCAAGCACCGCTTCGGGCCCCGGCTCGGGCAACTGCGAGGGCTTTTGTGTTCGCTCGACCGCGGACGGTGCCGTGCCAGCCAAGGGCGTGTGCGCCGAGTTCTGCTCGGGTTTTTTGGACTGCGCGTACCACGGCGACCAGCCCGGCGGCCTTTGCTACGGCGCTCTGTCCGACAATTTCGGGATCTTCGATTTGGGTTATTGCTTCCCGGCGTGCGATTGCACGGCCAACTGCCCGTTCCCTGGCGATCGGTGTCGCGCCTGGCCGGCCGCGCAGCAATCCTTCGCTGTCGAGCTCGGTGCTCCAGGTCTATGCGCTTCGGACGTGACCGGGAGCGTGGCGCTCGACACGTGCGGTGAGGCGGGCGCCCCCAACTAGGACAGCGACGGCTCAGCGTTGCCGCGCCGAGCGTCAGAGCAGCTGGTCGACAGCGCGGCATGCTTGGGCGAAGCGCTCTTCGTACGAGCCGGCGATCATCACGAAGGGCAGCCCCAAGCGCTTCAGCTCGCGAACGTAGAAAGCGTGCTGACGGTCGCGCCACTCCGGATCGCGCCGCGTACCGTCTTGCACGAAGGGGACGTCGGGCGCACACAGCAAGGTCAGGTCGTAGCAGCGTTCGCTCAGGGCAACGAGCGCGCTCGGCGCTCGCCCGAATTGATCGAGGCAATAGCACCAGGTGGTGAGCGGGGAGGTGTCGCCGAACGTGAGCGAGCGCGCTGCGCGTGCAGCGCGCTCTTCCCACTCCACCTGAGTGCTGCCGATGGTCGAGTAGTCGTCGTACGTCAGCTCGCCCTTTCGTTCGACCCACAGCTCGCGCCCGTACTCTTCGCAGTGCGTCGTGTCGTACTTTTTGGCCAATTTGCGGGTCAGCAAGGTCTTTCCGGTCGATTCGCCGCCCAGCACGCACACGCGCCGCACGAGCGACGCGCGCACGACGGGCGACAAGAAGCGCGACCACAGCTCCGAATCGCCACGCAGCGCGGTGCCCGAAATGGGCACGCGCTGCCGTTCCAGATCGACCAGGACGTGCTCCACGGTGTGCCTCGCGCCGGCGGCCTGGAATTGCCGAGTCAGCTCGGCGGCGAAGCCCACGCCGTAGTGCTCGCTCGTGAACACGGCATCCACCGGGCCGCCCAGGAGCTGAAGGCAGAGCTGCGCGACGAACGAACGCTGCTCGAGCTCGGGTGCGTCGTTGTGTGGCATGTCCGGCAGCGCAGGCAAGCTCGCGCGAAACTCGGCGAGCGTGGCCGCGTCCAGCGCCCAGTGCTCGATCTCGGGAAAGAGCTCGGCGAACCAACGCCGGCGCGCTTCGGCTCCGCAACGCGGGAATTCGGGCGACGAGTAGCTAAAGCAATCGAGCCGCTCCGAGCGCGCGAGCGCGCTGCGCAAGAGCAGCTCGTGCCCGTGATGGAGCGGCGAGAATTTGCCCACCACCAAGCCGCGCGCAAACCGCTCGCTCATGACGCGACGGCCCGCGCGGCATGCGCCGTGGCGAGCTCCTTTTGCCAGTGCCGGAACGAGACCAGCGCGTTCACCCAGTACGCCGCGTAGAGCAGGCTGGTGAGCAGCAAGCCGCGCGCGAAGTAGACCGGCACGGCCAACGTGTTCACGAACAGCCAACAAGCCCAATTTTCGATTCGACGTTGCACCAAGAGTAACTGCCCGAGCACGCTGAAGGTGAGAATGGCCGAGTCGACGAACGGCGCATAAGCGTCGGTGAAACGGTGCAAAAGCCAGCCGTAGCCCGCCACGACGCAGAGCCCGAGCCCGGTCAGGGCGAGCAGCGTCACGAGCGGAGTGCGCGTTATCGGCAGCGAGCGAGCGGGTTGGTGACGCCAGCGGCGATAACCTTCGATGCTCGTCGTCACGAAGAAGACTTGCAGGGTCACGTCCGCGTACAGCTTGGCTCCGAAGAACAACCACGCAAAGAGCAGGCTGCCCACGATGCCTGTCCACCAGGTGTGCACGTTGTTGCGCCCAGCTAGCACGATCGCGAGCGTATTGAAGGCGTTGGCCACGACTTCCAGCGCGAGCTTCACGGAGCGAGCTCCGACGAATACTGCAGCAGCTTTCCTTCGACGGAGCCGAGCTCCCGGACCTCGAGCGGTTGAGCTGCTCCAAATAGCGCACGCAACGCTTCGCTCAAGGCCGCCTCGCGACCGGCCAAGTCGCGCACGCGCAGCGTGAGCCGCCCGTCTTGCGCTTGATGCAGGTGAAATTGCCTCAGCTCGAAGCTTTTTAGCGCGTGAGTGAGCTCGATGTTGTTGAGCCATTCTCCACTTTCGGCGCGAAAGCGCACCGGTGCGCGCCCTTCGAGCCCGAGCAGCACGGGCTCACCCGCCACCGAGCCCAGCGCAGCAAAGTCACCGGTCCGATACCGGAGCAGCGGTAAACAGAAATTGAAGCCGCCGCTGAGCGTGACCTCACCGCGTACGCCGCGCGGCACGGGTTGGCCTCGCTCGTCCAGGATCTCGACCAGCATCTCGTGCTGCAAGAGCACGTGACCGCCGCGCGCGGCTTCGAAGGCGGCGATCGGGCCGGCCTCGTTCATCGAATACAGGTCGACGACTGGACAGGCGAAGGCGCGCTCGAGATCGCCGCGCAGGGCAGGCAGCAGCGTCATCGACGTGCTGAGCAGCGCGCGCGGTCGCAGCTCGGCCCCGAGGCAGAGCAGCTCGCTGAACGAGATGGGATCGCCGGTCAGTACTTCGGGCGCCAGATCTTCCAGGTATTTGCGACGGTCGTCGGGGTGCCGCCAATCCGTCGGGTATAAGTTGAGCTTGACCAAGCCGGAGTCGTTCAAGCTGGGCGTCACGGAAACGTAGGTAAAACAGCTGCGCTGATAGCCGATCAACGCGACGCCTACTTCTTCGGCCGAAGCGCGGAGCGTGATGCCGAGCCGCGCCAGTGCCCGACGATGAAATGCCAGGTAGCTCGCCGCCACCACCGGGTGCGACGCGATCAGGAGCGGGTGGCCCGTAGTGCCACTGGTGCGGAAATTGATCAACCGCTCGAGCGGGGCCGAGTCCGGCACGAAGCGCGCAATGTCGTGGCTCAAATCGCCGCGGTCGATCGTGGGCACATCGCTCAAGCGACGCGGCGGCTCGCCCATCGCGCGATAAAACGGCACCTCGCGGTAACAGCGCTCGAGGTGCGCGGCGAGCCAAGGCATCGCTTCTTCGCGTTGCTCGGGCACCGTGGCCGTCAGCACCTCGCTCTCGAACGCGCGTAAACGCTCGAGGTCTTCGGGGAGCAAGCGATTGCCGCTCTCGTTGCGAAACAGCGGCGCATGACGGTGCTCGCGCAGGCGTTGCAGCATCCTTCGCCCGGGCTCGCTGAGCGTCGGGTAGCGTTCGCTGTCGGTAGCGTCGGTCATTCGCGCGTGTATTTGTCCGCGGATTCCTCGGCCGCTTTGCGGACCAGGGCCTCGCGCACTGCCCGCGCACGCTCTTCGGCTTCGCGCGAGGCGCGCAGCACACGCGCGCGCTCGGCGGCGCTCAGGCTGCTCAGGCGATCTTCGGCTTGGGGGCGCGACTCACCGAGCGGGCGAAAGCCGAGCCGGGCCAGCGTGAAGCGCGCCAGCTCTTCGCGCCGCTCGGGATCGCGCACGAGCTTGTCGGCCGCGACGTTCTCGGCCAACTCACGCGCGCCCTGCAACAAAAGCGGCAAGAGCGGTGTCTGAGCCAAGTTGGCCTCCCGAAACCAGGGTTCGCCGACGAGCCAACACAAGACCAGGCTCACGCGCAATCGATTGCGATCCGCCTTCGGCGTGCCCGCAGCAAACGCGTCGAGCGTGGTCGCGGGCACTTCGATCCCGTACCACCGGCACAAGTCACCGACCACGGCCGAAACAGCGACGCTCCCCTGCTCGCCGAAGCGGGGCTCCTCCAAGAACTCAGGCGGGGTCTCGGCGATGCGTCGCATCAGTCGGCTCAGCTCGCACGCTTCTCGCTCCATGGGGGCCTCCGAATTTACCGGCTACTTGGGTGCTGGGACAATGCTGACACGCGGAGGCGCTGGATTGGCGAAGCAGAAAACGCTTCGAGAGCTCCGCCAGGTTGCGATTGGGCGGCCACGGCCCGCCCATCTCGCTTAGCGTGAAGTGGCAGGGGGCCAGGCGCCCGTGCTCGTCCACGAACAGAAACTCGCGTCCAGGATCGCAAGTGGGCCCGGCCTTCGATGTGCCGCGCTCGAGCTCGAGCAGGCGCTCGACGTAGCCGTCACTACCGCGCAAGCGCAAGCCGCGCTCGGCAAGCGCTCGACGCAGCTCGGGTAAGCGCCGCGCCAAGCGCTCGAGTGTGCTCGGTCCCAGGCAGTGCTGCGCAAAAAACTCGGGCCGGTCACGCTCGCCCAGGCGGTTGAAGGTGAGCTCTTCGACACCCCACCCGGCCAGAGTGAAGGCGAGCTCGGCGAGCTGGGCGACGTTTTCGCGCATCAGCACGCTATTCACGCGGATCAGCGGGCCCCGCCCCTGGGCGCGTTTGGCCTGCACCAAGCTGCGCACCGCACGCTCGAGCTGGGCGAACCCCCCGGGCCAGCCGCGCACTTGGTCGTGAGCCGAGCCCAGGCCGTCGATGCTGATCGTGAGCTCCTCGAAATGCTCGAGGAGCAGCTCGCGGGTGCTCGTTCGGGAGAGCGTGGTGCCGTTCGTGGTCACGCCCAAGGAGATGCCGAGCGCGCTGCACTCTGCGGCCACCGTCGCGAGCGGCCTCCAGAGCAGCGGCTCGCCGCCGAGGAAGCTCAAGTGCAGCGGGCGGCCGAGCCGCCGTCGCTCCGCGGCGAGCCAACTGGTGAGTGCTCGCGCCGCAACTTCATCGACCTCGGTACGCCGCCCGGGCAAGGTGCGATCGAAAGCGCAGAAGCCGCAGCTCAAGTTGCAGCGCGTGGTCACGCGCCAGACCACGACCAAGCGATCGCTCTCGGCTTCGCTAACCACGCGCTTGCTCCGCGTAGCGCTTGCGTGCAAATGCTCGCGCGAACGCCACCAGATCTTCCCAGCTTGCCACGCGCACGACGTCGACGCCCAGCTCGTCGCGCGCTTTGCGGATGGCCGCGAAGGCGTCGTCGAAAAAAGCGTGCCCGGTCTTTACGCTCTCCCAATCTGCCCGCAAATTGAGCACGAAGGTCGCTCCACCGCGCGCGCTCAACAAGACCCGGCGCATCACGTCCCACCCGGAATTCCCGCGCTCGTCGCGATCGAACGCCGTGGACACTCCGTCGTCGGAGATGACCAACAAGTGCGCTGGCCGCGCGGACGCAGCACGGTGCTCGAAGGTGTCGCGCAGCACGTGGATCGGAAACGCCGTTGCGCCACCGAAATACCCGGTCAGCACGCCGAGCAAGCGCTGCTCGTCGCGCACGAAGCCCGCGGTCGTGTGAAACTGCTGCGCGCCGCTCCACAGTGTGGCCTGCACCCGCGCGCCAGCGCGCAGCGCCGACAAGCAAATGATCGCGCCGGCGAGGGCCGGATACGACAGTTGCCGCTGCGGGTTGGCCATCGAGCCCGAGCTATCGACGTACAGGTCGAGGTCGAGCGGTTCGCTCTTCGGTAGCTGCCCTTGCATCGTGCCCCAGGAGCGCTGCACGGTGGTGAGGCCGGGTACCACGTGCGGGCTCGTGAGCACGCTCTGCAGCCAATCGATACTGTCGAGCGGGGAACCGTAGTCCCACGGCTCGAGCCCCTCGGGCAACGGCTCGCTGCTGATGGGTAACGGGCGGCTGGGAAACGGTACGAGGTGCGGCAGCGCCCGTTCGCGATAATAGCGGATCGCAACCTCGTGATCATCGAGCTTGAGCCCCATGGCCCGCAGGATTTCGCCGTATTCGAAGGGTTGCCTGGTCTGCCCCGCGGCAGACGTGACGGGTGCTTCTCGAGGCTCGGCCGCGTTGCTCTCGGTTGGGGCCTCCGGCTCGTCGTTCACGCGCGGGTCGAGCGCGGGATGGACGGGCGGCGGTTCGTTCTCGCCATCTGCGAGGCCGCTCGGGTTGCTGCCGCTCGCGGCGTCGCGCGTGTCGTGCCAACGCTGTTCTTCGTCGAGCGCGTGCTCGTCCTCCGCCAAGTAGGGCAAAAGGAGGCTGGCAAAGCCGCCGCTGCCGTCCAAGAAATCGCGCGCATAGCTGCGCAGGAGGCGCGCGCCGAGCCATGCGTCGCCCTCCTGGCGATCTTCCAGTTGCCCGGGTACCAACGTGCCGCGCGGCAGGGACCACAGCACTTCGTAGATCCGCAGATAGACTTGCCACACCTTGTTGGGTGATTCAGTGACGCCGAGCGCCCGGTATACCTCGCTCATGCGGAGCCCTGCGCTCCGCTGCAGGCGATCGTTGATCAACAGATCGGTATACAAATTGGCGACGAACGGCGCGTGCCGCTCGAGCGTCGGTAGCGCTCGGCGCATGCGCGCGATCATGCGCCCATGGTCGGTCAAGTTGGAAGGCGCCAGCACGTGGTGTCCGACCTCGTGAGCCAGTACTTCGACGGGCAGGTGGCTCACGCCGTTCTCGATCACCTCCGGCAGGCCCACGACGACGGACTGATCGCTCAGTCGAATCATCGCAAAGCTGCCGCGTAGGCCCTCCTTTTCTGCTTCTTCGCGCGTTCGGCACAGCTTCGGCGCGTGCAGGCGGGTGAACTTGCTCCACGCGGCTAGCGCGTCCGGCCAAGCTTTCAACCACGCTCGTTCGACCGCATCCAGGTTGCTCGCGGTCGCGCGCGCTTTGGTCATGAGCCAGACTCGAGCGCCACGACAGTCACGCCATAGGTGTGCGCGTGGGTGATGAGCAAGGTGGTTTCGCTTCCCGCGACGCTCGTCACCGCACCGCGGTCGGGCAATGGGAGTGCGCGACCAAAGGCGCTGACGCACATGGGTTCGACGGCGATGCCGCGCACGGTCACGTCCGAGACCGCTTCACCCAGCTCGTCCGGGCGCACGCGGTGAAACGTGCAGCCGAAGGCATCGAGCGCGAGCAGCCAAGCGTCGTCGCCGCTTTGCACGAACAGCTCTCGCCCCAGGCGCAGCGCGCGCGGGGGCGCCAAAAACGAGCCGCCCGCAAAGCCGCGGAACGCGCCGACGCTGCCCACCACGCGAAAGCCGAGCTCCGGTGCGCTGGGCACGAACCACGGCTCGCGCTGAAGCCGCGCCAGCACGACGGCCAAGTGCTCGACCGACACGCGCAGGAGCACAGCGCACAGCGGTGCGGGCAAGCGCTGGCACAGCTCGAGCGCCCCCGCGCGATATTGGGCCAGACCGCACAGCCAAGCCGCGACCTGCCCGACGGCGAGCAAGGTGGCGGAGTCGGGAATGGTCGGCGCCAAGTGCGACAGCGCCGCGCACCAGTCGACGGGGTGAGCGCCCGGCGTAGTCGCCAGTTGCTGAAGCGCGTTGCACAGCTTCGGGATCAGCAGGGCCGGCTCGTGGGCCACGAACCGGACGAGCTCCGGAAACAGCTGCTGAAACGCCTGATCCAGCAGCGTGAGGTGCGCGCGCGGCCCCGCCAAGCGCTGGGCCACCAGCTCGAGCCCCACGCCGTAAGCGACATCCGACACTTCGAACAGCGCGCTCGGATCCACGCGCGCCACGGCGCTGATCAACGGCTCGACGGACGTCGTCAAGAACGCCTTGAACGACTCGTCGTCCAGCTCAGGGGCAGACCTACGCGCGACGGCGAACTGCGCGTTGTAATCCGTGCGCCGCGCCGCAAGCACGGCGGCAAAGGCTTCGCTCACCATTACTGCGTCGCCACCCAGCGCAAATAGTTGGTGTAGCGCTGATGCAGATACTTGAGCAGCAGTAGGTCATCGTACAAATGGCCGTACAGCTTTTTGCCACGCGTGTGCTGGCTGATCAGGCTCTCGATCTTGGCCAAGCGAGCGCGCGTCTCACTCTCGGTGAGGTTGCTCAGTCCGAGTTGGAACTGCTCGGCCAGGCGCGCAACCGGATCGTCTCCGTCCAGATTCAGGCGGTCATAGTCGGCGGAGCTGTCGTCGAACAGCCGCCGCAGCCAGCCGATGCGATCGGCGCGCAGCGGCGCGTTGCCCGGCGCTTCGAAGAACGGCGCTTCGGGGTCGCAGGTCAGCTTGTCATGCAACACGAACGGCAGCACCTGGCGCACGTCGTCGAGCGCGACCTCCGGGTTGCCCCTGAAATACGCGATCGCTTTGGCGTAGTGGATGAGCGTCATCAGCGCCCGCACCGACAAGCCATTTTTGGTCTGGCAACCCAGATCCTTCAAGCGATCGCGCCCGGTATCTTGCGCGGTGACGTTCAGCCAATCCACGCCGGACAGCCGCACCGTGTCTTTGGTTTTGTACTCGAACTGCTGAGCGGCTACTTCGCAAAACTCGAACTGGCTGGTGAAGAACTCGAGCCGACGCCGGACCAGCGGCCCCAGCTCGACTGCGCGGATCTCTTCAGCCAAGCGGTCGATCTCCTGCTCCGTGAAGATGATTTGGCGCGGCACCACCTCTTCCGGGCGAATGTTCTCTTCGACACGCGTCAGGAGCTCGTGCAAAAACCGCGGGTTGAAGGCGAGCGCCTGGACCACCACGTCGATGCGATCCCGCAGGGCTTCGATCACCTGGTAGGTGCCGCCGCCTTGATCGTCGTTGGCGGTGAAGAACCAAGCTGATTCGGGGCACTCGTAAATGTGGTCGAGCAGCTCCGCGTAGTTGTCACCCATCAGGGTCAGCAGGGCGCTCTGGGTGCGCGTCGGGATGCGGTTGTATTCGTCGATGATTTTTACCCGCAAACCGAGCCATTTGCGCCAGGCGATCCGGATATCATCCATGCTCTTGGCGCTCACCAAGTCGGAAGGCAACGGGTTGCCCAGCAAGTCGGCGATCGTCATTTGTGGCTGGCCGTGCTGCATGGCGCGCTTCACTTCACGCAGCGGGTAGCCCGCGAGCACGCCCATCAAGAGGGCGCTGGCCGTCTTGCCGCGGCCGGGCCCGCCGATGAACAGACACTTCCTGCGCGTCGCGAACGTGAGCAGCGGCAGGAGCACGAAGCTCGAATAGCTCTGCGCGGTGGGCAGCCTCAGCTGGCTCTTGCTGTCGCCGAGGACGAACGTCGCGGGCGGCGCATCGTTGTACTCGATGTCGTAGTGCGGGCTGATGATCGCCGTGTTGACGATCCAAAAGTAGGCTTGGCGCAGCTTCTCATCGAGCGGCACGCCCGCGGGATCGACCGCTGCCTGCCGCTCGGCCACCGGTCCTCGATACAAGTCCGCGACGTCGAACGTGCGCGTCAGCGCAGGCTTGCCTGGGTTGGTCGGAGCCGACGAGACGCGCTTGAAGAAACCCTTCGTATCCACCCTGCGGGAGCTTAGCCCGGATCGGCCGGATCCCGATACGGTCTACCCAGGCATCCGGGCGTTCACCGGCATGACTCGGGCGTTGACCGATCGGGGCGAGCCGAGGCGGGCCGAGCCCTCTACTTTGGGCTCTAGAAAGGCGGCTCACTTCGAGCCCCTCACTGGAGGACAGCATGCAGACGAGAGCAACCGCAACCGGCAGCTGGCACGATGGCTTCGAGGACGACTTCGAGCACGGCTTCGACGAGGACTTCGAGCCGGAATGTGTGACGGTGGTCGATGACGGCTTCGAGCGAGGTGCGGCGCTCGGCAGCTCGTGGATTTGCGTGCTCTCGCCAGAGTTTCGGAGCGGGCGCGTGACCTCGGTGCTTTCGGGGGTGACCATCGATCTCCGGGAAGCGCAGCTCAGCCCCGAGGGAGCGACGCTTCATCTTCAGGCCGCGCTGAGCGGCATCGAAATCCTCCTGCCACCGGGCTGCGAAGTGGCCTGCCAGGTCGACGCGATTTGCGGCGGCGTGACCGGCAATTGGCGGCGGCCGAGCGCGACGGGGCGGCGGCCTCGCCTGCGCACCGTGGGGATGATCGTAGCCGGTGGGCTCTCGGTACGATAGGAGCAGCCGATGCGCACGAACCACCACCACCACCACCACCAGCCAGGCTTGTGGCCGGGCCTGATTTTGGTCTCGGTCGGCGGCGGGCTGCTCGCTCGCGAGTTTGGTTTGTTGCCGCCGCAGGTCCGGGTCGTCGACTTTTGGCCGCTCATCTTGGTGTGCGCCGGGATCTCGGGCTTGTTGCGAGCGCGCGGTTTCATGGGCGCGCTCTTCGCCCTCGCGTTCGCGGCCGTGGGCGCGCTGTTGCTCGCCAGTAACCTCGGGTTCCTGGTCTTTCCGGCAGCGCGCCTGTGGCCGGGGCTCTTGGTGTTGCTCGGAGTCGCGTTCTTGATTCGAGCCGTACGCGGAACACGCGGGCAAGGTCCGCACACGGACCCACCTGCGGCCGCGGGCCTGGATGCCGACGACGACTCGTACGAAGAGCCGCGGCACGGCGCTCCGACTACCGTCGACGACCGGTTGGATAAACAGATCCTGTTTTCGGGCCTGGAATTCAAGGTCGAGTCGCAAGCTTGGAAAGGCGGGGAGCTCGGCGTGACCGCGGGTGGCGTCGAGATCGACTTGCGACAGGCGCGGCTCGACCCCGGGGGCGCGCTCTTGGACGTGCGCATCTTGATGGGTGGAGTCGACATCCGCGTGCCGGACACCTGGCAGGTCAAGAACGACGTGATTCCGCTGCTCGGCGGCGCAGATGACTCGACGCGCACCACACAGGGCTCGACCGACGCGCCGCTCTTGCGCGTCGTCGGCTCGGTCACCCTCGGCGGTATCAGCATCCACAACTGAGCCAACGTAGCCAATCGAGCGCCGTGCATCCCCTCCTGACCCAACGCCGTTCACTGTCGGCCTACCTGTTTTTGTGGACGGGTCTTTCGGCGGTGCCCTGGGTGCTGATTCACTCGGCGGCCTCGCTCGGAGCGTTGGTCCTGAGCGCGGCCAGCACGTTGGCGTTCGCGCTGGGCACCTTGCCGGTTTGGTACCTGTGCCGTGCCCTGCCGCTGTTGCCCGCAAGGTTTTGGCGCATCGCGTCCATTCACGCGGCGACCGCCGCGTTGTGGAGCGTCGTTTTTTTGGCTTGTTCGAAGCTCTTCGCCGAGCTGCTCGGCCTGCTTCCGGTCTGGCGCGCACTGCCGAGCGACGTTGCCGCGGCCGAGGGCGCGCTCGTCGGCGTGGGAGCGCTGTTCTACCTTTTGGTTGCGACCTTCTACTACATGCTCGCCGAGCTCGAACAACGCCGCACCGCCGGCGAACGCGAGGCAGTGCTCGCGCTGGCCGCGCAACGCGCCGAGCTCAGCGCCTTGCGTGCCCAAGTACACCCGCATTTTCTGTTCAATAGCCTCAACACCGTGAGCGCGCTCATCGGTTACGATACCGTGAAGGCGCGTGAGGCGTGTCTGCTCCTTTCACAGTACCTGCGAGGCACGCTCGGCGCTCAGCAGCACTCGCTGGTCTCTCTGCGCGAAGAATGGTCACTGTGCGAGCGCTACCTGGCGATGGAAGCGCTACGCTTGGGCGAGCGTTTGCGCGTGGAGGTGTCCTTGGAACAAGCCGCGGAACAGTGCCAGATCCCTTCGCTACTCCTGCAGCCGCTCGTGGAGAACTCGGTAACGCACGGCATTGCACCGGTGGACGAGCCCGAGCCACTCCGCTTGCGCGCGCGCTGTAGCGACGGGCGCCTGAGCCTCAGCCTCGAGAACGGGCTGGACCCGGCACCCCGACGCCATGACGGCGGCCTGGGGCTCGCGAATGTGCGGGCGCGGCTGTTCGGACAGTACGGAAACGACGCGACACTGCGCATCGAGCGTGAGCCCGGCCGCTTCACGGTCGTGCTCGACCTACCGGCGAGCGCGCCCCACTCTCCGGGGGCGCCGTGAGCGAAGCGGCCGAGCCGCGGCGCGTGCTCATCGTCGACGACGAAGAGCCGGCGCGCCGCCTGCTCGTCGAGTACCTTCGGGCACATCCCGGGTGGCACGTCATTGCTCAAGCCAAGAACGGGCTGGAAGCACTACAGCTCGCCAAGCAACATCGGCCCGATCTGCTCTTGCTCGACGTGCAGATGCCCAAGCTCGACGGTTTCGAAGTGTTGGACCTGCTCGCGCCCGAGGTCGCTGTCATCTTCACGACTGCCTTCGACGAGTACGCCGTGCGCGCCTTCGAGGTGCACGCCGTGGACTACCTGCTCAAACCCTTCTCCGCGGAGCGCTTGGCGCAGGCGCTCGACCGGGCACGGGAACGCCTGGGTGAGCCACGCCGGGTGACAGCACCCGAGCTGGCTCAAGCCGCACGAAACCCCGGCACGTTTCTCGAGCGGCTCGTGATCCGCGACGGCGCGGAGATCCTGATCATCGCCGTGCCCGCGATCGACTTCGTGCGCGGCCAAGACGACTACGTCGAAGTCTTTCACGACGCGCGCTCTTCGCTCACCCAGCAGACCCTGCAGAGCCTCGAAACCAATCTCGATCCGCGCCAATTCGTGCGCGTGCACCGCTCGTACTTGCTCAACGTGAATCGCGTCGCCCGTATCGAGCCTTGGGGCAACGGCAGCAAGATGGCGATCTTGCACGGCGGTCGCAGCGTCCCCATCAGCCGCGCGGGCGAAGCCCGCCTGCGGTCGGCCCTCGGTTTGTGACGCGCGCGCCGAGCGTAGCCGAGGCCGACCGGTTCGCGGCAAACCTCGACGATGAATTTCGAGCGTCTACGTCAACGAATCCGCTAGCGGGGCTCGCGCTCGACTTCGACCGCGGTCACGTCGATCACCTTCACATCGCTCGCCTGACCCGCGATGCTCGTGGGCTCGGCGGTCACGCGCTCGATCAACTCCAACGTGCGCGTGACCAACTCGCTCAGCTCGGCCGTCACGCTCCGTGGGTCGCGCTCCTCGGTCGAGATGATCAGGTGCGCGGTCATGGCGCGGATCTGAGCGCCCGCGGCGAGCAGCGTGCGGCGTTGTGCTGCGCTCGCCACCGGTGTCGGCTGCTCCGCGATGCGCCGCGCCAGCTCGTTGGCCGCACGCAGGGCGAGCCAGAGCGGGCCCGGAATCACGCCCTCCCTCACTGCGCGCACCAGGCCGACCGCGCCCGAAAGCAGCCCGAGCGAACGGTTCGCGAGGTCACGCGGTTTGGCGAGCTTCATGTCTCACAGACAACCACGTTTCGTGCCCCGTGCCAGGCCGGGAGCTGGTGGGCGCTCACAGGTGCGTGCACTGCAGCTCGCGGAACGTTTCTCGCCTCGCTTTTGCCAAGCCGACGCCAAGGGCCAGTGTCTGCAAGCTCGACCCGACAAACGTGACAAACGTAGAGAATCGTCGTACCAATCGCCGATTTGACGGTCGCGGATTCGTGATACCGTCTTCGGTCATGCGATTCCTTGGGACTTTGGCCGGGTTGTCAGGTGCTTCGATCGTCTGCGTGAGCCTTTGGGTGACGCCGGCGCGCGCAGCCACCGAAGAGGAGAAGTCCGGGGCACGCGCCGCCGCCACACAAGGCCAAGCGGCCTTCGAGGGCAAGCGCTGGGCGCAAGCGGTGGATTTGTTCACGCGCGCCGAGGCCCTCGTCCACTCCCCGGTGCACTTGCTGTACAAGGCACGCTCGCTGGTGCAGCTCGGGCAGCTCGTGAAGGCCAACGAGACGTACCTGATCATCACGCGCGAGCAGGCGGATGCCGCGGCGCCCGCGGCGGTGGTGAAGGCCCGGGAGGACGCGCGGAAGGAGCAGGCAGTGCTCGAGCCGCGGCTCGCGAGCCTGACCGTCAATGTCGTGGGTGACGGCGCGGCTGGTGTCACGGTCACCATGGACGGCGCACCGGTGCCTTCGGCGCTGGTCGGCGTGGCGCGTCCGGCAGATCCGGGTCAGCACACCCTGCGCGCGAGTGGAGCTGGAGTCGAAAGCGATTCGCAAACCGTGACGCTCAAAGAGGGCGGCGCAGGCACGGTCACGTTGCAACTCAAGGCCGCGCCCAACGCCGTGCCCCCGGTCGCAACGCCTGCGGCGGGGCCCGTCGGCGAGCCGCCCGCGAGCTCCGCTTCGGTCGACTCGGCTACGTTGAGCAAGGGCAATTCGCTGCGCACGGCGTCGTACGTTGCCTTCGGCGTGGGCGCCGTCGGCCTGGTCGCGGGCACGGTGTTCGCGCTCAAGGCCAAGGGCAAGTATTCCGACGGCAATGATCTGTGCAAAGAAGACCCGTGCCAGCTCAGCCAAGCAGACGCCAATCGCCGCGATCAACTGGGCAAGGACGGGGACAGCGCAAAAACGCTGTCGATCGTCGGGTTCGTCGTCGGTGGCGTCGGTGTCGCAGCAGGGACCACACTGTTCGTGCTCTCGAGCAAACACGACAGCGAAAAGCCCACCGCCGGGGTGCACCCCTGGATTGGCTTGGGCTCAGTTGGCTTGAGTGGTCGCTTCTGACCCTTGTCGGGTGCTTGACGCGCCGTGGTGCTGAGGCAGCATCGTTGATTGGAGTTTAAGATGTCGTATCGAAATCGGGCTCAGCTTTGCGCGCTCTTGACGGTGGCCGCTGCCAGCGTGTTCTCCGCTTGTGGGGGCCTCGACAGCAAGAAGGTCATCATCACCGACGGCGGTAGCGCGGGTGAAGGGACGGCCGGTCGCAACACGAGCGGCTCGGCCGGCTCGGCCGGTAAAGTTTCGAACGCTGGGAGCAGCGCCGAGGGCGGCGCCGCAGGCAGCACCAGCGAAGGCGGCGAGGGCGGCGAGGGCGGCGCCTACGTGCCCCCGGAGCCCATGCCCGGCGCGCCAACCGTCGTCTCCGTTTCACCGAAGGACAAGACGCTGAACGTCGAAAACGCGTCGTCGGTGAAGATCACGTTCTCCGAGCCACTCGCCCCGGCTTCGGTCACTGCCGACAGCGTTCAAATCAAAGACGCGAGTGGTGCCGTCGTCGCCGGTGCGGTGAGTTACGCCGATGGCGTGGTGACGTTCACCCCCGACGCGAACTTTGCGCTCCTCGGCGCTTACAACGTGAACGTCAGCACGGCGGTCACCGACGCTTCGGGCACCGCGCTGGAGGCTGCGTTTACGTCGGGCTTCACCATTCGCGACGGCGTTTGGGGCAAGGCCGAGACCGCGCTCGGTACGGTCACGGCCTACGACCTTTCGAGTCAGGTGGCCGTCGCCAGTGACGGTGGCAAGCGAGCGGTGGCGGCTTGGGCGCAGTCAGGTTCCACCGCTTACGAAATCTACGCTTCGTTCTACAGCGAGGGTAAGGGCTGGGCCACCCCAGCCAAAGTGAACACCGGCACGTCGTCGGCGCGCTACCCGGCGCTGGCCATGAACGCGAGCGGCAACGTGACGGTCGTGTGGATGGAGTTCGACGCGACCCTTGGGAACAGCATCCAAGGCCGTCGCTACGTGGGCGGAGCCTGGGACCCCGCGCAAGCGCGGCTCGATCTGCCAGCCACTCCGGCCGTCACCCCAGACACCCTCACCGTCGCCATGACGGCCAAGAATGAATCGCACGTGGTCTGGAGCTCGTACTCGTATGACTCGACTGCGGGGGTGGACTACTGGGGTGTCTGGACTCGTCACGCCAGCGCGGCAGGCACCTGGGACGCAACCTCGCCGTACCTCGCCTACGCTCAGGTATCGAGCGGGGTGGGCTGGCCTTCGCTGGCTTTCGACGCCGCAGGCAACGGCTTCTGCGCCTACCAATTCGCCGCCGGGTCGCCGGTCAAGGTAACCACGTTCGTGCATCGCTATGTCGCCTCGACCGCCAAGTGGGGCTCGAGCGCTATCGGCGCCACCCCGAGCGATAGCTACGGGCAGGCGGTTGGCCTAGCCACCGATCCCACGGGCGGCGCCGTGCTCGTCTACCCGCGCGTCACCGGGACTACCACGTACGACCTGATGGGTAGCTACTACAACAAGGCGTGGAGCACGCCGGTCGTCATCAGCAACGCGACGACCACCATCTCGCTCAATCGGAGCATCCCGACGGTGTGGACGGGCTCGAGCTACTTGGTCGCGTGGGCACAGAGCGGCGGCACACCGTACAACGTGTACACCAACGAGTACAAAACCGCGTGGGGCTCGGCGAGCATCATCTCCGACGGTAATCACACTTCCAGCTTTCCTTCGCTGGCCGCTGACGGCCGGGGCAACGCGCTGATGCTTTGGGTGCAACAGAGCGACGCTGTCGCGACCACGGCCGTCTTGCCCACCGATGTCTTCTTTTCGCGCTTCACCGGCACCGGCAGCAAGTGGTCCACTCCCGCCGCGGTGAGCAGCGCGTTCGCTGGCTACCGCTATCCGCAGGTCGCGGTGCTCGGTGACGGCACGGCCGTCGCCAGCTGGCAACGCTCGGTGCGCAACGGAAAGTTGACCAGCGTGACCGGCGTCCTTCAAAACGAATTTCAGTGACCCCGCCCAACGACGACCGCGAAGCGCGCGCTGCTCGCTTCGCGGCTTTTCGCGCTGGGCTCAGCGCAGCTGAGCAAGAATTGTCGGAAGCCGCACGTCACGCGGCCAGCGCGCATCTGGCGACGGGCGCACCACTGCAACGCGTGCTGCAAGCGGCCGGTGGCGCCATGTCCGTGAGCGATGAGCGCCGGCGCTATCATCTGGAGCTCATCCCGACGCCGCAAGCGATCGCCTGTCATGCGGGGTGTCATTGGTGTTGCCACATGAAGGTTTCGCTGACCGTGCCCGAGATTTTCGCGGTGGCCGAGTACCTGAAGAGCAGCGTCTCCGCCGAGACGCGCGAGCGGATCCAGGCGCGCGTTGCGGAGCTCAGCCAAGATGAACGCATTTTCTCCGCCGACGCCAAGGTAGCCGCGCGCATCCCGTGCGCGCTGCTCAGCGAACAGGGCGCCTGCTTGGTGTACCCGGCTCGCCCGCTGGCCTGCAGGGGCTACAACTCGCTCGATGCGGAGTCCTGCCGTCGCTCGCTCGATGACGACTTGGAGATCGTCGAGTGGAACGAGCCGCTGGTGCGCGACTCGGCGGCCGTGGCGCTCGGCCTGCTTGCCGGCATCGAAGCCGCTCACTTGCCGGCAGAGCTTTTGGAGCTCACCGCAGGCTTGCACATCGCGCTCAGCGATCCAACGGCGCTCGAACGCTGGTTTGCGGGAGAGGCCGTGTTCGCGGCGGCCTTCGCCGAGCGCTGAGCTCAGCCGGCCTGCACCGGCTGGCAGCGGACTCAGCGAGCGCTGCGCTCATGGGACTCGTCCGGGTGTCTGCACACGGATGCATGCGGGTCCCCCTCTGGATGTCGCGCCCAAGCGTCGACGCCCATAGGACGATGGTATCGGCGAGACCATCGTATCGAGCCGGGCAGCTGCGCCCAGCGCCGCGGCTCATAGCTTGGGAATGTGCAACGTCTTGCTGATCATGGCGCTGCCATGGGCCAGATAGAGTAGTGCGACCGGGTGCAGCGAGACCGGGCCGAGCTGCCAGACCGAAAGCGGTAGCTCGCTGCCTTGCCGGCCCGTCGCGAATAGGATGGCGAGCAACGCGACGAGCAGCAAGCTACTCGGAATCGGCATGCCTTCGAAGTAGCGCACCTTACCCGTGGCCGCCGAGAGGCTCGCGGCGGTCACGTTGTAGCGCGCGAGGCGACTGATCCCGCACGCAACGAAGTACATCAAACACAGGGCGTCGCCCTCGCCGCGTAAGCCACAAGCGAAGGCCATGGCCGCCGGCGCTACGCCGAACGACACGACGTCTGCGAGCGAATCCAACTCTTGACCCAAGATCGATGCTTCGCGGCGCAGCCGCGCCACCCGACCGTCCAAGATGTCCATGGCCAGGGCGACCGGGAGCAGGGCCGTGCCGATCCAGAAAAAAGAGCTCCGCCCATCCGCACAAAAGCGCATGAACGCGAGGATCGCGCCACAACCCGCAAAGCCGTTCCCGAGCGTAAAGAAGTCCGCCGCGCGGAAGTCACGCAGCATGGAAAAGTGACGAGGGGGCTGCCTGGGCTCAGTCATGGGCTTGGTTTGGCTGCTGGTTCATCGAGACGTTGCAGTGCACCGCGTGGCACTCCGGGCGTCAACCCACGCTTGGCGCGTCGTTCGTCTCCCAATCGCCGGAAGCTCATCCAACGTAAAAGGCACACTTTGCCCTCGTCGCGTCACTTCGCGCGTGCTCCAACGAAGCTCGACGATGTGCAGGAAGCGATGTTCCGCGAAGCGCCCCATTTGCGCTCGGCGCCCTGGCGGCCGCCGTGCTGCTCACGCGACGCAAACGGATCATTGCGGCGCCGGGCTGTGCTGAGCGCCGGCGCCGCTGCTGATCTCGGTACTCGTCAGTTCGGTAAATCGAAGAGCACGGGATAGGTCCCGAGGCGAAAACTCAGTTGGTCGACGAGAGCCGTGTGTCCCGAGAGTTGCACCGAGCGTGCGCCTCCCGCGTCGAGCACGGCGATCAGCCGTGGCGCGGGCCGCACGTCGAAGACGTAGTTCATCAGCGCGGGAGCCGCAAACGGGTAACGGGTGTTGCCGCTGACCAACAAGCGGGTCCCCTGCAGGTCCAGTACGTCGCCGAAACTGCGGTATTCGCCGTCGTCCGGGATTGGATTGGTGATCACGTCAGCGGCGCGCCATTGCCAGCCGCGGCGCACGTAAGTTTGCACGACGCCAGGTCGATTCGGCTGCACCCCGGGCGTGCCAGGAGCACCGATCGCGATCCGCTCGCGATCGATGCCGACGCCGCTGGCAAACGCCGGATCGATCAGGCCACCGGCGGGGACGAACTTTTGCACGAACACCCAGAACGTGAAGAAGCGGTCGAACGCGTAGGCCGCTCCCGCGCCGCTATAGCCGACCTGAATTGGCGCGCCGACCACGGCCGTGAGTCCGTCGAACGACAGGCTCGAGCCGAACGCATTGTTCACGACCGCTACGGGCGGTTTGAGCACGGCCGATTGTCGGAATACACCGCGCAGATTGGGCTCGAACACCCGAACGTCGGCGCCCGTGCCGATGAACACGGTACGATGCGAGACCAGCAGTCCGATGGCAGGACCAGGCAGCGCCTGCTGGTAGCGCCAGGTCGCCCCGTGACGCCTGAAGACGTACACCTTTGGTACGTTTTGGGACGCGCCAGACGCCACCAAAACGTCTCCGCCCACGGCCAACCGGAGCCCGAACTCGTAGTCGTCTTCAGCCGGGGCTAGCTCGGGATTGCTCAGCAGCGTTTGCAAGCTCAGGCTACCATCGGCGCCTCGCGCGAAGACATAGACCCCGTGGTACTCGTCTCCGCGCGCGGCCACCGTATCGCCATCGAGCACCGAGCCGTTGTAGCAACCGAACTCGGCGCAGGGGCTGGGCGTCCCGGGGGGCAACGGCAAGTCGGCTAGCTGCGCGCTGGGCTCGAGCGTTGGCGCAGGAGTTTCCGCCTGCGCGCGGGCAGCGGGTGCAGCGAGCGCGATCAGCGTGGCGAGGGCGATGGCAAATACTCGAATCCGAGACAGCTCAGAGGAATGGCACATTGCAAACACCTTCCGTGCAGGGATTGGGGGAAGCGTTCTGATCGCAATCAGCGTCGGTGTGACAAAAGATGCCGAAATACGGCGAGGGAATAGCGCAAGCAATGGCGTGCGATGAGATCGCACACTGCGTGCCGACCGAGCAGTCCTCTGGTCCGTCGCAGCTCTGGAAAGCGAAAGGGCTCGCGCACGCTTGGTCGCTTGTTCCGCAGTTTGGCCCGTCGATACAGCAGCCGAAGCCCGGGGCGCAGCTCTGACCGCCGCACGCGGTGTACCCAGCGCGATCGTCACCCGCGGTGTTCGGATCATCTTCCTGGGGCGGCGTGCTGCTCGCCGAACACATCACCAACAGCGAATCGCTCACCTCACACGGCTGCCCTTCGTCGATGGTGAAGGTCACGGTGATCGGACCTGGAGCGGTGCATGTCAGCGTCGGGGACAGCGACTGCTCGTAAGACAGAAGCCCTCCGCTCGACTGCCAAGAGAAGGGCACGGCGCCCGAGTCGTCGGGCTCGTCCGTCAGGCCCGACAAGATCATGGCGCCGCCGACCCGAGTCTCCGCAGGGGTGGCCGAAATCGCGTTGATAATGGGGCAAATCCTGACCGAGCCGTTGACCATGACGCTGCCATTCGTCACCGGTGCTCGGCAGAGCAAGTCGACATGGGTCGTCGTCGTCATGCGGGCGACTACGACGAACGATGCGGAGCCCAGGCACGTGAGCTGCGGCGTTCCTTCGGTCACGGCCTGGAGAGTGATTTGGTAGCTGCCCACGGGGATGCCGCCGATGACGGCGGAAATCCGCGTGCTGTTCGTCACATCGAAGCTGCCCGCCTTATCGTAGCTGGCGCCAGTGATCGCGTAGCTCACGCGATCGATCGTTACGCCGGCCGCGCTCAGCGCGAGGTCGATCGACCCCGTAGCTTCGTCGGATCCGCCACCTGGGGCCGCGCTACAACCAAACAGCAGCGCGCCACTGAATACGATACGTGCAGCAAATCGAAACATGGCCCACTCCCGCAGGCACCTAACGGTGCGGCCGAGAGCCGCAGACGCTTGCCCGACAAGAGCGTTATCAGAATGCGAGTCGCTTGGAACGCGACTATTTCGCCCCGCCCGAAGCGCGCTCAAACCGCCGTGGCACGTTTGAGCGCTACGCCGAATTCATCGAAAGATTGATGACCTCACAATCGCGTGGGGCTCTCTGATGTTCGAATCCGTCCAGTCCTTCATGCGCTGCTTCGAGGGAGCTCGGTTCTTTCAGATTTATTTGCGGAGAGGGAGGGATTCTTTGCGGTGCTCGCCAGCTGCACCGGTTCCGCTCCTCGAAACCTCGGGTTCACGCTCGGGGCTTCGTGGGCGTCAAAGATTCGTGCATGAGTGGGCGCGCGCCACGGCTCGGTGCGAAACATCGGTACGGTTGCTCGTACACTTGATTGGGGTTGCCCCGCACCGTCCAGTGCTCGGCCTGCGGCCTGCGCGCTTCCTGCCTCCCCAAATTCCGTGCTCGGCCCCTGATCCGGTTCTACGGTGTGTTCGCGCCGCACTCTTCTTGGCGAGAGAAGGTCGTGCCGTTCCGGTTGTGTTGTTGCCATCAACGAGACGAAACGGCAGCTGCCCCCCTGACAGTACCGCAGCTATCACAGCTACGCCGGCGATCGCGGTCGCACGAATCGTGAAACCGTCCACCCTGCCAATCCTTGCTCGCCGATGCGGTGACCCAGCCCCGTATTGCGTGGCTGCCGTCGCTCCCAGATATCTCGCGCCTGCCGCCCTCCGTGAACCATCGACACGTATTGACGGGGCGGAGCTCCTGAAGCGCGTCCATGACGTCGACGCACTGGCCTGTCAGTGCGGTGGCCGCCTGAATTTCATCGCACTCATCCTGGACGATGAGCCTGCTTCTGCAATCCTCGACAGCCTCCACCTTTCCGCGGGAGCTCCTCCTATCGCTCGCGCGAGATCGCTTGACTGGGCCGATCCCATCCCATCCAAAGGAGCGTCACGCTTGCGCCGATTTCAACTTTCGCGTGCTTCCACACCGGCGATCGCTACACTGCAGTGATGAGGTACTGGGGCTGGATTTGTGTTTCTCTGACGCTCGCGGCTGTGGGCGCGTGCAACAGTGAGGATGAAGCACCGTCCGGCGCCGCGGGCGCCGCCTCGGGCGACATTGGCGAAGCCGGCAGCGCCGGCCGGTTCACGGACGGCGATGCCGGTGCTGGCGGGAATGCGGGAGCGGGTCCCAGCACCGATGCGGGCGCCGGCGGCGATGCGGGAGCGGGTCCCAGCACCAATGCGGGCGCCGGCGGCGATGCCGGTGCTGGCGGTAGTGCAGGGGCTGAAGCCGGGGTCGGCGGGAAAGCCGCGGTCGGCGAAACAGAGTGCGGTGACAACGGAGATGCCGGAGACGCCGGAGCTTTCAGCTTCGAGCGCTTCACCTGGCGCTGTCATTGCGAGCCGAGCCAGCAAGGCGCGCCCGCAACTTCCGAAGCGCTCGCAGGTTCATGGGAGTTCTCCGGACCGATCCAGGACGATGGCGACTACTACAACGAGGAGTGGTATCGAATCACGCTCGCCTCCGATGGCAGCGCAACGTTTGAGGAATCCTACGTTGGCGACTACGATGGCCTGGGCTTCCAACGCGTAGGAACATTCGAAATCCAGGGCGAGGTCATGACGTTTCATTCGAACAGCGGGTCGCGCAGCACGAGCTGGTGGGGATACGGCGGGACCAGCACTCATCCATCCATTGGAGCTCTCCCTCCAGAGACGTTGCGCTTCCACTACCGTTTCGACGCACCCACCCAGACGCTGTATCTTGCGCCAGCAAAGTGCCAGAATCTGGTAGCGTTCTCGCGATCGCTTCCTCAGCAGCCCTGACGCCCCGCGCGGACTTGGCCAATCGTAGAGAATAGGAAGACCAAAGCGCTGTGCTCGTTCAGCGGGGCTCATGAGCTGTCCACCACCGTCGGTCGTGAGAGCCTCGTGGGTCCGCGACGATTCGATCTAACCATTCGTTAACCTAAGAGATATTGCGCGAACACGCCCAAAAGCAGACCGCCGAGCGCCATTGCCCGAACGCGATCGATGAGCGGCGCTCGATGAAGTTGGCTCACCTCGATCGCCTCCAGGGGCGCCACCGCAACACCCCACAGCAACGCCGGCCGAGCGCGCGGCACCACCCACGCTGTGAGCACATAGAACTTCGTGATGCGAGATCCGAGTGCAGCTATCGCGCTCTTGCACGCCGCGCTCTGAAATCGGGGGAGTCAGGGAGCGCGCAGGGGCGCGCGCGAGCATCGCTGACGCCTCCCGCCCGGGAAGGCGGATCGACGTATTTGCCGAAGGAGTGCCAGTCGGAATCGAGCGAGAACAGGAAAAGACAATGAATCAGAGCGTTCTGTCCGCGAGGGGCGTAAGACGCCGACATGGTCGAGGTCCTAGCTGATGGGGCAAAGTTGTTCTGCGGCACCCACTTGCGGGTTCGCGTTGCGGTGATCACGCCCGGGGTGGTGCTGGTCAGCGCGTCCGGCGAGGTCCTCGATGCCACGGATACCAGTATCGAAGCTGCCGTGCTCGCGGAGCTCGATCGCGAGTTAGAACGCGCCTCGACATTGACGCTATTCGTGGATCTGCGGCAATCCCCTCGCATGCCCGCGCCTTCTCGCAACCTGATCGCCGAATGGACTCGCCGCCATCGCGTGAGGCTGCTGCCGTCGCACGTCCTCGTCCGCTCCAAGCTACTCGAAATGGCCTTCTCCATCATCATGATGCTGGTGGGCAGCGGCGTGTTCAATATCCACACCAGCGCAGAGGACTTCTTGCGCTTGGTCAGGAAGGTAGCGCCAAAGCTGGCTGAGCTGCCGCGCATTCCGGAGCGGGCGGCTTGACGGAGGTCGAAGCAATCGCTCGTATTCGCTAGAGGAGCGCTTGTTCGTGGTCATGCCACTTGAGGCAGTCCAATGACCGACAAGCATCGGGCGCGCCTTATGACGATGCCAATTGGGCGGGCGAACCCAAGCTGCTCCCGGTGACGGGAGCGCGCCACCGGGCGTAGTCGGTGTAGCCCACGGCGAGGTCGGGCTGGCCGTAGCCGTAGAAGGTGGTGTTGTCGTTCGGGTTGAGCGGCGCGTTCATTTGCAGGCGGCGCGGTAGATCCGGATTGGCGAGGAACGTCTTGCCGAAAGACACGGCATCGGCTTCGCCCGCGTCGAGCACTTGTTGCACGGTCTCTCGGCTGAAGCCTTCGTTCGCGATCAGCACGCCGCCGAACCGCTTCTTCAACGCGGGACCGATGCGATTTTCGCCCAGAGATTCACGGGTGAAGATGAAGGCGATGCCGCGCTTGCCGAGTTGCTCCGCCACGTAGCCGAAGGTGGCCAGCGGGTTGGAGTCGCCCATGGCGTGGGCATCGCCCCGCGGAGAAAGGTGCATGCCGACGCGCTTGGGACCCCACACCGAAATGGCCGCGTCAGCCACCTCGAGCATGAGCCGAGCGCGGTTCTCGATGCTCCCGCCGTACAGGTCGGTGCGCTGGTTCCTGCTGTCCTGAAGGAATTGGTCGAGCAGGTAGCCGTTGGCGCCGTGGATCATTGGACACCCTTCCTCTGTTTCGAACAGCGGCATCCTTAGCGGGCGAGGCGAGACCTGTATTGAAGAAATCGGAAAGGCCACGCCGTTCGTTGCGCGACACTCGACGAGCTCCTACGGCGCGAGCCGACGGCCGCGGCGCATCAAGCTCCGCCCATCTTGGCGCACGTCGGGGCAAGCCCTAACGTCGTCTACACTTCAAGGCTTGAACTTGGGGGTGTTCAGCTGCGCTCGGATGGCCGCGATCCGCGAGCCCCATTCGGACTTGGGATTGTACTGCGAGATGGACACGACGCCGTCGGCGATGCGCGCATTGATGTTTGCGGCGTCGTTCCAGAGCGCATCTTCGCCGGCGGCCGAGCCGTTGGCGCCGTAGGAGTCACCCTGGATCCAGCCTGATATAAAGAAGTCGAGCTGCGAGATCATCGACGAGCCGGCGCTCTTGGCGATCGAATCGATGGTTCCGAAATGAAAGCGATCCTGTGCGAAGGCCTTGCCGGCGTTGGTCGAGCCGCCCGCGTCGGCGTTGCCAGCACCCGCGTTGGCCGCGCCTGCATTGCCTGCGCCCGCGTTGCCTGCGCCCGCGTGAGAATAGGAAGACCAAAGCGGTGTGCTCGTTCAGCGGGGCTCATGAGCTGTCCACCACCGTCGGTCGTGAGAGCCTCGTGGGTCCGCGACGATTCGATCTAACCATTCGTTAGCCTAAGAGATATTACGCGAACAGGCCGTGTTGTGAGCGTCCGCGCCGAGTTGGGACGGGCCGCGTTGGCCGGATTCTCTGGGACATGTGGGACCCGATCGGTGTGAACGATAAGCCGGAGGCGTCGACCGAGTACGTTGGGCGGACGACGCCATGCTTTGCGGTTGTTCCATTACCGTGGTAATGTACCCGCATGTCGTTTGCCTCGTCGAAGCTCACAGCTCAAGGCCAGATCTCCGTCCCCGCAGAGGTACGACGCAAGCTCGGCCTTGCGCCCGGCTCAGTCCTCGAGTGGGAAGAAGATGGTGAGCGTTTGGTAGTTCGCCGCGCCGGCGCGTATTCCTCGGAGGAAATCCACGCCGCGCTCTTCCCTCAGGGCGCTCCTCTGAAATCCTTAGCCGAGCTGAAGGCTGGCCTGCGGCGAGCCGTGGTCAAGCGACATGCGGGCCGTTGACACAAATGTCGTCGTTCGCCTTCTTACGCGCGGCGATCCGCGTCAGACGGCTCGCGCCGAGGCGTTTGTTGCTAAAGGCGCCTGGGTTTCCCACATCGTGCTCGTGGAGGTCATTTGGGTGATGGACTCGGTCTTCGAGCTGTCACACAAGCAGCTTGCCACAGCCGTCGACATGCTGCTCAACCATCGCGACTTGGTGGTGCAAGATCCCGAAGTGGTCGCGGCTGCTCTGGCTCGATTCCGGCGCCGGCCGAAGCTTGGCTTCTCCGATTGCATGGTCCTTGAATCCGCCCGCAAGGCTGGACACGTACCGCTCGCCACGTTCGACAAGGAGTTGAGCAAGCTCGACGATGTTGAACGCCTCTGAGACGCCGCCCAACAAAACGTTGAAGCCGACGAAACTCTCGCTCCGCTCGACTTTCGCAGCTTAACGTTGATACGTTGGGCGGTCGGTCCGATACCCGATGCCGACGAGCTATGAGACCCGTGCAACGACAGTGATGTCCTCTCCTGCGCGCCACGGGTGCTTCGTGAACCCCCTTGTGAAAGGTTAGGTTGGCGAAGCCGGCTCGCGTCAGCAGGTGCTCAAGCTCGTATCGGCGCCTGGCGCAATTACGGAGGAGCCGTTCGCGGCCGTCGCGGTCACTGGCTGATACAATAACCCCCGCGTGCACGTCGAAACCTCGAGAGTGGCCTCCGCGCCGCTGGGACCGGGGCGGCGCGGGCAGAGAATCGCGACCGTCGTCAGTAGGGCCATGTCTAATCGGCAGGGCAGACAGCTCACCGAGGCCGAGCGAGCCGAGAAGGCAAGCTTCGAGCGCCGAGCGAGTGGCCGGGTCGGCGGGTGGCTCGCTTTGAATCGACGTTGAGAAAGCCATGGCGACGTAGGCATGACACGACTCGCATCTCGACGTTGACAGTGAACGGCGCGGCTCAAAGCCGCGCTCAAGGCGCATCGGCACCTGAGGTCCGAGCTGGTGTTCTGCCACGCGGATGGCAAGCCCTTCACCCAATCGGCAATCGAAGCGGCGCTCCGCTTCGGCTGCAAGCGGGCTGGGCTTCGGATCATCGGCTCGCACGTGCTCAGGCATACCTTCTGCTCGCCATGCGGGGTGCGGCGCCGAAGGCAATTCAGGAGCTAGCTGGTCACTCGACGCTCAGCATGACCCTTCGGTACATGCACCTGGCGCCGAACGCTCCGTGCGAGGCGATCGATCTGCTCAACTTTGGGCAGCCGGTGGGCAGCGCTCAGAGCGCTGCGGTTTGAAGTAGCGAGAACGATTCAGGTAACTTTGCGGAGAGGGAGGGATTCTCTGCGGTGCTCGCCGGCTGCGCCGGCTCCGCTCGTCGAAAGCTCGGGTTCACGCGCGGGGGTTCTTGGGCGTCAAAGATTCGTGCATGGGTGGGCGCGCCACGGCTCGGTGCGAACCCTCCGTCAGAGCAGCTCGCTCGCCGTTAGTTTGCCCCGCTCGGTACCTGAGGTTCGAATCCCTCCCGCGTGGCTCGGTGTGGTGTCCGAGGGAGCTGGACTCTTCGAGTCTTAGTTTGCGGAGAGGGAGGGATTCGAACCCTCGGGCGGCGTTGGCAATAACCTTAAGCGGCACGCGACCTTGCACGCTAACGCTCGGAAATTTAGCTCAAAATGGTTCGGATCGCTCTCTCCGCGAGTGCCCGTGAGTAGACGTGGGTCGAGTGCAGTTGGGCAGCGCTTGGGCATTGGATGGGCAGCGCAAGCGGTCTAGAGCGACAAACAGTTTGAAATCGGCAGTCACGCGGCCTGCGCCGACGCCACGGCCTGAGTGGTCTCGAGATTTTGGATGGCGCAGCAGCGGCGCAGATCGAAAAGATTGGCGCGAGTGCCGCAGTATCGGGCGCGGCGGCCCTGGCGCTGCGCCACGTGGGCGAGACGATGTT
>JBEQTH010000038.1:0-16660 GCA_040348785.1 Myxococcales bacterium | reverse complement strand
ACGCGACGTCGGCCGCTACCGCAATCTCATCAGCTCGCTCGGCATCCGCCGCTAGAGCTGCATTTGGGAGCCCGCCGGGATGGTCCCGGAGGGCTCGCTGCAGTGCCCGAAGCGATGCATGCTTCGGGCTTCGTTCATTGACAGTCAGCCCATCGGGGGCGTGGACCCTCGTTCTTCGATTCGAGCGCTGCGCGCAGTTCAGCAACGCGCAGCTTTGGAACCGAGGACCGGGACCACCTCCGAGATGGCGGACGCACCGCGAGCTGCGGGCGTCGCGCCGCCGATTCCGATCGGCTGCAGAGAGGAAACCCGTTCCATGATCATTCGAGAAAGCGTCAAGGTGGGTGACACGACGATCACCCTCGAGACCGGACGCATTGCGCGTCAGGCGCAGGGTGCCGTCCTCGTCACGTGTGGCGAGACGATGGTGCTCGTCACCGCTTGCGGCACCAAGGAAGCACGCCCCGGCGTGGACTTCCTGCCGCTCAGCGTCGACTACGTCGAGAAGACGTACGCCGCCGGTAAGATCCCCGGTGGCTTCTTCAAACGCGAAGGGCGCCTCCGCGACTACGAAGTGCTCACGTCGCGGCTGATGGATCGACCGCTTCGGCCCTTGTTCCCCAAGGGCTTCAAGAAGGACACCCAAGTCATCGCCACCGTGCTCAGCGCGGACAAGGTGAACCCGACCGACGTGCTGGCGATGACCGGCGCCAGCGCCGCCCTGCACATCTCCGACATCCCGTGGGCCGGCCCGATCGTCGGCATCCGCGTGTCGCGCGTGCAAGGCGAGCTGATCGTTTACCCGACGTTCGACCAAGCCGCCGCGGCCGACCTCGATATCACCGTCGCCGTCAGCAAAGACGCGATCATGATGGTCGAAGGCGGCGCCGACGAGTGCAGCGAGAAGGAGCTGATCGACGCGCTGTTCTTCGCGCACGAGCAAGCTCAGCCGATCCTGGCGCTGATCGAGAAGATGCGCGCCGCCGTCGGCAAGCCGAAGCGCGAGTTCATCTCGCCCTCGCTCGACGCGGGCATCGCCAAGCGCGTGGCTGAGCTCGCCGATGCCGACCTCGGCACGGCCAGCGTGATCAAAGAGAAGAAGAAGCGCTACGAGCAATACGCGGTCATCAAAAAGGCCGTCGTCGAGGAGCTCACGAAAGAGCTCGGCGGCGACGTGTTCCTGGCTTCCGAGAAGCTGATCAAGGCGGAAATCGAGCATCGCAAGGCCGAGGTCGTGCGGACCATGGTGCTCGAGACCGGCAAGCGCATCGACGGCCGCGACGGCAAGACCATCCGTCCGATCAGCTGCGAAGTGGGGCTCTTGCCTCGCGTGCACGGCTCGGCGCTGTTCCAACGCGGCGAGACGCAAGCCATCGTCACGGCCACCCTCGGCACGGCGACGGACGAGCAGAAGATCGACGCGCTCACGGGCGAGTCGTGGAAGCGCTTCTTGCTCCACTACAACTTCCCGCCCTTCAGCACCGGGGAGACCAAGCCGATGCGCGGCCCGGGTCGTCGCGAGGTCGGTCACGGCGCGCTCGCCGAACGCGCCGTGCAACGCCTCGTGCCGACGCACGACGAGTTCCCGTACACAATCCGCATCGTGAGCGAGATCCTCGAGTCGAACGGCTCGAGCTCGATGGCGTCCGTGTGCGGCGCTTCGCTCAGTTTGATGGACTGCGGTGTCCCGCTGCGTCGCCCAGTGGCTGGTATCGCCATGGGCCTCATCGCAGAGGGCCCCAAGTTCGCCATCTTGAGCGACATCTTGGGCGACGAAGATCACCTCGGCGACATGGACTTCAAGGTCTGCGGCACCGAGAAGGGCATCACCGCCATTCAGATGGACATCAAGATCGCGGGCCTCGGCCGCAATGTGATGGAACAGGCGCTCGAGCAAGCTCGCGAAGGCCGCCTGCACATCCTGGGCAAGATGCTGGAGACGCTGCCCACCTCGCGCACCGAGATCAACAAGCACGCCCCGCGCATCACCACCGTCAAGGTGAAGCCGGATCAGATCCGCATCATCATCGGCCCGGGCGGCAAGACGATCAAAGGCATCGTCGATCAGACGGGCTGCGCCGTCGACGTCAAGGACGACGGCACGGTGTCGATTGCGAGCTCGGACTCGGAAGCCGTCAAGCGTGCGCTGGCGATCATCGAGGGCCTCACCGCGGAGCCCGAGGTCGGTCGCATCTATCACGGCGTCGTGAAGCGCTTGGTCGACTTCGGCGCGTTCGTCGAGATCTTGCCGAACAACGAGGCCTTGCTGCACGTGTCCGAGATCGCCCACGAGCGCATCGAGTCGCCCGGTGACGTGCTCAAAGAAGGCGAAGAGATCGACGTCAAAGTCATCAGCGTCGAGCGCGACGGCAAGGTCCGCCTCACGCGCCGCGAGCTCTTGCCCTTGCCCGAGGGTGAAGAGGGCGAAGCCGCCAAAGAGCGCATCGCGCGCTCGCGTGAAGCCGGCCCGCCCCAGCGCGGCCCGCGCCGCGACGGCCCGCCGGGCCGCGGCGGTGATCGCGATCGCGGGCCGCGCCGTCGCTGATCCGTCAGTGACGCACTGAATCGCCGAACGGCCGAGACTCCAAAGTCTCGGCCGTTTTGCTTGGTGCGCACCCGAGAATGGGGGGCGCTCGCTGGGCTCGCCTCGCAGCTCGGTGATTGGCTAAGCTGCTCGCATGCCGCGTTACGCCGCGTTCCTGCGAGGGGTGAGCCCCATGAACTTGAAGATGCCGGCCTTGCAAGCCGCGCTCGAGGAAGACGGCTTCACGGACGTGAAGACCTTGCTCTCGAGCGGCAACGCTGTGTTCAGCGGCAAGCGCATGACCGACTCGGCGATCGAGAAGAAGGTCGTGGCCACGATCGAAAAGAACGTCGGCAAAACGTTCGGCGTGATCATTCGTTCGATCGACGAGCTGCAGGCGTTGATCGACGCCGAGCCGTATCGCGCATTTCGTTTGCCCGCGGGCTCCAAACGCGTGGTCACGTTCTTGCGGAAGGAGCCGGAAAAGAAGCTTGAATTGCCGCCCGCGCTGCACGGAGCCCGGATCTGGACGGTGCGCGGCCGCGACGCGCTGAGCTCTTACGTGCAGAACGACAAAGGCCCCGTGTTCATGACCCTGATCGAGAAGACGTTCGGCAAAGACGTGACCACCCGCACCTGGGACACGGTGCTCAAAGTCGTGAAAGCCGGCGCGGGCTAACCATCACCATTTGCCGGTGTTCGGCATCGACAGCCAAGGCTCGGCAGGCGGCAGCGAGTCACCGGCTTGGAGCAGCTCGATCGAGATGTTGTCCGGCGAGCGCACGAATGCCATGTGTCCATCGCGGGGCGGTCGATTGATAAGGACGCCCGCGTCCATCAGCCGCTGACAGGTCGCGTAAATATCGTCGACACGGTACGCGAGGTGGCCGAAATTGCGGCCGCCGGTGAGCGTTTCGGGATCCCAATTGTAGGTGAGCTCGACCTGCGCGGACTCGTCACCAGGCGCCGCGAGGAACACTAGCGTGAACCGGCCCTTCTCATTTTCGGTGCGCCGCAGCTCGCGCAAGCCGAGCGCGCCGACGTAGAACTTGAGCGAGGCTTCGAGGTTCTCGACGCGCACCATCGTGTGCAGGTATTTCATGGTCTGTCCTTGCGTGATGCCGAAGCACGCGGTGAACGTGGGACGTTAAACGACGCGCAACGTACGCCCCACCAATACCTCATTGTGGGAGCCCGTGCGGTAGCCACCGAGGTCGAGCGTGACGTATTGAAACCCGTGCTGCTTGCCCGCGGCAACGACTGCTTCGCGCACGCCCGGCGCGAGCACCAGCTCTAGCTCGCTGAGCGCGACCTCGATGCGTGCGATTTTATCGTGCCAGCGCACACGCAGTTGGCGGAAGCCAAGCGACTTGAGCGCCGCTTCGAGGCCGGCGATTTGCGCGAGGCGCTCGGTGGTGACACTGGTGCCGTAGGGGATGCGGCTGGAAAGGCAAGCTGCGGCGGGCTTGTCCCAGACGGTCATCCCGATGGCTTGGGCGGCGGCACGCACGTCACTCTTGCTCATCCCGGCTTCGACGAGCGGGCTGCGTGCGCCGGCGTTTTTTGCGGCTTCGAGCCCCGGGCGGTAGTCACCGAGGTCATCCCGATTGGTGCCGTTGACGACGACCGCGAGCTGCCACTCGTTGCGTTTGGCTTCGGCGATCTCGTACAGCTCGGACTTGCAGTGGAAGCAGCGGTCGGGTCCGTTTTGGACGTAGCCCGGGCGCTCGAGCTCGTGTGATTCGACGAAGCGGTGCTGAGCGCCGAGCTCGGCGGCGATGCGCGCGGCATCTTCCTTCTCGCTGGGCGACAAGCTGGGGCTGACTGCGGTCATGCCCACCGCGCGCGGCCCGAGCTCGGCGTGGGCCACCGCGAGCACGAAGGCGCTGTCGATGCCGCCCGAGTAGCAAACGAGCACCGAGCCCAAGCCGCGCAGGATGCCGCGGAGCGTGTCGAGTTGCTGCTGCGGGGTGCTCACGGTGAACTCATACCATTTCAGGCGCTGCGGGCCGGCCAAGCGGGGGCGAAAGGGGGTGGTCAGGCGAACAAAAAGTTTAGAAAAACAGAGCGCTGAACGGGGCAGGTAAGCGATGGAAACGCTTGGCGTGCACAGCACGCTCGCGGACATTTTATGTCCTGGGTCCGGGTTACGATCACTGGCATTGGGGGCCGTCGCTGTTATTATGTTCAGTATCTCGATGGCCCTGCCAGCTCACCTCTTCGAACGTCTGCCCGCAGCCTCTTTGCGCCAACATGGGGTGTCCATCGGCCAGCAAGCCGACGTTCCGAATGCCGCTTTTTCGCTCGGAGTAGAGGCGCTGAACCGCGTGCTGCCCGATCACGGGCTGCCGCGGGGTGCGGTCATCGAGCTGGCCATCCACGGCGGCTCGGCTTTGGGCACCAGCTTGGGCCTGGCCGCTTGTCGGGCGGCTCAGCAAGCCGCTGTGGAGCGCGGGGGCAGTGTCCCTTGGTGCGCCTTCCTCGACCCCTCCGGCACGCTGTACGCCCCCGGCGTCGCCGCCGCCGGGGTGGATCTCGAGCGCCTGCTCGTCGTGCGCCCTTCGGTAGAGGCGCTCAGCCGGGTCGCCCTGCGCATCGTCGAGTCCGCCGCTTGCGCGGTTACGGTGGTGGATCTGCTGGGCGTGCCGGGTCAGCTCCTCTCCGTCAACCTCACTGCCTGGCTGCGCGTCGTGCGCCGCTTAGCCATGGGGGTGGATGGCACACCAAACAGCGTCATCTTGCTGACTGACGCGGCCGAGCAGCGGCCCTTGCCGTTGCCCGTCGCGCAGCGCATCGAGCTCGAGCGTCCGAGTGAGGGCAAGCTCAGTGTGCGCGTGGTGAAAGACAAGCAGGGCCGGCTCTCGTCGCCGCGCTCCATCGCCTGGGCCCGCTCGGGCCCCGCCTGGAAGGTGGAGGCTGAGCGCCGCGCGAGCCCCGTCGCCCCCCTCGCGCAGGGGGCTCAGGAGTTTTCGAATGTCCGCCGTCTCGCCTAATTCAGCTGCTCCCGCGCGCCGCGTGCTCGCGCTCGTCTTGCCCGAGCTTTTGTGTGAGCTCGCCGAGCAGCGGCTTTTGTGGGGTTTGCAGCGGGGTAAGCCGAAGCCACCGTTGGGCGTGGTGCTCGCTGCAACGGGTGAAGCAAAGCCGGGCTCTGGCGTCGCCAAGGGCGCGTCCGCGTCCTCGGGCTTGTCTGGTGGCGTGTCTGAGGGCGTGCCTGAGAGCAAACCCATCGACGCAACCGCCAAGCTCAGCGCCGTGAACGAGAGCGCTCGGCGCTACGGCGTACGTGAAGGGCAAACCATTGCTGAAGCGTGCGCGCTCGTGGCCAACCTCGTCGTGCGTGAGGTCACGCAGGCTGAGGTGCGTGAGGCCCTGGGCGGAATCGCCGAGGTTGGGCTCAGCCTGGGCTCTACCGTGTCGGTCGAAGCGCCGGACACCGTGTGTGTGGACATCACGGGCAGCGCGCATTTGCAGGGGGGGGAGCTGGCGCTAGCGTGTGAGTTTGCCAATCGCGTGCGCAGCATGGGGCATTCGGCGCGCGTGGCCATTTCGGATGGGCCGCGTTTGGCACGCGCGTTCGCGCACTGGTTCACGCCGGCCGCCGCAGATCCGGAGGACCGCGGGGTGTGCGTGGTGCCTTCCGAGCGCACGGTGGCCGCGTTCTCCACGTTGCCCATCAACGCCCTGCCGTTACCTGAGGATACTGCGGCGTGGTTCGTGCGCTTGGGCGTATTCACGGTGGGTGAGCTGTGCGCTCTGCCGCGTCAAGCCTTGGGTAGCCGCCTGGGTGATGCCGCATCTAGCGTTACAGAGCTGTGTGCCGGTCGCGACCGCGCGCCGCTCGTTGCGTACACGCCGGAGCGCACCATCCATGAGGGCAGCACTTGGGATGAGCCGGTCACGGGCAACGAGCCGCTCTTGTTCGTGCTCGGCGGTTTGGTTTCGCGTGTCAGCGGGCGCCTCACCGGCCGCGGTGAAGCCGCGCACTCCCTCGTGCTCACGATTTTGTACGATCCCGCCATTGCCCGCTTTCACGGCGAAAAGCCCGAGCAAGTGCTGCGCTTCAAGCTTGCCGCCCCGCTGCACCGCGCGGACGAGATGCGGCGCGTGCTCAGCGCGCGCTTGGCCCGGACCAAGCTCGGCGCGCCGTCACTCGGTATGCGCCTTAGCGTGCCCAAGCTGCTGCCCGCCGTCGCTCGTCAGCTCGAGCTCTCGCAAGTCATGGCTGGCGTCACCGTCGGCTCCGCCGCCGATGACGAGATCCCCGTGCTCATCGCCGAGCTAGTGGCTGAGCTGGGCGAGGATAAAGTAGGCACGCTCAAGCTGGTGGATTCGCATCGCCCCGAAGCCAAGAGCAAGCTAGGCCCGGTCGCCATCGACGCGCCCCCGCTGGCCCGCGCTGGGGGTCGGCGTGTTGCGCCTCGTCTACGCAAGGCAGAGCCTACTTTCGCCGAGCTGCCCGGCGCTCCGACGCGCTTGTTGTCCGAACCGTGTGAGCTCCACGGGCCGCTGCGCGCTGGCGTCAGCGTCGCTATCGACCGCAGCCTGTACACCATCGAGCACCTGCGCTTCGAGCAGCGGTTGGACGCGGTGGAGTGGTGGGGTCATGCCCCCGTGACTCGTGATTACGTGCGGCTCTGGTTGCAGGGCTCGTCCGGCGGGTTCGAAGCCGTGGCCTTCGTGGATCGCGGATCCGGGCGCCGCTACCTGCACGCCTTGGCTGATTGAGGCGGCCCGTCGTGGGTGATCACGTGCGGCCCCGCGTGATAGTGAACGACGAGGTGATCGACCATGACCGATGGAGTCTGCTTCGGACGCATCTCGAAGCCATGCGAGTCCCGGGGGGCCGCACAGTCGAGGTTTCGCCGGACGGGAGCATCAGCAACCCCAGGCTTTCGTGCGCTCGTCGTCGGGTCGCTGCAAGAGCGACGGGCGATCGCGGTATTCACGAATGCCGACGCGGGGCTACGGCCCGCTGCGGACGCCGTGCTCCGTTCTTTCCCGAGCGCACCACCCCTGCAAAGCTGGCTCGCGATCTCCTGATCATGGAATCACCGGCACCTAGGGGGAAACGCAGTACGCCCTACCAAGCACGATATCGCATACGGCATCGCCCGGGCAGTTGACGTTGAGGCAGTCCTTTACGGGGCCAGAGGTCACGCACGTGCAGATGGTCGGGCGGCGATCCAGAGCCAGCGGCCCGCATGGGTGCGGCCCTTCTGTGCAGAAGCAGCGACCCGGACAGGCCGTGCCTTGAGCCGGATTGCAGGTATCGCTTGGATCATCCAAACAGGTGTTTTGCGAAGCCGCAGGACACGCCAGGGCCGCGTCACACTTTGGCCGCTCGCGGCACTCGGCACGCACGGGGCACGGCTCTGACGTGCACTCCGCGCCGAGCAACGCGCAGTATTGCTGATCCGGACAGGCGGGCAAACACGCCGTCAGACTCACCGCCACCTCGAGGTCGGCACTGTTCGCTCCGCCTCCACCGACGCTCGCTCCGCCAGCGGGCAAGCCGGCTGTGCCGCTGCCGCCACTCGGTGAGCCCGCGCTCGAGCCTGCACCGCTGATCATGGTCATTCCGCCTGAGCCGGCACCTGCGTCGACGCTCGCACCAGCGGAGCCACCCTTGCTCGGGCTGTCACTCCCACACGCGCTCAACGCCGAGCCTCCGAAGCCCAACGCGAACACCAAACCGACAAAACCAAACCATGACCCCGGACCCACTCCGCGCCGCATGTGATCGTAGTAGCACGGCGTCGCGCCGCTCACACTCCGTCGCAGGTGTTATGCCGGACTGTTTACGAATCGACTCGAGGCCGACTTGAGCCGTTTCGTTTGCTCGGCGAGCGCTGTAGCCTTTGTCCATGTCCTCGAATCACTTGTCGAGATTCGCCTGTGCGGCCTTCGGTCTGTTGGTCCTCGCATTCACCAGTGCTGCCTTCGCCGCCGATCCGCCGAAGGAGCGATATTACTTCGAGCTCAAGGCAATCACGCCCAAGCCGGAGCTGAAGCCGGATACCGCGAAGCAAGCGATGCAGCGAGTATCCGCCGAGCTCAAGAAGGCCTTCGATCATCACGCGCAAATCGTCGCTAGGCTCGAGGGCGCGCCCGATCCCAAGGTCGATCCGGAAGCGTATCGCGCGTTCCTCGGCAAGCTGCACGTCACCGGTGCGTACAACGTGACCGTCGAGATCACCGACGCTAGCGAGGCGCTCGTGCCGATGGAAGACAAGCCGGGCGCGCAACGGCTCGAGATCAAGCTCGCGTTGCGCATGCTGGGCTCACACATTCCCGACGATACGTTGGGCTTCACTGGTCACGGTAAAGCGAACGTCAAGCAAGAGTTCGGTGCCAAAGTTCCGGAGCGCGAGCGGCAAGACACCTGGAACCAAGTGACGGAGCTCGCAGTCCAGAAGGCGATCGAGACCGCGCTCGAGGAGCTCACCCTTGCCGCCAAAACCAAGCCCAAGCCCAAGCCAAAACCGAAGCCGACCAGCAAAGCTGCGCCCGCTGCACCGCATTGACGGCGCGCATGCCGAAGTGACCGGACAAAACCCAAGCGATCTCCATCTCCTAGAGTCAGAGCTAGACGTTTTTCAGTAGCTGAACATACGGTCAGTGTCCGATGTTTGCGGAGCTGCTGGCCACTTCTTCGTACTCCTTCCTGCGCGGCGCTTCGCATCCGGAGGAGCTCGTGGCCCAGGCCAAGGCGCTCGGGCTTTCGGCGATCGCGGTTACGGATCGCGATGGACTCTATGGCTCGGTGAAGGCGTTCGAGCAGGCGAAGAAGTCGGAGCATCGCTGCATCACGGGCGCAGAGCTCACGGTGGCGAGTGCGCGCGCCGGTAAGAAGCGGCGTTCGAAAGGCGTTCGCCCGAGCGACGCACCCACGCCGACGTTGACGCTTTTGTGTGAGTCACACGCGGGTTATCAGAACCTGTGTCGCTTGCTCACGCTCTCCCATGCCGAGCAAGAGAAGGGGCAGAGCGAGCTCGAGCTCGGTTGGCTCAGGGCGCACTCCGAAGGGCTTTTTGCAGTGATTCCGGCGCCGCGTTGTCCGTCGGATGGCTCGACGCCGAGTGTCGAATTTTTGTGCGCAGTGCGCGACGCATTCGCCGAGCGCGTCGCAATCGCGATGTACCGGCATCATGACGGCTTCGACGACAAGCGCTTGGAGTGGGCGCTCGCTGCGTCCGCGCGTTACGGATTTCGAATCATCGCTAGTGCGCGGCCGTTATTTCACAAGCCAGAGCGCAAGCAGCTGTGTGACGTGCTGCACGCGATTCGCTTGCGGACGACGCTCGACCTCGCCGGCACTCAGCTCATCGGCAATGCCGAAGCGTACCTGCGTTCGGAAGAGCAGATGCTGCAGCTGTTCTCGGACTATCCAGAATGGGTCGAAAATGCGGGTTTACTGGGCGAAACGCTGACGTTTCAACTGAGTGAGCTTTCGTATCAGTTCCCGTGCGCGCTCGAGCCCGGTGAGAACGCGGATCAGAAGCTTTCGCGGCTGACCTGGGCGGGGCTCGCCACGCGTTACCCGAAGGGCACCCCACCTGCGATCCTCGCGCAAGTCGAGAAAGAGCTGACGCTCATCGCGCGCATGGAAGTCGCGCCGTACTTTTTGAGTACCTGTGAGGTGGTGGAGATGGCGCGCAAGCGGCGCATCTTGTGCCAAGGGCGGGGGAGCGCGGCGAACAGCGCCGTCTGTTATGCGCTAGGCATTACCGCGGTCGATCCCGAAAGCTCGAACCTGCTCTTCGAACGGTTCTTGAGCGTGGAACGCAATGAGCCGCCGGACATCGACATCGACTTCGAGCACGAGCGGCGGGAAGAAGTGATTCAGGACATCTACGAGCGCTATGGGCGAGAGCGCGCGGCCATGGTCTCGGAAGTGATCTGCTATCGGGGCAAGAGCGCATTGCGTGAGGTGGGCAAAGTGTTCGGCTTGTCACTCGAGCAGATCGATCGCCTGAGCGGCACGATCACCCATTGGGATACCGCCGAAGTCAGCAGTCAGCGGCTGCTCGAGATGGGTTTCGACGAGCGAGATGGCCGGGTGAAGCAGATCTTGGGCTTGGCGCGCGAGATGGAGGGCTTTCCGCGCCACCTCTCGATTCACGTAGGCGGCTTCGTACTGTCCGCCGCGCCGCTATATGAGGTGGCGCCAATCGAGCCCGCGCGCATGCCGGATCGCACCGTGGTGCCCTGGGACAAAGACGACATCGAAACCTTGAAGTTTTTCAAGATCGACGTGCTGGGGCTCGGCATGCTGACGGCGATTCGTAAAGCGCTAGCGAGCATTCATGCCGAGGGTGAGCTGACGCGCGAAAACGACGAGCCCTTCGACCCGATCGACGTCGTGGCGCGCGTGCCCGGCAAAGACAAGCGGGTGTACGAGATGATGACGCGTGGGGACACCGTGGGCGTCTTTCAAATCGAGAGCCGCGCCCAAATGTCGATGCTGCCGCGCCTCAAACCCAAAATATTTTACGACTTGGTGATCGAAGTCGCGATCGTGCGGCCCGGTCCGATTCAAGGCGGCATGGTGCACCCGTACCTGCGGCGTCGGGACGGCTTGGAGGACTCCAAAGCACCGCACCCGTGCCTCGAGCACATCTTGAAACGCACGCTCGGCGTCCCGCTGTTTCAAGAACAAGTGATGCAGATCGCGATCGACGGCGCGGGCTATTCCGGCGGTGAAGCCGATCAATTGCGGCGTGACATGGCCGCCTGGAAGAAGACGGGCCGCCTCGAGCGGCATCGCGAACGCTTGCTCTCGGGGTTTGCCAAAAGTGGGATCAGCCAAGAGTTCGGTGAATCACTGTTCGAGCAGATCAAAGGATTTGGTGATTACGGCTTTCCGGAATCTCATGCCGCTTCTTTCGCGCTGCTCGTGTACACCTCGTCTTGGCAGAAGCATCATTTCCCGGCTCACTTTGCGTGCGCGCTGCTCAACTCACAGCCCATGGGCTTCTACTCCGCCGCGACCATCTTGCATGACGCGCAACGCCATGGGGTGGAAGTGCGCGACGTGGACGTGACGCGCAGTGATTGGGATTCGACGCTCGAGCCCGTGCGCGCGTTGGCCGAAGATGCCGAGATCCACCGCTGCCCGCGCGCCCTGCGCGTCGGGCTTCGACAAGTCAAAGGCTTATCGGAGAAGTGCGCCAAGCGCATCGAGCAAGCGCGGGCCGAACGCCCTTTCGTATCGCTCGACGACGCCGTGCGCCGCGCCGCGCTGCGCGACGACGAATTCGAGCGCCTAGCCGAAGCCGGCGCGTTCGAGACGTTGCTGCCCGGGCGCCGGCAGGCGCTATGGCGAGCGCGAGCGCCGCGCGTGTCCGGCTTGTTCGAAGGCAAACCCGTCCTCGAACCCGAGGTGCGCCTGCCCGAGCTACACGCCTCCGACTCCCTGTTGATGGACTACCAGCACAAGAACTTGTCGGTGGCCGATCACCCGATGCGCCACGTTCGGAAAAAGCTGGCCAATAACGTGCTCAGCTCGGTCGAGCTCCGGGATCGCCGAAAGGGCGAGCTCGTCAGCGTGGCCGGCGTCGTTATCTGCCGGCAACAACCCGGGACAGCCAGCGGCGTGGTGTTCATCACACTCGAGGATGAGCACGGCTTCGCGAACCTGATCCTGTGGCGCGCCGTGTACGAAAAATTCCGGCTGCCCGCCCGCCACTCATCGATCTTGCTCGCCCATGGCGAGGTCGAGCGGCAAGTGCGCGCTGATGGCTCGAACCTGCCGGGCGGTGGTGACGCCGCCGTGATCCACCTGATCGTGCGCTCGCTGTCGCGGCTCGACGTACCAGGGAGCGACATTCACGCCGTATCGCGTGATTTTCACTGATGGCTAGGCGACGGGTGCTCTTTGACGCCGAAGGCTGGGCCGGCTGAGTTGCGCAGCGTGACCATCAAAAATCACACAACTGTCTGTGGCGCCGACCGAACGGAGGGCATGCGTAGAAGTCCTGTCCGAGGTCGCGTTGGGTGGGTGATTGGAGTCTTGGGTTGCGTTGGGCTCGGTGCGTGCGGTTTGAGCACGGATTTGCCGCACCGGAGTGATGGCGCAACGCCGGTGAGCAGCGGAGTCATGCTGAGCGGCGTCGGGGCGCCGGATGCAGACGCTGCGCTCGGAACCGGCGACGACTCCTTGATCACCGACATCAAAGATGGCTTCGGCGGCGATGCTTCTGCCATCCCGGGGGGGATCGACAGCGGGGGTGCTCCAGACGAGAGCACCGGGGGGATCGGCGGCGCCGCCTCGAATGGAGGCGGTGCCGCCGGTGCTGGCGGTAGCGGAGGCAAAGGCACGGCTCACGCCGGCAGCAGCGCGGGCGGCACATCGGGAGCGGGGCACGGCGGCGCGAGCGCGGCCGGCAGTGCGAACACCCCGCCTCCGACGCTCTACTTCAGTGAATACGTGGAGGGCTCTTCGGCTTACAAAGCGCTGGAAATTGCCGCGCAAAAGCGCTCGGTTTTGGACGGCTGTAAAGTCGGCACGTACTTCAACGGCAAGACCGAGGCAACCGTGGTTGCCACGCTGAGCGGCGTGCTCGAAGCGGGGCAAGTGCTCACCCTGTGCTCGAGCGCGCTGCAAGAAAAGCTCGGCGCGCGCTGCAAGCAGGTCGGCAACTTGACGTTCAACGGTGATGACGTGGTCGCGGTCAGCTGTGACGGGAAGATCTTGGACGCGATCGGGCAGGTCGGAGTGGATCCGGGAACGGGGTGGGGGAGCGCCGCAAACAGCACGCTCGATCATACGTTGCGTCGCAAATGCACCGTGACGAGCGGTGATGCGATCGAGACGAACGCGTTCGACCCGAGCGGGGAGTGGTCTGCGTTTCCGGTGGATACGTTCGATGGCTTGGGGACGCGCGGCTGTTGAAGCGCGCCCGAGCCTCAGGGGTCCGCGGGGCTCACTGGCATGCAAGTCACGCCGTCGCCACTGAAGCCAGGCAGGCACGTGCAGTCGACGCTACCCGGGAGATTCGTGCACAGGGCGTTCATGCTGCAGGGTGAAGGAATTGCGAGGCACTCGTTCACGTCGGTGCAGGTTTTACCATTGCCCGTGTAGCCGCTCTTGCACGCGCAGGTGAACGAACCGGCGGTGTTGGTGCAAGTCGCGTTGGCGGAGCAATTGTTCGAGCCATTCGTGCACTCGTTCACATCGGTGCAGGTCTTGCCGTTGCCAGTGAAGCCCGCTTTGCAGGCGCAAGTGAACGAGCCTGAAGTGTTGCTGCACGTGGCGTTGCTCGAGCAGTCATTCGAGCCATTCGTGCACTCGTTCACGTCGGTGCAAGTTTTGCCGTTGCCGGTATAGCCGGCCTTGCACGCGCACGAGTAGTTCCCGACGGTGTTGGTGCAGCTGGCGTGGCTATCACAGGGCGGTGAGCTGCTCGTGCACTCGTTGATGTCAGCGCATGTCTTGCCGTTGCCCGAATAGCCGGACACGCAAGCGCAGGTGAAGGAACCAGTCGTGTTGGTGCAGGTTGCGTTGTTCGCGCAATCATCGGTCCCGAGCGTGCACTCGTTCACGTCCGTACAGGTTTTGCCATTCCCGGTGTAACCCGCCTTGCAGACACAAGCGTAGCTGCCGGCGCTGTTCGTACAGGTGGCGTGGCTATCACAGGGCGGCGAGGTGCTCGTGCATTCGTTGATGTCGGTGCAGGTCTTGCCGTTGCCGGCATAGCCGCTCTTGCACGCGCAGCTGAACGAGCCAACGGTGTTGGTGCAGGTTGCAGTGCTCGCGCAGTCGTCCGTGTTGCTTGCGCACTCGTTCACGTCCGTGCACACGGAAGGCGTGTGATTCGGGTCGCAAGTAAAACCGGTCTCGACTGCACAGGCGTTGCAGCCGTCGCCTTTGACGGCGTTGCCGTCGTCACAGGCTTCGCCGGGATCCAACCGACCATTGCCGCAGTTCTTACTGCAGGTCGATGGCACTCCCGAACACGAGAAGCTGGGCTCGACCTGGCACTGCGGGTCGCAGCCGTCACCCGCAAGCAGATTGCCATCGTCGCAACCGCCGGCCCGTTTTTCGGCACCGACGAGCGCACCGTCGCCGCACTTCGGTGAACACGCCGTGGGTTGTGCTGGGGTACACAGAAAGCCCGCTTCGAGCTGACAGCTCGGATTGCAGCCGTCGTCGGGCTGTACATTCCCATCATCACAGGCTTCGCTCGGATCGAGCAGCCCGTCGCCGCAGAGAGCAGGGCTCACGGCGTTGCCGGCCGCGCCCGCGTCGCTGATCTGCCCGGCTTCGCCCGCGGCACTCGAGCCCGCTCGAGAGCCGATGCCGCCCTGCGACACAACGCTGCCGGCGACTCCCGCAGTGCCGCCGTTGCCGGCACCGGCACCGGCAACGCCACAGCCCGAGCCTCCGGTGCCCGCCGAACAGCTCGGATCGGTAAACAGGCTGTCAGAGACCGAGGAGCAGCCGACGCCCACGAGGGACAGCGCGAGCCAAAAACCCGCTCCGCGAAGCCCCCGAGCCCCCACGACGATTCGATTATTCAACCCGCGACCCTCTCGACTCACCATGTTTGAAGTCAGGTGTCGAGTATCGTGAGGATTCGGTCAGGTTTCTGTGAGGGGAGCGAGGTGTTCCAACTGCGACGGGCGAGATGCGAGTTGCTGACGAGGTGAGGGCACGAGCCATGGTTGAAAGAGGGGCGGCTCGACTCGGATTGTGCGGGATTTTTCAATTTGACTATTGAGGGTCTCCGCTTTTCTATGCGCGGTCGGCCGGGCCGCCCGCGGGAAGAGTCTCGCGGGAAGAGCTCGCGAGCGGGAAAAACGGGAAGAGCTCGAACCGTTGGAAGATGCTGAGCTTCGATGTCACCCCAAAGTGCCGGCCACGCCTGCGCCTCTCGCGGCGTCCGAGCCGCCACTTCCGCCGCAGCTCAGTGTGAGCGCCGCCAACGAGACCTCGAGCGCCAGCGCGCAGGTCCACCACGGCCCATGCGGAGAGTCGTGACCTGGCAGGTCCACCACGGCCCATGCGAGCGCCAGCGCGCGAGGTCCACCACGGCCCATGCAGCGAGCGCGGGGGACTTGCGTGACCCCTTCCTGGGACGCGTGTGCGGGACTTGCGTGACCCCTTCCTGGGACGCGTGTGCGTGCCGTGAGCCCTTCCCGTGCCGCGCGTGCCGTGAGCCCTTGCATGCCGTGAGCCGTTCCCCGTGAGCCGTTCCTGGGACGGGCGACGGGGGAACGACGCGCTGATTGCGAGAAACTCGTCAACGGGTCGAACCGACAAGACCGGGTGACTCTACCGCGAGAGATATTACCTGGTCAGCGCTTTCTGATTACTCGGCGCTGTACCCAGCGACAATTCTTGCTGCGACCGTCGCGACTTACCAATCAAATCATAGAATACAGCCTTGCTCTGGCCGCAGAGCACACCGGGGTTACGATTCATGCCGCATGTTTCATGTCCAATCACTGGCACGGTGTGGTAACCGACCCAGAGGCGCGCCTTCCCGAATTCTTGGAACGCTTTCACCGCCTCGTTGCCAAAGCCCAGAACGCCTCTCTGGGGCGATGGGAAAACCTGTGGTCGTCGGACAAAACGAGTGCCGTGTTGCTCGTTGACGACGCCGACGTGCTCGAAAAGATGGCCTACACGATTTCAAATCCCGTCACGGCGGGCTTGGTTAGGTCACCGTTTGAATGGCCGGGGGTCATTTCCTTGCGATTCGCCGCACCACGCGCCGTCGAAATGCCCGATGTCTTTTTCGACGATGAGGGCGAGCTCGACGATGACGCCACGCTTCAATTCACGCGCCCCGACGTCGGTCTGAGTGATGCCGCCTTCGACGCAAGGCTAAACGACCTTATCGCCGATCGCGTGCGCCGTGCGCGAATGGATATGTTGATCCGCGGGCTGCCGTTCGTCGGCCGGAACACCGTGCTCAGGCAGCCGTTCTTTGGAACGCCTCGCACTCCCGCCCCTCGCCGCAACGCGAACCCTCGTATCGCAGCAAAACGGACCCGAGCGCGCATCGATGCAATCCGACGCATGCTGAAGTTCCAGCGCGACTACCGCGACGCTCGGCTTCGCTGGCGCGACGGCGATCGCGACGTCGTCTTTCCCGCGGGTACCTACTTGCTCCGTGTTCACTCGCGCGT
>JBEQTH010000030.1:0-106494 GCA_040348785.1 Myxococcales bacterium | reverse complement strand
GTGCCGCCGCCGTAGAACAAGCCGGTCAGGGCTTGCGGCGACTTGGCGACGATTTCGGGCACGCCGGTGGGGCTGGAGCCAGCGGCAGAGTACTCACCGCAAGCGAACAGACCGAGCGAGAGCGTGCCCCAGATGCCGCACACGCCGTGCACCGGCCAAGCGCCTACGGGGTCGTCGATGCGGAAGTGCTCGAGCAACTCCATACCGACGATCACGAGCACACCGGCGACCGCGCCGAGGATGCACGAACCGACGTCACTCACCCAGTAGCAGGGGCAGGTGATGGCGACGAGACCGGCGAGAAAGCCGTTCACGAGTGCGGCCGTGTCCCACTTCTTCACCATGTAGAAGGCCACGAACACGGCGGAGAGACCACCGGTGCAAGCCGCGAGCGTGGTATTCATGGCGACGCGACCGGCGCCGGCGTTGTCCATGATGGACAGCGTGGAGCACGGGTTGAAGCCGTACCAGCCGAACCACAGGATCAGACCGCCGATGACGGCGATCGTGAGATCGTGCGGGAGCATTGGGCCACCGCCATCGCGCTTGAATTTACGACCGAGGCGCGGTCCGAGACAGATAGCGCCCGCCAGAGCGACCCAGCCGCCGATCGAGTGCACGACCGTGGAGCCGGCGAAGTCGTGGAAGTTCATGCCCAGGCTGGCGAGGAAGCCGCCCTCGGAACCCATGGTCGCGAGGAAGCCGTCCGGACCCCAGCACCAGTGACCGAAGATCGGGTAGATCAGGCCAGAGACGCCGATCGAGTAGATCACGTCGCCGATGAAGCGGGTGCGACCGACCATGGCGCCGGAGCAAATCGTCGAAGCGCAATCTGCGAAGGCGAACTGGAAGATGTAGTGCGCGACGATTGGAATGCCGGTGCCGCCGTACACGGACAGCACGCTCACGCCGGACATGAAGATCAGGCTCTTGGTCGGGTCGCCCGGCATGTGCCAGCCGATGAAGGCGTTGCCGCCGCCGAACATGAGCGCAAAACCGATGCCCCAGTGGAGCAAGCCGCACACGCAAGTGTCGAACACGCACTCGACGAGCACGTTCACGGTCTCACGGTTGCGGCACATACCGGCTTCCAGCATCGTGAAACCGGCCTGCATGCCGAACACGAGGAAGGCGCCGAGCAGCACCCACAGGGTGTTGATCGGGTTGATCAGCGGGTTCTTGACCTGGTCGATCAGGTCCGCCGAGGTGATGGCCACGGGCTCGGCCGCGTGCGCGATGCCGACCGTGAAGCAGTTGATGATGAGTTGGCCCGCGACGATCACCAGCGGCAGCGCGAGGAGGCCGAGGAACCTGCCGAGGAGCAGGTTGCGGCCGAATTGGCGCCACTGGGGGTCTCGTAGACGACCTCCGAGGCGAGAAATTTTCTCTGCGAACGAAAGGCTCGTTCGCGAATCAATCAGGGCACTCATTTCACAATCTCCTCCGGTTAGGGGCTCCCCTTTTGGTTTTTCGGAGAGCGCCTACTGAGGTAGGCGAGGGCGTTGCCTCCTTTTGTTTCCGGATGTCGTCGCTAGATATCAAGCTGGAATCAAAATCCCTTTATATGCGGCGTTTTTTAACTGGCTCGGTGCGTCATCGAGCAGATTTATAGGGGTCCGCGCGGCAACTTATAGTATTTTTTTGATACCTATCAGGGCCCTTCCGGCTCAGATTGATCGCCAATGCGACCGCGCCTGCGCCAGCTGAGTGACTACGGCATTGCCGCCGTCGTCGTGGCGTTGAGCACGGCAATTGCGTACGCCGCAGAGCCGTATTCCGAGCTCGGCGACCTGGCAGTGGTGCACCTGCTGGCGATCGTGCTGCTGTCGACCAAGTTCAACCTGCGCGTTTCGGTTTTTGCGTGCTTCCTCAGCATCCTCTCGCTCGACTTCGTGTTCATCCCGCCACGGTTCGAGTTTGCTTGGACCGACGCCAAGGGCGGGCTCACCTTCGTGGCGATGATGGTCGTTGCTTGCGTCATCAGTAGCTTGACGGAACGCTTGCGGCGCGAGAAGCAGGTCGCGCGCGACGCCGCCGTGCGCGCGGAAGCCCTCTTTCAGCTCCACGTCGATTTGTCCACCGCGAGTGACGCGCGTCAGCTGATCGCCATCACTTCTCGACATTTGGAGCGCCTGCTCTCGGCTCAGGTGACCGTACTCCTCGGCACGCCCGAGGCGTGGAAGGAGGCCGCCGTCTCGGAAGGCGAGCTCAAGCTTGCGGAGAAGGCGTGGGCTCGGCGTGAGCTCATCACCGAAGCCGGAGCCGGGAAGGCCTCGGCCTGGGCTCCCTTGATCGGGTTGAACGATGAGCTGGGCGTGATCGGCGTGTCGTGCGAAGAACGGTTCGCGACGGACCCAACGCAGACGTTTTTTTTGACGGCCTGTGCCAACCAGTTCGTTAGCGCCATGGAACGGGTGCGCCTGGCCACAGCCGTGCACCGTACCCAGCTCGAGGCTGAGGGGGAGCGCCTCAGGAACTCGCTTTTGAGCGCGGTTTCCCATGACCTGAAGACTCCGTTGACGTCCATCATCGCCGCTGGTCAGACCCTGCTTTCGGGGACTTCGCATGCCGTCGACGTGCAACGAGGGCTCGTTGCGACCATGGTGGGTGAAGGCGAGCGCTTGCACCGCTTGATCAACAACTTGCTTTCGTTGGCCCGGCTCGATTCGCCCAGCATCGAGCTGCGCAGGACCACCGAGTCCATCGAAGAGATCGTGTCCGCGAGTGTGGCGCGGCTTCGAGCAATGGGCGGCGAGCAACAAATATTGCTCAGCTTGGATCGAAACTTGCCTCTCGTGCGCGTCGAGCCCTTGCTGCTCGAGCAAGTCCTGTTGAACCTGATCGAGAACGCCAAGCGGTACGCGGGCGAAGGCGCACAGATTCAGGTTCATGCAAAGGTCGCGGGCGACCTGGTCGCCGTGCAGGTGCTGGACGACGGCCCCGGCATCCCCGAAGACGAATGGGACAAGGTGTTCGAGAAGTTTTATCGCGGCCGTGGCGTGGGCAAGGCCGACGGCGGCGTCGGCCTCGGGCTCACCATCTGCCGAGCAATCATTCGAGCCCATGGTGGTCGGATTTCTATCCAGCCGCGGAATGCCGGTGGCACGATTGTCGAGTTCACGCTCCCAGCCGCGCAGAGCATTGGGCTCGACGAGCTCACCGAAGACGACAAGCTCGCATCATGACCAAACACGTCGTGCTCGTCGTCGAAGACGACTCCGTGATGCTCGGGGTGTTGACGCTCGCCCTCCGTAACCAAGGCTATCAAGTCGTGCCCGCAGGTACTGGGCGCGCGGCGTTGGCCGAGGTCAACCTCCGGCCGCCTGACGCGATGATCTTGGATCTCGGCTTGCCTGACATCGATGGCTTCGAGGTCGCGTCCGCCGTCCGCGGGCGCTACGAGCTGCCGATCATCGTTCTCTCCGCTCGCGATGGCGAGGAAGACCAAATCCGTGCTCTGGATACGGGCGCCAATGACTACGTGACCAAGCCGTTCCGCGAAGGAGAGCTAATGGCGCGAGTCAGGGCCGCCCTTCGTCGTCCGATCCCGCTCTCCGAGCGTCGAGAGATTTGCGTGGCAGACCTACGCATCGATTGCTTGGAGCGCACGGTCCGCGTCCGCGACGAAGAAGTGACCCTGACGCGGACCGAGTTCGATTTGCTCTACTTCCTGGCCAAGAACGTCAACCAAGTCGTGACCCATCGCCAGCTGCTGCGCGAAGTTTGGGGCGCTCGCGGCAGCGAGGACATCCACTACCTGCGCGTTTACATGCGCAGCTTGCGGCAGAAGATCGAAGACGATCCCGCCGACCCGCGGCGAATCGTGACGGCGTTGGGCGTGGGCTATCGCTTGTCGGCGTTCGATGAGTTCCAGGAAGAAGATCCCGTCACTTAAGCCGAGGGGCGTTTCAGGGGGTGGACATCGGCCCCGCTCCCGGGCTTTTTCGGTGCCCATCCCGATGGCAAGAGGACTCGGCCCAGAAGGAGACCGAGTAAAGCGGCCGCGCCGCTTGCCGCGAGCACGCCGAGCTTGGCCGCCGCTAAGAGTGCAAAGTCTGGGAACGCGAGCTGCGAGACGAAGAGGGCCATCGTAAACCCGATACCTGCGACGACACCAAGCACAACGAGGTGCCGCGCGCTGATCCCATCCGGCACAATCCCGATCTTGGTCCGTAGCGCGAACCAACTCGCCAGTAATATTCCGAGCGGTTTGCCCACTAACAGGCCCACCGCTACGCCCATCGAAACGCTCGATGCCGTGCTGCTGCCCGAGCCGACCGACACCGGTACTCCCGCGTTTGCGAGCGCGAATATCGGCATGATGGCAAACGCGACCCAAGGCTCGAGGGCTTGAATCAAGCTCTCCGCTGGATGCTGAGACGCCCCAGAGTGAGCAGGGCCGAGAAGTGTCTGCACCGGCGTCATCAAGCCGACGACCACGCCGGCGATGGTCGGATGGATCCCTGCGCTATAGATACCAGCCCACACTACAAAACCCGGTGCCAAGTAGGCCGCCTTCGCACGAACCCCCAAGCGCTGCATGCACCAAATCGTGGCGACCCCCATTGCGGCCAGCAGCAACCCGGGGAACGCAAGGTGCGACGAATAGAACGATGCAATCACGACTATCGCTCCGAGATCGTCGATGACGGCTAGCGCGAGCAAGAGAACGCGCATCGCACGCGGTACCCGCGACCCGAGTAACGCAAGCACCCCGGTGGCAAATGCAATGTCCGTCGCCATGGGCACGCCCCAGCCGGATCGGGTCTCGGCTCCGCCCGCGATGAGCAGGTAGATTGCAGCTGGCGCGAGCATTCCGCCGAGCGCGGCGGCCGCGGGCAGAGCCGCCCGGCGCAAACTGGATAGTTCCCCGTGCTGAACCTCTCGCCGAATCTCGAGGCCGACGACGAAAAAGAAGATCACCATCAGTACGTCATTGACGAACCACTCGAGCGACCGCTCGAACTCGAAGTGCCCGATGTGAACCCCGAGCGGTGTCTGCCAGATCGCGAAATAGCCTGCGCTCCAGGCCGAATTAGCAAGGGCTAGAGCTAGTGCGGCCGCAAGGACGAGCACGACGCCGCTCGCCGCCTGAAACCCGAAGAAGCGGTTCAGCGCGCGGAGCAACGGTCGTGCGGCACGGCGTAACCAGGGCCAAGCCTCGGGGGCTGACGACGGGCTCGCATTTAGCTGACGGGGCCTGGAAGCGGGCATTCGGACTCTCCCCCGACGCTAGCGCCGAGTGAGATGGCGGCCCGACCATCTTCATCCTGCAGCGGACATCGCTGCACCCTTTTCCTGCGTTTCACGAACCCTCGCACACGAGGCATTGACTGTCGAGCAGCTCTCGACCGAATTCCGGTATGGAACCGAGAGTGAGGAGAGTGAGCGCGATGGGGAATCCGCCCACGGACACTACTCGACACAAAAAAGACGAAGCCCGTTGGATCTTGCGATCCAACGGGCCTCACCGAGCGTCCTTCAACGCTCACCCTCCCCCGGGCCTCAGCCGGCGGCTTTGGCAGTAGAGAGCGAGGCGGCCGCTTCCGCGAGCTTGTCGGCCGGGATGTCTTCCGGCATCACTGCGGGCAGCCATTCCGGGTAGGCAGGGACGCCCATCTCGGGAACGTCCAGACCGGCGATTTCGACCGCTGCGCTGACGCGCATCGGGACGACCTTGCCGAGGGCCCAGAACACCACGCCGCCGACCACGACGTTCCAACCGATGGCCGCACCGATCTCGAGCAATTGAGCCACTACCTGCGTGTGGTCGCCGTAAAATAGACCGGTCACGCCCTTGCCGGCGGTACCGAGGTAGTCGGTCGCGCCGACCCCGTTCCAGCCAGCTCCGTAGGTGCCGTCCGCAAACAAGCCGACTGCAAGCACACCCCACAGGCCGTTCACGCCGTGGACGCTGATGGCACCTACCGGATCGTCAATCTTCAGCTTATCGAAGAAGAACACCGACCAAACCACGAGTACGCCGGCAACACCGCCGATGATGAAGGCACTGACCGGGGTCACGAATGCACACGGAGCCGTGATCGCCACCAAACCGGCGAGCATGCTGTTGCACATCATGGAGGGGTCGGGCTTACCGACGACCGTCCACATGTAGATGATGCCCGTGAGCGTGGCAGCCATGCCGGCGATCATGGTGTTCACGGCGACGATGCCGATGCGGCCGTCGGTACCAGCGAGCGAGCTGCCCGCGTTGAATCCGAACCAACCGAAGGCCAGAATGAACGTGCCGAGCTGCACCATGGGCACGTCATGGGGCAGGATTACGTTGGCCGAGCCATCTTTGTTGTACTTGCCGATGCGCGGGCCGATGATGATTGCCGTGATGAGGGCGAGCGCGCCGCCTTGGAGATGCACCACACCGGAGCCGGCGTAGTCCACCGCGCCGTGGCCGAAGCCCGAGCGGTAGCCGAGCTGCGCGAGCCAGCCACCACCCCAGACCCAGCAGCCGAAGATCGGGTAGATCAGGCCGCCGATGACGATGCTGTACAGGAAGAAGTGCTTGTACGTCCAACGCTCGGCACACGCGCCGGTCACGATGGTCGCCGTGGTGTCCATGAACGCCATCATGAACAAGAACAAGACGATGGCGGCGGCATCGTAGCCCGCGCCAGTCAAGAAGAAGCCGGTGGTGCCGAAGAGGCCCCAACCGTGGTCGCCCGCGACCGAAGAGCCGATGGTGAACATGTGGTTCAGCGTCGGCATGCCACCGAGCACTGCCGGACCACCGATGTTCGTGCCGTTCATACCGCCACACATCAGCGCGAAGCCGGTGGCGAAGAAGCCGAACATCCCGAGAGCGTAGACGGCGAAGTTCATCGAGAAGGTCTCAGCCGCATTTTTTGCGCGGATCAGGCCCGTTTCGACGAGCGCGAAGCCCGCTTGCATGAAGATCACCAAGAAGCCGGCGATCAACACCCACATGAAGTTGATCGAGAAGAAGCTACGCGAGGAAGACTGCGCCACCGCATCGATCGCGACCGCCAAGTCCTTGGTCGTCGCCTTCTCGGGATCGGGCTTCGTGTAGCCAGCGATGGAGGCAGCGGTGGGCGTGGTTTGATACGCACCGATCGGATCGGGAGTGGGTTCGTCCGCGTGGGCGGCGCGGGGGACACCGACGCCGACTAGCGCGACGACCGCTAGGCAAAGCACCGCGAGCCAATGTCGCGCGCGATGTAGAGTGAGCAAATTTACCATGTCTTACCTCGGTTGAAAGAAATCGTTCGATCGTAAAGTCGGAACTGGCGGGTCGCGGCGATCAGCCGCGGCCGAGACGCATCAAGCGCCCACGCTCCTGCAGGCGCTGCAGTCGCAAGGCCCAGCCCGCGCCGAGTACGGCGCTCAGTTGCATGGCTACGAAAAACACCGCACCCGCAGCCAAATGTCGGGTCAAGATCGTCACCGCGATCGTCACGATGGCGATCACGATCTGAATGCCCTTAGCGGTCTTCCTGTATTGTTCCCACATAGCCAAGCTTCTCCGGTTTGGTGTTGCAGCGGATTGGGCGTAACTCCGCCTTCGAGTCAGGTCCTTCCCTGACTCGTGAGTTCGCTAGTCGTTGTGTATGTAGGCGCAGTATTGCGGCGGATTGTTTCCGGCTGTTTTCTGAAACATTAACGGGCGAGAAGTGTAAAAAAAATTTTAGTCCGCGACCGCGCCAATAAATGGCCGCGTCTGTACGGAAATCATTGAATTTTTATACCGAACTGCACGTTCTGTTACATGGGCGCGTGGCAAAAAGGGGCGGCTGTTTCGCACTGCGTCGAGCCTGAATTCAGCCCCAAACGGTGCTCCGATTCAGTTGAAGCGCGGAGTTTGAATTAGCGGTCTAACCACCACAACGCGGCTGTGACGATCAAGTGCGCGGGCAGCATGGTGGTGAACGCAAATACGAAATAGCGGACGAAGCTCGGCATCGAGTAACGTTCGCGTTCCGCGACTGCCTTGACCATCAAGTTGGGCCCATTGCCGATGTACGTCGTGGCGCCCATGACGACGCTGCCGGCGCTGATCGCGGCAAGCTTGACCGGATCGATGCCTGCCACGAGCTCTCCGCTGTGGTGCGCTAGGCCGCGCGCGAGCGCCGCGAACGCAGTGTACGTGGGCGCATTGTCGAGCACCGAAGACAGCGCTCCCGATCCCCAGAACAGTTGCCAGGCGTCTTGAATCGGAAAGTGGGGCGCGGCCTCGGCAAGCGTGACCTCGATCGGACCGAGGCACAGAAACAGACCGCAGAAGATGATCGCGACTTCGATGATCGGCCCGAAGCTGAAGCTGTTCGCTTCGTGCACGCCCTTCGGCGTGGTGACGAAAGAGATCACGGCGATCGCCAGCAAGGCTACTTCGCGAAAGCCCTCGGGGAGCAGCGCTGCGGGCACGATTGCCAGCAAAAAGGCGATATTTCGGCGACCAAGCAAGGCCAGGGGCTCGATCTCGGCTCGGTCGGCAGCCAATGCTTGGCGTGTCTCTTTCGCGTACGCGCGCTTGTCGACTACGTAGAATGCAATCAAAAACGAAACGACGTACAAGAGCCAGATTGGGAACAGGTGCAGCGTCCAGAAGAACGGCACCCCCATGATGTAGCCGACGAGCAGCGGAGGATCGCCGAGCGGTAGCAGCAAGCCACCGGCGTTAGCGACGATCAAGATGAAGAACGGCACCAAGTGCGCGCGGTGATCGCGCTGGTGGTTCGTCTTCAGCAGCGGCCGGATCAGCAGCATGCTCGCCCCGGTGGTGCCGATGAAGCTCGCGAACAGCGCGCCAAACAGCAGGAAAAGCACGTTGTTTCGCGGCGTGGCCTCGATGTCACCCTTCAGATGTATGCCGCCTGAGGTCGTGAACAACGCGCCCAGCGTGATCACGAAGGCCAGATACCCCTTCGAGCCTTCCGTGACTTGCTCGATGTGACCGCCCGTCAGCTCGTACAGAACGACGGGCGACGTGCATAGAGCGACCACCGCGATTTGAACCCAGCGCTTTTCCCAAATGTGAGGGATCACCATCGGAAAAACCGCGATCGCGAGCACCAAGGCGGGAAAAGAAAGCAAAGTCCAGACGGGAAAGTCGGCGCCGTGCATGCCTCCCCTTAACACGCACGCCACAACCGCCGCGCGGCTATTCGTATGTAAATCTTGAGGTCTGAGTCGCGTTTTTCGGAAACGCGTCGGACACACTTTTGGTTCGGGACGCGCTATGTTCGGTGCATGGGTATGTTCAGGCGATTGTTCGGTGGTGAAGCGGGGCGAGTCGAGCGGATCGCTCGCGCTGCGCGCGCTGCGAACCTGAGCGCGCCGAATCCGGGTGAGCCAGCGCAGGCCGAAGCGATCCCTGGTGAGGTCGACGTCGAGTTCCACTTGCACCAAAGCATCGACGAGCTGAGCGGCAATTTCTTGACCGCGGTCACCGCTGGTCTTGCGACGAGCGGGCAGCGAGAGCTGGTGCTGTCGATGCGCTTGAGCTCGAAAGAAGATCCCATCGCCAAGATGCAGGATGTCATTCGCTTCGTGCAAACAGTGCACGCCTGGGCGCAAGCGTCGAACTTTCTGGACGAGGGCGGAGTCACACAGTTCGGCGAGCGCGGTCTGTTCGGCTCGGTAAACAGCGGCCTGCTCTACGCCGAGGCTCGCCCGCTGCCCAGCATCCACCTGCCGAAGCGCGCTTTGGCCGCGATCTTCGTGGACGCACTGGAGGCGCGCACGGCGCTCGACTTCGGGACTTTTCGAGTCCTCACTCGAATCGGGCTGCAGCTGCGTGTGTTTCCATTTCCGACCTGGGGGGCTCTCGATCGGCCCAGTGCGATGACCAAAAGGGAATCACAAAGCGTTCTGACGAAAGTCAGGCGAATGCGAGCTCCGCACGTGACCTTCATGGTGAGTGATGGCCGGCTGCGCGTGACGGTGCCGAGCGACGACAGTCTGGCGAAGGGCTTCGCGGTCCTGCCACCAGGAGCACCCTTTGCGCTGCTGACTCGCCCGGCGCCCGATGCAAATTCGATCTTGGTGTGGAAGCCTGGCCAAGACGAGCCGGGCGGCATCTCGGACGCGGGGTCAGATGGCTCGCGGCTCAGCGGATCATCGCTCTTGGTCATTCCGGGCTCTGCTTCCGACGAGGCTCGTCAGGTGGAAGATGGCTACTCGTTGCAACTGTCTTTAGATTCATGGACAAACCTGCGAACGGCAATGTGCGAGCACCGTGCGCTGACTCTCGAGTTGTCGAACGGAATGCGCCTCGATCTCGAGTAGCGGAGGACGGCAACGCAAATGATGGCTCGCCCTCGTTGCTTGTTGCGCCTCTCCGCTGATTCGACAGCTCGACGAGAGCAGTTGCGCGAGCGGCACTTGCCGATGGCCGCTGCCCACTTCCGGCGCATGCACACCCCGTCCTGGCGCAGGTCGGGTCCCGCAAAAAGCGTAGAGCTCCTCCCGGATCGTCAAGCGCAATCGATTCGCCTCGAAGAAACTACCATGTCGGCCCACGACTATTTGCAGCACCGTGACGAGCGAGATTCGCCGCAGGTTAATCACCCTGTGGAGTGATTCTGGCGAGTTCCGTCAGTGCCGCGAGAGGTCGCGAGCTAAAGTTAGACAAGTGCACCCCTAACGCCGCTGGCTCCCCTATCTTCAGCGAGTGACTGAGGACGCGCGAAACCATTTTCAAGCCATCGCCGAGCTGTATGCGAGCCTCGGCTTTCCCGAACGCGAGAGCTGGCTGGTACAAGCCGGAGACGTATCGAACGTCCATCACGAGCTGGAGGCCGAGGGCTTGATCGAACGAGTGTTCGGGACCAAGCGCGGCTTCGCTTGGCGACTCACGCAAGCCGGCGTGGAGCGAGCCAAAAGCGGATACCCGCGCTGACCCTAAAACTGGCCGATCACGGATAACGCAGCCACATGGGGCGCGAGCACCGGCGCCAATCGTAGACGCAGCGCAGATGCGCGTGGAGCCTCGTTGGCGAGGTATTGGCGCCACTCGCGCTCGCCCGTCGACTCACGGCTCAGCTCGTAGATAGCCAGCGCCGTTTCGACGGCGAACAGCCCACCGCCCTCGTAATACATCACGTCACGCGCGGGACCCCGAAGCCGCGAAGTAGCTCCCAGCACCATCAGCCCTGCGCCTGCGGCTGCGCCGCCGATGCTGCTCACGGCCGACCACCGCCGCTTGCTGCGCGCGTTCGCCGCTTCGAGCTCGAGCTGTCCCTCGAAGCGCGCCAGCTCGATTTCGGTCAGCGTGCCCGCGCTGCGCTGCTGATCGAAGCGAGCGAGCCGAGCCTCGGACTCGCTGGACACGCCGCCGAGCGAATACGCCCCGCGCGCGAACAAGCTCGAGCCCGCGAGCACCGAGAGCGCGACCGCGAAACCGCGGCTCGTGCCGTTCCCTTCCTGCGCCTCGCGACTGAACGCAAAGTATGTCCCGAAGCCCATCAACGCGGCGCCCGCGCTGAGCGACAGCACCGTGTCCCCCGCGCCCCACCGGTTGGCGTCCGCCAAGCGCGTCAAGCTCGCTGCCATGCGATCGGCGCGTTCTTTCGAGACAGCGGAAGCCGCAGCTTCGGATTGGGCATAGGCCGAGGAATGAACGCCCAAAGTCGCCAGCAGGATCACGAGCACTGCTCGCTTGCGTACGGTTGCCATGTCTGAAACCGCGCGTCTGATAGCACGGGACGGCCAGTACGCGCTCGCCCGTTGCCGGTTACAGAGAGGGGGCGCCCTCGGAGCGGGCACAGCACCTCGCTGATCGTCGCGGAGGCCCGTTGCCGCGGGTAAAAATGCCCCGAGGCTCCCGCATTATCGCGCAATCGAGCATGCTAGCCGGATGCACCGCAGGCACGCCTACCCGCCGGACCTCGCTCGCTACGTGGAAGCGCATTGGCCCGTTGGCAAGCAACTGTCGATATCCTACGACGTACTGTGCGAGGCACTCTCCGTCGCTTTCGAGGCCTCGCTTACTTCTGAGGAAGCGCGGCCTACTCGCTTCCGCTTGTTGCTCAGCCCCGCCGAGACGTTGCCCGAGGACGGCGCTCCGAATCAGGGCGTCCTCCGTTTACGATTCGATCATCATCGCGCCTTTCTGGCGGAAGAGCTGCGGCGCTTGGCTCCGGCCACGCCCTTCGAAACTTCGCTCATCGGCGCGCAGCTGGTCGACGGCAAGCTGCGCATTTGGGGCATCGCGCACTCGGGGCCGGCTTGGCTCGGGCCCACGTGGGGCGGGCGCAGTGTCGTGCCCAATTGGACGTACGACCCGATCTTGCACGTGACCGGCCCGGGGCGGCTCGCGGTGCGTTGCGCGGGCAAGCTCATCGGCGCGCTCGAACAGAGCTCGTTGGTCGACGCCTTGCTCGATGTGTTCGACTCGGTGTGGCTGCCCGCGATGTTCGAAGGCGAGCGCGAAAAAGTTCGAGCCAAGCACGCAGCTCGGCAAGCCAGTGTCGAGTCACCCACGGAGGTCGAGCATTCGCTAATCGCGCGCGTCGGGCAGCACATGTTGCGGCGCGCGATCCAGCTCGTCCGTGGTGCACGCCACGGCGGTCTGATCCTGGTGCTCGACACGGCGGCCGAAGCGCCGGCACACGCCTTCGACGCGTTGCGCCTGAAGTACCGGCTCGTGCAAGACGAGCCCTCGCATCGTTATCGGACGCTGCTCTTTGCCATCCTCGAGAACGTCGCCGCCAGCACTTCGAAGTCCTCCGTCGGCTGGCGGGATTTCGCCCAAGATCCGAGTCTGGATTTGGAAAAATTGGAGCAAGCGGTGTTCGAGCTGAGCCGCTTGGTCGCCAACCTCACGGGTATCGACGGCGCGGTCGTGCTGGACAAGCGCTTGGGCTTGGTTGGCTACGGTGCCGAAGTCTCGGCCGAGCTCCCGACGCCCGTGCGCGTGTGGCGAGCGCTAGACACGGAGGGTAACCAGCGCGAGGCCGACGAAATCGAAAACGTCGGCACTCGCCACCGCGCCGCTTACCGATTCGTTCACGATCACCCGCAGGGCCTCGCCATCGTCATCTCCCACGACGGTGGGGTATCCGTCGTCGCCAATCACGCGGGTGAGGTGATTTTCTGGGAGCAATCCGTCAGTCCGTGAGCCAAATCGCCGCTATGCCGGAGATGCCACGTGTTTCGCGTCAGCTGCGCCCGAGCCGGCGTTCCTCGCTTCGATCGCTCTGACCGTCTTCTCGAATGCCTTGGGCAAGACCCCGCTGCCGATGCTCCCGAGCACGAAGCCAAGCAACCGACCCCGGAGGTTCTTCCCCTCGCGAACAACGACGTAGTGGATCTCGGTCGTGCCGTTGGGCAGCCTTTTGAACGTGTAAGTGTGACTCGGGCCGTCCGCCCAGATGTTGGAGTCGGTCGTCGTGAGCACCACGCGGTTCGCATCGGACCAATCGTAATGGAGGCGCTCCCAGATCCCGCCCGAGCCCTCGGTGACGTCGGCGTCAGTGGGGCCGCGCTGGTACAGCTTGAGGTAAGCGTCCGTGCTGTTGCCGAACAGCTTGCCGCGCCCTGGCCCAAAATCCGTGAGCCCCGCGATGAATTGTTCGGGCGTTGCCGTCGTCGTCTGGTGAAGGTGGAGCGTGGCCATCGGTATTCCTTCTTTGACGCGCCGCTCGAATGCGGCGTCGCCCCAGTGGCATGTGAACACAGATCGCCGACCGCTATTGGACTTTGGTATCGTCGTGGTTCGCGTCTCGGCGGAATGGCTCGTTCGAAACTTCGCGGCAACCCAGGCGGTCAGGTGAAGATCCCAGACAGCGCCCCGGTGTATTGCGTCTTGGCGCCGAGGCTCGTCCAATTGACACCGAACTTCTGCGCGACGGCGAGCCACATGTCGTTATAGGGGCGGTTCGTGTTGCCGCTCACTTGTCCCGGCAGCTGGCCGTCGCTCACCTTCAGGTACGTCCCGCCTTTCACGCCCGTGTTCTTACCCCCGAAGATGAGGAGTGGCATGTTCTGCTGGTTGTGGTCCCAGGCCCGCGCTACCTCGGTCACGTAAACGACGATCGTGTTGTCGAGCAGCATGTTGCCGTCGATGTCGGGCGTGGTCGCGAACTCCTGCAGCATTTGCGAGGTAATGGTCGAGTAGAATTGATTGATTTGATTGAGCCAACCGTGCGTTGCGGTGTCGTTGGAGTGGCTCGGCGGGTGGTGCGGCGTGGATTTGCCGTTGTTGCCGAGCGCGCTCGACCCGATGGTCGCGCCTTGAAAAGTGGACGGGAACACGACCCAGTTCGTCCCCGCCGAGTACATGAACGTTGCGACCCGAACCAGGTCGCACGCGAAGGCCGCCTTGATCAACCTCAGCTGATTCACGGCCACGTCTTGATGTGGGTGACAGCTGGTCGTGGTGCTGGCCGTGCAATTGGCGGGCGAAGGATAGAAGTCGACGCCGCTCAAGTTGCTCGACGTCTTCGAGATGCCGTCGATGGTGCCACCCCCCGTCTCACCGACGGTGGCGTAGTTGGGCGGCGCGGTGGGCTTCACGCACACCGCGCTCGTCGAGCCCCCGCCGTAGCTTTGGCGCAGACTCGCTTCCAGGCTTTGGATGGCCACGGCATGCGCGGCGAGACGGTCCTTCTCGCTCGCTGGCACGATGGCGTTGAGCCGTGAGAGATCGCTGCGCATGAAGTCGAGCACACTCAGCTTTTGGGCGAGCAGAGCGCTGGTGTCCGTGCCGGTCGGCAAAGCGCCGCCGAAGATGCGGTTGAACGTGTTGAGCGGCTGAGTTTCGGGGTAAATCGGCTGGCGAGCGAGCGCGATGTCACTGTTGTTGATGGGCGCATTGTACGAGAGCACGCGCGGCGCCACTTCATCGCGATCGGAGCGGATGTCAGCGGCTAGGGCCAGGTGCCCAAACGGTGTCTTGGTGGCGGAGCCAGCGCCGCCGAGCGTCTGCGATTGTGCGAGCAAGAGCTGATCGATCGAGGCGCCACCGGCGCAGTGATCCTGCTGACCGTGCACGCCGAGTGTCGGCACACCGGTCATCATTGCCACGATCCCGCCCTCGTGCGTGTTCTGCCCGCTGTTCGAGGTCGAGGTCGACTTGGTGGCGGTGATCAAGTTCAGCCCGTCGACCATGACCATCTTCGACTGCAGCGGCGCAAAGGGAGCGCTCTCCATCGGCAGCGTGAAATTGGTCGTCGTGCCCGTGCCTTGCGGCGCCCACGTGGTGCCGCCCGGCGCAGTGCCGAGCGGGTGGTGGATGATCAACAGCCGCAGCGGCGCTTTGCCGCCTGCGGCGCGCGCCTCGATGTTGCGCAGCAAAGGCAAGAGCAGCGCTGCCGAGCCACCTGCGGCCCGCAGCACCGATCGACGAGAGAATTTGTACGACGTCACTTGGTTCCTCCAGCGCGCGTGCGCGCGAAATCGGCGACAATCACGGTGCGGAACAGCGAGGCGAGCGTGCCGTCACTCTTCTCGAATTCGCTGCGAATCGCCTCCACTTCGCAGGTGTCATAGTGCGAGATCGCCGAGCCGATCAGGTAGCTTGCCATCTTCTGTACGGCACAGCCGCTCACGTGCCCGCTCGCGATCAACCCCTGGGCGAACGCTTTCGGATCGGCGATGGTTTGCGGGGCGAGCGGGGAGGGCGCAGCGAACGTCACCGACGTATCGATCGCGCGACCGGCCTCATCCATCGTTCGGTAGTCGCCGATCGGCCCGAAGTGCTGCAGAAGCCGCGAATAGGGATCCATTTGCGTGTGGCAACCGTTGCACGGGGCGGTAGACATGCGCGCGTCCGACTTGGTGACCTCACTGTCGCCCTTGGCGATCACGGCGAGCGCGCTCGGAGTGCTGAGATCGACCGGAGGCGGTAGCGGATCGGCGCAGATGATGTCGTCATGGATCGCTTTGCCGCGCTTCACGATCGAGGTCGCCGATGGGTCGGATTGCGCCCAAAAGTAACTCGGATCCGTGAGCAGGCCGACGCGGTTCTCCGCGGCCGGCCACGTCCCAGCCACGAACGTGGCGTTCGAGCTGGGCTTGCCATTCGCGAACATGACCTCTGGGTACAGCGCAGCCAGCCGCGCGTTGAAGAACCCTTCTTGCGTGGCGAACAAATCGCTCACTTTGCCATTCTTGGTCCAGAGCACGTCATTGATCAGCTGCTGCGCGGCGGTGTACAGATCGCCTTGAACTCCGGTTTGATCCGCTTGGTCGGCCGCGGACAGGCCTGACAGGTAGGAAGTATCGTGCGTCTTGAGGAACAGCTGACCGATGTTGAACCAACCGGCGACGATCGTCGTCAGGTTCTGCTTCACGGCCGGTAGAGCGAGCAGGCGATCGACTTGAGCCTTGATGCCGGTGCTCGAGCCGAGCCCGTTTTCGCTGGTGTCGGCGGCCGCAGCCTCGAGCTCCGGATCCGGAGTCGAGCCGAGGAAGGTGAAGCCGAGCTGGGTCGCCACTTCATAGGGCGTGAGGGTAGTTGCCGGATAGTTGCCCGCGGCGTCCGCGGTCAGCGTGCTCGGCCCGAGCTCGGTTCGGTACACGAACGAAGGCGACAAGAGGATGGCTTCGATCATCAGCTTGAGCCCGAGCTGGGTGTCGCTACCGGCCGTGACGAAGGGCGCCGCGGAGACCGCTGGCGCCGCGCCAGAGGCGGGCTGCGCCTGGTTGGTGACGAGGCTCGCCACCTCGGCCGCTGTCAGCGGCCGGCGAAAGGCCCGGCTGCCGAGCGCGTTCGCGATCCGGGTGGCGCACGCCGTCGGTGCCTCGCCGGACTGGCAAGCGGTCACGGAGGCGGGAATGGACGGCAGGACACCGTCGACCACTTGGTAAAGCGCGTACTCGAACGAGTCATCGACCCCGAGCGAGGCGTCGCTGAAAAAGGCCCATTGCGCTTCGCCCCCGCGGTTCGTGAGCAGCGGCGCGCTGGGCAGGCCCAGCAGATCCTTCACCGCGCTCTGATACTGCTCGACCGACAGCCGCCACAGCCGCCGGGTCACCGGCGACAATGACGTACACGCAGTACCGCCTGGGGTACCAGCATTGCCCGCACTCGGGCTGCTGGCGCCGCTCGCGCCACCACCGCTGGTCAGGCCCGCGGACGCGCCCGATCCGCCGGTGCTGCTCGTATTCCCGCCCCCTGTTGCAGAGTTGTCCGAGATCGACGCGGTGCATCCGAGTGCGATCAGTGACAAGAACCATGCGCAGCTGAGGAATCTCATTCGTGTCTCCCAGGCTCTGCCGATGACCCGGGGGCTCGCGGGCGTCGCTTGGCGCGCCCGTTCGTCCTGGGGGTCTGCACTCATGGATGTGCTTGGAATCAGCAAGCTTCAGAATAAGAGTGGGGCTACGCGCGAAAGCGTGTCGTGTAAATCCATGTGCGGTGAAAGCTGTGGCAAACGGGGTCGATCGCGGCACGCGGCGGGGCATTTAGGGGCAACAAATGGGCGCTCGCGCTCGGGTCTTCGAGGTCGGCAGGGAAGCTGGTGAAGCCGGCTTACCGGGCGCAGTCTCGTGCCGTAGCTGCCTGGCGCGCGCTCGGCGACCGATACCAAGGTCTGATCGACGATTCTGCCGCGGCTCCTCAAGTTCCGGGCACGCTCCGCCCAGTCGGCGGAAATCGTGCGGAGGACAAAGCAGATGAAAAGCGAGCCAGTGAGCGGCGGCCCGGTCGAGGCAAAACTCGAAGTCGTGATCATTCCCGTATCGGACGTCGACCGCGCCAAGCGCTTCTACGAAGGCCTCGGCTGGCGGCTCGACGCTGACTTCAAAGCGGGCGACAGCTGGCGAGTCGTGCAAGTGACGCCGCCGGGTTCGCCGTGCTCCGTCTTGTTCGGCAAAGGCATCACCACCGTGGCGCCCGGCTCCGTGCAGGGCAACTTCCTCGTCGTCTCGGACATCGCGACGGCGCGCGCCGAGCTGATCCGCGCCGGCGTCGACGCGAGCGAGGTGTTTCACTTCGCTGGCGGGCTCCACGTCACCGGCACGGATGGTCGCTTGCCTGGCGCCGACCCAGAAGGCCAGTCCTATCGCTCGTTCGTCTCGTTCGCGGATCCGGACGGCAACGGCTGGCTTTTACAAGAGATCAAAACACGCCTGCCCGGACGCGGCTTCAACCCCGATGTCGCCTCGCTCACCGCGCTCCTGCGTGAGGCCGAAGAGCACCACGGAAAATACGAGCCTACCGCCGCGAAACATCATTGGTCGGGCTGGTACGCGGCTTACATGATCGCTCGCCAGCGCGGAAAAGCACCCGAAGAAGCCGAAAGAGAGGGCGCAAGCTACATCGCCGCGACGACCAAGAGCTAAGAGATCTGCTCCAAGTCCGAAGCGTCGAGGAAGCGTTCGAGAAATGTCGCCCCGCCGAGACTCGGCGACATGACCCAATCAGCTCACTCGCTCTCGCGTCGGCTGTTCGCGCTCGGCGGCGCATGCTCATTGCTCGCGAGCGCCGCCCACTCTCGAGCCGCGGCAGGGCCCACCGCCACCACGCCGCCCAAAGCCGCGCCCAAGCTGATCGTGAAAGCAACGGACGCGCTGCTCGTGATCGACGTGCAGAACTGCTTCGTGCCGGGTGGAAGCTTGGCCGTCAAAGACGGCGCCGCGATCGTGCCCGTGATCAACGAGCTCGCCAAATCCTTCGCCAACGTCGTGCTCACCCAAGATTGGCACACCGCCGATCATGTCTCGTTCGCGTCGCAACACCCCGGCAAGAAGCCATTCGAAAGCATCTCGCTTGCGTACGGAACCCAAGTGCTCTGGCCCGACCACTGCGTGCAAGGCACCCCCGGCGCCGCGCTCGTGAGCGGCCTGTCCATCCCCAATGCGCGCCTCGTCCTACGCAAAGGCTTCCACAAAGACGTGGACAGCTACTCCGCGTTCCTGGAAGCCGATCGCAAAACGCAAACCGGCCTCTCCGGCTACCTACACGGCGCGGGCATCCAGCGCGTCTTCGTGTGCGGCCTCGCGACGGACTACTGCGTCGCCTGGTCCGCCCTCGACGCCCGCAAGCTCGGCTTCCAAGCCGTCGTCATCGAAGACGCCAGCCGCGCCATCGACCTCAACGGCTCCCTCACCAAAGCCTGGGCCGACATGAAAAAAGCCGGTGTCCAACGCGCCCAAGCCTCCGAGGTCAGCGGCGCCTAAAAGCCCATCTCGCCAACCCCCGGACTCCAATCACCGCCGGCGAAACGTCGCTGAGCGTGCTCTCACGCTGCCGTCGGCCATTCAAGAAGCAGATTGGTTTGGGGTAGCGGGCACTGGTAGCCGATCAGCGGCGCAAAGCTCTCAGAGCGGGTCCGGACCAATCCGCTGCACGACTACGGGCTCCGGCTATTCGCGACGCCGTACCCCCACCTATTCGTCGCACGACGGCCGTCAGAAGCGACGGGCGAGACGGTTGTACGGCGCGCAATGGTTATTTGCCTCTGCACACCAGTGTTTGCAGGGGGCTAAATGTGCAAACGCGTTCTCTCCGGCTTACATCGCCTGCGGAGCGCAGGTTAAAGTTGGCGCAAGGTGGCACACCTCGCGCAGACTAACCTTCGCAGTTCACCGGCTTTTCGAACCTTTTCCGTCGGAACGAGAATTGCTTGAGCACGAGCCTGACAATGCCCATCCTGCGCCCATACCCAATTCATTTCGCCGTGTGTCTTGTCGGGGCTCTGACCGCTCTCACTGGTTGCGGTTCCCACGACAACGACACCACGCCGACCGACGCCATGAACACGCCATGTCCTCATTCATGCCCCGCCGCGTACATCCTTATCGGCCTCGATGTTACTGCCGATGACGGCGACCCGATAAGCGGCGTTGAAGCAACGTTTTCAGGCCCGGCGACGGGGACGATGTCGTGTGACACTGGGCAGACCACAACGGTTTGCCCCTGGCCTGCCATGGCCGTCAGCGCGGGAACGTATTCCCTTCACGTAACGGCCCCGGGGTTTCAGGCTAAGGACCTCAGCGCCGAGGTGTCCATCACAAACGATTGCGGGTGTGATCTCCCGTCTCTGGTCCCGTCAACGGTGTCTCTCACGCCTTCGTGAGCGCGACGGAACCAGCGCCGCCCAACAAGCCAGCGTGGCTTGGAAGTTCTCGTTGCCCTGCAAGCCGCGAGCATCGGTCTCTTTTGGTTCGCGGGCAGCCGCGCCGGCCTAGCAATGGACAAGGGCGGGCTAGGGGACGTTCGGCTCTGGGCGTACTGGGACGCGGTTTCGGGCAGCGCGTTCGGCTTGATGGTGGCGCTGTGGCTCGTATCGTGGGTCTCCATGCATCTATCCGCCAGACCTATCGCCGGGCTGTTCTGGCTGCTGATCGGTGTGCCCAGCGCCTTCGTCGCTATGTTCGTGCTTTGTCTGATGGTTTGAATTCGAGAGCGTGCAGGAGCGCTTCTGGGCACGCATTTCGTCCTCGAGCGCTCACTCGCTACGAGGTGCTGGCCAGCTTCCGCAGATCCACCTGGTGCACCCAAGACCAATCGCCAAGCCGCTGTCGAACGCCAATGATCGCGTTCGAGCTACGGTTTGTCGCTTGGCTTGGCGCGGTCCTTCTGTTCATTTCGCAGCAAGCGTGCGCGCCTTCCAACTCCGCCGCTGGACCGCGTTCGGCTCGTACGGAGCATGAACGAGAGCTCGGTTGTGGAAATGACACGGAAGCCCGCGCGGACATCGAGCTCGCGTTCATCGAGCACCGGGAGCCGCCCGTTCCCTGTCAGAGAGCTTACGATGAATGCGTGGCCGCCTGCGCGGTGGGCCGCTGCGCGCTGCCGGCCAGTGAACGCGCTGAGCCCCGCCCCGATGCCATCACCATCGGCGGCGGGTGTGCGCACCTTTGCGGACGATCTTCGACGGGCTACCTCGAGCGCGCGGCGCGCTTCCGTGTCGGTGACTGCGGTTGGTGATTGTCTTGAGTAGGCGAACCGCGGCTCGCGCAACTCGATCGATTCGATGGTCAATTCCTGAGCATGATTGCGTCGATGGGGCCAGTGATAGAAGATCAGCGGTCCGCTCGTTAAGCTCATTGCGGCGTTCGCTTTGCTCCGATCGATGGCCGCCGCTTCTTGCGGTAGTGATGCTCGCGGCCCTTCGTCCCCGGGTTTCGGAGCTGGGAGCAGCGGAAGCGCCGGCAGCAGCGGAGGGAGCGCGCCGGTTTCCGCCGGCAGCAGTAGCGGTTCTTCTACGGCGGGTAGCGGCGGCGCACCCGTTGCTGGCTCTGGCGGGCTCTCGAGCCTCCAACAGTGCACGGGCAGCGCATCAATCGACCGCATCACGATGTGGACGGCCGCGAGCGGCGATTGCGTGTGCACGCCGGTGGGCAACATCCTGACCAAGGACGGCGCGGCGAACGTGGCCAAGGTCGAGCTCATGGGCAGTGATTGGCACGTCGTGCCGGTGCTCATCACCAACAAGTTCGGCACCGTGGCGGATCTTTCCGCGGCGGCGGGCATCACGCTCACGTACAGCGCGACGGCGCCCTTGCACGTTCAGGTTAGGGCGGGGGAGCCCAACTGGAGCGGCGGCGATAAGTGGGCAGCGGATGTGCCGGCGACGGCCGGCGCGAAACAAACGCTGTTCATTCCGTTCGACCCCAGCAAGTGGGCGAGCTTGTTCGGCGCGCCAGTGCTTTCGTTCGCGCATACGCCGAAGGCGGTGCAAGGGCTGGTGTTCGTCGGTAACACGGCGAACACGGTCGCGTTCTACGGCTTGCGCATCCAGGCATCGAGCCCGCGTGTCCTTGAGGGCCAAATGGCGGGCGGCGCGAAGCCTGTTACATTCCCGCGATGGATACCCGATTCGCGAGCGACAACACGGCCGGCATTTGCCCCGAGGCGTGGCAGGCGTTGCGCGCGGCCGATGCCGGAAATTGCGCTTCTTACGGTGAGGATGCGTGGACGCTGCGCGCCGCAGAGGCCATTCGCGGCGTGCTCGGCAGCGAGTGTGACGTGTACTTCGTGTTCAACGGCACGGCCGCCAATTCGCTCGCCCTCGCCGCGTGCTGTCAGTCCTATAATAGCGTGATCTGCGCCGATGTGGCGCACATCGTCACGGACGAGTGCGGCGCGCCGGAGTTCTTTTCGAACGGGACCAAGCTCTTGGCGGCCGTGACCGTGAACGGCAAGGTCACGCCCTCGGAGGTGGAGCGCCTAGTCACGCAGCGCAGTGATCTGCATTACCCCAAGCCGCGTGTCTTGAGCCTCACTTTGCCCACCGAGCTCGGCACGGCCTACTCGTTGAGTGAGCTGGGTGAGCTCGCAGCCGCCGCCAAGCGTCACGGGCTCATCGTGCACCTCGACGGTGCGCGCTTTGCCAACGCGGTCGTCTCGCTGGGCGTGTCGCCGGCGGAGCTCGTCGAAGCGAGCGGTGCCGACGTGCTGTGTTTCGGTGCGGTGAAGAACGGCCTCGGCTTCGGGGAAGCCGTCGTGTTTCGCAATCACGCGCTCTCGGCTGAGTTCAGTTGGCGCTGCAAACAGGCCGGGCAGCTCGCGAGCAAAATGCGTTACCTCGCGGCGCCTTGGGTCGCTGGGTTCGAGTCCGACTTGTGGCTGAAAAATGCGGCCAACGCCAACCGTTGCGCGCGCTTGCTCGGGGAGCGCCTGGCAGCATTGCCCGGCGCGCGGCTCGCGTTCCCGGTGGAGGGTAACGCCGTGTTCGCCGAGCTGAGCGCCGAGCAGCACGCTCGCCTGCGCGCCGCGGGCTGGTCGTATTACACGTTCATCGGCAGCGCGGCGCGCTTCGTGTGCTCTTGGGCGACCACGCCGCGCGATGTCGATGCTCTACTGGCGACGCTCGGCGCGTGACCGTGCGCAGCCTCCGGCTCATTCAGGAGCACCAGAGCGCGCTGCGCAGCTGCCGGCTGTGCCCGAACATGCATCGGCCGCCGATCGTGGGCAACGCGGTGGCTTCCCGAGTGCTGCTCGTGGGGCAAGCACCGGGCGACAAGGAACCCGTGTTGCAGCGCCCGTTTGCGTGGACGGCGGGCAAGCAATTGTTCAAATGGTTCCTGCCGCTCGGTCTCGACGAAGCGCAGTTTCGGACGCGTGTGTACATTGCGGCCGTGTGTCGCTGCTTTCCGGGCAAGAACCCGAAGGGCGGTGATCGCGTGCCGAGTCCAGAAGAGATGCAGAACTGTCGTCCGTGGCTCGATCGAGAAATCGAGCTGTTGCGGCCCGAGCTCGTGATCCCGGTGGGGCGCGTTGCGATCGAGCAGTTCTTGCCCGCGCGCCCCTTGGTCGAGCAGATCGGAAAGAAAAGTGTCGTGACGCGCGGCAAGCAACGCATCGATGTCATTCCGCTCCCGCATCCATCGGGCGCTTCGACGTGGCCGCGTGCTGAGCCGGGAAAGTCGCTCACGCTGCGCGCATTGGAGTTGATCGGCGCACATCCGGCGTGGCGTGCGCTCGTCGTTCCTTGAGCTCATTCCTCGAACATTTTGCGAGCGGCCCTTGACAGTCATGTTCGCTTCTGTCAGATACTGCGCCGCGGGCCGCGCACGCGCGTCCGTTGAACGAAGAAAGGAGATGATGCTGATGCCGCTGAATTCGCAACCCGTCGAACCCGCATACCGTGTGATCGTCTCCTCGGTCATCGTCTCGCTCTGAGCGCAGCCGCGTTCGGGCGTTCGCGATCGCGTCAGAGCGCGCGCCCAAGCGCGTCACTCGCGTGATCGATTTAACCTTGAATTTTGCTGCTTTCGCGCCCGCGAAGCAGCGTGCTGTCGTCGCGCCCGAGGCGCCACGGCGGGCGACGCATTCGCGTCGCGAGCTTGGACTCGAAACCATGGGCAAGCAACGAACGTCACGGAGTGACAGTCGGAGTGCGGGTGTGCGTCACCCGCGCCTCGAACAGTTGTTCCGTGAAGAACTGAATTCGATTCTCGATTTTGAAATGAACGACCCGCGCCTGGAAGGTACGCGCGTCAGCTTCGTCGAGCTGTCTCGCGACGGTTCTCGAGCGCGCGTCTGGCTGTCCTTGGTGCGGCCCAACACAGAAATCGGTAGCGCCGATCTCGAAGCGGCTTTCGCACGTGCCTCGGGTTTTTTCCGAAGCTGTCTGTGTGACGCGCTGCCCTTGAAGCGCATGCCGGAGCTCAGCTTCCGCATCGACCCGGCCCACGCAAGCGAGCTCAGCGCCGAGCGGGAGCGCTAATTTTGGCTATCATCTCGAAAGTGAACCTCCCATGAGTCCCTCAATCATCAACGGCGATCGCGTCCCGATCCGGGTCTGGGCCAATCTCCAGGATCTGGAGTCGGACGCGATCCGTCAGCTCAAGGCCGTGGCTGCACTGCCCTGGGTCGCGCACCACGTCGCGGTCATGCCCGACGTGCACGTCGGCAAGGGCGCGACCGTCGGCTCGGTGATCGCGCTGCGCGGCGCGGTCGCGCCTGCCGCCGTGGGCGTCGACATCGGCTGCGGCATGGCCGCCCAGAAGACGAACCTCACGGCCAAGGAGCTGCCTGATTCATTGCGCAAAGTGCGGCTCGCGATTGAAGCTGCGATCCCCGTCGGTCGCGGACAACACTCGGCCGCGGTCTGGGACGAAAAGCCGGAGCTCAAGAGCACGGGCGAGTCGCTCATGGCGCGCTTCTCGGAGCTCGACGGGGCGGTGCACCGGCTCGCCTTTCGCGCCGCAATTCAGCTTGGCACGTTGGGCGGCGGCAACCACTTCATCGAGCTGTGCCTCGATACCGAGCAGTGCGTGTGGCTCATGCTCCATTCGGGCAGCCGCATGGTCGGCAACGAGCTCGCATCCCGGCACATGGAGCGTGCGGGCAAGCTGTCGCACAACCAGGCGCTCGAGGACAAAGACCTGGCCGTGTTTCTGGCCGACACCCCGCAGTTCGACGCCTATCGGCGCGATCTGTTCTGGGCTCAGGAGTACGCCGCGTTCAACCGCGCGGTCATGCTGGCGCGCTTGCAAGACGTCGTGAAAAAGGTCTGGCCGCGGGTGCGTTTCGAGGCGCCCGTGAGCTGCCACCACAACTACGTCGCCGAGGAGCGGCATTTCGACGAAGAGCTGCTGGTCACTCGCAAGGGCGCGATTCGCGCTGGGCTGGGGGAGCTCGGGATCATCCCGGGATCCATGGGCGCTAAGTCTTTCATCGTGCGCGGCAAGGGCAACCCGTTGTCCTTCGAATCGGCTTCGCACGGCGCGGGGCGGCGCATGAGCCGCAGCGAAGCCAAGCGCAGCTTCAACGTTTCGGACTTGGAGCGCCAGACGGCGGGCGTCGAGTGCCGTAAGGATCGCGGCGTTATCGACGAGGCGCCCAAGGCGTACAAGGACATCGAGCGAGTGATGGCCCAGCAGGCTGATTTGGTCGAGGTCGTTGCAGAGCTGAAACAAGTGCTGTGCGTGAAGGGCTAGCCTCAGCTCATTTTGAGCGGTCGGGGGGCGGTCAAATATGCGACCATGCAGCAGTTTGGATGCCCCCGATGACCCTCAAGCTCTCTTCGTTTGCTGTCGCATGGCCGCTCGGGCTGTTGATTACGCTCGGCTTCTCCTCTGCTGCCGCGGGTGATGCCGCGCCGGAGCGCGCCAGTGCCGAAGCGGCTCCGTCGGCGTCGGCCGCACTCGGGGTCCAGACCGAGGCCCAGCTCGTGGCGCACCTGCAAGAGCTGGAGGCCGGGCGGCGTAAGGTCCGCAAAGAGGCGTTGCAGGAGCCTCAGTCGTGGGGGCTCAATCGTCCGATTCGGGCCACCCAACACCGGCAGCAGATCGCCCAGCTCTGGGGCAGTGTGGTCGGCAGCATCGACGCGCAGGCGTCGCTGCGCATGAACGCGGACCGTATGGCCCGGCTCAACCGAATGCTGGATTTGGCGCAAGCAAAGAACGATGCCGCGCTCGTTTCGCGGCTGCAGGCCGACGTAACGCGCGAGCTAGTGCGCCACGTGCACACCATGCAGCAGGTGATCGCCTTGACGGGAAGCAAATGACGCGAGCTTTTCAAGCGCTTTTCGCCCTGGCCCTGGCCCTGCCGACGGCTTGCAAAGAGAAGCGACCGGAGCGCGTAGCGGCTTCGTACAGCAGCGTGACCAAACCGTCGGAGCAGCCGGCGGCGCCGCCGCGCTCTCGCCCGCCGGATAAGCTCGTGGTCGGCATCGAGAGCATCCCGGTCGAAGAAAGCTACGAAGAGCGCGCCGCCACGAGCATCACGGAGGCAAACCTGCAGGCCAAGGTGTCCGAGCTGGAAAAAGAGTTGGGCCTCTAGCCTTCGGCAGCAACCGACGCTTGACAGATGGCGTGCCGAGGCAGAGCCTAACCTCTCAACACACAGATGGCGGTGGAGTCCGCCGATACCCGCGGATCATCGCGTCCGCCAATGACTCCTACGTTGCTACCCGCTGAGGGTCGCCGTAGGAGCTTGCGTGAGCCCCTCCGGTGCCCAGAACCTGGAGAGATGCCACGTGAACGATTCGAAGAACCCCTCCGCACCGACTGATTCGGCCGTAACCAACGCGGGCGGGCGCTTACGACGCGCGGCGCTGCTCGCCATCGGGCGCTGGGTCGCGCTCGGCACGCTGGTGGGCGCTTTGTGCGGCGCGGCGTCCGCGTTGTTCCTGTTCTTGCTCGCCTGGGTGACTGATTTTCGCGATGGCCACGAGCGGATCGTCTACCTGTTGCCGCTCGCCGGGGCGCTCATCGGTTGGGTCTACGAGCGGCTCGGGCAATCGATCGCCGGCGGCAACGACTTGGTCATCGACACCATCCACGATGAGGGCCCGCGCCTGCCGCTGCGCATGGCGCCGCTGGTGCTCGTGGGCACCGTGCTCACGCATCTGTTCGGTGGCAGCGCGGGTCGCGAAGGCACCGCGCTGCAAATGGGCGCAAGTTTGTCCGACGCGGCGCTTCAACGTCTGAGGCTGACGGGGCCGCTGCGCCGCCAAGTGCTCGCGGCAGGCGTCGCCGGTGGCTTCGGCTCGGTATTCGGCACGCCCATCGCGGGCACGCTGTTCGGGCTCGAGTTCGTCGTGGCGGGTCGCATCGAGTACGAAGCGCTATTGCCGGCGCTGACCGCTGCGCTCGTGGGCGACCTCACGACGCGCGCGCTCGGCATCACCCACAGCCACTACCCCACGCCATCAGCGCTGCCGCTTTCGCCGCTGTTGCTCCTGAAATGGGTGGCGTTTGCGTTGGCCATCGCGCTTGCGACCCGGGTCTTCATCGAGCTTACGCATTTCCTGAAGCAGACGGGCAAGAAGCGGCTGCCGCGGCTGCCGGTGCGCATGTTCGTGGGCGGCCTGGTGTTGGTGCTGCTGTGGCGTTTGGTCGGCACGAGCGATTACTTGGGGCTCGGGGTGCCGACGATCTTGCGTTCGTTCACTGATCCGACGTTGCCGTCCTACGCCTTTGCGTTGAAGATCGTGTTCACCGCGGTCACCCTCGGGGCAGGGTTCTTGGGCGGGGAGGTGACGCCGCTGTTCTTCGTCGGGGCCGCGCTGGGTAATGTGCTGGCCCGGCTCTTGGGGCTGCCGCTCGCGCTCGGCGCAGGGGTTGGGCTCGCCGCAACGTTCGCCGCGGCCTCGAACACGCCGCTCGCCTTGTCCGTCATGGCGGTCGAGCTGCTCGGCGCGAGCCTCTTTCCGCACGCCGTGATCGTGTGCGTGCTCAGTTACTTGATGACCGGCCAACGCAGCATTTACAACGCACAACGCCTACTGCGTAGCAAAGACGGGCGCCTTTTCCCACGCCCGACGCCGCTCCGCGATTTGAATCAGCCGCCGCTGCCGCAGCCCGGCCCCAGCCCGGAACAGGAACCGCAATGACTTGGTGGATGTTTGCCTTTGCCTCTGCGCTCGCCGCGTCAGCTACGGCAATTCTCGCGAAAATTGGCATCCAAGGCGTACCGAGTAACCTCGCGACCGCGCTCCGGACGGTAGTGGTCTTGCTGTTCGCTTGGGCGCTCGTGTTCGCCACGGGCGAGCACACCCTGCTGCGCGCGCTCAAGCCCCGCTCGCTGTTGTTCCTGGCGCTATCCGGCGTCGGCACGGGGGGCTCTTGGCTTTGTTACTTCCGGGCACTGCAGATGGCGCCGGCCTCGCGCGTGGCGCCAATCGACAAAGCCAGCCTCGGCTTCACGATCTTGCTCGCCGCACTGGTGCTCGGGGAGAGCATTTCGTGGCGCGTCGCGGGCGGTGCCGCGCTGATCGTCGCGGGCGCGCTGCTTACCCTGGGCGGGTGACGGGCGCGTCGAGGATCGCTCTCAGCTCCGAGAACGTCAGCGGCTTGCTCGAGCGCCCGCTCTTCACCGGCATGTCGGCGATCGAGGCGGTGGCTGACAAGTACGGCTTCATCATGAATTTTCCGCAGACCACCAACCCCGCGATTTCAGCGAAGTGTTGGGTCGTTGGCTCGAAAGCATCGCTCACGCACGGCGGTGGTGACACGCCGTGTACGCCCTGGCGACGGCCACGCTGAGGGTCGACGGCGCCGAGGGCAACGGCACGGTCAATTCGGCGGGCGTCGCCAAAGTGCTCGCCGCATTGAAGGCCGTAACGCCCTTGGGCACCGCGAAGTTGCACGGCAACTCGGGCGCGATGGGCAGGTAACCACGGCCGCAGGTGACCGTACGGCTCCCAGCGCGGAGCGTGGGCCCAAGCGTCCGGGGGCTGAACACTTGGCGAGAATGACGGTCAGCCATGGGGATGGGCTTCGTCACAATTGCGCGCTCGCCGCGGATTCCGGCAGGTTTCGAGGCGGGCGTTTTTCGGCATCGATAAGTGCGGGCCATGGCCGCCGGGCCCAGAAAAATCGTTTTCACTCCCGGTGCGCCGTAGCCTCCAAGATCGCCGCGAATTCGGGTATGACTACCCACCGCTTTGGGGCGCCTTTTCGGGTCGTTCCCACGGACTAAGGAATTCGCATGGCAAAAGAGACGACCGTATCGAACTTCAAGCTCAAAGGGCGCGAGATCCTCTCCTCGTACGCCAACTTCACCTTGGAGGGAGAGATCACGGCCAAGGTGAGTCGCGGCAAAGAGTCGTGGACGATCACCGAGCGCAACGGCATCCCGAAGGGCACCTCCGACGGTGAGAACGAGGCCGTGTACATCGCCAACGACAAGGCGATCGAATCGATCGACAAGAACATCGCCAAGCTGTTGCCCAAGAAGGTCGTGATCAAGACCCCGCAGGACATCTTGGATGCAGCCGCCAAGTTCGACTTGGCGATGGTGGAGAAGGCCGGCCCGAACAAGAAGCTGTGGGGCGGCAACGCCTGCCTCGCGGCGTCGACCGCGTTCTTCCAGACCTTGCTCAAGGCTAGCGGCTTCGAGGCCTGGGAAGTGTTCGTCACCAAGAAGACCAAGACGTTCTACTTCCCGAACATCGCCTTCAACATGGTGTGCGGCGGAGAGCACGTTCCGGGCACGAAACAAGACATCCAAGAGATGTTTTTCTTCGCCATGAAAGCAGAATCGGTCAAAGAAGTGTTCGATGTGGGTACGAAGTTCTTTCGCCAGTTCGAAAAGAACCTGGTGCGCGACGGCCTGCCCACCGGCACGGCCAAGGAGCGCGGCTTCGTGTTCCCCGTCGCGGACAACTTCGAAGGCCTGACGCGCATCAAAGAGACAGCGACGCAGCTGAAGCTGGCCGTGGGTGACTACGCCATCGGCACCGACAACGCCTTCAGCGAGGTCCAGAAGGGTGAGGAGCTGATCAAGGCCGGCATGTACGACATGCGCTTCTCCGGCACTGGCAAGAAGACGCGTGAAGAGCTGATCGAGTTCGACGGCACCGTCGTGAACAGCGCGGACAACTTCGCCACGATGGAAGATCCGGCGTCGGAGCATGACGTGGCAGGCCACAAGCTGATGAACGAAAAGTACGGCGAACGCGCGCAAATCGTGCTGGACGATTTGGTCGTGACTCAGCTGCGCTTCATCATCCCCTGGCTGTGCGGCAAAGAGCGCAAAGATCGCGCGGGCAACAGCGTGCTGATCAAGCTCAACCAAGCCGGCACCTTCACCGAGACGCGCCTGGCCGTCGAAGTGGTGCTCGGCCTCGCCGATCACGACATGGTGGCGGAGTTCTTGAGCACACGCGGCGACCTCGACTTCATCCTGAACGAGTGCCGCAAAGTGGGCGTGCACAGCCTGGAAGAGGCGCTCGACAACATCAAATCCTTCGGCTTTTCGGTGTTCATCTCGCACCGCTCGACCGAAGGCTCGAGCGAGTTCTTGCCCTACATGCCCCTGATGTACGGCGCTCTCACTCGCCGGCTGTGGTTCAAAGCCGGCGCGCCGAACGGCGAGCGCAACCTGCAGAACTACAACCCGCTGATCCGCGCTGAAGAGCAAATTCGCGAGCGTGGCATCAACACCGTCATCGCCGGCTTCGAAGGCCTGCCCGCGGGCGTCAAAGTTCCGGCCGCCGCAGTCTGAGTCGGTGCCGATCCAAGCGCTGCCTCGGCATCGAAGCAGCGCTTGGACGCCTCAGCCGAGCGAGAGCTGACTCGGGTGACGCGGGAAGCCCGTGACGAAGCTCATCGTGTAGCGCGCATTGATCTCGCCCAGCGCACAGAAAGCGCTCTTTCCGGCTTGCTCGTAGCGATAGGCGTCGATCCCGAAGGGGCCGAAATAACCCGCTCCCCGGAGTAACTCCGATATCCGCTCCCCCTGCGCGAACAGCGCGCGTTCGTCCGTCGGTTCGAGCTCGCCCGGCTCGGCCAAACGCACGCCGCGGAACACGCCGCGATCGGTCACCTGCTGCACACAGCTGCGCCCGAGCTCAGCGCGCCCATCGCGCCAGATGAACCCATGCAAGCTGAGCTCGACCGTGGGCGTCACGAGCGGTTCTACGATCAGCCCGTCTTGCGCGAGCGATACGTCCAGCCACGACCATTGTTTGTCGCTAATCGGTCCGTAGAACCGCATTTGCCCGCGCCCTGCGAACGCCATGGGCCGTTTGCATAGCCACGGCCGCTCCGCGCGCCGCAGCAGCGCCTCGAGCGGCGCGCGTTCCGTGAAGTACTGCTGCTCGGGCAAACCGCCGCCTGCCTCGAACGCGAATAGCCGATGATTCACGCGTCGCAACACGCTCTGCTCGGGATGCGGCTCCGGAGTGACACCGGCGGCAGTGAGCGCGGCGAGCGCCAGGGGTGTCGGACACCACGCGCGTCCGACGAAGTCCGCGGCGAGCGTCGCGCCCGGCGTCACCAGCGCATCTTCTGGCCCCAGCAAAGCGCGCGAGCCTTGGCCGTGGGTGGCCAACTGCGTGAGCAATTTTTGACGCGGCACGTACTCGAAGCCGGGGCGTGCCAGCTCGAGCTCCGCGTCCAAATTGAGCACCCAGGCGTACTTCATCCGTCGGAGCTCGGCGCGCTGCCCGTGGGGCGCCCCTTCGGCTCGGGCACGTAAGCCGTCAAGGCAGCGATGAATTCTGGAGTCATTCCCGCGCGCAAGCGCGCGTGCTCGGCGATCGGCGAGCCATGCATGACCCAGGGCGAGAGCGGCGGCGGCAGCTCGGCCGCCCAAATCTCGAAGTTACAACCGCCCGTCCAGCGCGCAAACCAACGCGTCGCGAAGCCGACATGCGCCACTTCTTCCTTGGCGATGCGCTCCTGGATCTGCGCGCCCACTTCATCGCCCACGGCACGAAAGCGCGCTGCGAAGTCGCCCGCGTACTCCAGGTTCGCCGCTTCGAGCCCCATGCCCATGACCGACACGAAGGCGAGCTTGCTCGGGCAAGTGGGCACGCGCTTCCAGAACCACTCGCGCACGCCGAAATCCCCGATTCGGGAGCCGAGGGCCTCGATGTGCTCGCGGTACAGGTTCATGTGCCGGATCTCGTCCAAGCAAATGCCGAGCAGCCCCTTGCGAAATTCGAGCTCAGCATCGCAAAACGCGAGCAGCGCCCAGCACATCAGCTCGGCCGCCTGCAGCTCGTGGTGAAAAAACGCGTGCAGCGCGCGCGCGCGGTAATACGGCTCCTTCAAGGCCTCGAGCTTCGGGGTGCGCTGAGCGCGGCGCGCCGCGCGAAACTCGGGCGGCCTTCCCGGCTCGCTCAAACGAAGCGGCGCGCCGGCCTCGCGGAAGCGCGTCGGTGGCGCGCTGGGGGCGATTTTTTCGTGCAGCTCGGCGCTCAGCACGTAGTGCTCCGCCCACGCCTCGACGTCGGGGAACGAAGGAGTCACGCGCGCAGCCACGCCCCGAGTCTTACGCGATTCCGCGTGCGCTGGGGATCCCGTTCCGCGGTGCTAGCCGCGGGCGGCTAGCCGTGACATGCCCCCGCCCGTCATGTCCGCAGTTCCGCCGCTTTACGCTTGCTTGCCGCCCCCTGGCTCCGACGCCGACGCGGCCCTGGAGGGCTTTCTCCGCTATGCCTCGGAGGCCGGGCTCAAGCTGTACCCGCACCAAGAAGAGGCGATCTTGGCGGTGATGAGTGACAGCAACGTGATCGTGCACACGCCGACGGGCTCGGGCAAATCACTGATCGCGTCGGCCGTGCACTTCAAAGCCATCAGTGAGCGGCGGCGCTCGTTTTACACCTGCCCAATCAAGGCCTTGGTGAGCGAGAAGTTCTTCGCGCTGTGCCGTGAGCTCGGCCCGGAGCACGTGGGCATGATGACGGGGGACGCGACGGTGAACCGCGACGCGCCGGTCATCTGCTGCACGGCGGAGATCTTGGCCAACATGGCCCTGCGCGACGGCCGTGACGCGGACGTGGACTACGTAGTGATGGACGAGTTCCATTACATCTCGGACAAAGAGCGCGGCGTTGCTTGGCAGATCCCGCTTCTGACGTTGCCGCGAGTGCGCTTCATCTTGATGAGCGCGACCTTGGGCGACGTCGGCGCGTTCGAAAAATTGATGCAGGAGACCACGGGCGCCGAAGTGGTGACGGTTCGCTCGGTGGAGCGACCGGTGCCGCTGCACTTCGAGTACCAAGAAAAGATGCTGCAGGAGGCGACGCAGACCTTGGTCAATCAGGGGCGCGCGCCGGTTTACATCGTCAACTTCACCCAGCGCGGGGCGGCCGAGGCCGCGCAAAGCCTGCTCTCTTTGGATTTCTGCAGCAAAGAAGAGAAGAAGGTGATCGCCGAAGCGCTGCACGGCGAAAGCTTTCGCAGCCCGAACGGCAAAGAGATGTCCAAGCTCTTGCGGCACGGCATCGGTATCCACCACGCCGGGCTCTTGCCGCGCTATCGCTTGCTGGTCGAAAAGCTCGCCCAGCGTGGGCTGCTCAAGCTGATTTGCGGCACCGACACTCTGGGCGTGGGGGTGAACGTGCCCATCCGCACCGTACTCTTCACCAAGCTGTGCAAGTACGACGGCGAGAAAGTGCGCATCCTCACCGTGCGTGATTTTCAGCAGATTGCCGGCCGAGCGGGGCGCAAAGGGTTCGACGAAGCCGGCTACGTGGTCGCGTTGGCCCCCGAGCACATGGTCGAGAACCTGCGCTTGGAAGCCAAAGCGAGCTCGCAGAACAAGAAGAAGTTCGTGCGCAAAAAGCCGCCCGAATGGGGCTACGTGCATTGGGACAAGGCCGTCTTCGAGCGCCTGGTGAGCTCGGAGCCCGAGCCCCTGCAAGCGCGCTTTCAGATCAGCCACGGCATGCTCTTGTCAGTGCTCGGTCGCCCCCAAGGTGGCTGCTCGGCCATGAAGTGGCTGGTCAAAGACAGCCTAGAGACACCCGCGCGCAAGCGCCAACACAAGAAGTATGCGCTCGAGCTTTTGCGCTCGCTCTGGCAAGCGGGGGTGATCGAATTTCGCTCCGCGGCCGAAGGCGGCGGTATTCGCTTGAATGCCGAGCTGCAAGCGAACTTCTCGCTCTTGCAGGCCCTCGGCTTGTACGTGGTCGACGCCGTGGAGCGCTTGCCCCAAGACAGCCCGACCTACGCGCTCGATGCGCTCGGCCTCGTGGAGGCCATCGTCGAAGATCCGGACGTGGTGCTGCGAGCCCAAGTCGACAAGCTGAAAGGCCAAAAAGTGGCCGAACTGAAAGCAGCAGGCGTCGAATACGAAGAGCGCATGATCGAGCTCGACAAGGTGGAGCACCCCAAGCCAAATTTGGAGTTTTTGCTGGAGAGCTTCGCGGCTTTCGAGAAAGAGCACCCCTGGGTGTCGCGTGAGGTGCTCAGGCCCAAATCGATCGCGCGCGAAATGCTGGAGAGCCTGCAATCCTTCAGCGGTTACGTGAAAGAGTATGGGCTGTCACGCTCGGAAGGCGTGCTGCTCCGCTACTTGACCGAAGTGTACAAGACGCTCATCCAGAGCATTCCGGAGCTGGCGCGCACGCCCGAGCTGGAAGAAGTGATCGAGACCTTGGGCACGCTGGTGCGCGGTGTGGATTCGAGCTTGCTCGACGAGTGGGAGCGCTTGAAGAACCCGGCCTACGTCGCGGTCGAGACGCAGGAGCTCGACCCGACGCGCGATGACATCACCGTGAATACGCGCGTGTTCACGGCGCTGATCCGTAATTTGCTGTTCTCGGTGCTGCGCGCGCTACAAGACCGCGACTACGACGTGATCGCGGATTTGGCCGAAGCGGGCGCGTTTTCGGTGGCCGCACCGGACATCGAGCGTGCCATTCGCCCGCTCTTCGACGAAGGCGCCGCGATTCGGCTGGATGCGCAAGGCCGCAGCCCGACGAACACTCAGATCAGCAAAGACGACCAGTACTGGCACGTCACTCAGTCGATTCTGATCGGGGATGACGTGAGCGAGTACACGGTGCGCGGCCGCATCGACTTGGAGCGCTCGGCCGCAGAGCGCCGGCCGGTGTTCGTCTTGGATCACGTCGGGGTCGGCTGATTCGCGCGCGGCCGGTGCGCGAGCACCACGGAAGCGGAGCGAGGTGCGGTGGGCGCCCTGAGAGCGCCCACCTGGCTCAGCCGCCGCGGGGGAGCCGTTCTTTCAGCGACGTGTATTTTACACGTCGAGGTCGAGTCGATCCGCGGGGTTGTCTAAGATCGCGCTTGGGCCCGCGCGTTTAGAACGGTGGCTTAGCGCGCTCAGCCGCCGCGCGCAATCAATGCCAGCAGCGTCGCAAGCCCGATGTACTCGATCAAGATGCGCGCATTCTGCGTTGCGGCCGGGCGCTTCTCGAAGCCGCGCGCCACGGCCAAGAGCGCGATGATGCCGACGAACCCTTGGCCTGTGAGCAAGTAGACCGCGCCCAGCACGGCCGCCACGATCAGCCGCTGTTGATTGCCCAGCGCGCGGAAGCCGCGCCCGCCATCGAGCGGCGGGATCGGGATCAAATTGAACAGATTGATCCAGGCGCTCGTGTGCGCGATCGCGCTGAGCGCGCCCGAATGAGTGAGGCGCGCGAGCAGGAACACGAACACCGACACCCCAAGACCCCAGCGCGGCCCGGCCAGCCCGACCTGCGCGTCTTCGTCCACGTCCGCCGGGTACTCTTTGAGCCGCACGACAGCGCCAAAGCCGGGGATGAACATGGGCGGGCCGGCGGCGATGCCCAGCCGCTTCAACGCCACGACATGGCCGATTTCGTGCACGTAAATGCACAACACCAAGCCGAGCGCGAACTGCCAACCGTACAAGCCCCAATACACGCCGAGCGAGAGCAGCATGGACCAGATGGTCGTCAGCTTGGTCAGGCCCATGAGCAGCGGCTTCCAGCCCGTGAGCAGCAGCAGCCAGACCGACTTCAGCTTGAGCAGCAAGAAGGCGAGTGCCGAGCTTGCCGCGCCCCAGTAGCGCCGCCAGCCCGTTTTGGCTGAAGGCGGCGCGACGACGGGTTGCTCGCCATTCGCGGGGGTAGCCTGCATGGGCACCCCGCGATCGAGCTGCTCACGCAGCTCACGAATGAGCTCCGTGACGCGAGTGTGTTGCTTGGACTCACCGGGTAAGAGCGGCAACGCTTTGCGCCAAGTGGCCAGCGCCTCGGCGATGTCGCCGCGACCGCTGGCGCGTTCGGCGTTGTCCGCGATCGCCTCGAGCTCACTGCGATGCACGAGCGCACGACATTTGGGGCAGAGCAGCAATGCGGGCGCGAGCACCATGCCGCAGCTCGCACAGGGCGCCCCCGTTGCCTCGGGCGCCGTCAGAGTGCCAGGCTCAACCGGTTGCATGGCTATCGATGACGGGCTTTGCGGGGCCGAGCGAGAACGGGCCGAGCACTTGGATCGGCAAGGCGCGCGTCAATTTCCACGCCTGATACAAGCCGATGCCGATGATGAACCAGCCGATCACGTTCTCGGTCCCGCCCAGGAACGGCGAGATGAACGAGAGCCCAATCAACATCGGCAACGACGCGCCCGGCGGTGCCACCATCAGCACCTCGGGCAAGCTGGCGAGCGCGATGGACGAGTAGGTGAGGAGCACGGCCAGCACTTGGTAGCGCCGAGCTCCGAAGCCGCCCGCGCCCTTGCGCACCGCGCGGCCGACGACGTAGCCAATGCCAATCGCGACGATGCCGACTTGGGCGTGAAATAACTTCTCGATCAGCTCCCAGACTACGGAGCCCGCGATTGCCGCTCCGAGCCCATAGCCAATGGCACGCACCAGGTAGCGCTGCGAGCCGCTCGCCGAAAGCTCACGTTGCACCACCGCGCGGCAGGATTCACACGCCGGGCGCTTGCTGATCTCCCAATACCGGCCGCTCATGGCTTGGCCGCAGTAACCGCAAGCCAGTGTGATGGGCGCTGGGCTCTCGAATTCAGCCTGCTCGAAGGAGAGCGCGCTCCCCGCCGCAGCCGGCTCTATTTCGGACATGCGCGGGAGCGTAGCGCCGCGCGACACACCGTCAATCGCGCCGCCTTCGCACGCGACTCCGAGCGCGAAACAGCAGCAAAAGTGGCGACAGCAACGCGAGCGGCAGGCTGCCCGCGTCGCGCGTGGGATTCGATCGGCACGAGCAACCGCTGTCGCTCTTGGCGTCAGCCACGGGTTCCGCGGCACCCGCCGAGCCCGCGGCCGCACTCGAGCTTCCCGAGCTTCCCGAGCTTCCCGAGCTTCCCGTAACGCCGTTGCTCGCGCCGCCCGTGCCAGCGGAGACGGCAGTGCCGAATTCGTACGCGCCGATGTCGAGCAGGTTGACGGCGACGCGTGGCCGCGAGCTGCTCGGGTGCAGGTATTGGGCGTCGGGCGTGAGCGAAAAGCCATTGGCCGTGCCCGGATCACTGCCCTGATCGATGCACGGCGAGCCCTCGAGCAGTGTGTAGTCGTACCCAGCGCGCGCCGAAAAGAGCGGATCGCCGGCCGAGTAATTCGTGCTTTCTAGCGCGCTTGCTTGGTTCACGATCGTGCCCGGCCCAGCGAAAATGTCGTTTTGCACTCGTACCGGCGTATCGATCGCCATGCCAATGTTCAGGAACGTGCCGCCGTTGGTGCGATCGTTCACGAACGTGTTGTTCACGACGTGTAGGTCATGCCCCGGGTTGCTCGCGACGGTGCCTTCTTCGCCGTAAGCGAGCAGGCTCGGATTTTCGGTGTTCGCGCCCTGTTCGATGAGATTGCCGAGCACGACGCTGGTGCCCGCGTTGGGCAAATCGAGCTCGTAGCTCGACGTGCCTTGCTCTCCGGTCAGGCGATTGTACAAAATGTAGTTTTGCGCGGCGCGCGACTTCACCAAGTGCCCGACCTTGGCGTCGTGTGAGTAGCTGTACTGCAGCGTGAAGCGCGCCACGTTGCCGATGTACATGTTGTGCGAGTAGCCGTCGCCGAAGCCGTTGTTCCCGAACTCGGAGTATTCGATCAGGATTTGGCTCTTTGCGCTGGCGCCGCTCAGGATGCCGTCGTCGTTGTCGTGAAAGTAGCAGCGGCGCACGGTGAGGTTGTCACCTTCTTGGCGGATGCCAGCACCGTTCTGGTCCGGTACCGTTGCGCCGCTGAATTCGATGTCCTCGACGGTCGTGTCGTGCCCGCTGATGACCCAGATCGCCTTGCCCCCGGCGTTCTTGCCTTCGGCGTCGATCTTGGCGCGCCCGCCCTTACCCCGCAGGGTAAGTCCATTCTTGGCGATCTGACACACGTCCCCCCCGTAGTTGCCGGCCGCGTCGATCTCGATCACGTCACCGTCGTGCGCAGCGGTGACTGCCGCGCAGGGCGCCGCGTACGGCTGTCCGGGCCCCACCGACAGCGTTTCGCCGTGCGCTGCCGATGCCCACACCACACACGAGGCTGCCAGTGCGGCACAGCGATTCTTGGTCGTTGCTTGCTGATTCACCTACGCCTCCGACCTTCCAGCATAGGCTCAAGTCGGAGGCTCCAGGTGTCACAATCTGGGGCTCGGCAAGCGTGCTAACGTGTCGTGCCATGTGGTCGTGGTCGAGCGCTCGGCTCAGCGTGTGCGTCGGATTGTCCCTAGCTGGCCTGTGGGGGAGCGGTTGCCGCCGTTCGCAGTCGGAAACGCATCCCGATCCCGAGAAGGCTCCCGCCGCGAATCCTGCCGCCACGACGACCGACACCAAGCTCGAGGCCAAACCGGGGATCGAGGTGCTGATCGCCTACAGCAGCGAGAAGAAGGCCTGGCTCGACGAGCAGATCGGCTCGTTCAATGCCACGCACCCGAAGCTGCCGTCGGGGACCGCCTACACCGTGGTCGGTAAAGCGATGGGCTCCGGCGAAGCGATGCAGGACATTCTGGATGCTCGCTTGCAGCCCGCAGCGTTCAGCCCCGCGTCGGATGCCTACCTCACGTTGCTCAATGACGCCTGGCTGGCCCAACCCGGGCACAGCGCGCCGCTCGCCCCGCATGGCGAATCCGTGGTCATCTCCCCGCTCGTGATCGCGATGTGGAAGCCGATGGCCGAGGCCCTGGGCTGGCCCAAGAAAGCGCTCGGCTGGGCCGATATCCTCAAGTTGAGTCAGAACCCGAAGGGTTGGGAGTCACTCGGCCGCGCCGAGTGGGGTCGCTTCAAGCTCGGACACACTCACCCCGAATATTCGAACTCGGGGCTGCTCTCGTTCTTGGCCGAGAGCTACGCGGGCGCGGAAAAAACGCGCGGCTTGAGCTTGGAAAATTTGGCCGCGCCCAAGACGCGCACGTTCTTGACCGGGATCGAGCGTAGCATCGTCCACTACGGCAAATCGACCGGGTTTTTCTCGGAAAAGATGCTGTCACGTGGGCCTGCGTACTTGTCTGCCGCGGTGCTGTACGAAAACTCGGTGGTCGAGTCGTACGCGCAACCGAATGGCTCCAACCCGCCCTTGGTTTCGATCTACCCGCGTGAGGGCACGTTCTGGTCGGACCACCCGTACGCGGTGCTCAGCGCGCCCTGGGTGACTGCGGATCAGAAAGCCGCCGCCGAGGCATTCTTGGCTCGGATCAAGGACCACCCCGCGCAAGAGCGAGCCCTGGCGCTCGGCCTCCGTCCGGGCGACACCAGCTTGCCCGTCACGAGCCCGATCGATGCCGAGCACGGCTGCGATCCCAAACAACCCCAAACCTTGCTCAGCGTGCCCACGGCCGAGGTCTTGAAGCAGTTGCTCAAGGTGTTTCGCGAGGTGAAAAAGCCCAGCGACGTGACGCTGATCTTCGACAAATCAGGCAGCATGCGTGGTCAACCGCTGACCGAGGCCAAGGCCGGCGCGCAGGCGTTTCTTGATTCCTTGCAAACGCGCGACCAGGTCGCGATCGAGTTCTTCGATTCCCAGATCTATCCCTTGGTCGGCCCGCTCAGCGTGGGCAGCGCGAAGGCGGACCTCTCGCAGCGTATCGATGGGGTGACGGCGGATGGCGGCACCGCCCTGTACGACGCCGTGTCCGCGGCCTACAAAGAGCTGCGCGCTCGCGCGGACAAGGACCCCGGTCGCATCCACGCCCTGGTCGTGATGACCGACGGCAAAGACGAGAGCAGCCGCATGGCCCTGGACGAGCTGAAGGCCGAGTTCCCCAAGGAAGAGCAGGAAGCGAGTGTGAAGGTGTTCACCATTGCCTACGGCACGGCGGCCAGCGGGCAAATCTTGTCGCAGATCGCCGAAGCGGGGGAGGGCTCGCACAGCCAGGGCACGGTCGAGAATATCGTGCAAGTGTATCGGGACATCGCCTCGTTCTTTTGAGCTCAGGTATCTAGGTGGCATTTTCAGGTGACTGGCAGAACAAGCGCATTGCCCAAGGCTTGCTTCAAGCCGCGACGGGCAAGATCAACCTGGCCGCGCTCGGGATGGGCACGCTCGGCGGGCTCGGGCTTCATTCGTGGGCCGTATTCGCGCTCGGTGGCGCGGCGTATGTCGCGCTCGCCGCTTGGGATCTGACGACTGAAAGCTTCTGGAAGCGCGTGCTCGAGGGCCGCGCCGATCGCCATGAGTCGTTTCCTGCGCTGCGTGACGTGAAGGATGCAGAAGTGCGCGCCTCGGTGGAGCGCATTCAAAGCGCGCGCAAATCGATCGACAGTGCCTTGGCCGAAGCGCCAGAAGAAGTGTCGCTCCAAGTTCGAGCCTCGCTCGGCGGGCTGGAAGAGCTGGACGCCCGCGCGGCGCGCTTGGTAGATCTCGCGGAGGGTCTGGCTCAGCATTTGGCCAGCGTGGATGAGCCGGCGTTGCGCGCCGAAGCAAGCAAGCTCAAAGCCAAGAGCGATGCCGCGACGGACGCCGAGTCACGATCGCTGTACCTCGAGGCCAGCCAGGCGCGAGAGGAGCAACTGCGCGCAGTGAGTGACGTGCGCCAGGCGCGCGAGCGCTTGCTCGCCAATCTGGCGCGCATCGTCAGCAACTTGGAGGGTGTGCCAACGCGCGTGGTGCGCATGCGCGTTTTGGACGCCGCGTCTCAAAGCGGCAGCTCCGACGAAATTGGCTGGGAAATTGGCCGAATCAACGGTGAGCTTGCGGCGCTGGAGCAAACGCTCGAAGTGCTCGTGGGCGAGAGGACCGCATGAAATCGAAGATCCTTATTCTGGTGCTGTTCGTGGGCGCGGCCCTGGCAATCTTCCTGTTCAATCGCCGCGGGACGAACTTGGCCAGCGCGCCGAACGTGACGGCCAGCGCCGAGCCCTTGCCTGGCGCGAGCACCGCTCCTGCGGCGCCCAAAGAGGTCACCGAGCTGCCCTTCGTGTACAGCACCGAGAAGAAGGAATGGGTCGAGGCCGCCGTGGCCGAGTTCTCGAGCGCGCATCCCGAGATCAAGGTCGTGCCCATCGGCAAGGGCTCGCTCGAGGCCTCCGACGGCATTCTGGATGGCAGCTTGAAGCCCGTGCTGTGGTCGCCCGCCGATTCGCTGGTGCTCAAGTTGTTCGCCGGGGATTGGCTGACCAAAAACGGCCAAGCCGCCTTCGGCGAGGGTGACGATGCGCCGGAGCCGGTGCTGCTCAGCCCGCTGGTATTCGTGGCCTGGGAAGACCGCGCGCGTGCGCTGGAGAGCTTCGGCGGCGGCACGATCACCTGGAAAACGATTCACAAAGCCGTCTCGTCCAATCAAGGCTGGCCCACGGTGAAGGGCAAGGCCGAGTGGGGCTTCGTCAAGCTCGGCCACACCGATCCCACGCGCTCCAACTCGGGCATGCAAGCGCTGGTGCTGATCGCGCTCGAGTACTTCGGCCGCAACACGGGCAGCGAGCTCCACGTGGAAGACGTGCTCAAGCCGGACTTTCAGAAATTCCTGCGCGAGCTGGAGTCCGGCGTCACGCGCTTCGAGAACAGCACGGGTACGTTCATGACCGACATGGTCCGTTTCGGCCCCTCGAAGTACGATCTCGCGGTCGTGTACGAGAGCTCGGCGATCTCCCAGCTCGCGAACGCGCAGGGGCGCTGGGGCAACCTGCGCGTGTATTATCCGAAGCTCACGCTGTGGTCCGATCACCCGCTCGGCGTTTTGCATGCCCCTTGGGTGACCGACGCACAACGCGCAGCGGCCAAGCAGTTCGTCGCGTTCTTACACAGCAAGTCGGTCCAAGAGCGAGCGCTGCGCTTCGGCTTCCGCCCGGCGGAGACGTCCGTCCCCCTCAAGACCGCGGACGCTCAGAACCCGTTCACGCGGCTGGCGGAGTTCGGCGTGCAAACCACGGTGCCGTCGGTCGCCGAGCCGCCGGATGCGGCTGTAATTCGCAACCTGCTCGCGCTTTGGACACGGCTGCACCAAGCGCAATAGGGCGCGCAGCGAGGCGCACTAGGGCGCGCAGCGAGGCGCCGCCACGGAAGTGTCAGAACGCCTCGCTGTGGCGCGACCTGGGTCGTTCAGTTGCGCTGGTGACGCACGTGGTTGTCCACGAAGTCCTTCACCGACCCGGATAGGTCGATGGCAGCGCTGGCCGTGGCTTCACTGAGCGCCTCGGCTTCCTGCCCCAGACGGTTCTCCAGAGTGAGGATTTTGGCTTCAAGCTCGTCCCACTTCTGGCGCGCATCCAAGTTGAGCAGGTGCAAGCTCAGCTTCACTTGCTCACGCGCCGAGTTGAGGGTGGCGATGGGGTGGCTTAGGTCGAACGACGAATTTTTCATGGCAGTGAACTCGTGAATTGCACGATCCAGGCCAATACCCAGGAGCACCCGGCCCGGTGACCAACGTTTTCGAGCCGGCGGTCTCGTTACTTCGGGATCACGTCGATGTCGTGGACCACGAAGTTGCACTCGTTGGGCGGGGCGACCCAATTGATCACGTCGTACCAGAACTGTTTGGTCTGATAGAGCGTCTGCACGGAGTGGAAGAACGGCATCGCGTTGCCGTACGTGCCGGCGGGGACGTAACACTTGTTACCCGCGTCGGCTTGATTCATGGCAGGCATGCCAATTGGCACCCACTGATTGGTGAAGATCACCCATTCATCGCCGAAGGTGAAGATGCGGCCCTTGCCTTGATACTCGTAGGCGACTGCCATGTTGCCGCCCGAGATCGGATCCTTGGCCAAGACCGTGGAGCCCGCGGGAGCCAGCGCGGGCCAGCCGATGAACGCGCCCACGTAGTCGAGGCCGAGCGTGGCTTTGCCCAACTCGCCGTCTTGGGGCGTGAACTTGATGGGCGTGGTGATGCGCGGGCTGGTGTGCATGACGCCGCCGGGCGTCCCGTTCCATTCCATGCACTGCTTGAGGTCGACCGTGCCGCCCTTGTAGTACACGGGTGATGTCTCGCCGCTGGCTGGAGCGGTCCAATCCGCCTGGGCGCTGCCCGAGTAGCCCATGCCGGCGAATGAGACGAGCTGGCTGGTGGCAGCCGGCTCGGCCGCGGTGCTCACGAAGCCGGTGAGCGTGATGATGCCGCCACCGGAGCCGGTGACCCAAGCGGCGACCGCGGCCTTCTCCGCGTCGCTGAACGACCAACCGTTGACGTTCGCGACCAGCAGGATGTCGTAGTTGGCGAGGAACGCGGCATCGACCGTGGGCTTCGTGGGCACCTTGGTCAGGGTAGCGGTGCCTTCACTCTTGTCGTTGAGCCAGCTGACGAATGCGTCACTGTCGGAATCGACGGCCGCCGAAGCGAGCGTGCCGAGCAAGGCCAGGCGCAAGCACGTGCATTTGCCCGCCGCGTCACACACCTTCTGGCGCGTCGGCAGGTCGCGCACGTCGTTCGGGTCCCTCGTGGTGTCGCCGCCGCCGACGATCAGGCTATTGCCGGTGCCGCCGTTTGCGGTAATCGGCCCCGCGCCCGCGCTGCCGTTGCCGTGCGTCGTAGAGCTGGGCCCGCCACTCGCGCTGCAGCCAACCGCCGCCAGCAAGCTCGAGACCAGAACCAAGGCGGAGGCGAAACGTAAGGTCATGCTGCAGTCATCCTACAAGGTGAGAGGACCGGTTCTGGAACCGGTTTCTAGGCAATACCCGAGCATGAAACAAAACCCCAACCCCTGCCAGCGCCGAGCCCAACAAATCCCGCGAACGCCCGCCAGGCCGTTAAAAAGTCGGCCCGCCGCGGCGCTACAGCGCAGCCGCGAACTCGCGCCCAAACTCGAGCGGGGTCGGGCGATCCCCGGGCTCTTTGAGCGTCGCTGCGCGCAGCAATTTGGCTACCGCCGCGGGGAACACGCGCAGCCGCTCGGCGTCCTCGAACGGGTCCCGGCGCATGTGCGCGATGATTCGGTCGCGCGCGTTGTCGATCTCATCGAAGAAGGCGCGGCCCGTGCTCACGTTGTAAATCGTGCCCGCCAGCGCATACACGTCGGAGCGCGGGTCGAGCTCGACCGGATCCAGCACTTGCTCGGGCGCGATGTACCCGGCAGTGCCCGCCACGAAGCGCCCGCTGGCGTCGCTCGGCACCCGAATTGCGCGCACCATGCCGAAGTCGATCACCACCGTAGACAGCGGCTGAGTGCGCGCCGGATCGCGATGCTGATGCGCGTCGAAGCGCTCGCCGCCGGCGAGCGGCAAGCGCAGCCAAATGTTGGCCGGCTTGATGTCGCGGTGTACGAGGCCTGCGCCGTGCAGCGCAGCGAGCCCAGCGCACGAATCGAGCACCACCTGACGCAGCTCGAACAGCGACATCGGGTGCGCAGCTGCGTACTCTTTGAGATCGGCGCCGATCAGGTACTCCAGGACCAAGAAGGGCATGCCGTCGGCCACCCCACGGTCGATGATGTTGGCCACGTTCGGGTGGTACAAGCCGGCGAGCGCGCGCGCTTCTTCTACGAACGACGCCAGGATGCCGTCACGCTCGGTGTCGGTGGCGTTGGCGAGCGCCTCGGCCTTTGGGATTTTGAGCACGAATAGCCGATCCGCGCCTGGTTTGCGCACGAGCCAAACGGAGCCAATTCCGCCCTCGCCCAGGGCCTTGACGAGCTCGTAGCCGTGAATGGTCTTCGGTTCCTGCTTCTTGGTCTTGGGCGGCGGGGGAGGGGTGCGGCGAATCGCCGAACGCACCGCGCCTTCGAGCAGCGCGGAAGCGACCGGACCGAGCGAAGCGAACCAAACGTCGAGCAGCGACAGCTCGCGCGCACGGATCGCGCGCGCGACCAAGGCCGCGACACGCGGCGCGTTCTCGGTCACCGTGCGCGACAGCGAATCTTCTTTGCTGCCCTCGCCGCCGGCGTGCAACGCCTTCACCGGATCGGCGAGCGCGGCTTGCAAGCGCTCGCCGGCGAGCACGAGCTCGAGGCACATCGCTTCCAGATGCGGCTTGGGGCCAGCCGCAGCGTCGAACGAGAGCAGCGCATCGGACAAGCCGAGCAGCGCGTGTGAGAGCTCGGTGCCCTGCGCGTGCAGCGACTCGAGCGCTTCGGACGCCGCCGCTCCCCATTCGCCATCGGCCGTGCCCGACGACACTGCCGTACGCAAGAGCTCCGCACGTTCGCAGCAACGCATCAGGGCGCCCTCGGCCATCATCGGCAGCGCGGTTGCCAGCTGCAGCAACATCGCCGGGCGATCGATGACCAGTGCCCACCAAGCCGCGAACGGCCCGAGCCACTCGATGTCGTCGACCTCGCCGAGCGCGGTGCCGCGCGTCGTGTCGACCAAGCGCCAGAACAGCGCGCTCAAGGCGGACTTGAGGCTCGGCGGCAATTCGCGCGAACCGTCGGCGAGGCCCTCGATCTTGCGCAAAAAGTGGCACGTATCGTGGGCCGTCGGGCCCCGGCCGGGACCGAGATCGGTGTCTTCGCCGCAGGCGTCGAGGGCGTACCCGCCGAGGCGGATCGCGAGCACCTCGAGCGGCAGATCGGCGTCGAGATCGCCGCCCCCGGTGGCCCGTCGCTCTTTGATCAAATCCAGGATCTGCGCGGGCGCGCTGGCCACGAGCTTCCACGTCTCTTCCAGGTCGGGCTCTTCGATCGGCACGCCCGCGGGCCGCGTGGCGAGCATGGGACCCCACAGGCGCAGCGCAAAGGCGCGCGCGCAACCCTCGAGGGCGTTGATCGCAGCCGCACGCTGACGCAAGCGCATGCCCTCTCCGAGCGCGATGCGACGCGCTTCGCCGAATGTCGCTGCCAACGAAGTCGCGAAACGCGCTGCGCGCGCATCGGCTTCTTCGTCGTCGTACTGCGCGGCGACACGCATCAAATTCTCGAGCCCGAGCTCGAGATCCAGCGGATCGCGCTCGGCCCCGTCGATCGCGTCGGTGAGCGCGGTCACCTCGATCCAGCGCCGAGATTCATCGAGCGACGCGGGCCTTGCGCACCAGGCGAGCTCACGCAGCGCGCGCAGCGGGGCTTCGATCTCGGGTAGCTTCTGGCCGCGCCGCCAGATCACGGACAAACCACGCGCGAGCGCTCGAGCGGCGACAGCGCCGCCATCGCCCGCCAAGATACGCGCCGTGAGCCGATCCCAAAGCGCGCGCCGCTCGAAGAACAGATATGGAGTCGCCGCGGCCACCGCCGCCAAGGCCCAGTCCACTTCGCTCGGCGAATCGAGGATACTCACCAATTGGCTGGCGAGGAATTTGAGCCGTTCCGCGGGCAACGACGCAAAAGCGGTCAACGCGCGTTGACGGAGCAACGGCGATTCCCCGAGCACCCAGTCGAGCAACGTGCCCTCCAGTTGCTCGATTTGGCCCGTGAGGCGCCCGAGCGCGCGAGCGGCGTGCACCCAGACGAGCGGCTCGGGATGCAGCAAGAGCGGCTGCAATACTTGCAACGCGCGCCCCACGAGCTCTTGGTCCGCGGTCGCCGAGAGCCCGCACACGGTCACCTCCAAGCAGCGCGCGGCCAGGACGCGCCCGCGCAGCGCCCCGCGCGCCGGGTTCTTGATGAGCTCTTCGAAGGTGTCGTTCGAGGCCCACAACCAGCGCCCGAACTCGGGCACCTCGAGCGCGCTCGCGCCCGCCTCCCAAATCAAGATCTCCAGCCGCGCGCGAGCCTCCGAGTTGCTCGGCAAGCGCAATTGCGCGCCAGTGCCGAGCAACGTCACGCAGGCCAGCGCATCGCGCAACGGCCCCTCCACCACCCGATCATGCGCTACCGCCGTCACGCGCTCCTCGTAACCCGGCTCCGCCGCAGCGATCGCGAGCAGCGGCGCGAGCAAGGTGTCTTTGCGCCAGGTGGAGGCGTAACACCAGAGCAGCAAGAGCGCGCCTTGCGGCGTGGCAAAGCGAGCACCGAGTGCGCGCACGTCATCGGCGTGCTGAGTTTGAATCGGAAGCTCGACTGCCAACAGATCGGAAGCCACGCGGAGCGCTTCGGGGAGCTCGGCCTCGTGCGCTGAGCCGGCCGAGCCTCGAATGCGCGTGCGCCAACGATCGCGCACGGCCTCCTCCAGCTCGGGAGCACCCGCGAGCGAGCTTGCAAGGGTCGAGAACGCTTCTTCTGCCTGTGCCGAGAGCATTGCCAACCTCACAGCCTAGCGCAGGACGCCCCGGACCAAAACGGGGGACCCCCGAGCGTTCACGTCAGCGCGGATCACGCCCGCCACACGTTTACTTACATGCGGCGGGCGCGCTCGCGAAGCGCCGCGCTCAGCAGGCGAAGGTCGTGAGTCGGAAGCCGAGCATGCCGAGCTTGGTGAAGCCCGTCGCGGGCACGGTCCAGGTGAAGGTGAGCCACTTGCCGGCGCTCAGAGCAATCGTGTTCGGGACCGAGTCGACGCCGCTCATGTTGTCGATACCGTCGATCCAGGTCTTCGCCGGGCAGGTCGCGCTGTTTACACCGCCACGCGTGGCACTGCGGCGCTCGAGCCAACGCGGTCCTGATTGCCGGGCGCTCACCGGGCCCGCAGCGCAGCTCGTTGCGCCACTCAGGTACTCACACTCCGATCCGACGCTACCCGCTCGAGGCGCGCTCAGCTGCCGGGCTGCTTCGACGAGTCAGGCTCCGCCTCGTCTAGCTTTTTCTCGATCTCTTTGGCGTGCTGCGCGTCGAGACCGCTACGCATCTCTTTCAGGGCACGCCGCGCTTCTTGAGGCCGCAGCGCGCCACGCTCGAAGTCGATGCAGATGATGCACATGCTTCGAGCGTAGCAGGCTTTGGCGCGCTGCCCAGACCGCTTACTGGGTGGGGGCCGGCGGGATCGAGCTGGCTCCGGAGTAGAAGTAGTAATTCGCGGTGTACGGCGATGCGATGGTCGCGCCGACGTTTGCGGCCGTGCAAGTGGCAGTCGCGGGCAGGGCGCCGCCCGCCGTGGCCAGGCGCTGAACCGCGGTGACCGGGCTCAGGACACCCGTCGTGCCACCGTCGGGGACGGCGCTCAGCAAGACCAACGGGATGGCGGGTAGGTTCGGCACGTTGCGAACCGCAGTGCCCTTGATGATGCTGCCATCGTTCGACTTCCAGTGCGGCCCGGCGTAGTGCGAGCCGGTGAGCTTGCAGTCGTGGTCGTAAAGGTCGGCCGTCGGTACCGACGACGACCAGGCGTAGGTCGTCCCCGCGCCGCCCGCACCGGATGCGCCGCCGCCGCCACCCGCGCCACCGCCGCCCGCACCCGCACCACCGCCGCCCGAGGTACCGCCGGCACCGCCGCCACCGGCTCCCGCGCCGCCCGCGCCAGCGCCTCCGCCCGCGCCGCCCGCGCCAGCGCCTCCGCCCGCGCCGCCTGCACCGCCCGCGGCAGTCGCGGTGCACGTGTACGTCTGCACGCCTTTCGCTGCGTACGCAGCAACGAGCGTTGCACTCGAAGCCACCGCGATTTTGGCATCTACGGTCGGCTTCACCAGATCCGGAGCGCACGGGTTATCCGTAGGAGCCCCGCCTGCGCCGCCCTCGCCCGCAGAGCCGCCCTCGGTTGGTTCGCCGGCCGCGCCGGCTTCGGCCGCGCCGCCCTTGCCGGCCCCCGGGGCGCCGGCGCTGGCGCCGCCCGCTTTGCCGGCGGTCCCACCGCCGCCGCTCTTGCCAGAGGAGCCGCCGGCGCCCGCGCCCCCGGACTTGCCGCCACCGCCACCGGTGCTGCCGGTGTCGTCGTCGCTGCACGCGCCGAGCGCCGAAGCCCCGACTACGGCCACCAACACCGAGACCAATCCCAAGTTCAATCGTCCCCGTTTTGCCATGTGATCTCCCTTTAACTACGCTGCGTTTCTAAGCGCTGCTGGGTCGGCGTCTGCCAAATGGGTTTGCGCCCACCTTCCTCACCCGAGCTAGGGGAGGACCCTACCCGCGTTTGGCGCGTGAGCCGAGAAATTCAGACCAGCCCTGTCGATATGACTAGTGTCGATCTGACTAAAGGGCTCGGTTTGCTGCCTTTGAGTTAAACTGCCTGCCCGTGCACGCTTACCCTGCCCAGCTCGCTGATTTCGTCCTGGACCACTGGCCTCCCGCAGTTCCGCTAACGGTTGAACGGCGCGCACTGGCAGAATTGCTGTCGACCTGTTTCCAGGCATCTCTCGCACACGAAGAGGGGCGCAACGTTCGCTTCCGGCTTGTTTCGGCGACGCCTGATGCGCTTAGGCAGGGCTCTTCCGCGAGCGATGTGCTGTGCCTGGAGTTCGAGGAACCGCAAGAGTTCACGCCGGAGACCGCGCGGCGCTTGAGCCCCGCAGCCCCGTTTCACTCCAGCTTGGTCGGGGTCACGCAGCAAGGTGACAAGTGGATCATGTGGGGCATCGTGCACACGGGGGCCAATTGGCTAGCGCCGACTTGGGGTGGGCGTCGCCGCGGCGGCGAAAGCATGGTGCTGCCGGCGGTGCACGTGCTCGGGCCAGGGCGCATCGGCGTTTACTCCGGGGCCGAGATGGTGGCCTCGCTCGAGCACGGAATGATCGAGGCAACGACTACGGACGTGTTCACCTCCGACTGGCTGAGCAAGCTGTTTCGCGGTCAACGTGCCATGATCGCCGAGATTCAAGCGCAAGCCGCGGGAGCTCGTCCGAATCCGGATCTAGTGCGTGTGGTGTCGCAGCACATGGTGCGGCGCGCGATCTTCTTGATCCGCCAAGCGGGGCACGGCGGGTTGATGCTGTTCGCCGACAACGATTTACTCGACACGTGCCGCGCCGCCAAAGGCCCGCTCAAGCTCAAGTATTCGTTCCGCGACGGCGAAGCGCGCCGCCGCTATGGCAGCTTGCTTCAGCAGCTATTCGAAGCCCTCGCCAAGCACGGCGACGGAGAAATCGATTTGCAGCGCTTCCTCGCGGCCGAGACCAAAGACGTGATCGGTGTCGAGAACTCGATCTTCGAGCTGAGCCGCTTGGTGAGTGGGCTGGCCGCGGTAGACGGCGCAGTCGTGCTGAACAAGCGCTTCGAGCTGATCGGCTTCGGCGCCGAGGTGTCCGGCGAATTGCCCTACCCGGACATCGTAGAGCAAGCGCTGGACGTGGAAGGTGAGCGCCGCGTCGCGGAACCCGCGAACGCGGTAGGCACGCGCCACCGCGCGGCCTACCGCTTCCTCACCGCACACCCCGCAGGGCTCGCGATCGTGATCTCGATGGACGGCATCGTGCGCTTCGTCGCCAACATCGAGGGGAAGATCGTGTACTGGGACCAGTTTTTGAATTGGTGAGCTACTGACACAGGACGCCTTCAGCGCGATTTATTTTTTGACGCACGTCGCTTCAAGGCCGATTCATAGGCGCGTTGCAGCGCGCGAAACGCTTCGTCACTGCCGCCGCGATCGGGGTGGGCTTCGAGCGCGCGTAAACGATACGCGCGTTTGATCTCGAGCAGCGTCGCGTTGGGCTCGAGACCCAAGGTGTGCCAGATCGATTGCTTTGGCACACTCGCGGTGCGAGCGCGCGGCGGTTCATCGCGACGGCTTTCGCCAGATCGCGGCGACGGCCAGGGCTCTTTACCGACGAGGATGTTCGACCAGGCGCGGGCCCAGCCGCTCTCGATCTCTTGCAGCGCGCAGCCCGCCGCGCGCTCGGCGGCGCGCAGCGCTTCTTCTCGCGTGCGCGCGCCACCTTCGAAGGCGTCCGGCTTTCGAAAGGGCGTGTGCACTGGCGCCGCGGTCCACCACGCCGCCCACGCGAAGCGCCGCCGCCGCGTGGGGGTGATGGCGCAAACGGGAGCGAACAGCGCTGAAGACATGCGAAAAGCGAGCGCAGGCTAGCCTGGCCGCGGGTTAGGCACTACCACGGCCCGCATGCCCTCTGAAAAGCAATGGCCCAGCGAGGCCACCGTGCTCGAGGAGACGCGCGCCTGGCTTTCGCAAATCGTGATTGGCCTCGAGCTGTGTCCGTTCGCGAAACCGGTGTCCGTGAAGGATCAGATTCGGTACCGCGTGAGCCAGGCCGAGACGCCCGAGGCGCTGCTCCGAGACTTGCTGGCCGAGCTCGAATTCTTGTCCGCCGCCGATCCCGATGCCGTCGACACGACGCTGCTCGTTCACCCGCGCGCGCTCCCGGACTTTCTCGACTACAACGATTTCCTGTACGTGGTGGACGCGACGTTGGAGGATCTCGGGTTGGACGGCGTGCTGCAAGTGGCAAGCTTTCATCCCGACTACCAGTACGCAGGCAACCGCGTCGACGACCCGGCCAATTGCGTGACTCGTTCGCCGTATCCCATGCTGCACCTACTGCGCGAAGCCAGCGTCGATCGCGCAGTTTCGGTGTTCCCCGACGCATCGGAGATCGTAAACAAGAACATCACCACCCTGAACGCGCTCGGGCTCGAGGGCTATCAGCGCTTGCTGGCGAAGGCTCGCGCGAAACCAAGCTGAGTCGAGTGGCGTATCAGTCTCTAGCGAGCGACCGAGCATGCGTATCCTGGCGATTTGCGGCAGCCTGCAGGAAAAATCCGGCAATCTGAGCCTGTTGCGTACGGCAATGGCGGCGGCCCCGGTCGGCGTTTCGATCGAGCTTTACGACGGCCTCGCCGAGCTGCCGCACTTCAACCCGGACCTGGAGCGGACCGAGCCGCTGCCCGCGGTCGCGCGCCTGCGCGAAGCCGTCTCGACGAGCGACGCGCTGTTGATCGCGACCCCCGAGTACGGGCATAGCTTGCCCGGCTCACTCAAGAACGCGATCGATTGGTTGATCGGCACGGGCGAGCTCGAGTCCAAGCTCGTCGCCATCACGTGTGCCGTGCCCGCGCTCGAGCGCGGTCGGCTCGGCTTGGCCGCGCTCCGCATTACGCTGGGTGCGGTGAGCGCGCGCATCGCGTTTCAAGAGCCGATCGCGCGCGGTGCGGATTTCGAACGCGACGTGAACGCATTGTTGAAGGTATTGATCGCCGCCGCGAGCGAGCCGCGGCAAGCATAGCCCGTTGCCGCGATCGCCGCCCAAAGCGGGCCCAGCAGCGTCCACGGGAACAGCTGCAACCAAAGCGCGCGCAGGCCCTGCACGGCTCGGCTGCGAAGCAAGGTGCGTAGCCCAAAGCGGAGGAAGCCGTCCGTCGCGAAGGCGGCCAGGGCATCGAGGACGGCATGAAACGCGCTCCCGTTTCGAGGGTAACACAAGAACGCCGGCTGCCAGAATTGGGGCCGCAGCTTGGCTTTGTACGCGCGCAACCCCGCGAAATCGTAAAGCCGGCGCGTGCCGTCTCGCACCAGCCGGAGCCACGGTGGCAGCGGACCCGAAAGCGGCGCGAGACCGAGCGTGAGCCAAGCGCATTCGTTGCCGCCGGCCCAGCTCATCACCGAGTGGACTAGCAGCTCGCTCGTGCCGTTGGGCGCGCCGGGATCGCGAACCAAATGCTCCAAGAACCAACCGCCGCGACCGGGTACGGGGAGCAAGCCCGCGAAACCGACCACTCGCCCGTCTTGCTCCGCGATGAATGTCCGGCGCTGTTCGGCGAGCGCGAATGGCTCGAGGTGCACCAAAAATGCCATCGGCGCCAAACGGCGTGAAGCGAGCCAGCGCTCGGAGACCTCCGCAATCCCTTCGCGCAGCGAGGGCGCGGCGAGCTCACTCGGCGTGAGCTCGCGTATGCTGACTCCTTTGGCTCGAGCCCGCCGCAGCTGCTCGCGCAAGCTGCGATGCTTGGCGAGCGATGCGGCCCACCCCCGCGGATCCCACACCGGCTGCTCACCGATGCTCAGGCTGCTCAACGGCTGACCATCGGGGCCGAGTAGTTGCGCTTCGCTCGCGAAGAAGCAGGCGCGCTTGCCGGCGTCTTTGGCCGCGCTCAGGAATGCGCCGACCGTTGCCGCGCATTCGTGGGCCGCGGCGATCGGGGCGCCGGCCGCGACCCACGCGCGGCCCGTATCGGCATACGCGACGCATGCCTCGCTCCCGTACCAGAAGTATCGAAAGCCCGCGTGCGCAGTTTGGAACGCCGTCGCGCTCGAGCCGTGGCGCTGCACGAGCTCGAGCACTCGCAGTCGTTCGTCGGGAGCGCCCGGAGACGGGTTCGGCACGGCTCGCGTTCTACACCGGAACCCACCCCCGCGCCCGACGAGCGCGGGGTGTCGAAGGATCAGGGCGGGTTGCCGACTTCCGTCGTGCAGCCGAACAAGACTTGAATCATACCGCCCGGGTCGGCCTTGACGGCGTTGCAGGCGGCGCCGCACAGGTCGATCTGCTTGCCGTCCGTGGAGTACTGGCAGCGCCAACATTCCGAGCATCCCGGTAGCAGACGACCAACGAACCCTAGCCGCATCAGGCACGACGGCGCAGGATTTCCCGCAACTGACGCTCGTTGGAGTACGAGTATATCTATTCAACGACGTTCGTCCACCAGTCCATCCGCCCACGGTTCATCGTCCCCTTCGTTGGCCTTCATCGTGAACACCGCACCCGCACCCACACTCAGGCCATACCAACGCCAGGCGATCGAGGCCGTGCTCAGCGCGCGTCGCGCCGGCGTGCGCCGCTTGGTGATTTGTCTCCCCACGGGAGCTGGCAAGACGGTGATCTTCTCGCGCTTGGCGGAGCTCGCGCAGCGCCAGGTGCTAGTGCTCGCTCATCGTGAGGAACTGCTTGCACAAGCGCGCGAGAAGCTGTCCCACGCGCTGCAAGGGACGGACGTGGTCGCGATCGAACGTGGTGCCGAGCGCGGCGCGCGTGATGCAAAAGTGCTCGTGTGCTCCATTCGCTCACTGCACGAAGAGCGCCTCGCCGAGGTCATTCGCGGTCGCAACATCGGGCTCGTGATCTATGACGAGTGCCATCACGCCGCCGCCGAAGACAACTTGCGCGTGCTGCGTCAGCTCGGTGTTTTCGAGCCCAATTGGCCTGGAACGCTGCTCGGCTTCACGGCCACGACCGCGCGCGGGGACGGCCGCGGGTTGGACGGCGTGTTCGAGCGCATCGTGTATTCACGAACGCTGCCGGAGCTGATTGACGACGGCTACTTGTCGCCGCTCCGCGGCTATCGCGTGTCCACCGCGGCGGATCTGACGCGGCTCTCCAGTACGGGTCTCGACTTCCGTGAGGACGAGTTGGCGGATGCCGTCGACATCGAAGAACGGAACGCGCTCGTGGCTCGCTCGATTCAGGAGCTGGCTCGGGACCGCCGTACCATCGCTTTTTGTGTCACCGTCAATCACGCGCGGAACCTGTGTCGGTCTTTGAACGTGCTGGGCGTCCCGTCGGGCATCGTGCACGGCGCGCTTCCGAGCGCCGAGCGCGCTCGCGCCCTCTCCGACTTTCGCCGCGGCACCACGCAAGTTTTGTGCAACGTTGCGGTCTTGACGGAGGGCTTCGACGATCCCGGGGTGTCGTGCATCGCCATGGCGCGCCCCACTCGCTCGGAGGGCCTGTACGCGCAGTGCGTGGGGCGCGGCACGCGCCTCCATCCGGCCAAGAAAGACTGCTTGATCCTGGATTTCGTGGACGTTTCTCGGCTCAGCTTGTGCAGCTTGCCGTCGCTGTTCGGGGTGCCGCGCGAGCTGGATTTACAAGGCGCTGACGTGCGCGAGGCGCGCCGCATTTGGCTGCAAGTTCTGTTCGATCATCCGGGCTTCGAGCTCGAAGCAGGCGCCGTCACCTTGCCGGAGATCCAGGAGCGCGCCGCTTCCTTCGATCCGCTCACTCAAGAGGCCCATGAAGATGTGCGGGCCATCTCGGCCAACGCCTGGTTTTCACTTGGGCGCCATGGCTTGGGGCTGCACTTCCAGCGTCGTCCGGGAAAGCCGAGCGAGGCCTTGGTGCTGCAACGCGCAGCGCGTGGCAAGCGTTGGGAGATCAGCCTCGACGGCAAGGTGATGGATCGCATGTCGTCGCTCGAAGCCGCGGTCGAAGCGGTCGACTATGAGATTGCGCGCATGGGGCCGGCGGTGCTCGCGTCGGCACGCGCTGACGCTGCTTGGCGTGCGCAGGCGCTCGGGAGCGGCGGGTCACAAAATTTGCGTACTCGATCCGATTCGGGCGGCGCACCGCTCGCCGCGGGCGACGTCCTGCGTCTCGCAGTTTGGCGTCGCGTGTTCGGAATCACCGAATAACGCGCCTGATTCGGTGTTACATCGCGGGCGCTGCGGGCGTCATCGCCGCACGACGCAGGCCAAGGACGTGGCCAATGGCCGCCAGCACAAGGACGCGCAGCACGTTTCGCTCCTGATCGGCGCGTGCGTGAAGAGCAGCGTCGTAGGCGGTGTGTACCAGAGCGAAGCCGGCAAAGAGTACCGCGCCAGCGACATCGACTCGGCCACCGGCAAGGCCATGAAGGGTGCGGACGTGCCGTTCGGCGAGACCTTCGGGCGCCATGGGCAGGACCCTAGCGGCCGCGGTGGGGCTGCCCTCGGCCACGATCGACGCCAACGTGCTCGACGCCAAAGTCACCAAATCAGCGCTAGTTTGACGGTTTCACGGCGCCGCGCGCGCTTTGCGGGCTCGGCGCTTGTCGTGCGAGGCGCTCTGTGTCCAAGGTTCGGGCCCCGGAGAGACGGCACGAATGCTCGAGTCGCAGACCATCGACAGCGCGCGCATCGAGGGCGGTAGTGAGTTCGTGCTCGCGCGCCACGATCAAGAATGGATCGTGCGCGTGGATGGGCGGGTCCTGATGTCGAGCCGCATGCATGATTCGGAGGAGGCGCTCGCCGAGCACGCCTTGGAGCGCTGCGACGACGCGCGCTCGGTGCTCGTGGGCGGCTTGGGGCTCGGCTTCACCTTGCGCGCGGTCTTGGATCGCGTCGAGCCCGACACGCGCGTGGTCGTGGCCGAGCTCGTGCCGCAGCTAGTATCCTGGAACCGCACGCACTTGGCCGAGCTGAACGACCACCCGTTGGACGACGAGCGTTGCGAGGTCGTGGTGGGGGATGTGTACGACACGATCAAGCGCTCGCCGCGCACGTTCGACGTGATTTTGCTCGACGTCGACAACGGCCCGATTGCGCTCTCGAGCGCAAAGAATCAACGCTTGTACAGCGACTACGGCGTGCGCTCTTGCTACCAGGCGCTGCGCCCGGGCGGGGTGCTGGCGGTTTGGTCGTCGGGGCCGAATGCCCGCTTCGAGCGGCGTTTGTCTGCCGCTGGCTTCGGTGTGGTCGACGTGCTGCGCGTCGCCGCCCGCAAGGGTTCACGCGCGCGTCACGTGATCTTCATGGCCGAGCCCTAACACTACTTAGTCAGTTCTCGAGCAGGGGCAGATCACGATCGGCGGGAGCGGACACGAGTAAACGAGAGAGCCGGCGGGACCGGGCGCCTGCTGCCTCGACAGTCGGAGGTGACGCGGGACGTCCGGGCTCGCTGCACGGCCAATATTCAACGGCCGCCGCGGCCTCTATCTCGGGACGGAAGTGACCAAGTAGTACTAAGGCGCAGCTGGCGGAGCCGAGGCCGGCGCAGCTTCCGGAGCGGCCGCAGGCGTCGGCTTCGACTCGCTCGCGGCATTGTTCGTCGGAGTCGCCTCTTGGGTCGCGGCGGCGCGCGGCTCACTTGGCGTGGTCGGGCCGAGGTCGTACGGATTGTCCGAAGGCTCGGGCTGACTCACCGCCACTGCCGCCGCGGGCTCGACTTGCGGTGCGTGCTTCACGCGCGGACGGAGCGCCGCTTTGGGCACTCGCGGAATGACCGCTTTGATGGGCAATGCGAGCGCGCTCGCAGGCGCGCTCGGGGTGGGAAGCTCGACGGGGGCCGGCGCTGCAGGCGGCGCGGCGATGGCTTGCGCCGCAACCGGCTGCGCTGCAAGGCTCGTGGTCGGTGATTCGGGAGCCGGCTTTCGCACCAGCCAAAGCGTGAGCGCCGAGGCGGCCAGCGCCGAGCCCAACGCGGCCCACAGCGCGACACGCTTGGTCGACGCCTTGGCCGCGCGGAAGTCGCTGGCCAATACCACGCTCAGATCGGCATGGTTGGGCGGGCGCGAGCTACCACGGCTGTCGAGTTCGGACGTCGTGGGAATCAGCGAATTCGGTAACACCGAGCGCGGCGGCTGCGAAAAGCGAGCCGTGGCCGCGGGCACCGGCGTGAGCCGACGCGTCGATGCGGGGGGCGCGCTGGGCGGCGGAGCCGATTGCGTGACGAGCCGCGACTCGCCGTTCCACTCGGCGCGCACTGATTCGGAGAAAGTGAGGCTCGCCGCGGGCCGTTCGTAGACGGCCAGCGCGTCGTCGTCGTCGTCATTCGACTCCAGCGGGGCCGCCCCGCGCGGAGCCGACACCGGCGTGCTCAGAGGCGAAGTCAGGTTCAAGCCGACCGGCTGACGAACGCTCGCCGGATCGCGCGCGACGGGGAAGCCATAGGGCAACGTGTTACGACGAGCCGGCTCAGCCTGCTGCGCGCGAGGTGCGTGGCTCACTCGCGCCGATGCGGGGGGCGCGCTCACGCTCGCAGCCCCCGCCGCGAGCCGGAGCTGCGGCACCTCACCGAGCACGATCCAGTCCTGCATGCCCAAGCGCCAAACTAGCGAGCGCTCGGAGAGCTTTCCTGAGCGCAGGCCCTCAACGATGTCTGCCGTGGACATCGGGACGACCACGTCCCCTGCGACGTTGACCAACCAATCGCCGGGGCCGGTTCCGCTCGGGCTGCGCTTCTCGGTGCGGGACATGGGCCCCTGCTCGCGAGCGGGGTGTTGCCCGTTTGCATCGAGCGCGCTGAACTCCTTCACGGTCGAACCCACGGCCGGCAGAATATCCGAATTGCGTGCGGTGCGGAGAAAATGCCGAAAAGTGAGCAATATCGCGGGACTGGTGCCCGAGGTGCCGGTCAATGCTAGCTGAAGAGCCGAGAAAGTGAGCCCGCGATGCACACATTTTTGACTCGTAACTGGGGCCTGCGGGTACCCATCATTGGCGCGCCGATGTCTCCGCAAGCGGGTGGCGCGCTCGCTGCGGCCCTCTCCAATTGTGGGGCCCTTGGCATGCTGGGCATCGTGCAAAGCGCCGATCCGGTGCTCAGCCTGCGTGCGGACGTAACAGCTTTTCACGAGGCAGCGGGTGAGCGCCCCTTTGGGATCGGTCTCATCGCTTGGGTGCTCGCGGCCCACCCCGCGCTCTTGGACGCGGCGCTCGAGTGCAAGCCGTTCGCGGTCGCGATCTCGTTCGGCGATGCGGCGCCTTACGTCGAGCGCATCTGCGCCTCGGGTGCGAAGCTGATCTGCCAAGTACAAGATCTGAAGAGCGCGCTCGCCGCCGAAGCCGCCGGCGCGAGCTTGATCGTCGCGCAAGGGACGGAGGCCGGTGGGCACACCGGTGGCGTCGGGACGTTGCCGCTGTTGCAGCTCGTCCTGGATGCGGTGGCGGTCCCGGTCGTTGCGGCCGGCGGTATCGCGACCGGGCGGGGGCTGGCGGCGGTGTTGGCCGCTGGCGCGCAGGGCGCGTGGATCGGTACGCCGTTTTTGGCGGCTGCCGAGGCGCGCAACTCCGAGCGCGCCCGCTCGCGGTTGATTGACGCGGAGGCTACCGACACGGTGCTCACTTCGGCCTTCGACGTCGCGCAAGGGATCCCTTGGCCAGCCGAATTTCGCGGGCGGGCCTTGAAAAACTCCTTCACCGAACGCTGGCACGGTCATGAGCCACAATTGGCCGCAGATCCCGAGGCCCGAGCCAGCCTAGCGAGCGCTATTGCCGCGCAGGATTTCGGCACGGCCCAGCTGTATGCAGGGCAAACCGTGGGCCTGGTCAAGCGCGTCGAGCCCGCCGCCGAGATCGTGCGCCGCATCGAGAGCGAAGCCGAAGCTCGGGTAAACGATCTCCAGACGGTGCTCTCTCGGGCTACCCTCTCGCAATGATCCTCGAAGAGTCGTCCGTCGATTTGGACACCCCGACCGGTGTGATGAAAACGCACGTCTCTCGGCCGGTTGCTCCCGGGCGCCGCCCGGGCATCGTTTTGTTCTCCGAGATCTACCAACGCACCGGTCCGATCCGGCGCATGGCGGCGATGCTCGCCGGGCAAGGCTTCGTGGTGGTGGTGCCCGAGATCTTTCACGAGCTCGAGCCCGCGGGCAGCGTGCTCGCTTACGATCCGTCCGGTACCGATCGCGGCAATCACCACAAGACCGCCAAGACCGTGCACGCGTACGACGGGGATGCCCGCGCCTGCCTCGACCATTTGGCGGCTCGCGAGGACTGCGACGGCAAGCTGCTCACAACGGGCGTGTGCATCGGTGGGCACCTGGCGTTTCGTTGTGCGTTCGATCCGCGCGTGCGCGCGGCCGCTTGTTTCTACGCGACCGACATCCACAAGGGCTCGCTCGGCCTCGGCGGCGATGACTCTTTGGCGCGCACGGCGGAGATCGAAGGGGAGCTGATGATGGTTTGGGGCCGCCAAGATCCGCACGTGCCGGACGAGGGCCGCGCGTTGATTCAAGCTCGTTTGATCGAGGCCAAGCGGCGTTTCACCTGGCATGAGCTCAACGCGGCGCACGCCTTCTTGCGTGACGAAGGCCCGCGCTACGATCCGGCGCTCGCGCTCGTCTGCTACCGGATGATGATCGAGCTCTTTCAGCAGGTTTGAATGAGCGCGGTCGATGAGTACCAGGAGCCGCCACCGGCGTGGTTTTTCGAACGCAAGCGGCTGAAAGCGCTCGGGCTCGAGCGGCATGAGCAGTACCGTTCGGCGGCGCCCTTTCCTCACGCCGTGTTCGACGGCTTCCTCGGTGAAGCGTGCGCGCTCGAGCTCGCGCGCCGCTTTCCTGGTCCGGACCACGCCGGCTGGATGCGCCGTGACTACCGCGAACAAGCGGCGCGCATGGGCCAATTGCAGCGCAGTGGCTTCGCGGGCGTCGCGCCCGCGCTGCGCCACCTGCTCAGCGAGCTCCTGGGCATGGCGTTTCTGGATTTTCTCGGCGCGCTCACCGGCTGTGACGGGCTGATCGCCGATCCGCATTTCCGCGGTGCGGGCCCGTCGTTGACGTTACCCGGCGGGCACCTGGCGCTGCACGCAGACTTCAACCGCGATCGCACGCGCCACCTCGAGCGCAAGCTGACCGTGATCTACTACTTGGGGACGGACTGGCAGCCGAGCTGGGGGGGCGCGCTCGAGCTCTGGGACGAAGCACGCACGCGCTGCACGGCCAGCTACTCGCCGATCGCGGATCGCTTGATCGTGATGGATCATGGCGACACGTACTGGCACGGTCACCCGCAGCCCCTGGCCTGCCCCGAGGGGCGTTACCGCGCTTCAGTCGCGGCGTACTATTACGTCGCCTCGGCGCCGCACGAAGAGGATTCGCACGGCGCCATCTGGGCGCTCTGAGCGCGCCTTTTCGCCCCACTGTCCCCACCGCCCGAACGCGCGTGAATCGGCGCGCGTTTTGCACCCGGTGAGGCCATGACTATCTCCATCACCGGCCTCATCGTCCTCCTGATTGTCGCAGGCATCTGCGGCGGCATTGGCCGCGCTATCGGTGGCGGCACTGGCGGCGGCTTTTTCGTATCGATCGCCGTTGGCTTCGTCGGCGCGCTGTTGGGCACGTTCGTGGCTCATTACTTCCACTTGCCCGAGCTGCTGATGGTCACGATCGACAATCACCCGTTTCCAATCTTGTGGTCGATCATCGGCGCCGCGTTGTTCGTCGCGCTGGTGCATCTTGTCTCGGGCGGGGCGGTAGGCCGCGGTCGCAGCTGGCGTTACCGCTGAGCTGACGGGGCTGCCTGAAGAGGAATCCCCTCAAGCTGCTGCGCCAGGCCGCGGTGCTTGGATGCGCCACGGCCTGTCGCTCGGCCCCGCGTGCCAATTGTCGTGGCGTCCGTCCCAGTACATGACCGTGACGTCGATCGGGTCGACGTCATCCAGGGTATTCATGTTCACGGACACGAAGTCTCCGCCGAGCTCGGCAAGGTGGCCTGCGCCAAAGCAGTGAATGCCGCAATGCTTGCAGAACGAACGGAGGGAAACCTTCTGACCCATCGCGTATTGGGTGATGCTCTCTTGGCCGGACAACAGCCTGAAAGCGTCGGGCTTCACCATGCCCCCGAGCTGGCTCACCTTGTTGCAAATCGAGCAGTTGCAGCGCCCGCCCCGGCTGGCGTCGAGCTCGACTTCATAGCGGATGGCACCGCAGTGGCAGCCGCCCGTGTGCAACTTGAGGCCGGAGGGGGTGGAGGCGTCGGTGCTTGCTTCGTTGGCCATGGTTTGTCGTCCTTTTTGGAGTTGTCGCTGACTTCGAAAGCCAGTCTGTCAGACCCAAATGACAGCCTTATGTCAGTTATTGTTTGCGCCGCGCGCGCAGGCGGATCTAAGGCGTAGAGGTGACGGTTTCTGACGTTCACCGAGCCATCCACGCGGTTTACCGAATCGAGTCTGCGCGGCTGATCGCCGGCTTGGCGCGCCTCGTTCAAGACGTCGGCGTGGCCGAGGAGCTCGCGCAAGACGCGCTGGTGACGGCGCTCGAGCGCTGGCCGAACAGTGGCATTCCGGACAACCCCGGTGCTTGGCTGATGGCGACCGCCAAGCGGCGCGGGATCGACGAGCTGCGTCGCGGCAAGCGCTGGCAGAAAAAACAAGACGCGGTGAGCCACGAGATCGAGGCGCGCGCCGCATTCAGCGCGCCCGATCTCGACGCCGCGCTCGACGACGACGTGGGCGACGATCTGCTGCGCTTGGTGTTCACCTCGTGTCACCCCTTGCTCTCGACCGAGGCGCGGGTCGCGCTGACCTTGCGCTTGCTCGGTGGCTTGACCACCGAAGAAATCGCGCGCGCGTTTTTGGCACCCGAGCCCACGATCGCGCAGCGCATCGTGCGCGCCAAGAAGACGCTGGCCGAGTCGGGTGTGCCGTTCGAGGTGCCGCGCGGGCCGGAGCTCGCCGAGCGCTTGTCGTCGGTGCTGGAGGTCGTGTACCTGATCTTCAACGAGGGGTACTCGGCGACCGCGGGCGAAGATTGGATGCGCCCCGCGCTGTGCGACGAAGCGCTGCGCCTGGGCCGCATTTTGGCGGAGCTGGCCCCCCGGGAGCCCGAGGTTCACGGTTTGGTCGCGATCATGGAGATTCAAGCCTCGCGTGCGAAGGCGCGCGTCGGCGAGGGCGGCGCGCCCATCCTGCTTTTGGAGCAGAACCGCGCGCGTTGGGATCAGCTGTTGATTCGGCGTGGGCTCGCTGCTTTGACGCGAGCCGAAGAGCTGGGCGGTGCGGCGGGCCCGTACGCGCTGCAAGCGGCGATCGCCGCATGCCATGCCCGCGCGGCGACGGCCGAGGCGACAGATTGGGTGCGCATCGCCGCGCTGTATGGCGCGCTCGTTCAGGTGACGCCTTCGCCGATCATCGAGCTGAACCGCGGGGTCGCGGTGTCGATGGCGTTCGGTCCCGAAGCAGGCTTGGCCGTGATCGACGAGCTGCGCGAAGAGCCCAGCCTGCGCAATTATCACCTCCTGCCGAGCGTGCGCGGGGATCTACTGTTCAAGCTCCACCGCTTCCCCGAGGCCCGCGCGGAATTCGAGCGCGCCGCGTCGTTGACTCGCAATGAGCGGGAGCGCGCGCTCTTGCTCGAGCGAGCGGCGGCGTGTGTGGCTTGACCTGGCGGGCCGAGCCTGCGCAAAATCAGCCGTGAAAATGCTGGAAAAAATTCTAGTCGCGGCGCTGGTCGTCCTCGTCGTGTTGGCCGTCTTCATCGCTACGAGGCCGGCGCATTTTCGCGTCGAGCGCAGCGCGCAGATTAACGCCCCGGCCGCGGACGTCTTCCCGCTGATCGATGATTTTCACCATTGGGCCCAGTGGTCGCCGTACGAGAAGCTCGACCCGGGGATGAAGAAGACGTTCAGCGGCGCGCCCGCCGGTGTCGGGGCCGAGTACGCCTGGGCCGGCAACGACAAAGCCGGGGAGGGGCGGATGACCATCACCGACAGCAAGCCGAACGAGCTCGTATCGCTCAAGCTCGAGTTCCTCAAACCGTTCGCGGCCACGAACCAAGCGACCTTCAAGCTGACGCCCACGCCGCTCGGCACCGAGGTGCGCTGGAGTATGGACGGCAACAACGGCTTCATGGCCAAAGCGTTCTGCCTGGTGGTGGATATGGATTCGCTGGTAGGTAAAGACTTCGAGCAGGGGCTCTCGAACCTGGGGCGGGTCGCGCTCGAAAAAAAGTAGGCCCTGACGTCGATCTCGGCGCGGCCCGTTTGACGTGTCAGTGAGCCCGGGAAAACTCCGGACCTCCCAACCACAGGAGTCACTTCGATGCGTGTTTTATGCCTCTACAGACCCGGTACGCCTGAATCCGACGCCCCACCCACCGCCGAAGAGCAGGCCGTGATGGGTAAGCTGATCGACGACATGGCCAAGGCCGGTGTGCTCTTGGCGGTCGAAGGCTGCCGGCCGAGCTCGAAGGGCACGCGCGTGCGTGTCGACTCGGGAAAATTCACGGTCACCGACGGCCCGTTCCCCGAGACCAAGGAGCTGATCGCCGGCTTTTGCTTGATGCAGGTCAAGTCGATGGCCGAAGCCGTCGAGTGGGGCAAGCGCTTCTTGGCCGTCGCCGGCACGGGCGAAAGCGAGCTCCGCTTGCTGCACGACATGCCTGCGGGCTGATCGTCCCTCGTTGCTACTGCGGCCGTTCTCGATGCCGGCCGCAGTGCGTGTGCCGTGGGCTCAGCCCGTGCGCTCGATGTCGGACTGGAGCACGAACTCCGGATAGCCAGGCACGCCCATCTCCGGCACGTCCAGCCCAGCGACTTCGACCTCATCCGTCACGCGGTTGCCGCCGATGACTTTGCCGATGACCCAGAAAATCGCGCCGCCGATAATCACGTTCCAGGCGATGCACGTGCCCGCTTCGATGCACTGCGCGACGAGCTGCGACGGATCGCCGTAAAACAGGCCCGTCACGCCGCGTCCCGCCTTGCCCATGTAATCGGTGGCGCCCACGCCGTTCCAGCCGGCCCCGTAGCTGCCGTCCGAGAATAGACCCACGGCGATCAAGCCCCAGACGCCGTTGGCGCCATGCACGCTGATGGCGCCGACGGGATCATCGATCCCCATGCGCTCCACGAAAAACACGCTCCACACCACGAGCACGCCGGCGACGGCCCCGATGATGAAGGCGCCGACGGGCGTCACGAACGCGCAGGGTGAGGTGATGGCGACGAGCCCCGCGAGCATGCTGTTGCACATCATGGACGGATCGGGTTTGCCGTACACGTTCCACATGTAGATGACGCCGCTGAGGCTCGCGGCCATGCCCGCGATCATGGTGTTGGCTGCCACGATGCCGATGCGCCCGTCCGTGCCGGCGAGCGAGCTCCCGGCGTTGAAACCGAACCAACCGAAGGCCAAGATGAACGTGCCGAGCTGCACCATCGGGATGTGATGCGGCAGGATCGCTTGCGGCTGGCCGTTCAGGTATTTCCCGATGCGCGGTCCGATCATCCAGGCCGTGATCACCGCCAAAGAGCCGCCCTGGAGATGAACCACGCCCGAGCCAGCGTAGTCGACCGCGCCGTGACCGAAACCGAGCCGATAGCCAATTTGCGCGAGCCAGCCGCCGCCCCAGACCCAGCTGCCGAAGATTGGGTAGATGAAGCCGCCCACGAAAATACTGAAGATGAAGAAGCTCTTGAAGCGCCAGCGCTCGGCGCAAGCGCCGGTCACGATCGTCGCCGTGGTGTCCATGAATGCCATCATGAACAGGAACATGACGACGGCGGCCGCGTCGTAGCCGGGGCCGGAGAGGAAGAAGCCGGCCGTGCCAAACAGACCCCAGCCGTGATCGCCGTTCATGCCGCTGCCGACCGTGAACATGTGCGACAGGGTCGGCAGGCCGCCTAGCGTGGCTGGTCCGCCGATCGCGGTGCCATTCATGCCGCCGCACATCAGCGCGAACCCGGATACGAAGAAGCCGAACATACCCAGCGCGTAGACCAAAAAGTTCATGGACATGGTGTGCGCGGCGTTTTTGGCGCGGCACAGACCCGTCTCGACCAGCGCGAAACCCGCCTGCATGAAGATGACGAGGAAGCCCGCCACCAAGACCCACACGAAGTTGATCGAGAAGTAGTTGTGCGAGGACGACTGGGCGACGGCATCGATGCCCCCGGCCACTTCCTCGGGAGTCATCTTCTTCGGGTCGAGCTTGGTGTAACCGGGGACCGACGCGGGGGTGGGGGTGGTCTGGAACGCGCCGGTCTTGTCCGGCACGGCATCAGCGGCGCGGGCGGTAGGCGACCCAGTGACCAGAACCGCCACGCAGCACGCCAGCAGCGCGAGAAACCGGCACCAAGCCGCCTTCGTCTTCGAACCCCGCCCGATCGTCATCGACTCCAGCATCAGATCTCCTTGGTGTTTCCAATACTGGGGGGGACACGTGTTTCGAATCTGTTTCGTAAACGCTTCTCTGCACATGGTCGGGCTGGAGAGCGACTCAGGTACTCGGCTTAGTACTGCTTGGTCACTTCCGTCCCGAGGCCGTGCAGCGAGCCCGGACGTCCGGCGTCACCTCCGACTGTCGAGGCAGCAGGCGCCCGGTCCCGCCGGCTCTCCCGTTTACTCGTGTCCGCTCGTTAGGCCAGGAAGCTTGACTCGCTTCGCGCGGTTCGACGCGAAGCCACCCCGCGAGCTTTGCGCCGCGTCGTGCGGGCAGTGCCCGCTACCCAAAGCAAAAAAAAACCAAACCGCGGCGCAGCTCACGCCTACAAAACAGACAGAGCGCAGCGCGTCACTGGACGCACTGCGCTCCTTCACTTGGTTATCGTTCTGCTAGCTCAGCCAGCGTGAGCCGCGCCCGCGGGGGCCGGTCCTTCTTCGTCGCGCTCGAGGTGACCGTAGCCGGCTTCACCGGTGTGGTAGCCCTGCTCGCCGTGATCCGACAGGTCGAGGCCGACCTGCTCGTCCTCGTCCGTGGGACGGAGACCGATGGTGGCCTTGATGGCGTAGGCGATCACGACCGTGGCCGCGACCGCGAGCACGATGGTGAAGCCCATGGCTTTGATCTGCTCGAGCCACAGCGTGTGGCCCACGACGTCCTTCAAGTTCGTGTTCAGGTTCGGGTTCATGTCCGGGCTGGCGAGGAAGCCCGTGAGCAGCGCGCCCATGGTGCCGCCGATGCCGTGCACACCGAAGGTGTCGAGTGCGTCGTCGTAGCCGAGCACGGCCTTCAGCTTGGTGCACGCGAGGTATGGGACGACACCGGCCAGGACACCGATGATCAGCGCGCCGACGGGCGTCACGAAGCCGGCTGCCGGAGTGATCACGACCAAGCCACCGACTGCGCCGGAACAGAAGCCGAGCACGGTGGGCTTGCCGCGGGTGAGCCACTCGGCGGCGGGCCAAGCAGCGCAGGCAACGGCGGCCGCGATGGTGGTGGTCATGAACGCGTTGGCCGCGATCGAATCGGCGGCGACGGCGCTGCCCGCGTTGAACCCGTACCAACCGACCCACAGCATGCCCGTGCCGACCATGGTCAAGACCAAGCTGTGCGGCGCGAAGCTCTCTTTGCCGAAGCCCTTGCGCTTACCGACGATGAGCGCGAGCACGATCGCGGACCAGCCCGAGGACATGTGCACCACGGTGCCGCCCGCGAAGTCGATGGCTTTGATCGAGGCGTTGGCGTTCCACACGCCGTTCATCATACCGTCCACGCCCCACACCATGTGCGCGAGCGGGAAGTAGACCACGAACATCCAGACCGCCATGAATAGCAGCATGGCGCTGTACTTCATGCGTTCGGCGATCGCGCCCACGATTAGGGCCGGGGTGATGATCGCGAACATCAGCTGGTACATCGAGAACACGTTCTGCGAAACCCACGCCGAATAGTCGCCATTGGGCATGGCGTCCACGCCCGCGAGCATTGCGAACTTGGTGCCACCTAGAAATGGGCTGCCGGGCGCGAAGCAAAAGCTGTAGCCGATGACGACCCAGAAGATCGTGACCATGCCGGACATGCCCAAGCACTGCGCCATGACCGAGAGCACATTCTTGGTGCGCACGAGGCCGCCATAGAAAAGCGCCAAACCAGGCAGCGTCATGAACAAGACCAGCGCCGCGCAGGTCATCATCCAGGCGTTGTGACCAGGCCCTGCTCCAGCGACTTTCGACTCTTTCGAGACGCGCGCGCCGTTGTTCATGTACGCCTCGAGATCGCCGATGCGTTCTTCGAGCGCTTTGGTATCCGAGGAGGCCGGCGCCGCGGCTGCGGCTGGCGCCGCTACGGCTGCGGGCTCTGCACCTTCCGCACGAGCAGTGCTCGTGAAGGTCGAGACGGCGATGACGACCGCGAACAGAGCGAGCGTCAGCAAAAATAATTGCTTCTTGGCACCCTTCCTGGTGCACACTGTGATTGATTCAATGAGATTGCTGAGCATCACTTCTCCCTTTGGCGTTTGCGATGACGGCCGAGTGACTACGTAGCCAGCAACCTTGCGACGCGCCGTTTCGTTTTTCGGCATCGAAGATGGCATGCGCGTCAAAACACATTTCCGCGGTGTTCATGCTAAATTGATAAGAAATTGATGCCGTCTCACGAATCTCACCAATGCCATCGCAACTAACAGCTTTGAACCGCGTTTTCCGGAGCTACGGCCTCGCTGTCGCGTGCGTGGTTGGGAGCACGGTGCTCGCATATCTCGTCGAGCCGTACGGGCACCTCGCGGACTTGGCGATGGTTCAGTTGCTCGGCATCGTGTTCCTTTCGCTGCGATCGAGCGTGCGTGTTTCGCTCTTGGCCAGTCTGGCCACGATCTTTTGCTTCGATTTTTTCTTCATTACGCCGCGCTTTGCGTTGGCTTGGACCGATGCGGAGAGCGTCGTCACCTTCGCCGCGATGATGCTGGTCGCGCTGATCGTGAGCAAACTGAGTGAAAACCTACGCCGGCAGGAGAAGGCGGCTCGCGCCACCGCAGTGCGCACGCAAGCGCTGTACGAGCTCAACATGGAGCTTGCGAGCTCGAGTGACGCGCGCCAGCTTGCAGCCGTCACCGCGCGTCACTTGAGTAAATTGTTCAATGTCGAGGTAAGCGTGCTTTTGCAAACCGCCGAGGCCGGCTTGGAACCCGCGAAAACAGCCAGGGATACGGTGCTTTCGCAGAACGCCTGGGTGCGCCGGGAGTACACGAAGCAGAGCGCGCCGTCCGGCACGTCCATCTGGGTGCCCGTGATCGGCGCCCACTCCACTCACGGCGCGGTCGGCCTCAGCGCGGTCGCCCCGTTCGAGCAAGAGTCGGAGCAAGGCTACCTGCTCATGGCGTGCGTGAATCAATTTGCCACGGCCATGGAGCGCGTTCAGCTCGCCAGCGCCGTGCGCCGTACGCAGTTGGAGGCCGAGGGGGAGCGGCTACGCAGCTCGCTGCTGAGCGCGGTGTCTCACGATTTGAAGACACCGCTCGCCACCATGATCGCCGCGGGCGCCGCGTTGCTCGGCCGCACCCGCGAGATCGAGCCCAAAGCCGCGGACGAAATCCTGCAGTCGGTCGTGAGCGAGGGTGAGCGGCTCAGCCGTCTCATTCACAACTTGCTCTCGGTCACCCGCTTGGAATCCGCCAGTATCGAATTGCGACGCACCCCCGAGTCGGTGGATGACATCGTGCTGTCGGCGGTCGAGCGCTTCAACGACAACCGCAAACACCCCATCTTGAGTGAGATTGCGCCTGATTTACCGCTGGTCTCTGCGGAGCCGGTGTTGCTCGAGCAGGTCTTGATCAACCTGCTCGAAAACGCCACGCGCTACGCAGGAACCGACCCGAGCATCGCGGTTTATGCGCGCTCCGCAGAAGATTCGGTGCTCGTGCAGGTCGAGGACAACGGCCCCGGCATCGCCGAGCACGAGCGCGAAAAGGTGTTCGAGAAGTTCTACCGGGGCCAGCATGCCTCGAAGAGCGACGGTGGGGTTGGGCTCGGGCTCACCATTTGTCGATCGATCATTCGTGCGCACGGGGGGAAAATTGGGGTGCGGGAGCGGGCAGGCGGGGGTACGCTGGTCGAGTTCACCGTGCCGTTTGCCGCTGAGACCCAGCAGCATTCGAGAGAGGCATCGCTCGACTCATGAATCGTTCACTCTTGTTGGTAGTTGAAGACGATCCCGAGATGCGCAGCGTGGTCTCGTTCACCCTGCGCAACTATGGCTATGACGTGCGCGAAGCGGCCACGGGCTCGGAGGCCCTGAGCCAAATTCAAACCCGCACTCCCGATGCCATGCTGCTCGACCTCGGTCTCCCCGATATCGACGGCTTCGTGGTCACCGCCTGCGTGCGGCAAGAGCATGAGTTTCCGATCATCGTGCTGTCGGCGCGCGGTGAAGAGCAGCACCAAGTGCGCGCCCTAGACAGCGGCGCCAATGACTACGTGACCAAGCCCTTCCGCGAGGGGGAGCTGATGGCGCGCATCCGCGCGGCGTTGCGCCGGCCAGTTCCGGTCACCGAGCGTCGTGATTTGAACGTGGGCGATCTGCGGATCGACTCGACGCAGCGGCGCGTGTTCGTGCGCGGTGAAGAAGTGACGCTCACCCGCACCGAGTTCGATTTGCTGGATGTGCTCGCTCGCAACGCCGACCGCGTGGTGACTCATCGTCAGATCCTGCGCGCCGTCTGGGGGGCCGAGCACGTGGACGAGGTTCATTACCTGCGCGTGTACATCAAGCTGCTGCGCACCAAGATCGAGAAGAACCCGGCGCGCCCCACGCGCATCCTCACGACCTTGGGCGTCGGCTATCGCTTGGTGACGACCGAGGCGGAGCCGAGCTGAGCGGCGAGCCCATCTCGCCCATCTCGCGTATGCGGCGCGCCAAGAACCGGAGCTCCGAGGCGTTCTGCGTGAGCTCGTGCGCGCGCCGGTAGCTCTCTATTGCCTCTTCCCGACGATCGAGCCTGCGCCACAAATCGGCGCGCGCGGCGTGCCACAAGTAGTAGCCGGAGAGCGACTCTTCCAGGGCGTCGATCAGCGGCATGCCTGCGGCAGGGCCCTCGGACATCGCGACGGCGACCGCGTGATTGAGGGCCACGACGGGGGACGGGTGGAGCGCCCGCAGCCGCTCGTAAAGTGCGGCGATCTGCGGCCAATCGGTGTCTTCGGCGCGCTTCGACTCGGCGTGCACGGCGGCGATGGCCGCTTCGAGCGCGTACGTGCCGGGACGGTCGCGGCGTAGCGCCCCGTTCACCAGCCCGCAGCCTTCCCTGATCTGCGCCTGGTCCCAGCGCGTGCGATCTTGAGCCTCGAGCAACACGAGCTCTTCGTCCGGCCCCACGCGTGTGTCGCGCCGCGCGTCGTGCAGTAGCATCAGGGCCAGCAACGAATCGACCTCGGCCGGCACTTGCGGCATGCGTTGCGCGAGCAACGCTCGCAGCAAGCGTGTCAGCTCGATGGCCTCGCTGCTCAGGTCACGTCGAAGCAGAGTGTCGCCGCTGGCCGCGGCATAGCCCTCGTTGAAAATCAGATACAAGACGGCCATCACCGCCGCCAGCCGCTCGGGCAGATCCTCGGCTTCGGGAATGGAGTACGGAATATTGGCTTCCCGGATTTTGCCTTTGGCGCGCACCAGCCGCTGCGCCATCGTCACCGAGGGCACCAAGAAGGCGTGCGCTATCTCGTCCGTCGATAGGCCACCGAGGGTGCGCAAAGTGAGCGCCACCCGCGCCTCGGGCGCTAGCGCGGGATGGCAGCAGGTGAACATCAGACGTAGCCGTTCGTCCGGTACGGCATCGTCCGCTGGATCGGTCGATTGTAGGTGCCGCTCGTCGAAGGGAGCGAGCTCCGCGAGCAGCGCCTGGGAGCGCGTGCGATGACGAATGCGATCGATCGCCCGGTGCCGCGCCGTCCCGTACAGCCAAGCGCGCGGGTTGTTCGGGGGCTGCTCGGCCCACTCCACGACGGCCGCTGCAAAAGCTTCTTGCAGGGCTTCTTCGGCCAGGTCGAAGTCGCCGAAGGAGCGGATGAGCGAGGACAACAAATGGCCCCACTCGGCGCGGCACAGGCGATCGAGATCGATCACGCGAAGATCATCAGCGGGCGCACCTCGATCGAGCCGAAGCGCGCGCCTGGGATCTTACCGGCAATGTTGATGGCAGCGTCGAGGTCCGGCGCTTCCACCAAATAGTAGCCACCGAGCTGCTCTTTGGTCTCGGCGAACGGTCCGTCGGTCGTGAGCCGCTTGCCGTCGCGCACCCGCACCGTGGTGGCGGTGTTGGTCGGCTTGAGCGCGTGCCCGCCCAGGATGGCACTCTCGAACTCTTTGCCGAATGCCCCATATTCGGCGAGCTCCATCTTGTCGAAGCCGGACTCGAAGCGCTTCTCTTGTTCGTAAATCAGCAGCAGGTATTTCACGGTCGTCCTTTCGGGGCTCGCGGTTACGCTGGCCCTATTTGCGGTTCATCTGGAAGGCGAACGAGAGCGGACGGGATCGACAGGTGCCTCATTTTTTTCAGATCTCAGAACGGCTCGAAGCAGTCGTAGTTGTGCAGTTTCAGAATGCGCCCATCGCGGAAAGTGAAAAACATGCCCAAATGCGCCCGCAAGGTACCACCGGCGGGCACAGTGCCCAACGGGACGGCCAGGATGCCGGTCCAGATGGCTTCAAGCGCGAGCCGGTCACCCTGCTCGACCGCGCTCACGATTTCGTAGTTTTCCGAGACCACGGCGCGCTTACCTTTTTCACCGGCAGCGATCAGCGCTGCCAGGTCTCGCCTGGCGCCCGTTTTGAGCAGCTGATTGGGCAGCTCGCGCTGCTCTACATCGGGGCAAAAGTGAGACGCGACGTCGCCGCGGGTTTGGATGGCTGCAAGGTAGGCTTTGGCTCGATCCAACAAGGTCATTGGGGATTTCCTTTCGCTGTTGCATTTGCCAGTATACACAACCGTGGTTGTGGATCAACAAAGCGCGTGATGACTTCGCCCAAGCCACCGTCCGCAGAGCCCGAAGGGCTCGATCTCGGTTACCTTTCTCTGTTCGTGGGCTTGCGCTTCAACGAGTTGGTTTTGGAGGCGTTGCTGGCGGCCGGCTTCACCGGGATTCGGCACGCGCATGGCTACGTGTTTCAGCATTTGCTCACGGGGCCGCTGGCCGTGAGCGAGCTGGCGCGTCACTTGGGGGTCACACAGCAAGCCGCCTCCAAGTCAGTCGCGGAGTTGACGAGCCTCGGTTACCTGGAAGACACGGGCTCGGCCGATGCGCGCGTGCGGCGCGTCGCGCTCACCGAGCAGGCGCGCGCAGCTATCGAAAAAACGCGCTCGATCCGGGCTGGCTATCAGCGGCGGCTGAGCAAAAAGCACGGTGCCGAGGTCGCGCGGGCCTGCCGTTTGCTGGCCAGTGTGCTGGAGGATCTGGGAGGAGCCGAAGCGGTGCGCACGAGAAAAGTTCGGGCGCCGCGCTGAGCACACGCCGTGCTAGTTCTCGGGCATGGCTGAAACCATCATCGTGTGCGGGTATGGCGTGGGCATTTCAGACGCTGTGGCGCGTCGCTTCGGCAAGGAGGGCTATCGCGTCGCGGCCGTCGCACGCAATGCGGAGCGCCTCGCGGGCGCGGTCGACAAGCTGAGCAAAGACGGCATCGACGCCAAGGCGTTCCCTGGTGACCTCTCCGACCCGGAAGCAGTGCGCAAGCTAGTCGCTGACGTGCGCTCCAGCCTCGGCCCGATCAAGGTCCTGCACTGGAACGCGTATTCGGGCGGCGCCGGCGATCTCAAGACCGCGAGCACGGACGAGCTGCGCTCGGTGCTGAACGTCACCGTGCACGGGCTGATCGCCGCCACGCAGGCGGCTTTACCGGACCTCAAAGCCCAGCAGGGGGCAGTGCTGGTCACCGGCGGCGGCTTCGCCTTCTACGACCCGAGCGTCGACGCTGCGGCTACCCAATGGGGCGCCGCCGGCCTGGCTATCGGCAAGGCAGCCCAGCACAAAACGGTTGGTCTATTGAGCAAGGCCCTGAGCAGTGATGGGGTCTATGTCGGGGAGGTCGTGGTCACGGGTCTCGTGAAAGGGACGGCGTTCGACACGGGCAATGCCACGCTCGAAGCGTCGACTATCGCCGAGCGGTTCTGGGCGCTGTACCGGGCGCGAGACACCATGAGCGAGACCATCTGAGCCGGTTGCGACGCCCGCCGTTCGGGTCACGCCGAGGCCAATTCGTGGCTCGCGAGGCGAGGCGGCGCGCGCTGAGACTGCATGCCCGCCTCAGCGGCCCGCCGGACAAGCTGAAAACAAGCTGATCTCTGGTGGCCCCGTACTTGCTACGCGCGCTAGCACCAGCATGAACCGGTGCACCACTCCCCGCGGGCTTCTCTCCTTCCTCACTCTCACCATCTGTCTCGGCTCGGCGCTCGCCGCTCGCTCGGCAGCAGCCGAGGAACCCCTCACGGGTCCCTCGCTGGAGACCCAAGGCAAGCCGATGAATGCGCCGGCGCCGACCGATGGTCCGGCTCCCAAGTTGGGTGGAATCAGCCTGCTCGTGGGCGCGGTCGTGGCCGACATGGGGCCGCTCAATCACCGCCTCGCCGACAACCGCGCGGCTTTTCCGAATGACGTGCCCTCGGCGTTTCCGATGTTCGGCGGCCAGGGCTACGGCTTGGTGGGCCGCTTCCTGATCGGCGGCTCGGGCGCCGCCATCTTCTCACGCACGGTCGACGCGGCCGCCGATCGCAAGATCTCGGTCGGCGGGGGCTGGGGCTCGTTCGACTTCGGCTATCAAGTGCTGCGCGTGAACGGCTTCCTGATTGCCCCGGTGCTTTCGCTCGGTGGCTACACCACGAACGTAACCGTGGCGCAGAAGGGTAAGGTCGACTTCAACACCGCGCTGACCACCAATCGCAGCACGAGCATGAGCGACGATGGCTTCCTGGCCGGCCTCTCGATCATGGCCAACACCGTGATCTTGGGCCGTGGCGCGCAGGTGCCCGGTGCCCGCACGGGTTGGACCCTCGGTTTGCGCGTGGGAGCGCTGTACGGCATTCCGCTCCGTGGCTTTCGCGAGGACGGTTACGACATAACCGGCGAGCCGACGTTGGGCCTGCGCGGCGGCTATGCCGCGCTGTCCATCGGCCTCGGCGGTCAGTGAGCGCGGGCATCGGCTGCGAAGGCGATCGACCTGGCCATTCGAGGGCACTTAGACCTCGAACAGCCCGGCGGCGCCCATGCCGCCGCCGATGCACATGGACACCACGCCGAGCTTGCCGCCGCGGCGGCGCAGCTCGTAAAGCAACGTTGCCGTGAGCTTGGCGCCCGTGCAGCCGAGAGGATGGCCGAGCGCGATGGCGCCGCCGTTCACGTTCAGCTTGTCGTCGGCGATGCCCAATTCGCGCCCGCAATAAGCGGCCTGCGCGGCGAAGGCCTCGTTGATCTCGAACAGATCGATATCGCCGATGCTGAGCCCGCTTTGGGCGAGCAGATTGCGGATCGCTGGCACCGGGCCGATGCCCATGATGTCGGGATCGACGCCCGCGAGCGCGAAGCCGCGCATGCGCCCGAGCGGCTGCACGCCGAGGTCCGAGGCTTTGCGGTCCGAGAGCAGGACGGTGGCGGCCGCGCCGTCGTTCGTGGGCGAGCTATTGCCGGCGGTGACCGAGCCGCCTTGCTTGAACACGGGCTTCAGCTTGCCCAGCACGTCCAGCGTGGTGCCGGGGCGCGGGCATTCGTCGATTTTGAACTCGATCTCCGAGACCGTATTGCCCTCGAGCACGCGCGCCTTCACCGGCACGATCTCGTCGTTGAAGCGACCCGCGGCAATGGCCGCCAGAGCGCGCTCGTGCGAGCGCACCGCGAAGGCGTCCTGCTCCGCGCGCGACACGTTGAAGCGCGAAGCCACACGCTCGGCGGTGTGCCCCATGGCGATGTACGCCTCGGGGTACTCGTCCATCAGCTTCGGGTTCAGGCTCACTTTGTTGCCGCTCATCGGCACCATGGACATGGATTCCACGCCGCCCGCGACCGACACTTGAGTCAAGCCAGCTTGCACGCTCATGGCCGCGTGCGCGATCGCCTGCAGGCCGCTGGAGCAAAAGCGATTGATCGTCTCGGCGGGCACCGTGTTCGGCCATTTGGCGAGAAACACCGCGTTCCTCGCGATGTTCAAGCCTTGCTCGGCTTCCGGCATGGCGCAGCCGAGGATCACGTCGTCTACGTCCTCCGCCTTGAGGCCGGGGACGCGCTTGAGCGCTTCCACCATGGTCGCGGCGGCCAAGTCTTCCGGGCGCGTGTTGCGGAGCGTGCCCTTCAGGGCGCGCCCGACCGGGGTCCGCACGGCCGATGCGATGATCACATTGAGGGGGAATGCCATTGTCATTGCCTCTGATGGTTGCCAAAAAAATCTGGAACGCGGCTCGGCCGACCTGGGTCAGTTGCGGAGCGGCTTGTTGTTCATGAGCATGAATTGCACGCGCTCTTGGCTCTTCGGTTCGCCGCACAGCGAGAGGAACGCTTCACGCTCCAAGTCCAAGAAGTGCTGTTCCGGCAGCAGGGTGCCCGCCGGCACCGGGCCGCCGCACAAGATGTGAGCGACCTTGTTGGCGATCAGCGCGTCGTGCGCGGAAGCGAAGCCGCCTTCCACCAACGCCCAAACCCGGGCGCCGATCGTCTTCTCGGCGTCGTAGCCGGCAGCGGGTAGCAGGGGGGGGAGCGGCGGCCGGTACCCAGCGCCAGCAAGCCCCACCGCTCGTTGTTTTGCCTCATGGAGGAGGCGAGCGGGGTTCAAGGAAATGCCATCCGTGGCCCGCAAATACTTGAGCGATTTGGCTTCTTCGGCGCTGGTCGCGACCTTGGCCATGGCAATGTTGAGCGAGGCCTGCCCGATGAACGGCAGCAGATCCACTCCGCTGATGCCGAGCAGATCACTAGTGTAACGCTCGACCATGCGCAGGCAACCCCCACCCGCCGGGATGAGACCGACGCCGACCTCGACCAAACCCATGTAGGTTTCGGCGTGTGCCTGACAGGCGTCAGCCGCCATGGCTACTTCTGCGCCGCCGCCGAGCGTGTACTGGAAGGGCGCGGCCACCACCGGCACCTTCGAGTAACGCAGGCGTTGCATGGCCCTCTGTAGGTTCGAGACCACGGCTTCGATCTGGTCCCAGGCTTTCTGCTGGGCCGCCATGGCGATCAACATCAGGTTCGCGCCGGCACAGAAGTGCTCGCCGTTGTTGCCGATGACGATGGCTTGAAAGCCCTTTTCGGCGACGTCCGCCGCTTCGCCCAACATGGCGATCACGTCGTTGTCGAGGGTGTTCAGCTTGGTGTGGAACTCGACGCACAACACGCCGTCGCCGATGTCCACCAGCGAAGCGCCGTGGTTTTTCTTGACGATCCGCGAAGGGTCCGCCTTCAGCGCGGCAAGTTGAATTTGCTTGGGGTAGCTGGATACAGCGACCGCGGCCCGCGAGCGCACGTCGAAGTACGTCGCTGCGGCGGGACTGCCCGCGTAAAAGCTGGTGCGCCCCGAGGCGAGCATGTTGTCGACCCACTCGGGCACGGCGATGCCCTCTTGCTTCATGCGCGCGACCGACTCCGGCACGCCGATGGCATCCCAGGCCTCGAACGGACCGAGGTCCCAATTGAAGCCCCAGCGCATCGCCTGATCGATGCTCACGATGTCGTCGGCGATCTCGCCCAAGCGCCGCGCGCTGTACACGAGCGAGCGGGCCAGCACGCTCCAGGCGAACTTTCCGGCGACGTCCTCCGAGTAGACCAGCTTCTTCAGGCGCTTCTTGGGGTCCTCCTCGTTCTTGATCGCTCCGAGCGAGTCGAAGCGCACTTTTTCTTGGCTGCGGTAAGTCTTGGTCTTGTAGTCGTAGACCTGTAGCTCGGCCGGCGTCTTCAGGTAGAAGCCGCCGTTCGTTTTGCGGCCGAGCTTGCCGGCCGCGACCAGGTCTCGGACGAACTCCGGCACTTCGAAGGTGCTGCGCGCTTCGTCTTTGGGCAGCGAATCGAAACAGTTTTTGGCGACGTGTACGAGCGTGTCGATACCCACGAGATCGCCCGTGCCGAACGCGGCGCTGCTCGGCCTGCCCATGGGCTTGCCGGTGATCTTGTCTACGGCCTCGATGCTCAGCCCTGCTTCCAGCATCTGATGCATGGTGAGCATCATCGAGTACACGCCGATCCGGTTGGCGACGAAGTTGGGCGTGTCCTTGGCGTCGATCACGCCCTTGCCCAAAAATTCGCCGAACTCTGCCATGCGCGCCATGACGGAAGGATCGGTCTCGGGCGCCTTGGCGATCTCGAGCAGGCGCATGTATCGCACCGGATTGAAGAAGTGCAGAACGAGGAAGCGCGACTTGAGCTGCGCCGGCAGCACCTCACTCATACGCGCGATGCTCAGCCCGCTCGTGTTGGACGCGAGAATGGCATCGGGTCTGACGAAGGGCGCGATCTTCTCGAACAGCTTGCGTTTGATCTCGAGATCTTCGACCACCGCTTCCACGATCAAGTCGCACTCTTCGAGGCGCTGCAGGTGATCTTCCAGGTTACCGGTGGTGACGAGGCGCGCAGCGTCCGGCGTGAAAAACGGCGCCGGCCTGGCTTTGAGCGCTTTCTCGAGGCCGCCGTCGGCGAAGCGGTTACGCGCTTTCGGGTTCGCTTGCTCTTCCGGTTTCAAGTTCGGCGGCACGATGTCCAGCAGGTGCGTGCGAATGCCCGCCCCCGCGAAGTGAGCGGCGATTGCGCTGCCCATCACGCCTGCCCCGATGACCCCTGCCGTTTGAATTCGTTCAGCCATCTTGCCTCTATCGTGAAGCTAGCCGAAGCCACTCGCCAGGGGCAAAGCGGTAGCGCTTGCTGCTCTCAACCCGCGGGCCGAGGCGCTACAGACCTACATGTCCGCGTCGCCCTTCGCGCGCGCGTTCGAGTACCCTTTCGCAGCATGTTCCGAAAGCTCGACCCCGAGCAGATCATCGAGACGATGAGCCGGCTCGAGCGGCGCATCAGCGAGCGCTTCCCAGGCGCGGGCTTGGCGAAAGTGGCGGCAGAGCTGACGCAAGTGACACTTGAAGCGCGAGCTTTGTCGGCGTGGCTCGCTGCTCCGAATCGGCCATTGCGCACGGCAGTGAGCGTGGCCATCGCAGGGCTATTGCTGGTCGTGGTGACCGCCGCGATGACGCTGCGTGGTGAGACCGGCCCGCACAACTGGGCTGATTGGGTGCAAAGCCTGGAAGCGTTGGTCAACGACGTGGTGTTCGTAGGCGTCGCTGTCTACTTCTTGCTCGGGCTCGAGACGCGCCGCAAGCGCGCGCGGGCGCTCGAGGCGCTGCACGTGCTGCGTTCGCTTTCGCACATCGTGGACATGCATCAGCTGACCAAGGACCCGGACAGCACCGTGGCCGGTGGGCCGAGCACGCCGTCGTCGCCCGCGCGCACGATGAGCGCGTTCGAGCTGACTCGCTACTTGGACTACTGCACGGAGCTCTTGGCCATCGTGAGCAAGGTCGCGGCCCTGTACGTGCAGGAGCTCGCCGATCCGGTCACGGTGTCCGCGGCCAACGCCGTCGAAGACTTGGCCGTGAATCTGTCGCGCGCGATCTGGCAGAAGATCGTGATCTTGGAGCGGGTGACGCCGAGCGTTGCTTCTTAGAGGTCGGGCGAAGTCGTGGGTGGCAGGGTGATCACGCCGCAGGCGGGGTAGCAATTGCCTTCGTGGCAGTCCACCTGCCAACCGCCCTCGCCAATGTTGTAGACCCGCAGGTTGATGCAGTCGCTACTGGTCGGGCTGGCTGTCACGTAGTCTGCCTCACTGCCGCACTGATCGTGGAGGGCAAGCGCGGTCATCCAGACTTCGGTGGCCGGGTGCGGTGGCTGCACCGGCGCTTGAACGGGCACGGTCAGCAGGTTGCCGTTCACGCTGACTGCGCCGTCGACGCACTCTTCCGTGTAAACCTCACCCCCTTCCAGGTAGCTGTAGCGCGCCGTGAACGTGCCGCCTGCCACGGCGCTCGCTCCGAGCGGACCGATGTCGAGCGTGATGTTCCCTGTAGTGAGATCGTAGCTGGGCGAAAGCGTATCGAGGATTGCCTGGCAGCTGTAGGAGACGTGCAGCGTGGAGCCCGCGCCGGCCGTGCCCTGATCGATGCCGTCGGTCGGCGTACCCGCTTGGCCTAAGTCATTGAAGCAGATCAGCGCGCCGCCTTCGCCGCCCTGACCGCCGAGCGAGGCATCACCGCCGCTGCCGCCTTCGCCTGCGGCGCCGCTGGCCTGGCCGGCCTCGCCCGCCGCGCCGCCGGAATCCGCGCCGCTTCGGTTGCCTGCGCCCGCGCTCGGTGAGCCTGCACCTGGCTGCGCAGTTTCGCCTGCCTCGCCACCTTCGGCTTCTTGGAACGGCGGGGCCGTTTTCTTGTTGTCGCCGCCGCAAGAGGCGAGCCAGACACTGCCGAGGAGCGAGTAGGTGATTAAGGCTTGGACGCGCTTCATGATAAGCCTCGAACTCTACACGGCTCCCCCGGACCGAGGAAGAGCTTCATCGCTATTCAATCATGACTAGGCTCACATGACCGAGGTCTCGCACTAGGCGCAGCTTTGGGGGCACAGCGCGAAGCGCGCCTGACCGAGATCGTGCAAGGCGCGCTCGGTCACCCGTTTACCCTGGAATTGCGCTATTTCGAGACGAAATCGCACGTGCGCCGAGCGGCAAATACGAAGAGTTCATCAGCTTGGTTTAGGGATTCTCCTTCAGGAAATCAGCCAAGCGTCCGAGGGCGTTGTCCCACTCGCGGGAGATGTGCGCTAGGTGCTCACGCGCTTTCTCGAGCCGCGCGGGCTCCAACTGCCAAATGTGCTCGCGGCCGTGCCGCGTGCCTTGCACGAGGCCCGCGTCGGACAACGCGGTCAAGTGCTTGGTGATGGCTTGGCGTGTCAGCTGCGTGCCTTCGCTCAAGCGCACGATGGACAGAGGGCCTTCGCTGCCCAAGCGCGAGACCAGCTGGAGGCGCGTTTCGTCTCCCAAGGCGGCGAACAGCGGCGCGGCCTCGCTGATGCGCAGCGCGCCCGACTTATTGCGCGACATGGCGTTCGATGTTCATTAGCTGCGCGCTCCAACCGCTGTCGTTGCCGCGGAACGCCTCAGCTCGCCGCTCGAGCGGGATGCCGTCGAACCCGGACTCCACAATCGTGAGCAGCGTGCCGCCTGGCGCCGGCTCGAGCTTGAACTCGACGAGCGTCATCGGTTCGGACGAGTAGTCCTTGTTGAGGTCGGTCGCATTGGGACGCCAGCGGTACGCGAGGTAATGCTCGGGTCTCACCTCCACGACTTGCAGCTCGACCCGCAGGTGCTCGTAGCCTGGGTAGGTGACCTGCCCGTGCACGGTGGTGCCGGCGATGAACGGCGCTTCCAACTTGACCTTGAACCACTCCCCGAACTCCCGAGCATCGCTGAGGGCCCGCCAGACTCGGCTCAAACTAGCGGAAAGATTGATCTTCTTTTCTATTCGGTCAGTGACGAGATCGCTCATGTGCAACTCCAGGGTTGCCTATGGGATAGCGCGCCTGTTCTGAAAGAGCAACCAAAAGGTTGCGCTCAGGAGCTGGCCAATGCCGGGGTGCCGCGCGACAGGCGCGCGACGGCGAGCGCGAACGCTGCCGGCTCGATCGGCTTGGCCACGTGCAGCTGGAAGCCCTCCGCGAGCGCGCGACGCCGGTCTTCCGTGCGCGCATAGGCGGTGACGGCGACTGCGGGCACGCTCTGTGAGCGCGCGTCGGGGAGGGCGCGCACCGCGCGCATCAGCTCATAACCGTCCATGCCCGGCATCCCGATGTCGGACACGAGCACGTCTGGGCATTCGCTGACGATCATCGACAACGCTTGCTCCGCCGAAGACGCGCTGGACGTAATCGCCTCGCATTTTTCCAAAATGCTCACCACTAGGTCCCGCGAGTCATCGTCGTCATCGACCACCAGCACTCGAACGCCGCGTAGCTCTGGCGCGGTGAGCCGGCTGGGCGGTTCGAAATCGGGAGCCGTGCTGTAACCGGTCGCCGATGAGAGCGAGTCGCGCGCGTTGACGACCGGGAGGCGCACTGTGAACGTCGCACCCAAGCCGAGGCCCGGGCTTTCGACTTTGATCGTGCCACCGTGCAGCTCCGCCAAGTGGCGCGCGATCGCGAGGCCCAAGCCGAGGCCGCCATAACGGCGCGTGAAGCTGCCGTCTGCTTGTCGAAAGCGATCGAACACGAAGGGCAGAAATTCGGGATCGATGCCCTGCCCATTGTCGGACACCACGATCTCCACCGAGCCGCCGGAACGCGCCACTTTTACGGCAATCACCCCGTTGCGCTCCGTGAATTTCGCGGCATTGGACAGTAAATTCCAGACAATTTGCTGGAGTCGCGTGGCGTCGCCCAGCACTTGCCCGGCGCGCGGATCCAAATCCACGGCCAGCTGGATGTGCTTGGCTTCGACGGCCGGCTTGGCGCTCTCGATGGCCGAGCTCACGATCCGAATCGGCTCGACGTGCTGGACGTCCAAGCGCATCTGACCGGAGATGATGCGTGAGACGTCGAGCAGGTCCTCTACCAATCGAGATTGGGTGAGCACGTTGCGCTGAATCACCTCCAAGGCGTGAGCCAGTTGTTCGGTGGGCAAAGCGTTGTTGGTCAACAACTGCGACCAACCGAGCATCGCGTTCAGCGGCGTGCGGAGCTCGTGCGAAACGGTGGCCAAGAACTCGTCTTTGGCGCGGCTGCTGGCTTCGGCCTCGGTGCGCGCGTGCTCCGCGGAGGCGCGCGCGGCGCGCTCGGCGTCGAGCAAGCGACTGCGCGCCGCCTCGACTCGTTTGCGGTCCGAGATGTCGACCAAGGCCACGACGCAACCCAAGATAGTGGACGCGTCGTCGAGCAGCGGCGCAGCCGTGCACAGGTACGACTGCACGGGCCGGTTCGGCAGAGACAGCGTCATCTCCCGGCCGGCGGTAGTGTTCCCGCGTAGCGCGGCGAGCACGGGATGGTCTGGGTCATCCCCGTCACCGTCGAAGGGGAAGGCGTTGAAAAAATGGCGCCGGAGCACCCGCTCGGTGGAGATGGTGCGTGCCGCGCCGCTCGCGCGCGTGACCATGCCGTTCACGTCGCACACGATGATGGGCTCGGCGCTCTGTTCGAGGATGGCATTGGCCAAACGCTCGGAGGCCACGATTTGCTCGTTCCGCTTTTGCTCGGTGAGGTCCGTCACGATCACGGACACGCCGGGCTCTTCGCCGGGGCTGTTCTTGGCAACCGAGAGATACACCGGGCGCTCGTTGCCCAAGGAGCCGCACAGCATCAGCTCCCCGGAGCCAGGCCCGCGGTCAGCGCCCTCGAGCAGCGCGCTCAGCAGGTGCTCTTGTCGATGGACGACGAAGTCGCTCAGTGGCCGGCCCATCACGCGCTCGAGCGGCACGGCCACCATCTCCGCGAACGCCGCGTTCGAGTACAAGATGACGCCGCTCGCGCCGACCAACAGCGCACCCTCTCCCATGGTCTCGACTAGGCGACGGTAGCGGTGCTCCGAGCCCTCGAGCGCGTACACTTTGGGCCCCTCCTCGGACGATACGACGAGCGCCTCGACGTGGCCGTTACGAATGGCGGCGAGCGTCGACTCGGCTTCCTCCAGCCGTGCCAACAGCGCGTCCAGATCGGGCTCGATCGTGGACGCGCCCCCGTTTTCGCTTTCGACCTTGCTCATGGCTCTTTTGGCTTGAGGTCCAGACCGACCAAAACACGCTGCTCGTTGGACAAATCCCCGACGATGCGCCTGATCGGCGCGGGCAGCTTCTTGATCAACGTCGGGACGGCGATGATTTGCGCATCCTTGGCCAACGTCGGCTGTTGAAATACGTCCACCACCAATAGCTCGTAGCGACCCTTCAGGTGCTCCTCACAAATCGCTCGCAGGTTCTCGACTGAGCGGCTCGAGGCCGCCGTCGTACCGGCGATGTACAAGCGCAGCTCGTAGCGCTCGCCTGCCGCGCGCTTGGCAGCCGTCTCGAACGCCGCAGTCGAGGACTTCGCCGTGCTCACTTGGACCGCGATTCTGCCGGTAGCCGGACCAAGTTGAGCCCCACGATGACTCGCTCGGTGTTGGTCAGGTCGCCGATGATTTTCTTCACCGGCGGGGGCAACTGGCGGACCAGAGTAGGGATGGCGATGATCTGATCGCCGCTGGCCAAGGTCGGATTTTTCAACAGGTCGATGACTTCGATCGCGTAGCGCCCCTGCAGGTGCTCCTCGCAGATGCGCTTCAGGTGCTCGAAGGCCTGCACGCACTTCGGCGTTTCACCGGCGACGTACAAGCGCAGGTTCCAGCGCTCCTCGGAGCCGTCCTTCGGCTCTTCGGGAGCCGGCTCTTCGGGAGCCGGGGTCTTTCGAATCGATGTCCCAGCCATGACTACGCTCTCTCTCCTTCGCCGTTCGAACGGCTACCAGCATCCGTGCGCATCCGAGAAATACTGTCGCGGTCGATGCGATTGGCTTCGTTGGCCTCGCGGACGGTCGACAACCTGCGTTTGGTTTCGTCTTCGAGTGCCGCGAACTCCGCGCGCAACGCCGAAATTTGAGCATCGAGCGTTTCGCGTTTGAGCTCCAGCAGCCGCTCGCTGCGCGCGGCCTCGTTCTGCGCATCCCGCTCGTCGCGAGCGCGGCGCTTCGCTTCGGCCGCTTTGGCCGAGCCGATCAACACGCCATCGGGGCCGTAGAAGACATCGGCCAACGAGACGCCGCTGCTCGAGATCAGGAGCTCTCGTACCTGGTTCGAGTGACTCATGCCGCGGGACTTCAGCAGGTGGAGGGTGCGGTTACGCTCGCCCGAGATCTCCAGGTCGCGCACCTCAATCCAGGTATCGATCAGCGAAGAGATGTGAGCGTCGGTTCCTTCGCGGTTCGAAGGCGTGGTCAAGTACGTCACGAGGCCCGTGATCTGTTGTGTCTTCAGCCAGTCGAAGAGCCGAATCAACATGGCCTTCACTTGATGCGAAGTGCCCGACGACATGAAGCTGGAAACTGGATCCAGAATCACCGTCTGCGGTTTGAATTCGGCGATCGCCTTGTGCATCGCAACCAGGTGCATCTCGAGGCCATACAAGGTGGGGCGCGTCGCGCGGATCTGGAGCAGGCCCTCGGCTTGCCATTGCTCCAGGTCAATCCCTACCGAGCGCATGTTGCGCACGATCTGCGACTGCGACTCCTCGAACACGAACATCATGCAGCGCTCGCCCCGCTTGCACGTCGCATTGGCCAAGTGCGCCGAGAGGATGCTCTTGCCGCTGCCCGCCGTGCCGGAAACGAGCATGGTGCTGGTTCTGAAGAAGCCGTTGCCGCCGAGCATGGCGTCCAAGCTCGGGATGCCGGAGGACACGCGATCGCTGCTGACTTGGTAGTCGAGCTGCAAGCTGGTGGCGGGCAGCACGGAGAAGCCCGTGTCGTCGATTAAGAACGGGTATTCGTTCGTGCCGTGGCTCGAGCCGCGGTACTTGATCACGCGCAAATAGCGGGTGGCCGACTGGTCGATCACGTTCTGCCCGAGCGCCACCACGCAATCCGAGACGTATTCCTCCAAGCCCTCACGAGTGAGCGTCGACTCGCCCGCCTCGGCGGTGACCACCGCCGTGATGCCGCGTGCTTTGAGGAAGCGAAATAGACGATGCGTTTCCGCGCGCACGATCGCATCGTCCTTCAAGCTGTTGAACAGCACCTCCAATGTGTCGATCGCGACGCGCTTGGCGCCAATCGACTGGATGGCCTGCTCCAGGCGAACGAACAGGCCGTCCAGCGAGTAGCCGCCGGCCTCTTCGATCTCTGCTGGATCGAGCTGAACGAAGTCCACGGCGAGTAGCTTTTGCTCTTGCAAGCGAGCCAGGTCGAAGCCGAGCGAAGCGACGTTCAGGGTGAGGTCGGCGACCGACTCCTCGAAGGCGATGAACACGCCGGGCTCGCCGAGCGCGGCACCGCGTACGAGAAATTCGGTCGCGAAAATGGTTTTGCCGGAGCCCGGCCCGCCGCAGACGAGCGTCGACCGCCCCTTCGGTAGACCACCCCCCGTGATTTGATCGAAGCCAGCGATTCCGCTCGGCGTCTTCTCGACCGCCGAACGACTGGCTGAGTGACTCGAAGCCATGGCGCTGAGGATTGCAGATTGTATGCCGCCTCTTAGGCCCGAAGGGTGACTCATTTAGGCCACATTCCGCCCGGATCGAGCGTGCGGCATGTGCCATTCCGCCACGCCGTTGTCGAGGCCTTCCCCGCACCCGGCTGATGACTAGAGCCCGTCGAACGCGTCTAAGTCTCGGCATCGCAGCTGGCGCAAGATCTCGACGTGCAGCTCGTGCGACCAATTGTTGCAAAGCGAATCTGACCTAGTTACGACTGGTTATCTCTGTCGGAATCGGACGCGCGGTTTCTTCCTTGCCGCCCCACAGAACCGGATCAAGCCTTGCTCACGATGAATCCCCGCCGCGAATCAGGTACGCGTAACCTGGCAGAGGTTCGGCGCGTGCTCATCGTGGACGATAACCACGACTCTGCTGAGCTGCTCGCGCTCGTGCTGGGGCGCGAAGGTCACGAGACCCGCGTTGCCTACGATCCGCAGGAAGCGATTCCGCTCGCCGAAGCCTTCCGTCCGAACCTCGCCTTCCTCGACATCGGACTGCCGGGGATGGATGGCTTTCAATTGCTCGAGGTCCTGCGCCAGATGCCGGGCTTGGCAACGTGTCAGTTCGTCGCCGTGACGGGGTACGAAGAAGCGGTCGCTGGTGAATCGCGCGCGCGCGGCTTCGACGCGCACTTGCTCAAACCCATCGATTTGAACTCGGTCACGAGCCTCGTGCTCAGTCTGGGACAGTCCGAGTCGGTCGCCGCGCGGCCGGCCACCGCTTAGCTCCCACTCGGGCCGCGGTTTTTTCGCGCCCTCGCGCATCGTTTGGCCTTGGCCGATCGTCGATCGAGCAAAGGAGCAATTCAATGCGAGATTTAGCGGGACAGCGAGCGGTCGTCACGGGGGGTAGTCGGGGGCTTGGCCTCGGTATCGTGGAGGCGTTGTGGGCGCGAAAGGCGCACGTCACCGTGGTGGCTCGCGATGCCCAACGGTTGCGGGAAGTGCAAGAACGCTTGGGCGTCGAGGTGATTCAGGGGGACGTCTCCGAGGAGGCCGTCGCGCGCCGGGTGCTGGAGGGCGTGCGGCCCAGCGTGCTGGTGCTCAATGCCGGCGCGGTTCCGAGCTTGGGCCCGATTCAAGAGCAGACCTGGGAGGGCTTCAGTCGCATTTGGAACAACGACGTGAAGGCCGGGTTCCACTGGGTGCAGCACGCGCTGCGTCTACCGCTCGAAAAGGGCAGCCGAGTGCTCATCAGCTCGAGCGGTGCTGCGGTCAACGGCTCACCGCTTTCCGGCGGGTACGCCGGCGCCAAGCGGATGCTGTGGCTACTTGCGCAGTACGCCAACGGTATGGCCAAGGAGCTCGAGCTGGGCATCTCCTTTCAGGCCATCGTCCCGAGACAAATGATCGGCGACACGGAGCACGGGCGAATCGCCGCGCAAGCGTACGCGAAGCGCAAGGGCGTGAGTGTCGAGACTTTTCTGGCCGGGTTCGGCGCGCCCATGCCGCCGAAGCTGTTCGGCGAGCACGTGGCCAGCATTTTGACCGACCCGAAGTACGAAGCCGGGCTGGCCTTTGGCCTGAAGGGCGATACCGGTATCGTCTCTCTGGACGCCTGATGACCGAGCCCGAACCGTTGGTTTCCACGCTGTACGAAGGCAAGCGCCGCTTCCTCGCGCTCGTGGCGGACATTCGTCCGGATTTGCACCGCTATTGCGCCCGCATGACCGGCTCGGTCGCGGACGGTGAGGACGTCGTGCAAGACACTTTGGCTCGGGCTTATTACGCGCTCTCGGAAATGGATGCCATGCCCGAGCTGCGCCCATGGTTGTTTCGGATCGCGCACAACCGCGCCCTCGATTATCGGCGCCGCTACGAGCAACGCATGTCCGAGCCGCTCGATCACGTGTTGGAGACCGCGGCCGATCTCGCGGGCGATCCCGAAAGCGCGCTGGCTCGTGAACAGGCAACGCAAGCGGCGCTATCGCGCTTCGTCGAGCTGCCGCCCGCGCAGCGCAGTGCGGTCATTCTGAAAGACGTGCTTGGCCATTCTCTGAGCGAGCTGAGTGAGCTGCTCGGTCTCACGGAGCTGGCCGCCAAGGCTGCGTTGCATCGCGGTCGAGAGCGTCTGCGAGCGCTGGGAGCGTCGGGGAACCATGAGCCCGCGCCGGCTTCGGCGGAGCTCTCGTCCGGAGCCGCGCGCTATGTGGCGCTGTTCAATGCCCGTGACTGGGACGGGGTGCGCGCCCTATTGGCCGAAGACGTGCGGCTCGACTTGGTCTCGCGCGCTCAACGCCGTGGTCGCGTGGAAGTTTCGACCTACTTCGAAAACTACTCGAAGTATTCGGATTGGCGCTTGGTGCCGGGCTCGCTGGACGGCGCGCCGGTGGTCTTGGTGTACCGCGAACCGCACAGTGCGCGGCCGGGTTACTTCATCGAGCTCGCCTTCGATCGCGAGGGCGAGCGCGTGGTCTGGATTCGTGACTTTCGGTACGTACCCTATATTTTGGCGGACACGGCGAGCGCGGTGTCCGTGCGCGGCTGAGCCCGTTGCGCCAGGCAGCTACGGCTCTTCTTCGTTGGGTTCAGTGCTCAGCTTCTCGGCCTCGCCGCATGCGTATAGCGCGGATCGCCCAACGGTGCGAGCACCAGAACCGTGCTCAGGTGCAGCTGACAGCTCGCCGTGACGCTGGGTGTTTGGGTCGCGCGTCCGTGCTCGGAGCTACGCACCAGCTCGAAGTCGTGCTGCTCGAGCCAAGCGCGCGCCGCGCGCAACCGCTGGCGAGGGAGGATGGCCTTGGTCGGCTCCGCCCCCGCTCGCGCGTAAACCAAGCGGCCGGACTCGTACAATTGCCAAGCTTCCCAGTCGGGCTCACTCGATGCGCGATCAGCGGAGGCGCGGCGGTGCTCGAAGATCAAGACCGAGTCCGGCGGCGCTCGTCGTGGGCTGACCAAGGGCGCGACCGTGCAACCCAGCACGAGCAGGCACGCCGCGACGGCGCGGGCCAGGCGTCTCATTGCGGACCCGCGCGGCGGTGACGGACGGGCGTGCTGAGCACCATCTGCCGTACAAGTGGTTCAATACCTGGGTTTAGAGCGTTGCGCCGGGGGCCGGGCCGTCGAAAATCTCATCCACGGCCAGCTCCAGGGCTTCGGCCGAACCGACCTCGGCCAGCGCGGTATCGAGCTCGGGCTCGAGCTGGACCAATCCGGGGTCAGCCAAGCGACCGCGCAAGTAGGGGACGGCCTTCTCCAACATTTCGAGCCGCGTCTGGATGCTGCGCTCGACACCGGCGAGCGCGGTCTGCTGGCTCATGCGCCGCTGTACCACGCCCAGCGCCTGGCGAATCGTCATGCGCGCGGTGAGCTCTCGCTCGGCGCTGTACGATTCCTGTAGCTGCGCGGCCTCCTTCTCCAGCTCCGCGTTGGGGGTCGGATCACGGAGGCTTGCCACGCGCTGCCCCAAGAACGAATAGTCGAGGAACGTGCGGCGCAGCTCGAGCAGACCGTGCAGCGCGAGCTGCTGCTCTCGTGAGCTCAAGCGCTCGGCCGCCGCGCTTGCGAGCCGTGCTACGTCCTCGCTGAGGGTGAGGAAGCGCGTGACCTCGGCCTCGGAGAGCTGAGCCAGCGCGCCTTCGATCGCGGTCTCGGCGCGCGCCAAGTACTGCGCGCTCAGTTGCCCATCGACCCAGGCGCGAAAGGCGGGCAAGCGCGGCCCGATCAGCAGCCACAAAAGCTCGCCCGCCGCGCCGGCCAACAGCGGCAAGGGCGAAGCGAAGGCCAGCGAAAAGCAGGCGGCTCCCAGTAGCAGCACGAGATTGTGCTGATCTTTGAAGGCGTGTTTCAGGTAGCTCGGGCTGGACAGCTGCATCGAGGCCATGTTGCTTAGGGCGCCCCGCGAATGAAGAGCACGTCGGTGCGTCGGTTCAGCGCGCGGCCTTCGGCAGTGGCGTTGGGCGCCACGGGTTTACCCGAGCCGTTTCCGCGCGCCACGAGGCGCGTCCGCGGAACGCCGCGCGAGATCAGGTACTCCACGATGGCGCCCGCGCGCTTCTCGCTGAGCGTCTGATTAGCGCTGCGCTCCCCGATTCCATCGGTGTTGCCTTCGACGCGCACCGACATGCCGCCCGCGATCTCCAGCTGCGGCAAGATCTGCTGATTGATCACGGCCAGCGCCTCGGCAGACAGCTGCACCCCGTTGCTCGGGAAGCTGATCGAAACTGGTTTCGTGAACAGCGCCGAGCCACTGTTGGCGATGGCCGGGTTGAACGCGTCGTTGGCCGGGGCCGCGGGCTTGCCTGCCGCCTCCCACACCGCTCGCACCGCGCGATCGTTACGCAACATGGTAGGCGCGAAGCGATCTTTGATTTCGGCCTCGGGGTAGCTGATCCAAATCGAATCGGCCTGGTTGTACACGCGGTCGAAAGCGGGCGTCGAACCGTCGAGGCCGAAGAAACGCACGTTGTCCGAAAGCTCGGTCCATTTGGCCCAGTCCAGCGCTTTGAGCGTCTTTTCGTAGCCGAGCTCGTCGCGGAACCGGGAAGCCACGGTCGAGATTAGGTTGGCTGCGGCCGCCCGATCGTGATTGGCGCGCGCCACCGACTCGAACCAAACGCGGGCCAACTTGGCCGCGACCTCGGGCTGCGCGTCGAGGAAATCTTGACGCGCGACCAACACGTCGGCGACGAGCTCCGTCGCGTCAGCGGTGGAAAACAGCCGATGCGAGCCGGGGCGACCCTCGAGCGCAAGCGTCACGTCCGGCTCCCACAGGCATGCCACGTCGACTTTACCCTGCGTAAACAAGTTGCGCGCGAAGGTGAAGTCGTCGGGTGAGAACTTGGTGGCGCGCCGCACTTCCGCAACTTGCTGAGGCGTCAGTCGCGAATTGTTGATCATGAACTCGAACACCGTGTGGTCGGGCGAGAACATGAGCATCGCCGACTTCTTGCCGTAGACGCTCTCGACGGTTTGTACCTCTTTGGATGCGACGCAGGCATCTCCTCCGCGCGACCAATCAATCTGCATGAAGGCGCGCGCGTCGACGCCGGCCGCGCGATAAGCGCCGAGGCTGATGGGCAATTCATCGACTGTTTGCCACACGAAATCGACGTCGCCCTTGCGCAGGGCTTCGTTCTTGCTCGGCGCGTCCTCGATGAACTGGATCTCGAGCTTCAAGCCCTCCTCGGAGGCGATCGACCCGGGCTGAGTCTTCAAGCCGCCCGCGCCGACGAGCAGCGCCATGTGCCCGGGCCATTGCGAGAGCGCGACCCGAATCGGACGATCGCCGAGGGGGGGCAGGGGCTTGGCCGCGGAGGCTGCCATCGAAGCGCTGGGCGCGGGCGACTTGGCCACGGTGGCTCCTGACGCGCTCGCGCTCGGGGACACGGCCGGTGCGGCCGGCGGCGCGGCCCGGGTCGATGCGACGGGCCCGTTCTTACCGTAGGTGCGCACTGCTCCGAAGGTCGACCCAACCGCAATCACGGCCAGCATCAACTTGGTCAGGGTCGTCAGCTTTTGCATCATCCAGGCACTCGCGACTCATGGCGAGCAGGTCAAAACCAATACTGCTCGGCACGGACGCCTCTTCGCTCAAATGAGGCCATCGGTCCTAGCGTGTTTCTTGTGCCGCACTGAGTGTTGCCGCGACATTTCGCGCGCAGTTCATGTCGCCGCGGCGGGCGGTCACATCCCCGTCACGACGAGACGGCCCGGGTCGTGCATTCGCTTTGGCCCGTGCGCGCCTCAACTCTCGAAATCGCAAAAAGCACCTGGGATCCCGGCACTTCCCCGCTGCGACGAGCTGCCTCGCCGAGGCAATCTGGCACTAAGGCGCGGGCATTCGGGCGGGCTGGCGACGGAGTGGTGTCGTGAGCGCGGCTAGCGAAGCGCGACTTACCCTGGGCGTGGAGGAAGAGTTCCATCTCGTCGACCTGCGCACGCGCCAGATCACGCCGCGTGCGAGCGAAGTTCTAAGTGGCCTGTCGGAGTCGACGCGCACTTATGCGGCGGAGCTGCAGCAAACGGTGGTCGAGACGAATAGCGAAGTGTGCGACACGCTCGGCGCGCTCCGCAACAACTTGGTCGAGCTTCGGCGAGAGCTGGTGTCCGTGGCCGGCGCGCTCGGCATCGGCATCGCAGCAGCAGGCACGATGCCGCTCTCGATGTCCGAGGTGCTGATCACCGAGAACCCCCGTTTTCGTCGGATGCTCGCCGATTATCAGCTCTTGGTTCGCGAACAGCTGATCTGCGGCATGCAGGTGCACGTGGGCGTCTCGGATCAGGATCTGGCGGTCAAATTGGTCGACCGCGTAGCCCGCTGGCTCCCCCCCTTGCTCGCGCTCTCGGTCAGCTCGCCCTTCTCCCACGCCGGCGACGATACCGGTTACGCGAGTAGTCGGTCGCTGATCTGGTCGCGTTGGCCGACCACCGGTAGCCCGGGGTCCCTCGAGTCCGCAGCGGAGTACCGCGAGCTCGTGCAGAGCTTGGTCGCTTCGGGCGTGATTAGTGATCCGGGCATGATTTACTTCGACGTGCGGCCGTCGTCGCACGTGCCCACCCTCGAGCTGCGCGTGTGTGACGCGTGCCACTCGGTCGATACGGTCGTGCTGATCGCGGGGCTATTTCGGGCGGTCGTCGCCCGCGAGATGGCGCTCGAGCAGGCTGGGAAGGCGAACCCGTTCGTGCATCCGACCTTGCAACGCGCAGCTCTCTGGCGCGCGGCGCGCTCGGGACTGGAAGGCGAGCTGGTCGACTTGAACGGACCCAAGGCGGTGCCTGCGAGCGTCGTGCTGCGCGCCATGGTTCAGGAGCTAGCTCCGGAGCTTGCCCAAAGCGGCGACGAGTCGCAAGTGAACGAGCTGCTCGAGCTGGCGCTGGAACGGCGCAGCGCGGCAGCGCGGCAGCGCGCCGCGCTGCGCCGGCGCGAACGCTTCGGCGACGTCGTGGACTTGATCTTGGCCGAGACACGCGGCGAGCGTCACGAGCCGACCGAGCAAGCGGGAGTGTTGCCGATCGCGCGGGGCTACCGCGCGCCGGCCTACGACGAAGCCGTGCTCGGCGATGGTCAAGCCCGACCGAGCCACGCGCGCATCTTGCAAACGCTGTCCGACCTCGGACCCGAGCAGCTGCGCGAGCGCGCGGCCCAGCTCGAGGAACGCACGCGCCGCGCGGGTGTGCTGTTCCGGCCCACGGACGCGAAATCGGCGCGGGCCTTCCCGATCGATTGCGTGCCCCGCGTGCTGCGCGGCGACGAGTGGAGCCGCTTGCAAGGTGGGACAGCGCAACGCGCGCGAGCTCTGGACGCCTTTTTGGACGATATTTACGGGGCGCGCGCTGTCGTGAAAGACGGCGTACTGCCGAGCTGGCTCGCAGATTCCGTCCCCGGGCGTCGTGATGCGGGGCTGGTGCCGAGAACGGGTACTCGTCGCGTACAAGTCTCGGGGTTCGACATCGTGCGCGACGCGGACGGTCGCTGGCTGGTCCTCGAGGACAACGTGCGAGTCCCTTCGGGCGTGGCCTACGCCATGCAATGCCGGCGCCTGCTGAGCGACGTGTTCCCCGAGTTCGGCGCCGGCCAACAACTGCTCGACGTCGAAGAAGCGCCTGCGCTGCTTCGGCGCACCCTCGAAGAGTCGGCGCCGCCCAACGCGGGCGACGCTCTCTCCATGCTCCTGCTCAGCGAAGGCCTCAACGACTCAGCCTCGTTCGAGCACCGCATGCTGGCCGAGGCCATGGCGATCCCGTGCGCGGTGCCCGGCGAGCTGCTCGTGGAAGGGGACGTGCTTTACCACGTGGCCGCCCGAGATCGACGGCGCATCGACGTCGCGTACTTGCGGATGGACGACTCGCTGTCGAGGCACAAGGGCAAAGACGGCCGGATCATCGGTCCCGAGCTGCTGCGCGCGGTGGCAGCTGGCAACTTGGCGCTGGCCAACGCGCTCGGCAACGGCATTGCCGATGACAAAGCCATCTACGACTACGTGCCGAAGCTGATCGAGTACTACCTCGGCGAACACCCGTTGCTCGAGCAAGTGCCGACCTATCACTGCGCGGACCCCGAGCAAAAGGCTTTGGTCTTGTCGCGGCTGGACGAGCTCGTCGTCAAGCCCGTCGATGGTTACGGCGGGCTCGGGGTCGTGGTCGGTCCGCGCGCGACGGACGAGGAGCTGGCCACGGCGCGCGAGCTCATCGAAGAGCAGCCGAGCCGCTGGATCGCGCAAGAGACGATCTCGCTCTCGACGCACCCCACGCTGCATGACGGCGCGCTCGAGCCGCGCCACATCGATCTACGCGTATTCGTGTACTACGGAAAAGAGCCCGTGGTCGTCCCCGCGGCGCTGACGCGCGTTGCTGCAGCGGGCAGCTTGGTCGTCAATTCGTCGCGCGGCGGTGGAGCCAAGGACACTTGGCTGCTTCGCTGAAACGCTTCGGAAGCCACATGAATATCAGGAACAGGAGCTAAGGATGTGCGGTTTCGCCGGTGAGGTGCGCTTCGATCAGCAAGCGGCCGATTTGGGCGCTTTGTCCCGTATGAACGAGCGGATGCGCGCGCGCGGCCCCGACGGCGGGGGCAGCTTTCAACGCGGCCCATTCGGTATCACCCACCGCAGGCTGACCATCATCGACCTGAGCAGCGCGGGCGAGCAACCGATGGTGGACGCGGAGCTCGGGCTGTGCCTGGTGTTCAACGGCTGCATCTACAACTATCGGGAGTTGCGCGCGGAGCTGCAGAACCTCGGCTATCGTTTCTTTTCGAATTCGGACACGGAGGTCATCCTCAAGGCGTATCACCGATGGGGCAAGAACTGCGTCACGCGCTTCCTCGGCATGTTCGCGTTCGTGATCGCGGAGCGGGACTCTGGACGAGTCGTGATGGCGCGCGACCGGCTGGGGATCAAGCCCCTGTACCTGGCTCGCACGCCGCAGTTTCTGCGCTTTGCATCGACGCTCCCCGCTTTGCTGGAGGGCGGCGGGGTAGACACGAGCATCGATCGCAGCGCGCTCCATCACTACATGTCGTTTCATTCCGTGGTGCCGGCGCCGCTCACGATCTTGAAGGGCATACGCAAGCTGCCGCCCGCGACGGTACGCGTCGTGGAGGCGGACGGTAGCGAGCAAGATCACGTGTATTGGCGCGCGAGCTTCAGCCGGCCGCGTGAACGGCGCTCGGTCGCCGAATGGCAAGGAGCGCTGCTCGACAAGCTCAAGCTCGCGGTCAAACGCCGCATGGTGGCGGATGTTCCAATCGGTGTGTTGCTTTCAGGCGGCCTCGATTCGAGCTTGATTGTTGGGCTGCTCGCGGAATCGGGTCAAAGCGGGCTCAATACCTTCAGTATCGGCTTCGAGTCAGCGGGCGGCATGGCCGGCGACGAATTCGAGTACTCCGACCTGATTGCCAAAGAGTTCGGCACGAAGCACCACCAGATCAGGATCGACAATGCGCGCTTGGTGCCTGCCGTGTTGCCGGCGGTCCGAGCCATGAGCGAGCCCATGATCAGCCACGACGCCGTGGCCTTCTACTTGCTGTCGCAAGAGGTGGTCAAACACGTCAAGGTCGTGCAATCGGGCCAAGGTGCCGACGAAATCTTCGCCGGTTACGAGTGGTACCCGCCGCTCGCGCAAGCGCCGCGTTCCTCCGCGCTCGACGCCTATTCTTCGGTGTTCTTCGATTGGACGCATCGACAGCTGGAAGGGATGCTCGCGCCCGAATACCTGGCCGAGGACGACGCGAGCCGCGCCTTCGCCGCGGAGCACCTGGCCGCTGCCGGTGCCGAAACCACGCTCGACGCCGCGCTGCGCCTCGATACGAGCGTGATGCTGGTCGACGACCCGGTGAAACGCGTGGACAACATGACCATGGCTTGGGGGCTGGAAGGGCGCGTGCCATTTCTGGATCACGAGCTCGTGGAGTTGGCCGCGAGCTGCCCGCCCGAGCTGAAGCTGGCGCAGGGCGGCAAGGGCGTGCTGAAGGACGCCGCGCGCAGTTTCTTGCCCGTTGAAGTCATCGATCGCCCGAAAGGCTATTTCCCCGTCCCGGGGATCCGCCACATCGAGGGGGATTTGTTGCACTTGGTCAAAGATGCTCTCACCAGCACTGCCGCTCGGGAGCGCGGCATCTTCGATGGCGCTTACTTGGAACGCATCCTGGGCCAGCCGAATGCGCTCAAATCCAACTTGGGGTCGAATGCCTTGTGGCAAGCGGGCCTGCTCGAGCTGTGGCTGCAGGAGATGAAAATCGCATGAGTGCCGCTCGCTTCGTGGCCGCCATCAGCGCTTGGTCGGTCTCCCTCTCGCCCGACGGGCAGCGTCTCGCCTACGTGTCCGATCGCGATGGCCTGCCGCAGCTCTTCGTCAGTGAGCTCGATGGGAGCGCTGAGCTGCGGATCGACACCGGGACTCACCCCGTTCAGGAAGCGCATTGGTCGGTCGCTGGAGCTTGGCTCTCCGTGTTGCTCGCACCAGGAGGCTCGCCACGCACGGAGGTGTGGGTCGTCCGCCCCGACGGCCGCGATCTCCGCCAATTACCGAGCTTACCCGAAGGCGCGGGCTACCTGGGGCACTGGACGCACCGCCCCGGGGTGATCGCGTATTCACGCACCACGGATCCCACTGCCGGACTGGCCGTGCTGCACGACGTAGTGACGGGGCTCGAGACGCCCGTCGCCAGCGGGGGTCAACCGCTGGTGCTCGATGTCGACCGCGAGGGCTTGCTCGCGCTCGTGCGGCGCGGCCCGCGCGGCGAGCGCACGGTTTGGCTGATTGACTTGGGTACGGGCAAAGAACGCGAGCTATCGCCGCACGAAAACCGCGGCTCGACCGACCTCGGCCGGCTCTCGCCGGACGGGAACACGGCCTACCTACGCAGCAACGCTGGTCGCGATCTGTTCGCGCTGTTCGAGGTCAGCCTGATCTCGGACGGTCCTCACTCGTCGCGAGTCATCGCCGAGCGTTCGGACGCCGAGCTGGAAGATCTGATCCTGACCGCGGCTGGCGACACGGCGGTGCTGCTTTGGAATCGGGCGGGTCGCAGCGAGTGCGAGCTGATTGACTTGAAGACGCGTCACCGACGAGAGCTGCTCTTGCCCGAGCCAGTCGCGCATGGCGGCGCCTTCTCGAAAGACGGTCGCTTGCTCGCTTTGACGCTCGAAGGCCCCAGGCATCCGCGCGCGGTCCACGTGCTGGACATCGAGACCGGAAGCTTTCGTCGCGTCACGCGCCAAGCGAGCGAGTGGCAAGCGCCCCGTGCGACGCCCACTTTGGAACGCCTGGAGACCAGCGGTGGGCTCGAGCTGAGCGGTTGGCTGTATCCAGCGGCTACGCCGCGCAGCGGGCCCCCTGCCGCGGTGTTACACCTACACGGCGGTCCAGAGGCCCAAGAGCGCCCTAGCTACAATCCCTTGTTCCAGGCGCTCGCGGAGCAAGGCATCACCGTCTTTGCGCCGAACGTGCGCGGATCGTCGGGCTTCGGGCGGGCATTCGTGGAAGCGGACAACCGCGAGCTGCGCTTCGGAGCGATCGCCGACGTTGCCGCGTGCGCTCACTTCTTGTTCGCGCGTGAGCTGGCTACGCCGAGCACCTTGGCTTGCGCGGGGCGCTCCTACGGCGGCTATTTGACGTTGGCCGCGCTGGTGTTCCACCCCGACCTGTTCGCAGCGGGCGTCGACATATGCGGCATGTCGGACTTTGCCACCTTCTATCGTGACACCGAGCCGTGGATCGCTGCGTCTGCCTATCCGAAGTACGGTCATCCGCTGCATGACGCAGCGCTGCTTCGCGAGCTGTCGCCGATCCATCGCTTCGATGCGCTGCGCGCACCGTTGCTTTTGGTTCACGGCGAAAATGATTCCAACGTACCACTCGGCGAGGCGACCCAAGCGCTGCACGCAGCCCACGCCCGCGGACGATCCGCGGAGCTCCTGCTGTTCCCGGGAGAGGGACACGAGCTGTTGCAGCGCGCCAACCGCGAGCGCTTCGTCGAGCACACCGTGAGCTGGCTGTCTGCCCGGTTGTGCGGGACGGGTTGAGGTGGGGGTGAGGCGCACACACCCTGCTACTTGATTTGGTAGTAGGGCTGTCGCGATCTGGGAATCATCCGTTACACTCGAAAGTTATGCCGTCGTCTCGATTTTTGTGCGGGCTCCGTGTCTCTAGCGTGTTGTCAGCGGTGGCCGTCGCGTGCGCGCTCATCGCGTGCGGCGGCTCCCCACAAGTCGTGAACGGGGGCGACGAGTTCGGTGGCGGCGGGGGTGACGAAAACGGTACGGCGGGTAAAGGGACGGCGGGTACTTCGTTCGATTTCGGCGGCGGAAGCCCGATGAGCGACGCGGGCAGCATGGATGTGCCCGAGGCGGGCCCCGGTTGCGGCGACGGCATCGTCAACCAAAAGAGCGAAGAGTGCGACGACGGCAATACGCTCCCGGGTGACGGCTGCTCCGGGGCTTGCACCAAAGAGGATTACTCCGAATGCCCGCCCGAGGGTGGCGAGTGCATGTCCACGATCAAGTGCGGCGACGGCGTGATCGAAGCGTCCGAAGCGTGTGATGACGGCAACACCGACGATGGCGACGGTTGCTCTTCGGACTGCTTGATCAAAGACCCGAACTACGACTGCTCGGTCGTCGCGCAGATGTGCATCAACATGAACGTCTGCGGCGACAGTAAAGTCACCGGCGACGAAAACTGCGACGACGGCAATCACGTCGGCAAGGACGGCTGCTCTGCCGATTGCAGCACCGTGGAGCCCGGCTACATCTGCGGTAAGCCCGGCGCTGGCTCGTGTCGCAAAATCGTGGTTCCCGTGTGCGGTGACGGCGTGCTCGACTCCGGCGAAGACTGCGACGACGGCAACACGGCGGCCACGGTCGACGGTTGCACCGCGACTTGTACCGTCGACGTCGGCTGGGTTTGCCCGACTGCCGGCTCCGCATGCTTGCAGAAGGTGTGTGGAGACGGCATCCGCACCCCCGACGAACAATGCGACGACGGAAACATGCTCGCGGGTGACGGCTGCAGCCTGATCGCCGGCGTGTGCTCGGTGGAGACGGGGGCCACCGTCGGTTGGGTCTGCCCCGAAGCCGGCAAGCCCTGCATTCCCAAGTGCGGCGACGGCAAGATCAACGGCTACGAGCAGTGTGAGGACGGCAACGCCAAGTCCGGCGACGGCTGTAGCTCCGCTTGCCGACTCGAGCCCGGCTACGTGTGTCCCACGATGGGCGCGCTGTGCACCAAGGCGATCTGCGGCAAGAACGGAGTCGAGGCCGACGAAGGCTGTGACGATGGCAACACCGTGTACGGGGACGGCTGCAGCGGCCAATGTCAGAACGAGCCGAGCTTCAACCCGGACGGCTCCGCCAAGACGGTGTGCGGCGACGGCATTCACGCCACGGGTGAGGCCTGCGACGACGGCAACAAGAACAGCGGTGACGGCTGCAGCGCGGGCTGCGTCGTCGAAACGGGCTTCACCTGTAACGACGCGGTCTCGACGCCGGATTTCATCGACATCAAGGTTCGCTACCACGACTTTTTGGCCAAGGGGGACACGAACCCCTCGTGCTTCCAGGCGAACGCGCCCACGCCGTGCGGGCACCCCGACTTCGAAGACAAAAATGGCGGCTACCTCGGCCTCGTCGGCGCGCCCTGCACCAACACCAATCAAGCGACGTGCGGCGTGCTCGACGCCGAGGGCAAGCCGCAGCTCGTGATCACCAACTCCGACCGCGTGTATTCCACGGCCTCGTTCGCGCAGTGGTATCGCGACGTCGCCGGCGTGAACAAAGCCGTGAACGGCAGCATCCGTATGGCTCGCCAAGGCGTGACCGGCGCAAGCTACGCCTTCGATTCGACCGCGTTCTTCCCGCTCGATGGTGATCCCAACGGCTACGGTAACTACGGGACGAGCGGTCATGACTTCGGCTTCACCACCGAGCTCGACTACTTCTTCCAGTACAACGGCGGGGAAGAGCTGACCTTCCGCGGCGACGACGACGTGTGGGTGTTCATCAACCACAAGCTCGCCGTCGACATCGGCGGCATCCACGGCGCCCAATGGGGGCGCGTCACGCTGGGCGACGAGGCGAGCGCGTGCTCGGTGCACGAGAAGGACAGCTTGCCTGCCTGCACGCCGACCATCAATCCCGCCGCCGACAGCCGCTTCGGTTTGGTCAAGGGCGGCATCTATCAGATCTCTTTCTTCCAGGCCGAGCGCCACACCAACGCTTCGAATTTCCGGCTCACGCTGCAGAACTTCTTGCCCACTCACTCGCAGTGCATTCCCAACTGCGGCGATGGGAAAGTCGTGATCGGCGAGGTGTGCGACGACGGCACCGCCCAAAACACGGGCGACTACGGGCACTGCAACTCGACTTGCTCGGGACGCAACTTCTGCGGTGACGGAATCAAGAACGGCCCGGAGAAGTGCGACAACGGAGTGAACCTCGGTGCGTACAACGACACGACGGGTTGCGCTGCCGGCTGCGTGCCTCCCCCTCGCTGCGGCGACAAGGTCGTCGACTTCACGTTCAAGGAAGAGTGTGACGACGGCACGGCCGCCAACACCGGGCCGTACGGCGGTTGCACGGCCACCTGCAAGCTTGGTCCCTACTGCGGTGACGGGCACCTCGACTCTCCGCAAGAGACCTGCGACAACGGCTCGGCCAACGGCGGCTACGGCAAAGCCTGCGGCTATGACTGCCAGCCCGGTGCGCGCTGCGGTGACGGCATCAAGAACGGCACCGAGCAATGCGACTTGGGCGATGGCAAGAACGTCGGCGGCTACGGCGGTTGCAAGGCCAACTGCACGCTCGACGCGCGCTGCGGCGATAGCAAAGTCCAAACCGGCGAAGATTGCGACGATGGCAAGAACACCGGTGGCTACGGCAAATGCGCGCCCGGCTGCAAGTACGGTCCGCGCTGCGGCGACGGCATCAAGAACGGCACCGAGCAATGCGACGACGGCGTGAACGACGGCTCGTACGGCAAATGCGCCAAGGACTGCCAGTTCGGCCCGCGCTGCGGCGACAAGGTCGTGCAAGCCCCCGAGACGTGTGACGAAGGCTCGAACAACGGCAAGGGCGACTGCTCCGCCAGCTGCACGATCCAAGTGACGAAGTAAGCGTTACGGCTGACGGCGAGCGCGCCTTTGGCCCATCACCCAGGCCAGCACCTCTGGCCAGCTGGTGCGGGTTCGGGCCCTGGTGGCGAATGAGCCCGTTGCCGTGGTTGGACGCTGGCATGGATCTCACCGACGTCCGCGTCGACGATCGACAGATCGGCGAGCAACATCGACCAAGCGCAGCCGCCGTCGTGGCTCACGCTCAGCGCCTGCCAAGATGCGACCAGGATGCGAGTAATCGATGTCGTTGCCGTTGCCCTTCGCGCGGCGCGGCATCTTCGTGCTGTTCGGGTAAGCCGAGTCGCTCGGCTTCGCGTCCCTGAGGTCGACCAATTTCGCGAGCTCGTAGATGAAGAACGGCTTGGCGTGGGTCGGAGTCTCGCACCCGCAGAGCCCACCGAGCTGGCTCCCGCATTGCCGAGCGGGCCGTTGTCAGGACCAGGATCGGAGCCGCAAGCGAAGGTGGCGCCGCACAACGCGGCGACCGAAAGCAAAGAGCGAAGCGTGAGTCCAAGCCGATGCATGGCTCGCAGATGCCGGGCGCCTCTCGATCCGGCTCACAAAAGATCGACGCAGCAAACCGTCTCGTTCCGATACGAAGATAACTTTTGCGCGCGACGATTCGAGCCTGAGCGGCATGCACGGTGACGTGCGCCTTACGCACACCACTCCTGTGGGTGAGTTTCTCGGCGTTTTATCGCGGTTAAGTCGCGAAAATTGCTAACGCAAAAGTGCAACGCGCCGTTCGGTGGTGGAACAAATGGATTCTGATCAGATGCCAGCCATCCACGCCATCCTCGAGATGCTGGAAGCGGAGGGTGTGGAGTACATCTTCGGCGTGCCCGGCGGGCCGCTGACCGCACTGTTCGAAGCGATGCAAGAACGCGGCAAGATTCAGTTGGTGCTCGCCAAGCACGAAGGCGGCGCGGCATTCATGGCGGCGTCGCACGCGCGCGTGCGCGGTGGCCTGGCGGTGTGCTGCGGCACGACTGGGCCGGGCGCGACCAACGCGCTCACCGGCATCGCCAGCGCCCAGGCCGATTCACTGCCCGTGTTGTTCCTGACCGGGCAGGTCGGCACCAACGTCTTCGGCAAGGGCGCGATTCAAGAGAGCTCCGTGTTCGGCATCGATTTGGTCGCGCTGTTCAAACCGGTCACCAAGCTCTCGGCGATGTTTCCCAGTGTCGACCGCATTCCGGATCTGCTTCGCACCGCCATTCGCACGGCCAAGAGCGGGCGCCCGGGCGCCGTGCACCTCAATATGCCAGCCAATATGCTGCGCCGGCCGGTGCCGGTGAGCGCGGTTCGTCGCGCAGCGCCGATCTCCTGCGCGGTCGTCGACCTCGCCGCGATCGCGAGCGCGGCGGACCTGCTCGTGAATGCGCGGCGGCCCTGCCTGCTGGCTGGGCACGGCGTCGAGCTGGCCGGCGCGAGCGAGGCGCTCCTGGAGCTGGCGCGCGCCGCGCGAGTTCCAGTCATGACTTCGCCCAAGGGCAAGGGGGTGTTCCCGGAGACGGATCCGTTGTCGGTCGGCGTGCTCGGTTTCGGTGGCCACGAGCGCGCCGAGAAGTACCTGCAGTCGGGCGAGATCGATTTGTTGCTCGTGGTGGGCTCGAGCTTGAACGAGTTCGTGACCAATGCCTGGACGTTACCGCTGAATGGCGCGCACAAGCTGGTGCAAATCGACATCGACCCGACGATGATCGGTCGCAACTACCCGGTCGATGTCGCCGTCACCGCGGACGCGGGCGCAGCGCTGCGTGAGCTCACGCGGCGCACGGTGGAAGCCGCTGATCGCAACGTGAAGCGTGATTCGGGCCCACTGAATCAGGTTCGCGAGACGACGCCGCGTCACCTCGCGGCCGCGATGATCCAGTCGGATTCGGTGCCGCTGAAGCCGCAACGGCTGATGAAAGAGCTGCGCCAGGCCATGCCCGACGACGCGCTCCTGTTCGTGGACAATGGCACCTCGATCATCTGGGGTGTGCATTATTTCGAGATCCGTCAGCCCCGCACCTTCTATATCGATCTCGGTCTGGCCTCGATGGGCGCTGCGGTCGCCGGTGTCGTGGGCGGCGCGCTCGCGGCTCCCGGTCGGCGCTCGGTGGCCTTGGTCGGGGACGCGGCGTTCGCCATGAACGGCATGGAAGTTCACACCGCCGTCGACCAGCGCTTGCCCGTGATCTGGGTGGTATTGAACAACAATGGACACGGCATGGTCCACCAGGGGGACCAACTGATGCGCGGCCGTGACCTCGGCGCTTCGCAATTCAAGCACTCGCTCGATTCCGCCGCCGTTGCCCGTTCCCTCGGTGCGCGCGGCATTCGCGTGACCACGCCCGCCGAGCTGCAACGCGCCCTCGCCGACGCCTTTTTGCACGACGGGCCGACCGTGATCGACGCCGTGGTCGATCCCGAGGAAGTCGCGCCGACGCTCGCACGCCGCGTGCAAACTCTGGCAAACTTCATGTCCCTCAGTCGCTCCAGCGACCCGCCGCGTTCGTTGATTGGCGGGTGAGGGGCGCTCGCAGGGCTCACCGCGCAGCTCGCAATCGCCATCAGGTGCCCGCGTGCCGGCAACCACTGGCGCCCGCGGGCTGCTGAAGGGCGACCCCTAGATCAGAGCGGAGACGAGCGAGGGAGATCGGGCACGGGCACGCGGGAGAGGGCTCAGCAGAGGTTGCGGCGTTTGAGCTCGGCTAGCGTGAGCTTGGGGTTGAAGTCGATCGGGCCGGCGGGGTTGAGGAGGAGGGCTTCCTCGACCGAGGAGCGAACGTGGATCGGGTATTTTTTCGGAGCGAGCAGCAAGATGCCGATCAGTGCGCTGCGCTTCAGGCTGGAGATGAAGCCGGTGCCTTCGAACACGGCCACTGCGTAGCTGAGGCTCTGCATGATCTCGGGCAGCTTCTTGGCTTGGGCCTTGCGGAAGGCTTCATCCGGCGCGGCGCTGTCCGGGGGCATGATGAACAGCCCGACCAACGGTTTGCCTTGCTTGGCGCTGGCGTCGGCCATCTCCTTGGCATAACGGTCAACATCCGGGAGCTGCGGGGTTTTGCCCCAGCGGACCACGAATACGCCATCCAGGGCGCAAGATTCATAGGACATTCGAGAGCGTTCTCCTCAACGGGGTCACGACCAAAAGGCGTCGAAGGCGTATTGGTCGACGGGCACGGTGCGACCCTCGACGATCTTTCCCTGCGAAAAGCGGTACATCACGCAATGATCGCTGTCCAAGCGCTTTCCCGCGCGCTCGGCCGTAATCCTACCCCAAACCACCAAGTAATCGCCATCGGCCGCGACTGCACGCGGTTCCAGGCGCAGCGTGCCCCCGCTCAATTCGCGCGCCGCTTTCAGCATCTGAAGGTGTGGCGCAACGCCGCGGGTCGAACAGGCCAGCGGGCTCTTGCCGGGCAGCGTGTATTCGAGACTCGGATCCACGAGCGCTTCGACCGCTCCCAGATCGTTGGCATTGAACGCCGCGATCATGCGCTTGTAGGCAAGGACGTTGGGATGGGGGCCCGGGCGCTCGCTCGTGCGCGATGAGGGCTCAGGTCGGGGCGGGCGGTTGCTCGGCTGCATGGGGCTCGGGGCTCGATGGACATACGCCCGCTTTGCCTACCCATTTAGGCAGTGATTCTGCTTTTTTGACGCGCTGGGCCAGCCGGAGATGACCGGCCCGCGGTGCCGTCAAAAAAAACACGGGGGCGTGTCGATCGAGCCCGGGCTCGGTTGACGTGCTGGTAGACCCCGGAAACTCATTCTAGAAATCGGAGCTCGCCATGAAATACCTGATGACCTACGCCGCAAACTCCAAGGCCCCGACCCCCGAGCAGATGGCTGCGATCGGCAAGTTTGGTCAGGAGATGACCGAGGCCGGCGTGTTGCTGATGTCCGGCGGCCTGGTACGGCCGACCAAGGGCACCCGCATCGCCATGAACGGCGGCAACTTCACGGCGACTGACGGCCCGTATCCCGAAACCAAGGAGCTGATTGACGGCTTCGCGCTGATCCGCGCAGATTCGATGGCCGAGGCGCTGGAGCACGCCAAGCGCTTCATGTCGATCGCCGGTGATGGTGAAGGTGAGGTGTTGCAGGTGTTCGACTCGGCCGAAATCCCGCACAAGTGAGCACTTGATACCGAGGGCGCTTGCCGGGGGCCCCGAGCATGCTGGAATCGGGCGCTGTGACCGCTCCCGATTCGGCAGCAGAGACGCACCGCGCGATTCAAGCGGTTTGGAAAATCGAATCGGCCAAGCTGATCGCCGGCATCACGCGTCTCGTGCGCGACGTGGGCTTGGCCGAGGAGCTCGCGCAAGACGCGCTCGTCGCCGCCCTAGCGCAGTGGCCGAGCGAAGGCGTGCCGCGTAACCCGGGCGCGTGGCTGATGAGCGCGGCCAAGAATCGCGCGATCAACCTGCTTCGTCGAAGCAAGATGCTGGACCGCAAACACGCCGAGCTCGGATACGAAGCGGACGCGATTCAGGAGCAGGTCGTGGACGAGCTGCACGAAGCGTTGGACGACGAGCTGGGCGATGATCTGCTGCGGCTCGTGTTCACGGCTTGCCACCCGGTGTTGCCCACGGAAGGCCGAGTTGCGCTCACTTTGCGGCTCTTGGGCGGCCTCACCACGGACGAGATCGCACGGGCATTCTTGGTGAGCGAGCCCACGGTGGCGCAGCGCATCGTGCGCGCCAAGCGCACGCTCAGCGAGCAAAACGTGCCCTTCGAGGTGCCACGCGGGCCTGAGCTCGCGAGCCGGCTGGGCTCGGTGCTCGAAGTGATCTACCTCATCTTCAACGAGGGCTATTCCGCGACCGCGGGCGACGATCTGCAGCGCCCCGCGCTGTGTGAGGACGCGCTGCGCGTGGGACGGATCTTGGCCGAGCTCGCCGTCGACGAGCCCGAGGTGCATGGTCTCGTAGCGTTGATGGAGATCAATGCTTCACGTTCTGCCGCGCGCACGACGGCGAAGGGTGAGCCGGTGCTGCTCTTGGAGCAGAATCGCGCTCGTTGGGATCAGATCTTGATTCGCCGCGGCCTGGCCGCACTGGGGCGCGCCGAAGCGCTGGGCGGGCTGCGCGGGCCCTACGTGCTGCAGGCGGCGATCACCGCTTGCCACGCCCGCGCCCAGCGGCCCGAGGACACCGACTGGGCGCGGATCGCCGCGCTGTACGCCGAGCTGGCCCAGGTGAGGCCGTCGCCGGTCGTGGAGCTGAACCGAGCGGTCGCGGTCTCGATGGCCGAGGGACCAGCCGCTGGCTTGGCTTTGGTCGACGCCCTGGCCCACGAGCCCGCGTTGAAGAGCTACCACTTGCTGCCCAGCGCCCGGGCCGATTTGCTCAGCAAGCTCGGTCGTTTCGAGGAGGCACGCCAGGAGTTCGAGCGGGCTGCGGCGCTGACTCGGAATACTCGCCAGCGCGAGCGCCTGCTGGAACGCGCGGCCGGTTGCGCTCGGGCGCAGAAAAAAAACTAGGCGCGCTGTCGATCGCCGCCTGGCTCGTTCGACGTCTCCATGAAGGCGCGAGGAAAACCCCCGCGCCGCCCAAAGGAGGATTCAAATGGAAGCCCTGCTCAGCAAGTCGACTCCCGCTCCCCGCGCCCCGTCCACCAGCTCCAAGCTCGAGTACCGGGCGGGCATCGCGCTCAGCGCGCTGCCGGTGATGTTTCTCTCGTTCGACAGCGTGATCAAGATCGTGAAAATCGCGCCCGTCGTTCAATCGTTCGCCCAGCTCGGTTACCCGGACTCGCTCGCGCGCGGCCTCGGGCTGCTCGAGCTCGCCTGCATCGCTTGCTACGTGATTCCGCGCACGGCCGTGCTCGGAGCCATCCTGCTCACTGGCTTCTTGGGCGGCGCGATCTCTACCCATTTGCGGATCGGTGACCCGTTCTTCAGCCACACCGTATTCCCGGTGTACGTCGCGCTCATGGTCTGGGGCGGGCTTTACCTGCGCAACGAGACGCTGCGCGCGCTCTTGCCAGTGCGCAAATGACGCTTGGTGCTGACTTTAGTACGACTTGGTCACTTCCGTCCCGAGATAGAGAGGCCGCGGCGGCCGTTGAATATTGGCCGTGCAGCGAGCCCGGACGTCCCGCGTCACCTCCGACTGTCGAGGCAGCAGGCGCCCGGTCCCGCCGGCTCTCTCGTTTACTCGTGTCCGCTCGCGTCGATCGTGATCTGCTCCTGCTCAAGAACTGACCAAGTAGTGTTAGGGCCCGCGAATGGCTAAGTCGGTCGATGATCGCGGTCGAGGCGCCCGGCTGGCGAGGCGCGACGAGGGCGCATACTGCTGGTATTTAACCGAGGAGCAACGAAGCCGGCCGGGATGCATCGGCCGCGAGAGCGATCCACTTAGCCATTCGCGGGCCCTTAGCCTTCGACCCGCTTGGGGATGTCGTCGGCGCGTTGGCTGGCGCGAAATTCGATGACTCGAAATTCGGCCAGCCCCTGCTTGCAGAACGGATCCTCGGCCATGATCGCTTCGATCGCGTGCTTGTCCTTGCCGAGCGCGAGAATGATCCCCCCATCTCGCGGGATCTTGCGGCCCGAGACGAGGAAC
>JBEQTH010000112.1:0-9377 GCA_040348785.1 Myxococcales bacterium | reverse complement strand
AAGCGACGACGCTCGCGGCCAGTGAGTTGAGTTGCCATGCTTACTTGCCCTTGCCCTTAGCGGCTTTACCCGCTTTGCGGCGGATGTTCTCACCGCGGTAACGAACGCCCTTGCCGCCGTACGGCTCGGGGGGACGCAGCCCGCGAATGGTCGCGGCCATTTGCCCGAGAGCGGCTTTGTCAGCCGAGGTCAGCACGAGCATCGTGCCCTTGGAGTCCGGCGGAACGACGCCGGTGATCGAAGGCGGAAGCTCGATGGAGGTGGGATGCGAGAAGCCGAGCGACAGGGTGACGACCTTGCCTTTGACTTCGGCGCGGTAACCGGTGCCGACCAGCTCGAGCGAGCGCTCGTAGCCTTCAGCGGCGCCCTTCACCATGCTGGCGAGGAGCGCGCGGCTGAGACCCTGGAGGCGAGCCGCATCGCGGCCCTCGGCGCTGCTCTCCACCAGCCACGAGTCGCCGTCTTTGCGAACGGCGACTTGCAGCGGCAAATCCAGCGAGAGCTTGCCCTTGGGGCCCTGGATGTCGAGCTTCTGGCCCGACTGATTGACCGTGACGCCCTTCGGAACCGGGACGGCACGCTTGCCGACGCGGGACTTCTTGAGCACGGGCGCTGTTTGAGCTTCGGCCATCACCAAACCTCACACAGGAGCTCGCCACCGATTTTGCGGCGACGCGCTTCTTTGTCAGACAAGAGGCCGGTCGAGGTGCTGATGATCGAGATGCCGAGGCCGCTGAGGACGCGCGGGATCTGATCATGGCGCACGTAGACGCGGCGACCGGGACGCGACACACGACGGATGCCCTGGAATGCCGAGGTGCGGTCTTCGCCGTACTTCAGCACGATGGTCAGCGTCTGGTGCTTCTTCGGACCCCACTCCTCTTGGCGGACGTCGGCCACGTAGCCTTCGGCCTTGAGCAGCAGGGCGATGTTCTTCTTTAGCTTGTTCGCCGGAACACGAGTCAGCTCGTGGCGGGCGAGGGATGCGTTGCGGATACGCGCTAGCAAGTCCGCGACGGGATCGGTCATCATGGGATCACCAGCTCGCTTTCGTGACGCCCGGGAGCTCGCCCTTGAGAGCGAGCAACCGCGTGCAGATGCGGCACAGTGCGAAATCGCGATAAACACCGCGGATGCGACCGCAAACGCGGCAGCGATTCACGGCACGAGTCGAGAACTTGGGCGGGCGATTGGCTTTTGCCCATTGAGATGCGCGCGCCATATCAGCTCCTGAACGGCATACCGAGGGTACCGAGAAGCTCTTTGGCTTCTTCGTCGGTCTCGGCGGTTGTGACGAAAGTGATGTTCATGCCTTTGATCTTGTCGACCTTGTCGAACTCGATCTCCGGAAAGATGATTTGCTCTTTGAGGCCGAGCGTGTAGTTGCCCGAGCCGTCGAAGCCGCGGGGATTGGTGCCGCGGAAGTCGCGCACGCGCGGCAAGCCGAGCGTCACGAGGCGGTCCAAAAACTCCCACATCTTCTCGCGGCGCAGGGTCACCTTGACGCCGATCGGCATGCCTTCACGGAGCTTGAAGGTCGCGATCGCCTTCTTCGCCTTCGTGACCACCGGCTTTTGACCGGTGATGGCCGTCATCTCCACTACTGCGGAGTCGATCAGCTTCGGATTCGCGACGGCTTCACCGACGCCCATGTTGACCACGATCGTCTTCAGACGCGGGACCTGCATGGGGTTCGTGTAACCGAACTTCTTCATCAACGCCGGGACCACGTCCTTGGCGTACTTCTCGGCGAGACGAGGAGCGCTTGCTTCTTCGGCCATCACTTCTCCCTGGTCGCCGGAATGGCGGCACCGCTCTTGGCGACGCGGATTTTCTTGTCGTTCTCGACCTTGATCGAGACACGGGTAGGCTTGTTGGTCGTGGGATCGATCAACATGACATTCGACTTCGAGATGGCGGCCTCGACGTCGAGGATCCCGCCCGGGCGTTGCGGCGTCTGCTTGAGGTGGCGCTTGACCACGTTCACGCCTTCGACCACCACGCGATCGGCGGTGATCTTGCTCACCTTGCCGCGCTTGCCCTTGTCGTTCCCGCGGGTAACGACCACCTGATCACCGACGTGCAGGCGCTCCATCACAGCACCTCCGGGGCGAGCGAGATGATCTTCATGAACTTCTTGGAGCGGAGCTCACGAGCGACCGGGCCAAAGATGCGGGTGCCGACCGGCTCTTGCTGAGCGTTGATCAAGACGGCACTGTTGTCGTCGAACTTGATGTAGCTGCCGTCTTGGCGACGGTACTCACGGCGGGTGCGGACGATGACCGCACGCGCGGTATCACCCTTCTTCACCTTGCTGCCGGGGATCGCTTCTTGGATGGCGACGACGATCACGTCACCGAGGCCTGCGTAACGACGGCGCGAGCCGCCGATCACCTTGATGCACTGGACGCGCTTGGCGCCAGAGTTGTCGGCGATGTCGAGGTAGCTTTCGGTTTGGATCATGTGACGAGGCCCTCTGCCGGACGGTCGATCAAGCGAGCCACGGCCCAGCGCTTCTCGCGCGACAACGGACGGCTCTCGACGATCTCGACGCGGTCACCAGTCTTGAACTCGTTCTTTTCGTCGTGCGCTTTGTAGCGCTTACGAACACGAACGTACTTCTTGTAGATGCCTTCGCGCTTGAAGCGGACGACTTCCACGATCACGGTCTTGTCCATCTTGTCGCTGCGGATGCGACCGATGAGCTTGCGGCGGTAGACCGGATTGCCGGACTCTGCGGGGGCGTTCACGACTTGGCTCCTTTGCTGGGCGCCGCGGCGCTCTTCGACGAAACGGCGCGCTCCTGCAAAATCAGTTCGACGCGCGCAATGTCCTTGCGCGCCTTGCCGAGCAGGCTCGTGTCACCGAGCTGATCGGTTGCATTCTTCATGCGATGCGAGAAGAGGTCCTTCTCGATCGACGACTTGAGCTCGGCCAGATCTTCGGTCGAGCGCTCACGCAGGTCTTTGGCTTTCATCACAAATCACCTCGGGCCAGGACGCGGACCGCGAGCGGCAGCTTGGTGCCGGCGAGACGGAACGCTTCACGTGCGTCGTTCTCCGGGATCCCGCCGAGCTCGAACATGACCTTGCCGGGCTTGACCACGGCAACCCAACCCTCGACGCCGCCCTTACCGCTACCCATGCGGACTTCGAGAGGCTTCTTGGTGATCGGCTTGTCCGGGAAGACGCGGATCCAGAGCTTGCCCGCGCGCTTCACGTGGCGCTGAATGGCCATGCGGCAGGCTTCGATTTGACGAGAGGTGACGAAGCTGTGCTCGGTCGCTTGCAGACCGAAATCACCGAAAGAGACATCCGAACCGCGCCAGGCGATGCCGCGGTTCTTGCCCTTTTGCTGCTTCCTGAATTTGGTGCGCTTAGGTTGTAGCATCGCTCATCATTCCGGGATGCGACGCGCTTTGCGCTGAAGCACTTCACCCTTGAAGATCCAAACTTTGACACCGATGGTGCCGTACGTAGTGCGCGCTTCGGCGAGGCCGAAGTCCACGTCGGCGCGGAGCGTGTGCAGCGGCACGCGGCCCTCGCGATAAGTCTCGACGCGACCCATTTCGGCGCCTGCCAGACGACCGGCGCAGCGAATGCGCACGCCCTTGGCACCGAACTTCATCGCGGTTTGCAGCGCCTTCTTCATGGCGCGGCGGAAGGCGATACGACGCTCGAGCTGGGTGGCGATGTTCTCGGCCACGAGCTGGGCGTTGGTCTCGGCCTTACGGACCTCTTGCACGTCGATGAACACTTCGTTCTGCGTGAACGATTGAACACCGGCGAACTTGGTCTCACCCTTGGAGGCGGTATCGAGGTTACCGATCTTGAGGATCTCGATGCCCTTGCCGCCCTTGCCGATCACCATACCCGGGCGAGCCGTGTACACGATGACCTTGGCCTTGTTGGCGGCGCGCTCTACCTCGACGCTTGCGACGTTGGCGTTGTAGAGGTACTCCTTGACGGCTCGCTTGATGCGAATGTCCTCGTGGAGCCACGTGGTGTAGTGCTTGTCCTCGTACCACTTGCTGGTCCACGTCTTGATGACGCCGAGGCGAAAGCCATACGGATGAGTTTTTTGTCCCATTACTTATTCACCAGTTGACGCGTGTAACAGCGCGGGAAGCGCGGTTCAGCGCTGGTCCAGTTCGATGTGGATGTGGCTGACGCCCTTGGCGATGCGAGTGGCACGCCCTTGAGCGCGCGGTCGCCAACGGCGAAGATTCTGGTTGCCCGCCTTGTCGACCGAGGCCTTGCTGATGAACAGCGCGTCGGTATCGACATCGGGACGCTTGAGCTTCGCGTTCGCGACGGCGCTGGCAATGAGCTTCTTCACGAACGGCGCACCGGCCTTGAACGTGAAATCGAGAAGCTGCAGCGCGTCGGAGGCGTCCCGCCCGCGGATCAGATTGACGATCATCCGCGCTTTACGCGGACTAATCCTCTGAAAATTGGCTTTGGCGTTGCTAATCATAACGACAGTTTCCTCGTGAGACCCGTCGACCCCGCGAACAGAACGGAAAACCCGTCTGCTCTGAACAACCACCTCCGAGTGGCCGCGGTTCGACACGTTCGCGGCCTGCTGAGAAGGCCGCACCGCGAGCCGCTTGGGGCGGCTGGCGAAACCCGATTCGGACTGGCCGAACGAGCTTCGCAAAGGGGAGCGCCTCACTAGCAAAGCGAGAGCAATGGTGCAAGCGAATGGAGCCGCAATTTTCGGAAACTGTTCCATTAATTGGTGACCGACCCCGCAGCCGGCGCCCGCCCACCGACCCCGGCCTGGTTACCCGTTCAGCGATTCGAGCCCGACTCGAGGGGTTGATGGTCACGGATCGCGGCCCTGCCCGGCCCAGCCTTCGGCGGCGCGGACGGGACTTCGCACTGGGCACGCCAGACTGCAACAGGCACCGGCCGCATAACGCGGAGGGTCCGAAGGGACCGCCGCCCGCTCAGTTGCACACGGTGCCAGGCATCCAGTTCGCCCACCAGACGTCGGCGCCCGGGGCATACACGCTGCGGGTACTGCCCGTGCAGGTCCAGGGGTACTCCTTGCCCGCGGTGCACACCGTCGCGCCGCCGCCAACGACCTCGCAGGTGCCGGTCACGACGTCGCCGCTCGTGTAGGACTTGCCGGAGGCCCACGCGGCGGCGCTACAGCCCGTACCGCCGGTGCTGCCTGCCGAGCCGGTCGCGCCGCCGCTCGGCGCTCCGGCGCTCGGGGCGCCCGCGCTGGGTGCACCGGCACTTGCCGCTCCAGCGGTCGCTGCTCCGCCAGTGCCGGATCCTGCGCTCGGCGCGCCGGCCACGCCTTTGCCCCCTCCGTTCGTCGCGCCGCCGAAGCTCGTAGCGCCCGCGCTCGGCGCGCCCGCGCTGCTCGTGGGGCTACCCGCCGAGCCAAAGGCGCCCGCGCCGAGAGAGCCAGCACCCGGTGCGCCTGCGCCCCGAGCGCCCGCGCTCGGCGCACCGCCCGCGTTGTCGCCGCCATCTTCGCCGGGCAGATCGTGCTCGGTTGCCGTCGCGCAGCCCACCTCGACGAACGTCAAAGCCGCGGCCGAGAGCACCAGCGTCAGTTGCGCGATTTTGCCTCGAAAACTCGCCGAAATGCCTGGCCATCAAGCATCAGCTTACACTTTTGGCCGAGCGACCTATGTCGGGTTCAGCTCGAATTCTTGGCCAGAATACGCCAGCGCGGGCACGCGCCGAATCACCCTTCAGGGTTAGCTGCCGCGCCGCTGCGCGCGTCCGCGCCTGGCTGGCCGTTCAGCGATCGACACGATCGAACGCAACCGCGCGGCTCAGCGGGCCGATGGAGCAGGAGACCGAATGAGGGCTACAATCCGACGCATGGCCGCCGCAAGCTCGCTGTTTCCGCTTCAGCTTCCTGGCCCGGAGGACGAGCAACGGATCTTGCTCTCCAACGTTCCCTGGGAAGTTTACGAAGCGCTGCGCGACGCGATCGAGAGCGCCTCCGTTCGGATGACTTATCTGGAGGGGTCGCTGGAAATCATGAGTCCATCACGCGGGCACGAGGTAGCGAAGACGCAAATCGCGCGCTTGCTGGAGCTGTATTGCCTCGAGCGCGACATCCCGCTTTACGGCTTCGGTTCGACGACCTTCCGTAAGAAGGACAAGGAGCGCGGGCTCGAACCGGACGAGTGTTACTCACGCGGTGAGGACAAGCCGATCCCGGACATTGCGCTGGAGGTCGTGGCCACGCGCGGCTCGCTCGACAAGCTGGACGTGTATCGCGGGCTCGGCATCCGCGAGGTCTGGGTGTTCGAGTCGGGCGCGTTCCGGATCTTCACGTTACGCGGCGATCACTACGAAGCCATTCCGGCGAGCGAGGTGCTGCCCGAGCCGGAGCTCGCGCGCATCGCGCACTTCGCCGAGCTGCCCGATCAGCACGCAGCGCTGCGCGCGTACCGCGACGAGCTGCGTCAGTTGGCCTGAGGCGCGTCCGTGACGCCGAAGGCTGGGCCGGTCGCGACGCGCCCTTTGACCATCAAAAACAAAAGGACGCGACGTGCCACGTCGGCACATCGCATCCTTCCTTGCGCGGACTCGGCGTAGCCGAGCGCGCCTTACTTACGGCCGGGGGCCGGAGCTTGCGAGGGCTTGGCGCCCGGTGCGGGCTTGCCCTTCTTGTCGCCGGCGTGACCGTGGAAGGTCCGAGTCGGCGCGAACTCGCCGAGCTTGTGACCGACCATGTTCTCGCTGACGAACACGGGCACGAACTTACGTCCGTTGTGCACCGCGAAGGTGAGGCCAACGGCCTCCGGGAAGATGGTCGAACGACGTGACCAGGTCTTGATCACTTTCTTCGAGGCCTGAGCCTGGGCGTCTGCGATCTTCTTTTGCAGGTGACCGTCGATGAACGGCCCCTTTTTAATACTGCGTGCCATTAGCTCAGCCCTTCGCCTTGCGATGCTTGACGATCATCACGTCGGTGCGCTTGTTGTTGCGCGTCTTCAAACCCTTGGTCAGCTGACCCCAAGGAGAGCAGGGGTGACGACCACCGCTCGTGCGGCCTTCACCACCACCCATCGGGTGATCGACGGGGTTCATCGTAACGCCGCGGTTGTGCGGACGACGCCCGAGCCAGCGAGCGCGACCCGCCTTACCCAAGCTGATGTTCTGGTGCTCGATGTTCGAGACCTGACCGACGGTGGCGCGACACAGGACGTGGATCTTGCGAACCTCGCCGCTGGGCAGCTTGACCTGCGCGTAGGTGGTGTCCTTGGCCATCAACTGAGCCGCGGTACCGGCGGAGCGCACGAGCTGACCGCCCTTGCCTTTCCGCATCTCGATGTTGTGAATCATCGTGCCGGCCGGGATGTCACCGAGCGGCAAGCAATTGCCGGGGCGAATGTCCGCGAGACGGCTACTGAGCACGGTGTCGCCCTGCTTCAAACCATCGGGCGCGAGGATGTAGGTCTTCTCGCCGTCGGCATAGTGCAGGAGCGCGATGCGCGCGGTGCGGTTGGGATCGTATTCGATCTCCGCGACGCGAGCCGGGATGCCGATCTTCGAACGCTTGAAGTCGACCAGGCGATAACGCTGCTTGTGACCACCGCCGCGGAAACGCGAGGTGATACGGCCGTAGTGGTTACGTCCGCCGGTCGAGGACTTGCCCTCGGTCAGCTTCTTGAGCGGCGCGTTGGTCGTGATCTCGGCGAAATCACTGACAGTGTAGAAGCGGCGACCCGCAGAGGTCGGCTTGAAAGCTCGGATACCCATGTTCGTTACTCCTTCGACTCGTCGAAGAATTGAATGTCGTCACCTTCACGCAGCGTGACGACGGCCTTCTTCCAATTCGGGCGCTTGCCGAGGGCACGGCCGACGCGCTTCACTTTGCCGCGTTGAATCAGCGTGTTCACGTCGGTCACCTTGACCGAGAACAGCGACTCGACGGCGGTCTTGATTTCGATCTTGTTCGCCGCGATGGCGACTTCGAACACGACCTGGTTGGCTTCCTTCAGGCGGGCCGCCTTCTCGGTCAGCGCAATCGGCCGCTTGATGATATCGGCGGGTTTCATTTGCTCTCCAGCAGGCGGGCTTCGAGGGCCTTCACGGCGCCCTTGGAAAGCACGAGGTGGTCGTGACGAAGCAAGTCGTACACGTTCACGCCTTCCGGGGGCAGGAACTGATTCTTTTCCAGGTTGCGGATCGACAAGCGCAGCTTCTCGTTGCCCTTGTCGTCCACGACCAGCGTCTTCTTCGCGTCGGCCTTGAGCACGCCGAGCACGGAGGCGAGCGCCTGGGTCTTGACCTCGGCGAGCTCGATGCTGTCGACCACGGTGAGGCGACCCTCTTTGAGGATTAGGCTCAGCGCACTGCGCAGCGCGCCGATGCGCACCTGGCGCGGGGGGCGGTAGCTGAAGTCCTGCGGCTTCGGCGGGTGAGCACGACCACCACCGACGAAGATCGGCGCGCGGATCGAGCCGTGGCGCGCTTGGCCAGTGCCCTTCTGCTTGTAGATCTTCTTCGAGGAGCCGGAGACGGCCGAACGCTCCTTGGCAGCCTTGGTGCCCGCGCGGCGCGAGGCCAGTTGAGCGACCACGACCTCGTGGAACAGGTGCTCTTTGATCTCGGTCGCGAAGACTTCGTCGGACAGATCCAGGTCGCCGACCTTCTCGCGCTTGAGGTTGAATACGTCGATCTTTGCCATGTTACCTCAGCTCAGCTCTTGATCTCGACGTCGACGCCGGCCGACAGGTCGAGCTTCATCAACGCATCGAGCGTTTGGGGGGTCGGCTCCAAGATGTCGATCAGGCGCTTGTGCGTGCGCACCTCGAACTGCTCGCGCGACTTCTTGTCGACGTGCGGGCCACGGAGCACGGTGTACTTGCGGATCGAGGTCGGCAGCGGGATGGGACCCGCGACGCGCGCGCCAGTGCGGCGAGCGGTCTCGACGATGTCCGTGGTGGACTTGTCGAGGAGCTGATGATCGAACGCCTTCAGGCGGATGCGAATCTTCGTTGTGTCGGGCATTTACAGACTTTCGGCAGCGAACTCTGAGACGTGCGTTTTGGGGTTGGGGCCCCAAAACCTGAGGGTGGGCCCCGCTGAATTCAGTTCAGCGGGGCGGGAGCTGAGCTCCCGAGGACAGAGGAGCTGAGCTCCCTTATTCGATGATCTTGGTGACGACGCCGGCGCCGACGGTCTTGCCGCCCTCACGGATGGCGAAGCGCATTTGCTCTTCCAGGGCCACGGTCGTGATCAGCTCGACTTCGACGGTCACGTTGTCGCCCGGCATCACCATCTTGACGCCCTCGGGCAGCATCACGGAACCCGTCACGTCGGTCGTGCGGATGTAGAACTGCGGGCGGTAGTTGGTGAAGAACGGCGTGTGACGGCCGCCCTCTTCCTTCTTCA